>JAZPXY010000047.1:0-1518 GCA_045543875.1 Bulleidia sp.
CCCCGGTGGAAGAATAATAATCAGTGCGCTGAAATTCACTCATTTCTGTCACCAGTCCTTTCTGCCGTTTCCACGGCTTAAGAAATATAATATATATTTTTGAGAAATAGTCAAATTTTATACCCGGACATACAGTCCGTCCAGGCGCAGTGTTTTGTTCAGATCAGCCGTTCACCGCACTCTGCGCAAAACAGTGCACCTGCTTCATTGACTGTTCCGCATTTCGGACAGATGTTCTCTTCAGGCACGATGACCGGGTGCAGCCAGTCATTCAGCTCTGCTTCCAGATCAGTACCGCTGATCTGATAGACCATTGCCTGTTTCTGCCCGTTCACATCCGTGATCCGCATCAGTCCCTTTTTGCTTCTGTCTGTATGATTGCCGACACGTTCGATCGCGCTGATATTGTCTTTGTACCATGCATCGGTCGTCATACGGTCATGGAATACGAGCCAGTCATCCGAGCAGAAGATCGTTCCGCTGTTTCCCATTTCCCTGACAGGGGATGCATCAAATGAAACACCGTACTGTTTTTCCTGTTTGATGATGTCCTTCATGACGGAACCTTTCTTAATGAAGGAAAGCAGAAAGCCAAGGATGCCGAAACATACAGTGCAGCCCAGGCCCAGCATAACATAGCTGACAGCTCCCCAGCCCATCGTTCCGGCAAGCATAGCTACTCCAAAAAAGCATATGGAAATGATCAGTCCGGCAAGTATGCCTCTCAACGTGTAGATCATTGAGATCTTGTGTTTAATGTTCTTCTTGTTCATGTGTTATTCTCCAATATCGTTCTCACCGCAATGCTCGCTGCCAAGAGACCTGCCGCAGCAGGAACGAATATTACGCTTGCCGGCGGGATTCTGTCTTTTCTTGTTTCACCTTCAGGATTTATGATCCTGTTCTGGATCCTCGGCTGCTCGGAAGAGAACAGCACCGGAACAGGATAACGGATGCCGCGTTTTCTTGCCATCTGACGCACACTCTTGGCCAGGGGATCCATCTGTGTTTTCCACAGGTCTGTATATGTCACCATGGAGGAATCGAGCCTGTTGCCCATGCCTAGAGATGATACGAAGGGAATATCATTGTCATGGCAGGCTTCGATCAGATCGAGCTTGCTGGTGACGGTATCAATGGCATCCACCACGAAGTCAGCGTTTCTGACCATGCCGATATTGTCTGCGTTGAGAAATGCCTGTACTTCCGTCACTTTACACTCGGCATTGAAGCTCCGTATGCGCTCATGCATGGCGGTGACTTTCGGTACATCCACCGTGCTGTGGTCAGCCATGATCTGTCTGTTGAGATTGGACAAGGCTACGGTATCCTTGTCTACCAGGATCAGATGTCCGATACCGGTCCTTGCCAGTGCTTCTGCGGCATAGGAACCGACACCGCCGACACCTGCAATCAGCACTGTACTGTTTTTCAGTTTCAGGACAGCTTCTTCCCCAAGCAGCAGCTTTACCCGTTCGAGTTCTTCGCCCATGCTAGAATTTCCTCCTTCATTCTCTG
>JAZPXY010000048.1:0-6988 GCA_045543875.1 Bulleidia sp.
GTCTTAAGACCGCTTGGCCTCCGACTTATAGCTGCCGAAAATCTCCATCGACGCAACCCCGAGGCTCAGGGTAAAGAAGGCCTGACTCATGGCGGCACTGATGACATGTCCCAGTCCCGACTCCTGCGCTCTTGCCAGCGACGGCAGCAGATAGAACTTCAGCCCTTCCGCTGCTCCCGGCAGCATCATCGAATGCACGGCCAGAACCACGATCAGCAGCAGAAGTGCCGACATCATGACCGTCGTGATCCGCTCAATCCCCTTCTGGATGCCCAGTGAGCATACCAGAAAGCCGGCAATGACAGTAATGGCCATGGCCATGATCATTTCCCGCGGGTTGCCGAGCATGCCGTAGAATACCCCGTCCACCGCTTCGGCATTCAGCAGATCAAAGGTTCCGGTCGCAAACTTGATGAAATAGGAAACCATCCATCCCGATACGGTCGTATAGTACATCATCAGAAGATAGCATCCGGCCACACAGAACCAGCCGTGAATATGCCAGCTGCTGCCGGCAGGCTCCAGGACCTTGTAGCCCAGGACCGCACTTTTGCGGCTGCCGCGGCCGATGGCCAGTTCCATGGTCAGCACCGGAATGCCCAGCACTGCCAGAAAGAACAGATAGAACAAAACAAACAGGCCGCCGCCGTTCTGGCCGGCAAGATACGGAAACTTCCATACATTGCCGATCCCGATGGCACAGCCTGCACTGACCAGTATAAATCCGATTCTTGATGCGAAACTGCTGTCTGACTTCATATGCAATAACCTCTGTAGACGATCACTATTATAGCAATTTTCCACTGCCGCTTACAGAAGATTCCAGCCTGACATTGCCTGCACCAGCCCGTCTTCATCAATACCTGCAGCAACAAGGTCAGCCATCACCTTCAGTTCTTCTGATGCATTCCCCATCGCACAGGCATGACCGCAGGCCGCAAACATGCCGTCATCATTCATTGAATCCCCAAAGCAGTATGCATCTTCCTTCTTCAGTCCGTAATGCGCCAGTACCGTTTCCGCACCGCTTTTCTTCGATACACCTTCAGCACTGATCTCCATTCCCTTTACCTTCCGTTCCAAGGAAAAGGAATATGACACTGACAGTTCCGAAGGAATCACGGGTATTCTGTCCGTATCTTCAGAAAATGACAGATCGATCTTCAGCACCGGTTCATCCCGGTATTCCTCTGCCGGTAACGGCTCAAGGATATGCCGCATCGTCTCATAACTTTGCGGATACGCTTTCTTCAGCTTTTCATTATGCCCCGCAAGCATTTCCTTCATCGTTTCATTGGCATAGAAGTTTCTTTCCCCGTGCAGGAAAATGCCGGCCCGGCATTCTTCTGCCCCGGAGAGAATGTCCCTGACAGTTTCTGTCTTGATTTCCTTGCGGAAAAGAGCTTTTCCGTCCGCCTCAACAACAGCTCCGCTTTCGGCAATGACTGCATCAAAGTGCAGCCCCTGCAGATCACCGCTGCCGTACAGCGGCCGGCCGGTACAGAGAACACAGAGGTTTCCCAGATCATGTGTCTTTTTCAAAGCTCCCCTGACAGAATCACGGAGAATATGATCATCACCGACCAGGGTGCCGTCGGCATCAAAAAACAGGATCTTCATTTCCTTTCTCCTTCCGGAAAGATCAGATACTGTACCGGCACCTTTTCACACAGCCATACGCCGTTTTCCGAGCGGTAAAAGACATAGCCTGCTTCCTGCATTTCTGCTGCCATGACGGTCAGAACCGCCGGCCTTCCGTGCCTCTGTCCGGTCTGGTATGCCGTATCAGGATCTTTTGAGAGATGTACATACAGCCGTGACTTCGGAAGCAGTCCCTGGCTGCGGATACCCGGCAGATATTTTTCCGCGGTGCCGTGAAACAGGAATTCCGGCGGATCATATGCCTGCAGCTGTACATCAACGGGAATGGAATGGCCCTGTGATGCCCGGATCAAGGAATGATCCTCATTAAAGGCATAGCGCTGCTTCTCATCTTCCCGCACGATCTTTTCCAGCAGCTGCCGGTCAAAGTCATACGATTCTGATACCCCGCGGATCAGATCATCACTTCTGACCCAGCCGTGTTCATCCATGACCAGACCTGCCTTTTCCGGATGATGCCTCAGCAGCAGTGCAATATATTTCGAAATTCTTGTTTCCTGCGCATTCTTCATGGTTCTATGATACATCTTTCCCGGCTTTCATGACCGATGCTTGCAGCATTCATCTGTTCACAGCATTCTGTATGAAAAAGAGCAGTTCATATCATATATATGAACCGCTCAGATTTCATTTATTGTTCCCTAATTCTCTTCAGGCGGCTGAAGCCGGCTGCACATACTGTCATCAGACTGTTCAGCAGGAATGCACTCCAGAGACCGCTTGTGCTGCTGTCACCGGTATCAGGAACCCCTGACGGAGATGTCTTGCGTTCCCACTGGGCCGCAAAGGTATGATCCCCTGTCACCGTATAGGAATCACCCGGATAGTATTTCGAACCTTTCCAGTACAGGAACTGATATCCGTCCCTGACAGGTGCCGCAGGAATTGTAATGACCGTTCCGTACGGTGCCTCAGTCCGGCTGATCAGCGTTCCGTCATCCTGGGTAAAGGTGACTGTGTATTTCCGCAGGTCACTGGAATACGCTGCCGTATAGACGGCATCATTTGTGACATCGGTGATTCCCGGTGTCCTATTCCTGTTCTTCTTCGCGGATGTCATAGACCTGCAGTACCTGTTTGTAGATACAGATTTCTTTCGGTGCCACGGTGCGGTTGAGGTGATGGTGACCGAAGAACCAGTAGTCATACTGCACCGTATCACGGATCTTCTGCAGATAGTCCGTCATCCGGTCCCTGTCGTCAACCCCGATCAGCCGGCACGTATCATTGCTGCAGCAGTGGGTTATGATCAGATCCACCTGATTGTTAACCGCCGCAAGATTTACCAGACCGCGCTGATAGACACGGCTGTCCTGTTCGATCTCATCCTTCCACCAAGAAACCTGATTGATGCGGTAAAAGCGCTTCCCCTGCCGGTACCATTCCTTTGCCGTATTCCGCCAGTCACTGTTGGTTCCGTCAAGATTGACAATGCCGTCGGTCGTATCATGGCTGGAAGCGCCGCCGAAGGCAAAGATGCGGATGCCGTGAATGTCATAGACGAATCCCCGCTTCAGCCAGAGCACGGAATCCCTGGCGACACCGACCGGTGCCCCGTAACGTTCTTCTTCCGGCAGCGCATACAGTCTGGGAAAACATTCATGGTTGCCGTCAATGAACAGGGTCGTAAACGGCTTGTCATTCAGCCAGTCAAGCCAGAACTTCTCTTCCTTGTTTTCCCCCTTGTAGTCCCAGAGCAGACCAAAATCACCGCAGATGATCACAACGTCATCCTTGGTCATGTCTTTCTGTTCGGGGAAATTGACAGAGTTCAGTCTTGTCACATCCCCGTGTGTATCTCCGGTAATCCAGATCGAGGGCATATGTTCTCCTTACAGCAGTGTAAACAATACATACAGCCAGTGGGCAGCCATGCCGGCACAGATGCCGCCGATGGTATGGCTGAGAATGGCCTTGCCGATGAGTTCCTTGCAGTTCAGGGAATCCATCATCGAGGCATGGGTGCTGAGATATCCGCTCCAGCACATGCACATGGCTGTAAATACGGCAATATCAGACGGCGACACCAGGCCTTTGGCGGCCAGATTCGCCGTAATGCTCAGTGATGCGCCGGCGGCGCCGAGGGCTGTCACCGGGACGCCGATGGCTTCCGGTGAAGAAAAGCCGAACAGCGGCTTGAGGATAAAGCTGACCTTGCCGGCCAGCAGCGGCAGAAGCCGGATACCTTCATAGGCTGCACCGGTATAGGTTCCGTTTTCGGATGGTCCGTTGATCAGCATCAGTACAAACGTACAGACGACAAGCACGCCCGGAACAATGGAAATGCCCATCTTCACGCCGTCATGGCCGCCGTCCAGAATCGCACTCATCATGCGGCTGCCGATGCCGCCGTCACGGATCGGACGCATGCCCTTCGGCACTGTACGGCCCGGACCGGAAGAAGCTTCCATCTCCTCTTCCTCGCCGAAATGTTTCTTTGTAAACACCAGCATGATCCTGGTGCTGACAATACTGCCGATCACGGCGCCGAGCAGTCCGAACAGCACCGGCACTGCCATCGATTCATTCATGACCGGAGACAGCGAATACATATAGGTACAGACGATCAGCCCCATGCCGAACGATGTGCCGAGATTGGTCAGGGCCGGAAACTGATACTTCTTGAAATAGCGGCGGAACCTTCTGTCTTCCGCCAGTGCCAGAATGGCCGGATTGTCAGACAGGAAGGTCGTGACAACACCCAGTGAAGCCACACCCGGCATGCCGTAGACCGGCTTCATCAGAGGCTTCAGGATATGATCTGCCAGCGATACAAAGCCGAACTCCGAAAGAAGTCCCGATACCGCACCCATGATGACACAGATGGCGGTGATATATAATACCGTATCGATCAGAAGACGGTAAGCTGTATTCATGATCGTATTGATCGCATTTGCCAGTCCCATGACCGACGCAAACAAGGCAAAGAAGCCGATAAAGACGACCGGAAACAGAAATGTTTCCAGGCCGAGTTCCTTTGTGTACGCTGCTGTTGTATTCTCCTGCTGTTCCACTGTAAAACCCTCCGGCTGTAAAACACTGTTATATCCATTATAGAGGATTCTGTATCTTCCAGCTGAACAAATGAAGAACTGTTTTCCGACCAGCCGCAAAGAAAACAGCCGGATACCTGATCCGGCTGTTCTGATGTTCATTGACCTCATCAGCAGACTGCGGTCACTCTCTCTGTTTCTGTCACTTTTCTATCCGGGCACATGCATACTTCAGAATTCCCTGAAGAAAGAGATATGTTCCGGGATTTCTGTGAATCCGTGCTTTCTGTAGAATTCACATGCCGGCATATTCCTGTCCGTGATCAGGAAAATCTGACGGATATCATGTTCCTTCAGAAATTCTTCGATCATCTGCAGGAACCAGGTTCCGAATCCTCTGTTCTGCAGATCACTGCGGATGAACAGTTCTTCGATATGGTATTCCGTTCCGCCGCACCAGTGACGGATGTTTCCGATGGATACACCTGTCAGGGTATCATCCGCATACATCCCCAGGATGACTGGGGTACGGACTTCTGTCAGATCGCGAAGATAGTTTTCCAGCTGTTCATCCTGCCAGTTTTCATTCCAGGGCGGACCGGTGAATACTTCCCGGAACAGACGCATGATTTCCGGAAGATCACTGTGGTTCAGTTCTTTCAGTACTGTGTTCATAAATTACCTGCTGTTTTTCAGATGAATCTGCCGGTGATGCTGGCAGGATTGTTTCTGATATCCTGCGGTGTTCCGCATGCAACGATCATGCCGCCGTCATCTCCGCCTTCCGGTCCCATGTCAATGATGTAGTCAGCGTTTCTGATCACATCCAGGTCGTGTTCAATGACAATGACCGTAGCCCCGTGATCGATCAGGGTACGGAAGACACTGAGCAGCGTTTCGACATCCCTGGGATGCAGGCCGATGGTCGGCTCGTCAAAGACAAAGACCGAATCATCCTGAGCCCTGCCCATTTCACTGGCAAGCTTCAGCCTCTGTGCTTCACCGCCGGAAAGACCGGGAGTTTCTTCTCCCAGAGTCAGATAGCCGAGACCAAGATCCCTGAGGATCTGCAGGCGCGGCTGAACGGTCTTCATGTCTCTGCAGAAGGACAGTGCCGTATTGACATCCATGTCCATCAGCTGCGGCAGGGATTTCATCTCTCCGCTTTTGTTTGTGACATGGATCTTCTTGGCGGTATTGGCATAGCGGCTGCCGCGGCATTCCGGACAGGGAATATCCACATCCGGCAGGAACTGCACGTCCAGGGAAATCTGACCGGTGCCGTCACAGACACCGCATCTCAGCTTTCCGGTATTGTAGGAGAAATCCCCTGCCTTGTATCCCAGTGCCTTTGCCTCTTTTGTTCTGCCGTAGATCTTGCGCAGTTCATCATGGACATTGGCATAGGTGGCAACCGTGCTTCTGACATTGATGCCGATCGGTGTCGCATCAATGAGCTTGATATGTTTAATGCCTTCGGCTTTGATTGTCTTGACATGTTCCGGCATCTCTTTCTCATTGCAGAGGGAATCCAGAGCCGGCACCAGGCTTTCCAGGATCAGGGTTGTCTTGCCCGATCCGGAAACACCGGTGATGACGCTTAAACGGTTCTTCGGAATATCAACGGACAATGGCTTTACCGTATGGATCGCATCGGTTTCCAGATGAATCTTTCCGGCTTCGAAGATTTCCTTATGATCCAGATGACTTCTGACCTGTTCCTTTCCGGAAAGATAATGACCGATGACGGATTTCTCATTGTTTTCGATATCGCTGACGGTTCCTTCGGCAATGACATTGCCGCCCATGGCACCGGCATCCGGTCCCATTTCGATCAGCCAGTCACTCTCTTTCAGGATCTGGGTATCATGATCGACAAGAAGAACCGAGTTGCCGTCCTTCACGAGATCATGCATGACCCCGTTCAGGCCGACGATATTGGCGGGATGAAGACCGATGGACGGTTCGTCCAGAACATAGAGAACACCGGTCGTACGGTTTCTGACCGCTCTTGCCAGCTGCATTCTCTGCCTCTCGCCGGTAGAAAGCGTCGAAGAGGCACGGTCCAGGGTCAGATAGCCAAGACCGAGATCCAGAAGTCTCTTTGCGGTTTCCAGATAGGCCTCGCAGATATTTGCGGCCATATCATGCATTTCTTCCGGCACCCATGCCGGAACTTTCCTGACCCATTCCACCGATTCCTTCAGGGTCATCCGACAGGCCTGATCAAGAGACAGTCCCATCAGCTTCGGTGCCCTGGCGGCATCGGAAAGTCTCGTGCCGTGACACTCCGGACATTCCTCTTCCTTGAGGAACTTCTCCACCCGCTTCAT
>JAZPXY010000049.1:0-38220 GCA_045543875.1 Bulleidia sp.
GCACCGTACAGAAGGGAGGAGTACAGCTCCCGGAACACGCCGGTGCCCCCGTCATCAAAGGTACCGTCGATCAGCGTATCCACCGCCCGGCGGAGCGCCGGATATGATTCGTAAATTGCCTTCGGATCGTAGCGGTTTTCCGCCCGCTCCGCGGCGATCTCTTCGGCGCGCGCGCCGAAGAAATAGTTGTTGTCCTCCCCGGCGGCGGCTAAAATCTCCAGATTGGCACCGTCGTAGGTGCCCAGCGTAGGCGCGCCGTTCATCATGAATTTCATGTTGCCGGTGCCGCTGGCTTCCTTGCCGGCGGTACTGATCTGCTCAGACACATCCGTGCCCGGAACCAGGATCTCAGACATGGAAACATTGTAGTTCGGCAGGAAGACAACCTTCATTCTTCCCCTGACATCCGGATCATTGTTGACAACAGCCGCAACCCGGTTGATCAGCTTGATGACTGCCTTGGCAAAGGTATAGCTGCTGGCTGCCTTGGCCGCAAAGATATAGGTATGCGGGAACATCTCATAGTTCGGATTGTGCTTGATGCACTGATATCTGTAGATGATGTTCATCACATTCAGCAGCTGGCGCTTGTAGGCATGCAGACGCTTGGCCTGGGTATCAAAGATTGAATTTGCATCAACCACGACATTGCATACGTCATTGATGTAATTGGCAAGAATTTCCTTGCGCTCGTATTTGACATTCAGGAAATCACGCTGTGTCTTCGGATCATCGACATATTTCAGCAGCTTCTCGAAATCAGAATACTTCTTGTGATAGGAACGGCCGATTCTTTGGTCGAGCATATCCTTCAGCTGCGGGTTGTTGTACAGCATCCAGCGGCGCGGTGTAATGCCGTTAGTCTTGTTGTTGATGCGGCCCGGATATACTTCCATGAATTCACGGAACAGATCGTTCTTCAGAATCTCGGAATGCAGCGCCGCAACACCGTTGACACTGTGGGAGCCGATAATTGCCAGATTGGCCATATGCACCTGACCGTCACGGATGACTCTGGTTCTTTCTGCCAGACCGTAGTTGCTGGTCTTCATCATTGCATACTGGTAATAGCGGCGGTCAAATTCTTCAATGATCATATAGATACGCGGCAGCAGTGTCTGTACATAGTGCACCGGCCACTTTTCCAGAGCTTCGCTCATGACCGTGTGATTGGTATAGGACATGACCGAACGGACAATCTTGAAGGCATCATCCCACTGATAACCGTAGTCATCAAGCATGACACGCATCAGTTCCGGAATGGCCAGAACCGGATGGGTATCGTTCAGCTGAATGGAAATCTTTTCTCCCAGGTTGTCCAGGCTCGGATACTTCTTCATATGGGTCTCAACAATACTGCTGATACCGGCACAGACAAAGAAGTACTGCTGCTTCAGACGCAGGAACTTGCCTTCTTCCGTGCTGTCGTCCGGATAGACATTCAGACAGATATCATCAACGGAAGACAGATAGCGGCGGTAGTCGCTGCCCTGCGGGGCAATATCAGCCGGTTCCGCCGACCAGAGACGCAGGGTATTGGTCATCTTGGAATTGGCGCCGATCATTGCCATATCATAGGGAACAGCCAGAATGTGCGTGGCATTTACATGCTTGAAGCGCATGTCTCCCTTTTCGTCATAGGATACTTCCAGGTGTCCGTAAAGCTTGACATCAACAGCATGCTTCGGCTTGCGGATTTCCCACGGGTTGCCGATCTTCAGCCAGTTGTCAGGCATTTCAACCTGCTCACCCTTGCTGTTGATGATCTGACGGAACAGACCGTAGCGGTAACGGATGCAGTTGCCGTTGACCGGATAGTTCAAAGATGCAGCGGAATCCATAAAACATGCCGCAAGACGGCCAAGACCGCCGTTGCCAAGACCCGGATCCAGTTCCAGTCTGGCCAGACCGTCATAATCGATGCCAAGGTCCTTGAGGCCTTCGACAACGACTTCATAGATGCCAAGGTTCTTGAGGTTATTTGTCAGCATTCTTCCCAGCAGGAATTCCATGGAGAAATAGTAAACCTGCTTGACATCCTGCTCGGCAATTTCCTCCTTGGTATCCTTCCAGTTGACGTTTGCATAGTCTCTGACCATGTTTCCGAGGGTCATGTATTTCTCGGTCTGGTGAGTCTGATCAACAGTACATCCGTAGTTTTCGATCAGTCGGCGGGTGAACTCTTTCTTGAACTCTGTTTTGTTTTTAAACATACGGTTCCCTTTCTAGCAGCAGCAAAGAATACGGTTTACTTTGCGTCCTTCGTATCTTTTGCTGTTTTCTTTTTCTTCGGGCAGGTCAGCCAGATTGCCGACCATGGAGCAATGCGGATGGTGACAGAATGTTCCAGCGCACCCTGTGCATTCTTGTTCTTCCAGGCTTTCACCGGTTCAAAGTTGCACATATTGCAGCCGTCGTAGATATCCTTCTCACTGTTCAGGATCTCCGTATAGCGGCCGCTCTGCGGAACACCGATATCATAATTCTCATATGACTGGGCAGTCATATTCAGAATGCAGATCAGATATTCTTTGTCATCTTCGCGGTAAAAAGAATATATACTCTGCTTCGCATTGTCAGCATCGATCCACCTGAATCCCTTCTGATAATCATAGTCATACTGGTACAGGCAGGAATGCGCCTTATAAATTTTATTCAAATCGGTCACATAACGCAAGAAGGAGTCATGCCGGGGGTAGGAAAGCAGGAACCAGTCCAGTTCCTTTTTTTCATCAAATTCCCGGAAAGACGCGATCTCATTGCCCATAAAATTCAGTTTTTTTCCCGGATGGGCATACATATATGCGTAAAGATTGCGGGCCTGGGAAAATTTCATGTCATAATCGCCGAACATGCGGTCAACGATTGTTTTTTTGCCGTGCACGTTTTCATCATGGCTGAATGGCAGCAGGAAACGCTCGCTGTAGAAGTAGGCCATGGAAAACGTCAGCTTGTGATGATCCCAGATCCTGTAGATCGGATCAGTTGCATAGTACTTCAGAGTATCATTCATCCAGCCCAGATCCCACTTGTAGTCAAAGCCAAGACCGCCGTCCAGCGTCGAGGCCGTTACTTTCGGGAAATCGGAACTGTCTTCAGCAATCAGCATGACCGAAGGATATTCCTTGTTCAGATAGTAATTCATGCGGCGCACGAAATTCAGGGATCCTTCATTGGTGCCGCGGTTGCTGTTGCCGCCCCAGTAGATCAGATTGGATACGGCATCAATGCGGATACCGTCAATATGATATACATCACACCAGAAAACTGCTGCCGACATCAGGAACGAACGGACCTCTTCGCTCCAGAGGTCAAAGTTCATGGTTCCCCACTGCGATTCAGCATCGCTTCTGCTGCGGTATTCATACAGCGGTTCGCCGTCGAAACAGCGCAGGCCGAAGGCATCCTTGACAAAATGCACCGGCACCATATCCATGATTACACCGATATCATTTTTGTGGCATTCATTGACGAATTCGGCAAATTCCGTCGGATTGCCGTAGCGTGAAGTAACGGAGAAATATCCGCTTGCCTGATAGCCCCAGGAACCGTCAAACGGATATTCATTCAGCGGCATCAGTTCGATATGCGTATAGCCGTGCTCCTTCACATACGGAATCAGGTTTTCCCTGAGCATCGGATACGTATAGGGATACTCACCGTTCTTCTTCCAGCCGCCGGCATAGACTTCATAGATATTGACCGGTCTGTCAAAGTTCTTTGTCCGTTTTTCCAGCCATTTCTTATCCGACCATCTGATATCGTCAAGATCATAGATCTTGGAGGCAGTTTCCGGTCTTGTCTCACTGTAAAAGGCATACGGATCCGCCTTGTGAATCATCTCGCCGTTGCGGCTTTCAATCAGATACTTATAGGATTCCCATTCTCTGACACCGGGCACAAATACACTCCAGATACCGTTGAAATCCGATCTCTGCATGGCAATCGGCCGGGCATCCCAGTCTGTAAAAGTACCGATAACACTGACATTTCTGGCATGCGGTGCATAGACCGTAAATCTAACACCTTCGTTTCCCTCATAGACAAAATGTGCGCCGAACATGCGGTATGCATTCGTACAGTGTCCCTGATGAAAACTTTCTACGATTCTGGACTGATTCATCATAATTCTCCCCTGCGGCTGCAGTGCTTCAAAAAGTTGCGCCCACATTCTAACATTGATAACCCATCTTTAACACCCCTGCCGGAAAAAAATATACATTATCCACTTTGCTGAAAAAAAGAAGCACAGGCATCGGAATCACCTGTGCTTCTCTGATTGTGTCAGTTTTCAGGAAAGAATCGGCTTGCACGCTTCGGCAAGAGCATCTTTCTCTGCCTGGGCTTCAGCAAGATCCTTGCCGAGTGTTGTGAAGTATGTCTTTACCTTCGGCTCGGTTCCGGACGGACGGACGATGACCTTGGCGCCGTCTTCCAGTTCGTAGACAAGCACGTTGGCCTTCGGCAGACCGGTTTCTTCCGGCTTCAGATAGTCAATGACTTTGGCAACTGCCTTGCCGGCAAATTCTTTCGGCGGATCGTTTCTGAGGCCTTCCATGATGCCCTTCATCTTGTCCATGCCGGACAGACCCGGGAATTCAAAACTGTCGACCTTGTTCAGATAACGGCCGTACTGGGCATAGATTTCTTCCAGTCTCTGCTTGATGGAAGAACCAATGCTTCTGTAGTAGGCTGCCATTTCGCAGATCAGCATCGAACCGATGATGGCATCCTTGTCACGGACATACGGTCCGGCCAGATAGCCGTAGCTCTCTTCGAAGCCGAAGATGAAGCGGTCAACTTCACCGGCAGCTTCCAGCTGAGCAATCTGATCACCGATCCACTTGAAGCCGGTCAGTGTATGTCTCAGTTCAACACCATAGTGTTCAGCAACCTTGTCAGCCAGCGGTGTGGAAACGATGGACATGACGGCAACCGGATTCTTCGGCATTGTACCGTTTTCAATTCTGCCGGCGCAGATGTAGTCCAGCAGCAGAACGCCCATTTCGTTGCCGGAAACGAGTTCATAGGAACCATCCGGACACTTCATGGCGATACCGACACGGTCAGCATCCGGGTCAGTTGCCAGCATCAGGTCAGCACCGACTTCCTTGGCCAGATTCAGACCCTTTTCCAGAGCCTCAAAGATTTCCGGATTCGGATACGGGCAGGTTGTGAAGTAGCCGTTCGGATATTCCTGTTCAGGAACGATCGTAATATCGGTAATGCCCATGTCGTTCAGAACTCTGGTAACCGGAACCAGACCGGTTCCGTTCAGCGGCGAGTAGACAAGCTTCAGACCGGCTGTGCGGCAGAGACCAGGTCTTACCTGACGGGCTTCGATTGCTTCATACAGAGCATTCTTGCATTCGTCGGATACAAACTTGATCAGGCCCTTTTCAACGCCCTCGGCAAAGGACATATACTTGGCACCGGTCAGGACGTCTGTCTTCTGAATGGAATCATAGACAACGGCAGCTGCATCATCTGTCATCTGGCAGCCATCCGGTCCATAGGCCTTGAAGCCGTTGTATTTTGCCGGGTTATGCGAAGCTGTCAGCATGATACCGGCATTGCACTCATAATAACGGGTTGCAAAACTCAGTGCCGGCACCGGCATGAGTTCATCATAGATGACAACGTTGATGCCGTTGGCAGCAAGAACGCCCGCTGCATCTCTGGCAAAGTTCCAGCCCTTCAGACGGCTGTCATAGCTGATGGCAACCAGCTGCTTTCCGCCCTGTGTCTTGACCCAGTCAGCAACACCCTGTGTAGCCTGACGGACTACCCAGATATTCATGCGGTTGGTACCGGCACCGAGCGTGCCGCGCAGACCGGCAGTTCCGAACTGCAGGGATACGGCAAATCTTTCCTTGATGGCATCATCGTCATCGGCAATGCTCTGAAGCTCCGGCTTAAGATCACAGTCAATCAGATCTGCTTCCAGCCAGCGCTTGTATTCATCTAAATACATATTCTTGTCCTTTCAGTATATTAATTATGATTTTCAGTATCTTGAAAAAAAAGGGACACTTCAGAAGCGTCCACCTTTTGGCTGCATTTAGCACTTATTAAGAAATGACTTTCTGCTGACGAAGTACTTCTTCGATTGTCTGGATCGCGACTTCTTCATCCTCACCTTCACAGGAAACTGTGATTTCGGACTGTGTCGGAATACCAAGTGACATAACGCCCATGATTGACTTCATGTTGACGGAACGTCCCTTATAGGCAACCTTTACTTCACTCTTGAACTTGCTGGCTGCATTGACTGCAACAGTAGCAGGACGTGCATGTAATCCAACAGGGTCAATAACTGTTACTGAAATCTCTTTCATATGAAATTATACCTCCCGTTTCTTATTGACTACTTGTATTTTAATACAATCAATGTTTCATCGCAAGCGGTTACATTTGATTTTTGAAACCACCGGAAAAGCATGCAGGAAAACCTGTCTCAGGCGGTCAGTGCCGCTTCGGTTTTTCCGGATGTTTTGCCTGCCAGTTATTGCGGCAGTACAGCAGCATTTTTTCTTTCAGCCTGGCTGCCAGTTCTTTTGTAAAGACTCCCGGAAGGCAGCGCCATGTCCATGCCGGCGTCTTTCCGGCCGGATCATTGAAACGGGCTTCACTGCCGAGTTCCAGCAGATCCTGCATCTGGACAATGGCAAGATCACTGGCTGTGCTGTAGGCTGCTCTCAGCATGCCCCAGGTAAAGCCTTCTTCCTTGTTCAGTCCCAGATAGGCCTGGGCTCTGCTGATTCTGGCTGCCTGGTTCTTGTCCTTTTTCCAGCCCATCAGGGTATCGTTGTCATGCGTGCCGGTATAGACCACGGAATTGTGATCATACTGGAACGGCATATAGACCGATCCCGGATCATTGGGATCAAAGGCATACTGCAGGATCTTCATGCCCGGATAGCCGCTTTCCCTGACCATCGCCATGAATTCCGGCGTCAGCATGCCGAGATCTTCGACAATGATCTGAAGCTTGCCGAGCCGCTGCTCCATTGCCCTGAACACTTCCAGACCCGGTCCCTGCCGCCAGTGGCCGTTTGATGCGTCCGGATCATTGGCCGGTACGGCAAAATAGGACTGATAGCCCTGGAAATGATCGATGCGGATCATATCATACATACGTGACTGGTGGGCAATGCGGTCGATCCACCAGCGGTAACCTTCCTGCCGCATGCGGTCCCAGTCAAACAGCGGATTGCCCCATTTCTGACCTTTGGGATTGCCGCCGTCCGGCGCAAAGCCGGAAACAAATGTCATCTCATTCCGCTCATTCATCTGGAACTGTTCGGGATGCGACCATACATCAATGGAGTCAGCCGCAATATAGAACGGCAGATCACCAATGATCTGAATGCCGCTGTCATTGGCATATTTCTTCATTGCCTTCATCTGCCGGAAGAACAGATACTGCACGCGCTCATAGAAGATGACGTCATTGCGGCACTCTTCCGCCTTGATCCTGACTGCCTCGCTGTCATGGCGGCGCAGTTCCTGCGGCCACTGCATCCACGGCTTTCCGTCAAAATGATCCTTGAGGGCCATGAAAACAGCATAGTCCTTCAGCCAGTGACCCTCGGTACGCAGAAATTCCAGATATTCATTGGGATGTTTCAGAGCCAGACGCTCTGCCGCTTTCCGCAGCAGCTGGTTCCGTTCATTGTAGAGAATGCCGTAATCTGTGTGTTCCGGATCCTTTCCCCACTTCACCGCATTCACTTCCTCTTTCGTCAGCAGCCCGTCGCTGATCAGATCGTCAAGATCGATCAGATAGGTGCTTCCGGCATAGGAAGAAAGGGACTGATACGGTGAGTTGCCGTAGCCGGTCGGCCCGATCGGCAGTATCTGCCAGAAAGTCTGGCCGGCATCCGCCAGAAAGTCAACGAATTCACGCGCTGCTTTTCCCATCGTACCGATACCGTACGGCGACGGCAGGGCCGTGATTGGCAGCAATATACCTGCGCTTCTGATCATATGATTGTACCTCTCTCAAAAACTTCTCCCATTATATATTGAAAAAGTGAATCCCGGAAGCAGGATTCACTTATGATACGGTTCATGATTCAGGATCCGGAAGCTGCGGTAGATCTGTTCCAGGACAATGATCCGGCAGAGCTGATGAGGAAACGTATTGTCAGACAGTTTCCAGCGCATGTCTGCCCGTCTGATCAGATCGTCAGATACCCCGAGTGAACCGCCGATCACAAAGGCAATGCGGCTCTGGGAACGGTTGTGCAGTTCCTGGATTTTTTCGCTCAGTTCCACCGAACCGCACGGCTTTCCGGCCAGATCCAGCAGGATGACATACTCATCGTCACGGATCTGCTTCAGCAGCTTTTCGCCTTCCTTCTTCTTTACAATTTCGTTTTCCGCCGCCGAATTGCTTTCCGGCGCCTTTTCATCCGCCACTTCGACCATTTCGATCTTTTCATAAGGACGGATCCGCTTCAGGTACTCTTCAGCACCATCCTTCATCCATTTTTCGCGGACCTTGCCGCAGGCCAGCAGTCTGATCATTGCAGCTCCATGCTGAGGGTGGTCTGTTCCCCGTTCCGGAATACCTGCAGTTCGGCAATATCGCCGGCATTCAGGTCGTAAAGCATGCTGCGGAGGCCATTGATGTTTTCGACTGTCTGACCATTGACAGCCAGCAGCACATCACCGGCTTCAAGCTCGCTGTTTTCCCGGGCAGATGTGACCAGCACGCCGCTGACAGCATCAAGCTGCAGACCGCGGGTGCTCTTTTCATAGGAGCGCAGATCAGCGACGTTGCGCGATACAATCCCCAGAGACCCTCGGCTGACACTTCCGTCTGCCTTCAGTTCATTGACTACCATCTTGATTTCATTGATGCCGACCGCCCAGCCGAGTCTTTCACTGGAACTGTAGCTGCGCGGCAGCAGCATTCCGACAACGGCACCGCCCTGATCCAGAAGCGGACCGCCGACACTTTCCGGCGAAACAACAGCATCCGTTTCAATAACGCCGGCCAGCCAGGAAGAAGAACTGCTCAGACGCTGCATGCCCGGCTCGGATACAATGCCGAAGCTGACCCTGCTGCTGCCGGTTTCTGCTTTTCTGCCGCTGAGGGCGATGACATATTCCCCCTGTTCCAGCAGATCGCTGTCACCAAGCCAGCCGGTTCTGACTTCAAAGCCCGGCTGCATTCTCAGCAGCATGATTCCGGTTGCTTCATCACAGCCGACAATTGCCGCACTCATGCCGGCACTGCTGTCAAAATATACTGTGACTTCCCCGCTGTCAGAGTAAAGATCACTGGTTGTGACCAGGTAAAGGTTCTCCTCCTCGCGGCTGTAGACAAAGCCGCTGGCACTGCGGGTACCGCTGCTGACCGTCACGATCGCAGCTCTTGTATTGGCAATGATTTCCGTCAGGTCAGTCGTATAGTCACTGACCGTTGTCTGGGTGATCTGGGGAGCGGCAGGCGCATCCGGACTGCTCAGCATCTCAAGCCTGACCGTCAGCCACAGATTCCATGCCAGCAAAACAGCACACAGTGCCATAATCCATTTCTTCATTGCCTTCTCCTTTCCTGATCATTTCATACTGTCCGGCAGCACAGATGACAAGATCTTCGGCGACCCTGTCCTTTTCCTGCTTCAGCCGGTTCACGGCTGTCTGCAGAGCCTTCTCGCGGGTATTGGCTTCCTGCGAGATATGCGCCAGAATAATCATTTTGGTTTTTTTGCTTATGATACGGGCGAGAATTTCCGCACAGTCTTCATTGCAGAGATGCCCCTGATCGCCGTAGATCCGGGCTTTCAGATACTGCGGCCGTCTTGTCTGCATCAGCATCTGCACATCATGATTGCTTTCCATGACATAGTAGTCGGCAGACTGAATCAGCGGCAGATAGCTTTCATTGACATAGCCGGTATCGGTAATATAGACCAGCTTCTCGGTTCCGTTTTCAATTACATATCCGCAGGTATTGCGGGCATCATGGGAAAGGGCAAGCGGCGTGATCCGCAGGCTTCCCACCGCAAACGGCATGCGGCTGACAACATTGGCGGTGCAGATATCTTCAATATCCACCGGTGAATAGATATCATACGGCGCAAAATGCCGGATCTGGGCAATATGATCACTGTGATCATGGGTAATCAGAACTGCATCAATGTCATCCTTGCTCAGGTTCAGACTGGCAAATGATGCCTTCAGATGCTTCAGCGTCGAGCCGCAGTCGATGACGATCACAGTATCTTCATTCCGAACGACAAAGCAGTTTCCCTTGGAACCGCTGGCAAGCAGGGCAAATTTCATCATTGGTAAGGCACCGTATCACAGGCCAGGAAGCCGTTGCAGGCATCGACATGCTTTTCATTGACTTCCACCATGAAGTGCACATGCGGCCCGGTTGCCAGGCCGGTCATGCCGATATGGCCGATCATCTGTCCTTTCGTTACGACTGTTCCTTCCGGCAGTTCGCTGAGCTCGCGCATGTGTCCGTAATAGGTCTTATAGCCGTTGTTGTGATTGATTACGACATAGTTGCCGTTGATGCTGTTATAGGAATTGGTTTCAATGACGCCTGTATCAGCCGCATAGACATCGCCCCAGCGGTCGTACTGGTTGACGATATCGGTTCCCTCATGACCGAAATAGCATCCGAAACTGCAGGAAATTGCCGGATTGTCGACCGGGAAGCGGTAGACACCGGTGCCGACATCGGGAAGCTGCTGCGTTCCCAGGGCAATGACTTCACTCTGCGGCTCCTGGATCATGACGCTCGACTTTTCAGTACCGCTGACAAGAACGCCGTTGATCCATCTCTCGGCATACAGGACATTGCGGGCACCATTCATGCCGCTCTGTCTGACTTCCCGTTCTCCCAGCAGAAGATTTGCGTCTTCCACATATGCCGTTTCAAAATAGACCGGCATCTGACGGAAACTGTCCTTTTCGACAATGACATCGATCGGCGGCGTGAAATAGGTCACGCAGAGTTCGTCGCCTTCCTTCAGAAGCTGATCAACACTGGTGATCTTCTCACGGTTGATATTCATGACCTGGGTGGCGGAAAGACCGTGATTCTTGGATCCGACACCGGCTACCGTGTCATATTCCTGGACGGTATAGTATTCGAGCTGGGGGCTGTCACCGTACTTAAGATATTCCAGCACTTCATATTCCGTCTTCATGATTTCCTCAATCGGCGCATATTCGCGGCTGATGGTAATCGTCTGGGGAATGGATACACTGTTGTCCCGGCTGCCGTAGGTTGTCAGTGCCGACTGGCTGCCGCGGCTGCTGCTCAGACTGGCCTGATCGACGAAATAGGAAATATAGGTATTCATCGCCGTTTCATAGATTTCCTGATTGCGGGCGAAGATACGGGCATAGACTTCACCGTTCTCGGCAAAGCTGATGGCTGTCGCTTCCAGTGAAAACAGATGATTCTCATCAATATAATTCAGAATTTCATCATCGGCATTCTCATAGACCATATAGCTTTCCTCATCGGCCAGATAAACATCGTTGCCGAGAGCCAGCCGGGAATCAGGGAAGTCATCCTCATAACGCTCGGCATAGACATCCTTCAGCATTCTGTCCAGCCTTCCGGTATCACGGATAACGCCGATCAGTTCGCCGTTCTGATACAGCATATGACTGATCTGGGGACGGTCGGAAAGCTGAACCGCCTTCTGATGGAACAGGCCCGCCTCACTTTCCTGCGGCTGCATCTTTTCCTGAAAGAACTTCGTACTGAAAAGCACGATGAAAACAGATGCCGCAAAGCAGATCACTATGGTCAGTATCTTTTTCATCGTCCTCCTCCTCTCTTACGGCTGGTCAGAAACAATGTTGTATAAAGCATTGGTGGTATTCTCAAACGCCAGATATACCTTGCGGGTCGCACCGTTACGATGCTTGGCAATGTTGATTTCCAGACGCTCATTGCCTTCTTTCTGTGCCTGTTCGCGGATGGCTTCATCATAATAGGCCTCACGGTACAGCATCAGAACGATATCGGCATCCTGCTCGATGGCACCTGATTCACGCAGGTCACTCAGCATCGGATGCTTGTTGTCACGCTGTTCTACCGAACGGGACAGCTGGGAAAGGGCAATGACCGGGACTTCCAGTTCTCTTGCCAGAGCCTTCAGACTGCGGGAGATTTCTGATATTTCCTGCTGTCTGTTCTCATTGCGTCCACCCGATCCGGTAATCAGCTGAATATAGTCGATCAGCACCAGATTCAGTCCCACATCTGCCTTCAGACGGCGGCATTTGGAAAAGATCTCCGGCACCTTGATCATCGAGGTGTCATCGATGTAGATATTGGACATCTTCAGTTCGCCGGCAGCTTCATTCAGACGGTTCCAGTCCTCATCGCTCAGACGGCCGGTACGAAGCTTGTCGCCGGGAATATGACTCTTGGCACTCAGCAGACGCATGGCCAGCTGTTCGGCCGCCATTTCCAGAGAGAATATGGCAACTGCACCGCGCGGCTGATACGCTGCCGCATTCATCGCCAGGTTCAGGGCAACGGCAGTTTTTCCCATTGCCGGACGGGCTGCCAGAACGATCAGATCACCTTTCTGCAGACCGTGCAGGGTATGATCAAAATCATTGAATCCGGTTTTCAGGCCGGTAATGTCGGTCCTGTTGTCAGACATCTTCTGAATGTTTGCCAGTACTTCCGTCATCAGTTCCGGCGAATTGCGGAACTCACTGGTGCGGCGGTTGCGGGAGATTTCCAGCACCGCCTTCTCACAGGCATCCAGATATTCGTTGATATCGGTCTGACCGCTGTATCCCTCTTCTGCCATCTTCTCGGTGGCTTCGATCATTCTGCGGATGACAGCCTTGTCATGAACCATGGAAACATAACTTTTGACATTGGCACTGGTGACTGCCGCATCGGTAAGATCTGTCAGATACGGCAGACCGCCGCATTTATCCAGCAGATCCATGTCGCTGAGGCGGGTAACAACCGTGGTCAGGTCAATGACGCTTCCCTGCTTGTAAAGACTGTCAATGGCCAGAAAGATGCGGCGGTTGGCCTCGGCAAAAAAATCATCTTCGCTGAGTCCCTCCTCCATGGCGATTCTGGCTGCCGCAGGGTAAACCATCATATTGCCGAGAAGTGTGGCTTCTGCCTCCGGGGCAGACGGTAACACCCTGGCCATGATCATTCACTCCCGACAAGCTGAACACGGATCGTGCCGATGACATTCTTATGCAGTTCGATCCGCACTCTGGTAATGCCGAGTGACTGAATCGGGCTGGTGTCAAGAATCTTTCTCTTGTCAATCCGGATGCCCTGCTTGTTCAGAGCTTCGGCGATCTGCTTGGTGGAAACAGAGCCGAACACCTTGCCTTCTTTGCCGGATTTGACATGGAATGTCAGCATCATCTTTTCCATCTGGGCAGCCTTTTCACGGGCTTCTTCCTCACGCTTTGCCTCTTCGGCTGCTTCTTCTGCCTTCTGACCGGAAAGGATTTCCAGGCTCTTCTTTGTCTCGGCAACTGCCAGGCCTCTGGCAATCAGGAAATTGCGTGCATATCCATCGGCAACTTCGACGATTTCACCGCGCTTGCCGACCTTTTTTACATCCTGCTTAAGAATCACTCTCATCTGGTTTTTCCTCCTTGAAATATGTATCCAGCGTACTGATCAGTTCCGTACGCAGAGCTTCAACACTTGATTTCGGACGCTGCAGGGCTGCCGCTGCCAGATGGCCGCCGCCGCCCATCATCTCCATGACCCTCTGGACATTGATGGTGCCGTTGGATCTGGCCGAGATGCAGGTCTCTCCCTTTTCATTGTCGGCAATGACAAATGCCGCATTCACATCCTGAATCGACAGCAGACTGTCTGCCACCTGGGAAATCAGGGAACGGGATACACCGCGCTCTTTGACCGGGGCAATCATGATGCCTCCAGGCAGCCGTTCCGATGCCGACATGATCGAACTCTTGAGGGCGAATTCATCATAGGAATCCTTGAGATAGTCATAGGCGGTCTGCGGATCAGCACCCATCTTGCGCAGTTCACTTGCTGCTTCATAGGTACGGGAACCGGTGCGCACACGCCATCTCTGGGTATCAATAACCATGCCTGCCAGCATGAATGTGGCAGCAGTTTCGCTGATATCCGTGCGGCGGGAAACAAACGGAATCATCTCCGTCAGCAGTTCACAGGTTGAGCTGGCGCCGGCTTCGATATAGACCAGCACCGGCTTGACACCCATATCGGTGGAACGGCGGTGATGGTCAATGACAACGACCTTCTTTGCCAGTTCCAGAACCTTGGCGCCGTTGGACTGGCGGATATTGTGATGGTCCGTCATGATGACCAGGGTATTGTCCTGCAGCTGATTCAGAGCCTCGCCTTCGGTTACGAAGGTGACTTCCTTCTTCAGTTCGGCTTCATTGGCTTTCATTGCCGCTTCCAGCTTTTCTTCAATGCCGCCGGTCTTGGCAATGATCACACACTGCCGGTGCAGGGCAGTAGCCATGCGGGAAAGACACAGGGCGGAGCCAATGCAGTCAAAGTCGGCCGTCTTATGACCGCAGATAATGACATTGGAAGAATTCAGCATCAGATCACGCAGGGCATGCGACATGACACGCACACGGACACGGCTGCGCTTTTCAGCCGCTTCGGTAGATCCGCCGAAGTAGCGGACTTCGCCGCCGGCAGTCTGCACTGCAACCTGGTCACCGCCTCTGGTTGTTGCCAGATCCATCAGGTTGGAAACCATTTCATCCATTTCCAGGAAATCGGAAGTGCCTCTGGCAAAAGCCATGGAAAGGGTAATTGAAACATCCATCTTCTGGGCAGCCTTGCGGACCTTGTTCAGAACCGAGAACCTGTCAGCCACCAGATCATTGAAGATCTTTTCATTCAGAATCAGAAGATAGCGGTTGTTGTTCATGCGGCGGGCAAGTATGCCGTGGCTGGAGCAGTATTCATTGACCGGCGTGCGGACAGCCATATTGACTGCCGACGTTTCGCTTTCATCAAGATACTGCGTGCTTTCTTCATAGTTATCAAAGCTGAGCATGCCGATGACGACATGTTCGCTGCTGTATTTTTCCTTATAGGTATTGAGTTCGGTAATGTCCTTGAAGAAGATGATCTGGGCATCCTCCTTGCGGCGGATCTCATAGATACGGTTGTCCAGGGTGATCGTGACCGTATCGGATTTGCCGGAAATCAGATCATCCGCTTCCGGCACCCAGGTCAGCAGCCGGTGTCCGACCCGGTCGATGCCGCGTTCGGCAAACAGTTCGCTCATCCAGGTGACAACATAGTCATCGTCGTAGATCAGAATGCCGATGCCGCCGGCCAGATAGGCTTCACGGGCAGTGCTGCCAAGGGCATTCTTGACACCGATCGACTGCTCTTCCGTCACGCTTTCAAAACGGTCAAACAGCCAGACCGCCGCACCGATTTCAACCGCCACGATAATGAACGGAATCAGCACATCCTGCTTCAGTCCCAGGCCGAGGAAAGCAAGCACAAGAATCTGCACGGCAGCAATGATCATCATGATCTGTTTCAGTCTGTTAATTTTCTGATGCATCAGTCATTCCTCCTTTCAGGACGCGTTGATGAATATCGGTTGTAATATACAGGAAGCCGATAATGGCAAGCATCGGTGCCGACATCAGCAGCATCAATACAGCCGCGATGCCGATCCATTTTCTTGTCCCAGGCCACACTCGCGGGGCAATGACAAGGATGCCGATGAAACCGAAGGCCGCCAGATAGAAGACGCCGATCATGCCGAATCCCTGCATGATGTTCTGGTACAGCTCATTGCTCAGCGGCCGGGCAATCGACCAGTAGAAGGCCGCGAATCCTGCCATGCCGAGATAGCCGCTCCATTTCGGCGGATAGTATTCCCACAGCGGTGTCGATTCCGGCAGTTTGAAGTGAAGCCGCTTCAGCATCATCCGGGAAACAAAATGGGTGATCAGCCCTTCCAGAACACCGGTCAGAACAATGGAAACAATGAAGATATTGCGGATCATGCTGTCGAGATTGACGGCCATGCCGGGATCTGTCCCTGTCGCCTCAAACATGCTGGTGAACAGCTTCTTGTATTCACTCAGTTCCGCAGTCATGTCATAGCCGAAGAAGGCCGAGAAGACAAACAGCGCCATGATTTCCAGTGCCACGCTCATAAGTATGGTTCTGATCAGGATCCGCCGGTTGTCAGCACCGCTGTGAATGCCGGCACCATAGACAGTGCCGATCACCGCTTCAAAGCCGACATAGAATATCGACTGCGGCGTTCCCAGCATGAACAGCAGCGCAAATAATGCGGCCAGCACCGCCAGGCTGTTCTTCCAGCCGTACTTGGCGGCGTAGAAGACCATCGGCAGCGGAAACAGATATAATACGGTGCCGGAGACTGCGCCTGCCAGCTGCCTGTCGATCAGCATGACTGCACCGATAATGGCAAGCATCATCGCCCCGTCCGTCAGTTTTCGAATGTTTTGGTTCATATTCTCCTCAGCCGGCACGACAAAAAGAACCTGCAGGCTTAGATAAGATTATAGCATAGCCGCCGCCGAAACAGTGTTATAATCATGGCAATGTCCGCACAGGGCGTTTTAGCAAGGAGCATTTTGACCATGCAAAAAGAGAACAGTGAAGCCCTGCGGCTGGGGATCCGTGACGGTATGCCCATCTGCATCGGCTATGCGGCCGTGGCCTTCTCGCTTGGCATCGCCATGCGCAATGCCGGCATGAATGCCTTCCAGGGTTTTCTCATCAGCATGCTGAACATGGCCAGTGCCGGCGAATATGCCGGTGTCCAGGTAATTACAGCGGACGCTGCCTACATTGAAATGGCGCTTGTCACCCTGATCGCCAATGCTAGATATCTGCTGATGAGCACTGCCCTTTCCCAGCGTTTCAGCGAAAAAACAGCATTTATCCACCGGCTTCTCGTCGGTTACTGCATTACCGATGAACTCTTCGGCATCGCTGTCAGCCAGAAAGGATATCTGAATCCCTTCTACTATTACGGAGCGATGCTGGTAGCCATCCCCGGCTGGTCCTTCGGCACTGCCCTCGGAATCATTGCCGGCAATGTTCTTCCAGCCCGTATTGTCAGCGCTCTTTCGGTAGCTCTTTACGGCATGTTTCTGGCCATTATCATTCCGCCTTCCCGCAAAGACAAAATTGTTGCTGCAGCAGTGCTCAGCGGCTTTGTCCTCAGCTGGTGTGCAAAGTATATCCCGCTCCTGAAAGATCTCAATGCCGGCATGAAAACCATCGTTCTGACACTGCTTATTGCCGGAACCGCTGCGGTATTCTTCCCGCACAGGGAGGACAGCAATGAAGCATAATATCTATATCTATATTCTGATATCCGGCCTGGTATCCTATCTGATCCGGGTTCTGCCTCTGACGCTGATCAGAAAGCCGATCAGGAACGCCTTCCTGAAGTCATTCCTGTACTATGTGCCCTATGCAACCCTGGCCGTCATGACCTTTCCGGCCATCATTGAGGCCACAAGCTCACCGGTTTCCGGCTGGCTGGCACTGGCTGCCGGCTCCATCCTTTCATGGCAGAACCGGAGCCTGCCGACAGTTGCGGCAGCCTGCTGCATTATCGTATTCATTGCCGAATCATTTCTCTGAAGACCGCACGGTCTTCTTTTTTTACGCATCAGAAAAGATGCCTTCCGGCATCTCATTCATGTTCATTCAGAAACCTGATATCCGCTTCGCTCAGCGGATACTGTTCGAGAAGATCGGGACGGTATTTCCGGGTCCAGAGCAGTGACTGCTCATGTTTCCACTGACGGATCTTTTCATGATCGCCGCTCAGCAGCACTTCCGGCACCCTCTGGCCGTTCAGATCCCGGGGCTTTGTATACTGAGGATATTCCAGCAGCCCGTTCTCAAACGATTCATCTTCCGTGCTTTCGGTCCGGATGATGCCGGCCATGACACGGACCAGGGAATCAATGACTGCCATCACCGGTATCTCGCCGCCGCTGAGTATATAGTCGCCCATTGAAATCAGCTCATCAGCGTGATCATAGACTCTCGCATCCACGCCTTCATAGTGGCCGGCAATCAGAATCAGGTGCTCTTTTTCCAGAAGCCGCCTGACATCTTTCTGGGTATAGGGATGGCCGGCTGCTGCTGTCAGGATGACATGACTGTTTTCCTTCCGGACTGCCGCCAGGGCATCAAGAACCGGCTGGGCCCGCATGATCATGCCGGCACCGCCGCCATAGGGAGAATCATCAATATGCCGGAAGGATCCCCCGGCATATTGTCTGATATCTGCAATCTGAATTTCCGCCAGATGCTTTTCCCGGGCCCGGGCAACGAGCGGGGCCTTCAGGAAACTGTCAAACATCTCGGGAAACATTGTCAGAATGGTAATGATCATTTTTCGATTTTTTCAGCTCTTTTCTTCCAGCCGATGGCACCGGTCGGACAGATATCTGCGCAGCTTTCACACTGGACACAGGCGCCTGTGTTAATGCTTGCATACGGCGAGAAGGAAATGCACTGGGTCGGGCAGACACTGCCGCAGGCCTGGCAGCCTGTGCACGCATTGCTGTCAACACCGTAGTATTCATAGTAGCGGAATCCATTGCTTTCGTAATAGCCGCCAGCCGCATTCTTGACTGATTCGTCACTCAGATGCTTTTTTTCTTCCATCACATTTTTCGGCGTGTTTCCTCTGATCACGCCACTCCTCTCTAAATATCCATCAAAGCTGTATGGAATGATGCATTGCAGTAATACGGCTGTCCGGAGCATTACAATATAGCTCTGATCAAAACTGCTGTAAAGCCTTTTTTCAGAAGCCTCCAACCTGAATGGAACCGTCCATGGCGGTGATGATCTTCGACATGCGGTCATAGAGCTCCTGATAGCCCGGGCAGAGCGAATCATTCAGCTCGGCAAAGGGAATGACCCGGATGTCGTGCCAGTTGTTGACTTCACCGTATGTCCAGTGCAGATCTGCCTTGACATCAGACAATGTGATCTCGGTTTTGCCGCCGGTGGTCTTCTTGTTGATCTTTACGGCGCCCATCATGCCGACCAGCGAATCATCAAACTGGGCACTGAGCAGGTTGCCCATGGCATAGAAGCAGATTGTCTTGTTGCCGTTGATCCACTGGACCGGCTGAATCATATGCGGATGATTGCCGATGATGATGTCACATCCGGCATCAGACAGCTGCTGTGCCAGGCTGATCTGTTCCTCATTGGGATAATCGGCATACTCTGTGCCCCAGTGAATGGCCATGATGACTACATCAGCCAGTTCTTTGGCGCGCCGCACCTGATCGAGCATTTCTTCCTCATGTCCGGTATAGCAGTTGACCAGATATTCCATGCCTTCCGGCGGCTGGAAACCATTCATGCCAAAGGTCCAGGAAAGGAAGGAATAGGTAATGCCGTTGACTTCCCGGACCGGGATCTCGTTTCTCTGATCCCATGACAGGTTGGTTCCCTGCATCAGGATCTGATCTTCATGGGAATGCCAGAAATTCCAGGAATTCTCAACTCCGGGCACGCCGGCATCCAGTGTATGATTGGTTGCTGTTGATACCAGATTGAATCCCTCTTCAATCATATTGACGCCGAATTCCTGCGGTGAATTGAAAGTCGGATAGTGACTCAGCCCCAGTTCACTGCCGCCCAGAATCGTTTCCTGATTGTAGTAGCGCAGGTCATACTGGCGGGCAATTTCACCGATTCTGTCGACCATCGGCTTGAATTCATAGCTGCCGTCCGGCTGATGAACCCAGTAATAGACTGCTTCGTGCAGCAGAGCGTCACCAACCGCGAACAGCGTTGCCGAAGTTTCTTCCACCTTCGGCACATCAACGATCGGCACATCAAGTTCATGAAGAGAAGCCGACTGTGTCTGCTTGTTTAAAACCGGCGGCCGGGTAAGCACCCAGGCCAGCACACCGACAAGTGCCAGGCACAGTGCCGAAACAATGCCGATGATGATCTTTCCGGTTTTCTTCATTCTTCTTTTGACTGCCATATCTCTTTCCCCTTGTCTAACTGCTTCTCCAGATCCAGAAGGAACTGTTTTCTTTCCAGACCGCCGCCGTATCCGGTCAGACTGCCGTTTTTGCCGATCACCCGATGACAGGGCACGACAATGACGACAGGATTGACATGATTCGCCATGCCGGCAGCCCGCACTGCCCTGGCATTGCCGGAGGCAGCTGCGATATCACTGTATGACCTCGTTTCCCCGTACGGTATTTCCAGCAGTGCCTGCCATACCCGTTTCTGAAATTCTGTGCCCTGCAGATCCAGCGGCAGATCGAATGCCTTCCGCCTGCCTGCAAAGTATTCCTGCAGCTGCAGTTCTGTCTTTTTCAGCAGCGGATCATCACTGCGGCAGAGATTCTCTTTGGTATAGGCAATACCGCAGATTCCTTTTTCCGAAACTGTGATTTTCAGATTGCCCAGCGGTGAAGCAATGATACAGTATCTGTTCATAACAATATTATTTTAATACAAATTAACACAAAAAAAGCGGCTGTGATTGTCTCACGGCCGCAATTCTCAATTCTCAGCTGCTCAGAGGAGCGATACTGCGCAGGCTTCGACATCTGCCATGTCGGCAGTCGGTTCAAATCTTGCGACAGCATTGCCATTGCGGTCAATCACGAACTTCGTGAAATTCCACTTGATTGCCGGATTGTTTTCAAAGTCCGGATCGATCTTGGCAAGATGCTTGTTCATGAATTCAGCCTTTGAACCGGTGAATCCCTTGAAGCCCTGCTGGCTCTTCAGCCAGGTGTACAGCGGCAGTTCATTTTCACCGTTGACATCGGACTTGTGCATCTGTTCAAACTGCGTATTGTAGTGCAGTGTGCAGAATTCATGGACTTCTTCATCGCTGCCCGGTGTCTGGGCACCGAACTGATTGCAGGGAATGTCAAGGATCTCCAGTCCCTGGTCATGGTACTTCTCATACATTGCTTCAAGCGGCTCGTAATGCGGGGTAAAGCCGCATCCGGTAGCGGTATTGACGACGATGACAACCTTTCCTTCAAACTGCTTCATGGAAATTTCATTGCTCTTGCGGTCAGTAACACTGTAATCATAGAATCCCATATTTTTGTTCTCCTGTTCTGTTCTGATACCCAAATAATATTCTGTCCGAAATCTTTTTTTCAAGGTTTCTGCTTTTTTGTGTGCACAAATGAAAATATTGTGCTAGTATTGTATGGCGGCATCGGGGTGTGGCTCAGCTTGGTAGAGCGCTTCGTTCGGGACGAAGAGGTCGCGTGTTCAAATCCCGTCACCCCGACCATACCGAAAGCTCCGGAAACGGAGCTTTTCTTTTTTCCCTGCCCTGCTGAATTCATCAAACTGCTTTTCTGCCTTCCGCAATTGTGATACTTTAATAGCCGATGAAACGTGAACTGAGTGACATTCAGCTGATCGAACGGTCGATCATCAGAAAATACCGCAAACAGCTTTGGGCACCTTTTCTGACAGCAGTCAGAAAATATGACCTGATTCAGGAGAATGATCATATTGCCGTATGCATTTCCGGCGGCAAGGATTCGATGCTGATGGCAAAGCTGCTGCAGCTTCTGCAGAGACACAGTGACATTCCCTTTGAACTGACCTTTCTGAGCATGGATCCCGGCTACAATGCCGCCAACCGGAAAAAGATTGAAGAGAATGCTGCCCGGCTTCAGATTCCCCTGCAGATTTTTGAGACAAGAGTCTTTGACATTGCCAATATGCAGACAAAAAGTCCCTGCTACCTCTGTGCCCGCATGCGCCGGGGCTATCTGTACAATGAGGCAAAGACCCGCGGCTGCAACAAGATTGCCCTCGGCCATCATCTCAATGATGTCATTGAGACTACGGTCATGGCCATGTTCTATTCCAGCAAGCTGGAAACGATCGTTCCCAAATGCCACAGCGAAAACTTCGCCGGCATGGAACTGATCCGGCCCATGTACGGCATCAAGGAAGATGCCGTAAAGGACTGGTGCCGCTATAACGGTCTGGAATTCATCCAGTGTGCCTGCCGCTTTACCGAAGCGAATGCCCGCGAGAATGCCGAAACGACATCAAAGCGGAAAGAGGTCAAGGAACTGATCCGGCAGCTGAAGGAAAACAATCCGGAAATCGAAGACAATATCTTCCGGGCACTGCACGCCGTACATATCGAAACCTTCCCGGGATATAAAAAAGACGGAAGCCTGCACAGCTTCCTGGAGGACTATGATGAATGAAATGAAGCACTGCATGGTCTGCGGCGAAAAGCTGCAGATGAAATACCTGCCTTCAGAGGGAAAGGACATCCCCTTCTGTCCGGCCTGCAATGATTTCCGCTTCCCGGTCTTCAATACCGGTGTTTCCATGATCCTTACCAATCAGGAGCGGACCAGGATCATGATGATCCGGCAGTACGGCGGCAATGAATACATTCTCTGCGCCGGCTATGTCAATCAGGGAGAAGATGCCGAAGATGCAGCTGTCAGGGAAATCAAGGAAGAACTCGGCTTCGATGTCAGGGAACTGCATTTCAACCGTTCCCATTACTTTGCCCCTTCCAATACCCTGATGTTCAATTTCACCGCTGTCATTGATGAAACCGATGCCGTGCCGAATGAAGAAATCGATACCTGGGCATGGTTTGACATTCCCGAGGCAAGGGAAAAGGTCAGAAAAAACAGTCTGGCAAAAGCCTTCCTGCTTGGCTATCTGGACGGGAAATATCATTTCAGTGAAACCCCGGCAAGACCATATAAGTAAAAAAACAAGACTTCATACAGTCTTGTTTTTTATTATGCAGAAATACTGTTGACGACCATCTCTTCATACTGTCTGGTATAGAGATCGTAATAATAGCCTTTCTTCCGCATCAGCTCCTTATGGGTGCCGCGCTCAATGATCCTGCCGTCCTTGACGACCAGGATCACATCAGCGTCCACAATGGTCGAGAGACGATGGGCAATGACGAAGGATGTGCGGCCTTTGATGACGGTCGCGATGGCATCCTGAATGGCTTTTTCCGTCAGGGTGTCAATCGAGGCTGTTGCTTCATCAAGAACGAGGATCCGCGGGTCTGCCAGAATGGCTCTGGCAAAGGAAAGCAGCTGCTTTTCACCTGTCGACAGCAGATCGCCGCCCTCGCCGACTTCACTGTCCAGTCCCTTGTCCATCTTGTCAAGGACAAAGCGGGCAGAGACCAGATCGAGTGCCTTCATGATTTCTTCATCCGTGGCCTCCGGCTTGCCGTAGCGCAGGTTGTCACGAACGGTTCCCGAGAACAGATGCGGGGTCTGCAGCACATAGCCGATATTGGAATGGAGCCACAGCTGCGAACGTTCCCTGGCATCTCTGCCGTCGATCAGCACCTGGCCTTCGGTCGGTTCAAAGAAACGGCAGACCAGATTGACCAGCGTGCTCTTGCCGGCACCGGTTTCGCCGACAATGGCAACATTGGTTCCTTTCGGCACTTTCAGATCAAAGTGCTCGAGAACCATCTCATTGCCGTCAGGATACATAAAGCTGACATCACGGAATTCGACATCGCCTTCCAGCGGTTCCCAGTTTTCCTTTTTCGGATCAAATGTGCCGCCGTATTTTTCAATGACTTCGGGACGGTCGGCCACATCCGATTCCGTCTCCATCAGTCTGGTAAATCTTTCAATATTGACCTGGATGGCAATCAGGGCCGCAATCGTTTCGATGATCATCGTGATCGGCTCCATCATGCCAAGGGCATAGCTCATGAATACCGAAAGCGTGCCGATCTGCAGCAGTCCTTCCAGATTCAGCCTGCCGCCCTGCCACAGCACCAGGGCCAGAGCCATGGAGCTCATCATCGTAACCGTGGCTGAGAATACGGCCGAATACCTTGTCGCATGCACAGAGGTGCGGCGCATCTCCAGTGTGTCCTTCCGGAAATCATTGCCGATGGTATCCTCAACGACCAGGGTCTTGATCGAGCGGGCGCCGGTAATGCCTTCATTGAAGTTGCCGGTGATCTTTGAATTGATCTCGCGGATCTTCCGGTTCAGGGAAACAAGATGTTTCTGGAAATAGGATATGATGAGCACTGCTGCCGGAACAAGCAGGGCAATATACAGCGTCAGCCGGGCATTGATGCTCAGCATGACGGCGAATACGAACAGCAGATAGGAACCGTTCCAGACAATATCCATCATGCGCCAGGCAACCAGTTCACCGATCTTGCCGGTGTCGCTCATGACCCGGGCATGAATATAGCCGACGTTGTTCTGGTTGAAGTAGGCAAATGACAGTTCCTGCAGATGGTTGAATGAGGCATCGCGCAGGTCCCTGTCCACATCCATTTCCGTCTGTCCTGCCCAGTACAGGCTGATATAGTTCAGAACCACCTGGGCTGCCAGCACCAGCAGATACAGGACGACAAAGATACCGACGGTATCCAGGGTCTTTTCACCGATATAGTGATCGATCGCATAGCGATTGAACAGCGGAAATACGGAATCGATCAATGATGCGGCAATGCCCATCAGAACCATGCTGATGATGCGCTTCTTGTATTTCTTCGCATAGGGAAGGATCTTCGGTATACCAAAGAACGGCAGTTTCACATTCGTCTTCTCACTCATGGTCTGCCTCCTCTTCCACTTCGCTCTGCTGCATCTGCAGGTCATAGATACGGCGGTAAATGCCGTTCTTTTCCAGCAGCTGCTCATGGGTTCCTCTTTCGGCAATGCGGCCCTGATCCATAACAATGATCTGGTCGGCATTCATCAGGGTCGTGATGCGGTGGGCAATCAGGATCACCGTCGCATCGCCGACGTTCTCCTTCAGAGAAGCACGGATCTTCGCATCTGTTTCGGCATCAACAGCCGACAGCGAATCATCAAAGATCATGACCGGCGGTTTTCTGATCAGCATCTGGGCAATTGCCGTACGCTGTTTCTGGCCGCCGGAAAGGGTTACGCCCCGCTCGCCGACAAACGTATCATAGCCTTCGCTGAAATGATCGACTGCTTCCTCAAGGGATGCGATTCTTGCGGCAAACTGCACATCCTTCATATCGGATGACTGTCTGGCAATGCGGATGTTTTCCGACAGGGTCCGCGAGAACAGATACGGTTCCTGCAGAACCATGCCGATATTCTGACGCAGCCAGGACGCCTTGATATTGCGGATATCAACACCGCCGATGGTAATCGTGCCATTGCCTTCGGGAATGTCATACAGACGGTCCAGCAGATACATCAGCGTCGATTTGCCGGAACCGGTGCCGCCGAGAATGCCCAGCGTTGTGCCGGCCGGAATCTGCAGGCAGATATCATTGAGAATCTCAGAGGTGCCGTTTTCATAGGCAAAGCTGACATGGTCAAAGACAATGTCGGCATGCATATCCGGCGTCAGGGCATCCGGCACATCCTTTTCTTCTTCGCTGTTCATGATATAGCGCAGACGCTCGACGGAAATGCCGGCCTTGGACAGATTGGCAATGACTCTGCCCAGCGATCTGACCGGCCATGTCAGCATCGTATTGTAGGACACAAAGGCAATATAGCTGCCGGCTGTCAGCTCACCGCTGACACACAGATAGGAACCGTAAAGAATGACTGCCAGATACTGGCTGTAGGAAAAGATATCGCCGGTTGACCAGAAAGCTGCCATCAGCTGCAGCAGCCGGATCCACAGACCGGTATAGAAATGATTCTGCTTTTCAAAGCGTTCCCTCTCATATTTCTCACGTCCGAATGCCCTGACAACACGCACACCGGTCAGGTTTTCCTGGGCAATGGAAGACAGTTTTCCTTCTTCCTCGTCGACAATGCGGAACTGGGCACCGATCTTGTGGTGGAAATAGAAGCTGTAGCCGATGATGATCGGTATGAAGGCAAACGAAAGGATCGTCAGCTTCACATTGATGCTGCACATGAAGATCAGGGCCAGCACAATCAGCAGGATGACACGGAACAGCTGCACCAGCTGCTCGGACAGGAACATCTTGATCTGCTCGACATCAGAAGTGCAGCGCTGAATGATATCACCGGTATGATTCTCACTGTGCCATTTGAACGGCAGGCGCAGAATATGATCAAACAGGGTATTGCGCATCCGCTGTACCAGCGTTTCGGCTGCCACGGAATTGCACAGACGGAACAGGAAGCGGCAAAGTGCTCCGATCAGGGCCACGCCGATAACGGCGGCAGCCACATAGATCAGATGGGCACGGAAAAATGATGCGCCTCCCATCGCTTCCAGCCGGACATTGACGAATGCCGGCAGAGAAGACGGCTGATCGCCGAGAATCGTATCGATGGTATAGCCGATAATCTTTGGATTGATCAGATCCATGACTGACACCATGCCGGCAAAAAAGACGGCAAGCGCGAACCAGCGCTTTGCCCCTTTCAGAAAATACAGCAGCAGTGATGTCTTGCTTTTAAAGTTCTGTTCTTTCATTCTCAATACCTGCCAAGAATTATAAAAAACATCGGTATCCATTTGCAACTGAAATACCATATTTCAGAAAATGAAAAAGATCCCTTTCGGGATCCTGTTCAGGAAACAAGAATACTGCCGCCGATAAACTCCCGCAGAATGGAATTGTTGGCGATCACACTGTCATCTTCAACTGCCGCAAAGAAGCTCAGGAATCCCAGCATCCGCTGAGCTTCACTGTACTCCGGCGTACCGGCAGGAATCTCTTTCAGCAGCGGCTCGGCATATTTTTTCAGCACTGCCAGTTCATACAGACACTGGCTGTTGAAGAATACATCTGCTTCGCTGTTGTAGGGGAAGATATAGACCTCTTCACCGGCTCTGACTTCCGGCCAGTCATGAATGGTCTGGGCAGCGCTGCGGCCGCGGGTGCGGTAATCACGGACCAGTCTTCTCAGCATGCGGGCATCGGTTGTCGGAATGCGGTGGTGCATGTCGATATTGAGCTGGGTCAGCGGACTGATATAGATTTTGAACTTTTCGGCATCATCAATACCCGCTGTCATCGCCGGATTCAGACCGTGAATGCCTTCGATGACGATCGGCTGGCCTTCTTCCACAGAAGTAATGCGCTGGCCGAAGATCTTTTTTCCATCAATGAAGTCAAAGGACGGAATATCAACTGCCTTGCCGGCCAGAAGGTCATTCATCTGTTCGGCAAACAGATTCAGATCAACGGCACTCAGGCTTTCAAAGTCATATTCGCCGTTTTCATCCGGAGTCAGGTCCTGCCGGTCAATGAAATAGTCATCTGTTCCCAGATACAGCGGCTTCAGGCCGATAACCCGCAGCTGAATGCACAGCCGCTTGGCAAACGATGTCTTGCCGGAAGAGGAAGGACCGGCAATCAGGATGATGCGGCGATGCGAAGAATGGATCATCTCGGCAATCTCTGCCACCTTCTTTTCATGCAGGGCTTCGCTCAGCATGATCAGTTCGCGGTAATCATTCTTCAGAACCATCTGGTTCAGATCTGCCACAAAGCGGACATTCATCAGGTTTTCCCACAGGGTTTCTTCCGAGAATGCTTCGTACATCTGTTTCTGTTCGGCATAAGGCGGCACAATGTCCGGATGCAGATAATGCGGGAAGCGAAGCAGCACGCCGTTGCGGTAGCGGCGCACGTCAAACAGCTTCAGATAGCCGGCAGAAGGAACAAGATGGCAGTACGAAAGCCCGCTTTCTTCACCGGTCTGGACAAGCAGGCACTCCTGCAGATCCCCGGCAGTATTCACCAGCCGGTATTCTTCGGAATCCCTGTCATCCTTCAGATAATCAAGCATTTCCTGACGGCCGATGCGCTTTTCGGCAATGGTCAGATCCATGCTGACCGATCTCTGCATGCGTTCCGATATCTTTCTGACCGATTCATCATTGACACCGGAAGAATGAATGATCGTAAACAGACCTTTGGAAAGAGAATTGGCAATCGTCACCCGGGTATCCTTGCCGAACACATAATGCACAGCTTCCAGATACAGCAGTGACAGAGAGGCCTGGTAGGACATGTTGCCGTAAGGCGAACGCATGTCCAGCAGTTCCAGGCTGCAGTCCTCCTTCAGGGCTGCAGACAGTCTCTCATTGACGCTGTTTACGCTGCAGGCAAGAACCTGATAGGGGCAGTGCTCAGGATGACGCTCTGCCAGCTGCTGCGGGGTAATGCCTGCTTCTGCCTGTGATTCTTTTTCATATCCGTCCGGATATTTTACCTTGATTCTGATCATAGCGCCTCCTCATTCAGCTTTCTGACTTTATCCAGTTCGGCTCTTGTGATATGACAATAGCCGCCGGGATTCTTATCCAGATATTTCTGGTGATATTCCTCCGCTGTCCAGTAACTGTGCAGCGGTTCCAGTTCAACTGCGAATACATCATATTTCTGCTTTTCCCGGGCAAAGATTTCTTCCAGTTCTTCCCGGTCTTCTGCCTGCAGATAATAGATGCCGGTCTGATACTGACTGCCGATATCATTTCCCTGCCGGTTGGCAACTGTCGGATCAACACACAGGAAGAATGCCTTCATCAGCTTCCGCAGGGAAATCTTTCCGGGATCATAGGTGATCAGCACCGCTTCCCGGTACCCTGTTTCCCTGTTGCATACATCTTCATAGCGGGGATCCTCGGTATGGCCGTTGGCATATCCGCATTCCGTTTCTGTGACGCCGTCCAGCATCTGAAAGATTCTTTCCGTTCCCCAGAAACAGCCGCCGGCAGCACAGATCATCTTTCTGCCTTCGGGAATGGCAGGCAGTTTCTTTTCCGCCTTTTCCTTCCCGTAATAGATATATTCTTCCGCTGCTTCCGTTTCCGATACCTTTTCAAAACCGGTATGGCGCAGCAGCCGCAGCGACCAGACATTATCCTTTTCCGCCAGGGCTCTGATGCGGCGGATTCCGGCATTTTCACAGAGATGATGCGTCAGCAGATACACTGCCTCCGTTGCATAGTGACGATTGCGCCAGGCCGGCATGATCCGGTATCCGATCTGCACCGTATCCTCCCCTTCGCTGCGGATTTCAATGATGCCCCTGCACATGCCGTCACTTTGGGGAACAACGGCCAGGGGAATACACTCGTCCTTCTGCCATGCCGTCAGCAGCGAGCGAACCAGTTCTTCAGATTTTTGCAGTGAAAGCGGATGGTCATAAAGTTCCTGCAGTGCTGCCGCATCGCTCTCCGCGATGGGCCGCAGGCTCACATATTCATTTTCGGCATGCATATCTGCCGCAAAAACGGGATGTGTCATCATGATGTCCTTTCTGGTATTGAAAAACTGTCTCTTTCTGATTATATCCTTTCTGCCGTTCCGGTTCTACAATATGACCGTGCGCAAGGGAGGAGTATTATGAAAAAAGCAGTTACCATGCAGGATATTTCCTGTGTCGGAAAATGTTCACTGACGGTTGCCCTGCCGGTTCTTTCGGCCATGGGCATTGAAACAGCCGTCATTCCCACTGCCGTATTATCCACACATACAATGTTTAAGGGATTCACCTTCCATGATCTGACCGGCGAGATCGAACCGATCATGGCTCACTGGAAGAAAGAAGGATTTGCCTTCGATGCCGTCTATACCGGTTATCTCGGTTCCTTTGAACAGCTCCATATCGCCGAAACCCTGTTTGCCGAATTCGGCAGAGGCGTATGCAAAATCGTTGATCCGTGCATGGCTGACAACGGAAAACTGTATGCCGGATTCACAAAGGAATTCGCAGCCGCAATGAAGGATCTCTGTGCCAGGGCCGATATCATCTGCCCGAACATGACGGAAGCTTCCTTCCTGCTCGATATTCCCTACCGTACGGAATACGATGAAGCCTATGTGCAGGATGTGCTGAAACAGCTGACCGCACTTGGCTGCCGGAAAGCAGTCATCACCGGCATCAGCTTTGAAAACGGCATTCTCGGAGCATATTCCTACGATTCTGAAACCGGTCAGTTCTATTCCTACTTTACCCAGGAAGAACGGGAACACTTCCACGGCACCGGCGACATCTGGGCCAGCACCATGTGCGGTGCCCTGGTCAACGGCAAAACCTTTGAAGAGGCGATCCGCATTGCCTGCGACTATGTCCGGGAATGCATCCGCGTCACTCTCGCCGAGGAAAACCACAATACCTACGGTGTCAATTTCGAGCAGGCAATTCCCTATCTGATTCAGCGGCTCAATGCCTGAGATTTCACTGAAAAAAGGATATCGTCATCCGCCGGTTCTGCGGGACGATATCCTTTTTTTCATGCATAGCGGCCCGTCATGCCGGCAGAAAGAAACTGCAGCAGTTGATATACTGCTGCAGCTGTAATTTACTATTGAAATTTTCTCTTCCGCAGAGCCGTAAACAGGAGCGGAAACAGGTACATTGCATATACTCCCAGCAGAATGCCTGTAATCAGTGAAAGCAGGCCGGTATCCATGCGGCTGAAGAAAGGCACTCTCGTAAGGAGAATGATTGCGCCTATGCCGGCGCTTCCAATCATGAAGCGCAGGATCTTTTCCCGCCTGGTTCCGTCCGTCGAAAAACCGAGATATCTGTTTTCAAGTGCGGTTCCGGCAAAAACGCCGAAGAATACACCGATGCAGAGCAGTGCATCTCTGATCATTTCAACCGGGGCAACAATGACTTCACCGCCGGCATAATCCAGCGGATAGTCACGGCTGAGGGCATAGACAATGCCGGCAATGCTGAAAACAGCAGCGATCCACGGAAGATATTTTCGGTATTCCGGGTGGCTGTCAACAATACTGTCGACCTGATTGATGACAGCAACACTGACTGCTGCGATCACCAGCCCCATAAAGACATCCTGCGGCGTATGCACTCCCAGATACATGCGGCTGAGGGCAATAAACAGCGGCATGATCATGCACAGGACTGCCAGTCTGCGGTTTTTGTTTTTCAGCATGACTCCGATGCTGAAAAAGATGGTTCCTCCAACCTGCGTATGACCGCTCGGAAGGGAGTATCCTGTAGCAAACCGCTTTGCCGATGACGGCGGAACAAGCCTGGCATCGCGGATCCACGGCCGGTATACACTGAAGGTAACTTTCAGAAACTGATTCAGAAACAGACTGATGCCGAGGGCCAGCAGAATATCCTTGCCCTCCTCCTTGTCGGAGCACCAGTAGAATACAAACGGAATGACGGCAGCCAGGAACAGGGCAATATCCGAACCATAGCCGACAATCATTTCAAACGCCGGCCCCATGGCTTCACGGATCTGCTGAAACCAGAGAAGAATTTCTATGTCCATTTTTTATTTGCCGAATCGTTCCATCAGTCTGGCCATGGCATCATCCATGGTCACTTCTTTTTTCTTCGGCTTGTCATTCTGTTTCTTTCCGCCTTTGCGATGTCTGTATGCAGCCTGCTTTTCCTTCAGCTTTTCCAGCGGCAGGAAACTCAGAGAGACACGGCCGCGTTCCTCGTCGATCTCATAGACCCAGACATCGACAATGTCACCGACAGCACAGACTTCTGTCGGAACGGCATTTCTCTGCATGGTCATGCGGGAAATATGAACCAGTCCGTCCTCATGGAGACCGATGTCAACGAAGGCACCAAAGTCAACAACATTGCGGACTGTGCCGGAAAGCTTGTCGCCGACATGCAGGTCACTGATCTCCAGAACATCGCTTCGCAGCAGTGCACCCTCAAACTGGTCACGGTAGTCTCTCAATGGCTGGCGGATGGCGTCTTCAATATCCTGCAGCGTATAGCTGTCAATATTCAGATCCTGTGTCTTTTCCTTCGGAAATTCGGCATCCTTCACACCCAGAGTCGTAATGCCGCAGGCTTCCATCAGGGCTCTTGCGGCAGCGTAGCTTTCCGGATGGATCGAAGTCTGATCCAGCGGTTCGTCGCCGTCGGTAATGCGCAGGAAGCCGGCGCACTGAGTAAATGCCTTCGGACCGAGCTTTTTGACCTTCAGCAGCTGCTGACGGTTGGTGAAGCGGCCGTTCTCATTGCGGTAGTTAACAATCTCGCGGGCAGTGGCACTGTTAAGACCGGAAATATGTGTCAGAAGTTCCTGGGATGCGGTATTGAGGTCGGCACCGGTACGGTTGACACACTTCATGATTGCCTCATCCAGACGCTCGCTCAGAGCCTTCTGCGGCAGGTCATGCTGGTACTGACCGACACCGATGGATTTCGGATCAATCTTGATCAGTACTGCCAGCGGATCCAGCAGACGGCGGCCGATGGATACAGCAGATCTCTCTTCAACCTGCAGATCCGGGAATTCGGCACGGGCAGCTTCCTGGGCTGACCATACGGATGCACCTGCCTCCGAGACAATGGCATAGCTGACATCGAGACCATATTCACGGATCGTTTCAGCAACCAGCTTCTCACTTTCACGGGAAGCCGTGCCGTTGCCGATGGCAATGATCTGCGCCTTGTATTTCTGAACCATGTTCGCAAGCTTTTTGCGGGAAGCAGCTTCATCTTCACCCTTGCGGGAGAACGGGAAGATCTTGTCGACTGTCAGCATCTTGCCGGTTTCATCAATGACCGCAAGCTTGCAGCCGTTGTAATAGCCGGGGTCGAAGCCAAGCACGACACGTCCCTTCAGAGGCGGCTGCAGAAGCAGCTTTTCAAGATTGGCAGAGAAGATTTCAATCGATCTTGTCTGGGCTCTTTCACTCAGATCGGAACGGATCTCACGCTCGATCGACGGAAACAGCAGACGGTCACAGCCGTCATCAGCTGCCATCTTCAGTTCGTTTTCGACAATTGTCTTCTGGCCTTTTGTCAGAGCCTTCAGAGCTTCTTCCTTCAGATGGGCATCATCGAAGGTGAAAGATACGGTGATGACCTTCTCCTTCTCAGCTCTGTCAATTGCCATGATGCGGTGATCGGCAACCGTACTGAGCTTTTCTGAATATTCGTAGTAGTTCTGATAGACTTTCTTTTCATCCTGCGCATCTTTCTTCAGCTTTGTGGAAAGGACGCCGGTCTTCATGATGTTTTCCTTGAAAGCCCATCTCTGCTTGGGATTGTCGCTGACAATCTCGGCAATGATATCCATGGCTCCCTGGATTGCATCTCTGACATTTTCGACATTCTCGCCAATATACTTTTCTGCTTCCGTGACCAGGTCACCTTCCTGCGGCAGTGCCAGCATCCAGTCAGCCAGCGGCTGCAGGCCGTTCTTGATGGCGGTGGCAGCTCTGGTCTTTTTCTTCTGGGCATACGGACGGTAAATGTCCTCTACCTGGGAAAGCTTTGTGCATTCGGCAACGCTCTGACGGATCTCATCGGTCAGCTTGCCCTGCTCTTCGATCAGCTTCAGAACGTTTTCCTTGCGCTCTGCCAGCTTCAGCTGATAATCATATTTTTTCTGAATGAAAAGAATCTGTTCTTCATCCAGGCCCTTTGTCTGTTCCTTGCGGTAACGGGCAATAAAAGGCACGGTATTGCCTTCTTCAAGCATGCTTAATGTATTCTGCACCTGACTGACGGCAATTTTCAGTTCAGACGCAATACTCTGAATAATGTCTTCATTCATGTCAAAAAACCTCCGACCGTGTTATCTTACCACATCCTGTGCAAATCGCACCTCTTGACATTCCGGCGGACACTGTGCAACAAAAAAGGATCTGTGCATGGACAGATCCTCTGAATGATCAGCGTTCTCTCTTAATGACGATCAGCCGGTCATAATAAATCCGGTTGATGACATAGCAGACCGCCAGCGGCAGCACGAACAGTCCCGTCAGCACCAGGGCAAAGGAGACTGTCAGATTGCCGGCGATGATCTGGGAAATAAAGATGTTGCCGAGATACAGCATGGTAAAGCCAAGAATCAACGCATAGAACAGCGTTACTTCCTTGCCGGCAATCGACCGCAGCTGTTTTTCGGTATAGCCGACATTGTGCAGTGACTGATAGTACATGGAACGCACCGACAGCTCGGTGGAATATTTGAACATGATGGCCAGTGACAGCAGGATATTCATCACAATATAGGACAGAAGATACAGCATCAGTTCAATTGCCGGTGTCTGCTTGACGATCAGAGCCGTTGTCAGAAGAACCGCGCAGACCATGAACAGCAGAATATTGTTTTTCATCAGCTGCAGATCCACCCGGACAAAGCCTTCATAGACCATGCGCTCCGGCTGGCCTTCGGAATTTTTGATGTGTCTGCCGAACCAGGGCACAAATACCTGATCGACACATTTCACAAAGCCGACAAAGCTGATGAGAGACATGACAATAATATAGTTGGGATTGATATAGAAGAATACGATCGGCACCAGAAACAGGGCCAGCCATACGGCCGACTTCAGGGCTCCGGGAATGGCTGCGTTGTAGAACAGCGAACTGCCGGAAGAACGGGTCATGGAACCGCGGTTCAGCATCAGGGCTGCACCGGTGCGCAGGGAAAAGCTCAGATTGAGCATCAGGATCCAGAACACAACCATGCCGAGAATGATCGTTGTCAGAACATTTCCCTGATGATGAATGCCGATGACAATATCACTCCCCATGGCATTGCTGAGAAGACTGTTCAGAAGCGGAATCAGTGCCTGCGCCAGCACAATGCCCAGCGGCAGTGCAATCAGCAGAAGAAGCGTTGTCTGAATCAGAAGATAAAATGCCAGCTGATAGGCAGTCGCACCGCAGACCAGCCGCACGGCAATTTCCTTGGCCTTGTTCTTGATAAAGAAATCATTGGCAAACAGGATCGCCATCATGCATATAATGACAACCGTAATCGTAATTCCTGTCGCAATCGGATCCGTTCCCCCTTCCAGAAACCCGACACCGACCGGGTCACTGTTCATGATATGGAAGAACAGATAGATGAACATCGTTGTAAGCAGCAGGGTCAGCCAGTAGAAGAATGATCTGGTAAAGTCATCCTTCAGTGACCTCAGGGCATCCCGGAAGATCATTTCTGCAGGATCTCCCTGGACTCAGCCGAGTTGATTTCTACGATCTTCTGGAAATATTCATCCTGTGTCATATCGCCCTTTTCAAGCACGGTTTCGATATTGCCGTCCTTGATATAGAGAAGACGTGAGGAATAGGAAGTAATCAGCGGGTCATGGGTAACCATGACGATGGTAACGCCGTTTTCATGATTCAGTCTCTGCAGGATCTTCATCAGTTCCGAAGAGTTTGTACTGTCAAGATTTCCGGTCGGCTCATCGGCGATGATGATGCGGGGATTATTTACAAGTGCACGGCAGATGGCTGCTCGCTGTCTCTGTCCGCCCGAGCATTCATTCGGGAACTTTTCGAGAAGCTGGCTGATATCCATCTGTTCAGCAAGCTTTGCAATGCGTCTGCGTATTTCATCCTTGTCGACATGTGCCAGAGAAAGCGGCATGGCAATGTTTTCATACATCGTATGAGTATCCAGCAGGTTGAAATCCTGGAAAATAAAGCCGAGATTCTGATAGCGGAACCGGCCGATTTCATTGGAACTCATCGAGCGGACTTCCTTGCCGTTGATATATACATAACCGGAAGTCGGCAGGTCGATCGTGGATATATTATTGATAAAGGTTGATTTGCCCGATCCCGAAGGCCCCATAATGGCTACGAAATCTCCCTCTTCGACCCGAAAATTGATGTCGTGCAGCGCCTCAAAAGCATTGGCGGTATTAAAGTTGTACACCTTCTTAAGATTTTTTGCTTCAAGTACTGTCTGTGGCATGTGTGTTTTCTCCTTGTCAACAGATTCATTTTACTTGATGCATATTCAAAGTACATAGGAAATACTTTTGAAAAAGGATGAAAACCTATTGACTGACGGTCAGTCTATGGTATGATAATAGCAAATGAGGGAGTAACCGATGCAGCAGAAGCTGCAGGCTGTGATCGTCACGACGGCATTTACCCGGTCACAGTGAAATGGTAAGACTCATCCGAGATCTGCTGTTTCCGATCCCTCCGCAGTACCAAAGGATGTCAGGATACAGCAGATGCTGTATCCTTTTATTAAAGGAACAACATCGAAAGGAGCAAAACGATGAAAGTTTCCGGAAAAACAAGAAGCCCGATCCGCATCAGGAATCTGATTCCCCGGGATCCGCAGAAGGAAAGCCCGGACATGATTCTGATTCCGCTGCTGATTACCGTGGCTGCCGGTGCTGCGGCATGGTACTTCATCCTGCCGCCGCTGAATCTTCAGAGCCCGCTGCTGTGGATATTCATCATGGCACTGCTGGGATTCTATCTCATCTGCAAGGCCCTGCGGGCTGAGATCAGACATCAGCCGGTGATTCTGAAAAGAGCCCTGTATGTCCTGTGTGCCGCAGCCATACTCTTTGCCGTATCGCTTGTATACAGCGCCAAGCTGTTTCATGCCAGGAAGTACAGCAGCATTCTGAAAGTGGAAGAAGGTTCCGTCGAACTGATTCCGCCGGCCGAGGGTTCCTCATCCATCGCCCTGATGGATACCTCTTCAGCCGAAATGCTGGGTGACCGCAAGATCGGTTCCCTGTCCCAGGTAGTCAGTCAGTTCAATATCGGCAGCTACACCCAGATCAACTGGCAGGATGCGCCGGTCAAGGTCGCAGCCCTCTCCTATGACGGCATCTTCAAATGGAATGCCAACAAGGACGGCGGCATCCCCGGCTACATCGTTGTTGATCCGGTCGACATGTCGGCCGAATATGCAGCCCTGCCGGAAGGCATGAAGTATGTGCCGTCAGCCTACTTCTCCAAAGATCTGTACCGGCATATGCGGATGACATTCCCGGCAAAGATGATCGACAACATTCACTTTGAAATCGATGAAGAAGGAAAGCCGTACTATGTCGCATCAGTATACGAACATACGATCGGCCTGTTCGGCGGCACCAATGTAACCGGTGCTGTCATCTGCGATCCCTGCAGCGGCGAATGCACATACTATCCGGCCGGTTCCGTTCCGCAGTGGGCAGACGTCGTCTACAGCGGCGACCTGATCTGCCAGCAGTACAACAATTACGGTCAGCTTCAGCACGGCTTCTTCAACAGCATCTTCTCGCAGACTGACTGCCGTCAGATCACGACCCTTGAAGATGAAGAGGAAAGCCTCTACAACGATTACGGATATATTGCCAAGGACGGCGACATCTGGATCTACACCGGTGTGACTTCCGTCAACGGCGACAGTTCCAACATCGGCTTTGTACTTGCCAATGAGCGGACCAGCGAGACAAGATTCATTTCCTGCTCCGGTGCCGATGAATTCTCAGCCATGCGCAGTGCCGAAGGCGAAGTGCAGGAAAAGAGATACACTGCTTCCTTCCCGAGCCTGATCAATATTGAAGGCTCCCCGGCCTACATCATGGTTCTGAAGGATGCCAGCGGTCTGGTAAGGATGTATGCAATTGTCAATGTCGAACAGTACAATATGGTTGCCACAGCCTCCACCCAGAATGAAGTCATTGAAAAATACCGTCATATGATTCACGGCGAAGACTATGTGCCGGAAGAAGAAAAAGATCTTTCCTCCTTCCATGAAGAAAGCATTGTCATTGCCAGAATCGAAACCATTGTCCAGGGCGGCGATACCTATATCTATATCGTCAGCTCCGACCGTCATATCTATCATGCCAGGTACGCAGATGTACTGGGCATGCTGCTGAAGGAGGAAGGTGACACGATCACCATTCTGACCGACGGTGAACAGTTTGTATTATCCGAATAATAATCCGGGAGGTAAACATGGAAAGCATTATTCGCATCATTATTACGGCAGTACTGATCATTCTTGTACTTGCCGCCCTCTTCTCCTGTGCCAGCGTTGTGCCCCAGGAGAACGCCTATGTCATCGAACGCTTCGGCCGCTACAAGACAACCTGGCATGCCGGACTGCACTTCAAGATTCCTTTCATCGAAAGGATTTCCAGAAAAGTCCTGCTCAAGGAACAGGTTGCCGACTTCGCACCGCAGCCCGTCATTACCAAGGACAATGTCACGATGCAGATCGACTCGGTCGTCTACTTCAAGGTCATGAACCCGCATGACTATGCCTACGGCGTGGAAAACCCGATCATGGCCATGGAGAACCTGACAGCAACGACTCTCAGAAACATCATCGGTGACATGACTCTGGATGACACACTGACATCCCGCGAGACCATCAACTCGCAGATGCTGCAGACGATCGATCTTGCCACCGACCCCTGGGGCATCAAGGTAACCCGTGTCGAAGTCGGAGGCCAAGCGGTCTTAGGAAGACAACACTTGAAACCAACTCCTTGGCTCACAGAACGACATGGCTAC
>JAZPXY010000050.1:0-1589 GCA_045543875.1 Bulleidia sp.
GGACGAAGATCGATCTGATCGGGCTTGCGAAAGCAAGGAATTATGCAGGCTGTGATGAAGTTGTGATGGATCTGATCTATCTGGATCGTGTGAACAGCAATGTGATCAGAGAAGAAACCGCAGAAAGAGATTTTGTGGAAACAGAACTGCTCGGCAGAGCGGAAAATGCCTATAAAGCGTCCCTGTCTGCAGGGGAAGGGGAAGCTTATCAAACCCTGCCCAGCACAGCAGCGGCTGCAACAAAGGCGAATGTGCTGAAACAGCAGAAAAACGATACGGAAATTGCGAGAAATGAACTGCAGTTTATCATGCAGGCATATATCGACCGCATGCCTCCCGAAACTGCAATGGAATATATTGCAGGCAGAATTGATGCCATCGGAGATTTACGCAGTGGCATCAAGGCAGATGCTTATGAAGAATATGCCCAGTCTTCTGTGGATGCCCATCTGGAATGGCTGCAGCAGACCATGAATAACCTGCAGAATGATATGGGCAACCGCACCATGGACAGCCTGATGGAACAGAAGGACGACCTGCAGACAGAACGTATGGAAGCACTGGACAATAATCAGCTTGGTCTGGCAAAGAAAATCGAAGCACAGATAGAGGCGGTCGATAAACAGATCGAAGATCTGGAAACCCATCTGAATGATATTCTGAATTCCGATAACACCTCCGATTCTGAAAAGGCGAGAGCAGCAGCTCAGCTGGGTGAAGGTACTGCATCTGCAGTGTTGCAGGAAATGAAGAATAATGCGCTGTCTGATATGCGAGATGGTAATCTGGATGGTATTGAAAACATCATCGACGGCATCGGGGCACTGGCTGGTACACAGCCGGATGGTGCATTGGGTGCTTTGAAAGACATCTATCAGGAACTTTCCAATCAGGAACTGATGAACGGCGGAAGCTCTGCAGCCATCAAGGATCTCTTGAGAAAAGTTGAGGAAGAAACTGCAGAACAGATGCAGAACTTCCTGGAAGACCTTTCTGGTTCTGATCTGGGACAGCTGATCGAAGCATTCCTGAATGAAAACGGCATGGGCAGCAGTATCATGAATGACGATATGCTTGGCGGCGGTTCCGCCTTTGGCGCAGGCTTTGGCAGCGGCGCAGGAAACGGTATCGATTTTGGCGCAGGTATGGGCGATGGCTCTGGTACAGGCGATGGTTTCGGCTCCGGTGCAGATACGGATGATGCCGTGAACATTCTGGGCGGAGACGCGCTGGATGCGACCATGGACAGCCTGTCTGACGGCGAAATGGCGATCATTCTGGCGGGGCTGAGCATGTATGCGGAAGAAACAGGCTCCGACACAGCAAAAGATGTTTTGCTGAATTACAGCCGTATCGCACTGGGCGACGGCAATACCTATCTCTTTGACCAGCTGGCGGCAGATAAGAGCGTTGAATATGCACCTACTGACCGACTGGCCCGTATCATCGGTTATCGTTATATCTTCAATGACAGTCAGAAAGCGGTTACCCTGCAGAGGGGCAGCCAGTATTATAAATTCAAGGCCTTCAGTGCAGTTGCCGAAAAAGGCACGACCATGGAGGATATGACAAAAGCATCAGGCTTCCAG
>JAZPXY010000051.1:0-10064 GCA_045543875.1 Bulleidia sp.
GACTAACTGGCAGACATCCGATAGATGGATCGGCTGCGGCGCAAGAATGCTGCCTGCAGACAACTCCGTCAAGACAATGTTCTCCGGAAGAAACGACCGTGTATGGAACGATCTGAACAACTGGTATGACAGACCGATCTACATGATGTCCGAACTCGATACCTATACAAAGGTAGAAGAGAGTGAGGAAGATTGGGAACAGTATCCGATGATCAACTGTACATATGTACAGCTGGATCATATCCCTTCCTCTGAAAACTGGCAGGAGCTGGTAGATGCTCTGCGTCAGGGCAGACACTTCTATTCCACAGGTGAGATCCTGATCGAAAAGAGCACAATTGAAGACGGACATGCGGAAGCTGAATTCAGTTGGACATTCCCGCTGCTCGACGCCGAACTGGTATACTCCGACGGAGAGAATGTAAACAGTGTTGTTATCCCCATGGAAGACACAGCTTCCTACGGCAGAAAGACCGTCTCCTTCGAATTCCCGAAGGGAATGAAGTGGGCGCGTGTTCTCGCTACAGATATCGCCGGCAACTCCGCATTCGGCATGCCGGTACACTTCAAGAAGTAATCCAATCCCCAATTGAAGTACCTCCTTTGAAATGAAAGGCTGTCCGAGCGGACAGCTTTTTTCAGATAATGATATACTGTAAATAATTCATTCACAGTACCCGGAGGAAAAGATGGAATATACACTTGAAGAGGCTGCGCAGATAATCAGAACAGCGGAAAAGGGAAAGAAGAACATCAATATTTCGGATCTTGCCAGAGTATTCGGCATAACGGCAGAAACACTGCGGAAATATGAAAAGCTCGGTATTATTGTGCCGTTCCGGGAAACCAACAGCTACAGAAATTATTCTTCCTGGGAACTGACAAAAGTGATCTGTGCAAGACAGTTCCGGGCAGAGGGTTATTCTCTGAAGGAAATTGCCGGAAAACTGGACGGCAGTGACGGAAAAAGTCCCGAAGAACATATTGTCAGGCTGGAAGAACAGCTGGTAAAGGAAATTGAAGAAAAACAAAAACTGCTAGCCTGGCTTCGGCAGAGAAAAGAGATGCTTGAAAAAACAGATGCGGAAAGAAGTGATCTCTGGGAAGAAACACTGCCGGAGCTTTATTGCTGCATTTATATGGCGGGAAATACACTGACTGCGAAAAGCGGTGCGGAAAAAGAACATCTCAGACAGTGGATGGAAGCACTGCCTTATGTTTCGGTGTATTATCTCGGAACAGGTCCGGATGAAACAGTATGCGCAGTCGGCATCACGGAAGAGGAACGCAGAAAGTATTCTCTTGAATATCTGGTTCCGGATTTTGTACTGCCTGCTTCAGAATGCATATGCATGAACATAACAACACAGCACAGCAGAACTTTTGATACTTCGGAAGAAACAATTCAGGCAGGTTATCACCGCGCAGAAAACGCAGGCTATGCACTGCAGGGGATGTTTGTGATCAGGCTCCTGGATTATATTCAGAAAAACGGAATATACAGCTCAGTGAATCAGTTTATGTTTTCGCTCAGAAAATAATATCTTTTTCCGTTTTGACCTTAAACCCGGTTGAAACCTTAGCATCAGATGTGGAGAGAGGAAAAGATATGAAAAAGAAGACTTTGACTATCGCTGCAGCCGCATTGATGCTTGCTGTTTCCGGATGCAGTGAAAGCAAAACAGAAACAGAATCTTCAGATGCCAGATTCACGCCGGGTACATATACCGCTGAAGCGGACGGCTTCGGAGGAACAGTCAGCGTCAGTATTACGGCAGGAGAAAACAGCATTGAAAAAGCGGAAATCATCGGAAAGGATGAAACGGAATCCGTCGGTCAGGCGGCCTTTGAAACACTGACACAGCAGCTGATCGATGCACAGAGTGCAGAGATCGACGGTGTATCAGGAGCTACCTTCACCAGCAATGCAGTTAAAGAGGCGGCACAGAAGGCAATCAGCCAGGCGGAAGGGACTGCGGAAGAAACAGCTTCCGGAACTCTGACACCCGGCACATACACTGCAGTAAAGGAAGGATTCCAGCACGGAGAGGTGGCAGTCAGCGTAACTGTGGACGAGACTTCCATTAAAGATGTATCCGTTACATCCATTACAGATCATCCGGTTACGGTTATCCGCACGCCTGTGGAACAGATCCCGGCTGCGATTGTGGAAAACCAGAGCTATAACGTGGATGCGGTTACCGGTGCAACTCTCACCAGCAATGCAATCAAAAATGCAGTGAAGGACTGCCTGGAACAGGCAGGCGGTTCCGAAGCATTCTCAAAAGCACAGGAACACAGTGCGAAGTCAGAGAAAGAAGCAGTGGAAACCGATGTGCTTGTCATCGGAGGCGGCGGATCAGGCATGATCGGCGCAATTGAGGCTTCCATCGGTGATAGTGCAGATGAAAAGAGCGGACTGAAAGTCACATTGATTGAAAAGGCAGGATTCCTCGGAGGCAATACCAATGTTTCCGGAGGCGTCCGTTATCTCTATACCGATGAAACCGGAAAGTATGATGAGGCATGGGTGGAACAGTCCCTGCAGAGTGAAAAGGAAACACTCAGTCCGTATATGGAACTGGATTTCAATGAACCTCTGATGAGAAATGAGATACAGCTGATGCCGCACACCAATGAGCTGCTGGATGATCTCGGAGTTGACAGTGCCGATGCCTGGGGATATCTGGCATTCGCATCAAACGACGATCATAAGGAACCGAAATGGGACGGAAGCTATCTTGCCTATGTGCTGGCACCGTATCTGGATGAATCGGATATTGATGTCCGTCTGAATACAAAGGCATGTGAGCTTCTGGTAAATGAAGACGGTGAAGTGACCGGCGCAAAAGTTGAGGATCCGGAAGGAACCTATGAGATCCATGCCCGCAAGACAATTCTTGCCTGCGGCGGATTCCCGTATAATCATGAACTGATCGAAAAATATGCGCCTGAATTTACCGACGGAATCGTATTTGCGGCCGGCACCAATACAGGCGACGGAATTCAGATGGCGGAACAGCTCGGTGCGGAAATCATCGGCGACAAGATGTTCGGACATCTCGGAGCTGATGCCATTGAAGGTGCACGTCCTGACTATTCACTGACATTCTACTACGGCTATAATTCCGCAATGTATGTGAATACGGAAGGAAAGCGTTTCGTCAATGAAGATAAAAACAGCTATGTGATTTATCACGATCTTCTGAAAGAACCGGGTCAGACCGGCTGGGGCATCATTGACGGAAACAACAAGGACGCATCAGTTCTGGAAGAATCACAGTCCCAGTATGTGCATAAAGCGGATACTGTCGCAGAACTGGCAGAAGAAATCGGTGTGCCGGCAGATGCACTGCAGGAAACAATCGATAACTACAATGCAATGGTAAATGCAGGTGAGGATACAGATTTCCACACAGCAATTGACAGAATGGATGTCATCGATGAAGGTCCGTATTATGCATTCATTCTGAAGCCCATTACATTCTCTTCTCTTGTCAGCGTGAAAGTGGACGGAAACGGTCATGTGCTGAAAGAAGACGGTGAAGTGATCCCGAACCTCTTTGCGGCAGGAGACATGGTGCTCGGCGGAAATATTACTTCATACTATTTCGATGCCAGAGGCGTCGGTACAGCAATGTATTCCGGTGACCTGACCGGACGCACAGCAAAACAGGAACTGCTGAGCGATGCCGAGTAAGAACAAATTCTGAAGCGGATCATAAAATCAAAAGCAAGCCGGTATTATTCATGACCGGCTTGTTTTTTCCTCCTTATCGTTAATTCCGCTGTACAGATTATTCTGCTGTTATGATTTCAATGCCCTGATTGGCAAGCACTGTTCTGATATCGTCTTCCAGCAGGCTGTCGGTGATAACCGTCTGTGGACAGCGGAGGTTCATCGGAACAGTACCGGCGGACTGAAACTTTTCACTTTCTGTCAGGATTACGACTTTTTCCGCAGAAGAGCTCATATCACGTACTGCCTGGGCAGTCATCTGGTCTTTGTTGGTAAAGCCGGTTCTTTCGCTCCAGCCGTCTGTGCCGATCAGGCATAAAGGCACATTATAATTCATGGCAGAATCACGGATCATCGGTCCGACGAGACACTGGGAATCTTTCTGATAGATTCCTCCGAGCAGAACGATCTGCACATTATCCTCTTTCCGGATATAATCTGCGATAAAGGCACTGTTCGTGACGATGGTCACGTTCTTTTTTGTCCGGGCACTGAAAGTGCTGGATCAGTATTGCCATGAAATCGTATTGCAGATATTTAACCTGCAGACAGTTCTCGATCCGGGCCGCTTTGCGATCGGCGAAGGAATCAGTGCACAGCCGGTCTTTACGGAAACGATCCGTAAAAAACTGAAGGAGCTGTATGATGCATGCCCTTACGCAATTCCGCATGCGGAAGTTGTTGCCTGTGCATTTCAGAATGATGCCAATCTAATCGGTGCATTAAGCTGCTGGCTGAAAGATTATCATCAGAAATGAACAGTGCGGATTGTTCTGCATTGTCCTGTATCCCGTGGTGCAGCCCGGCTCATGATCCGCATTCACATAAGTATTACTTATTCATACAATCTGAAACCGAAATTGTTCCGGAAACGGAACTTTTTTATGATGAGGACGGAAAACAGAACGAATGGAAAAGGTGAAAAGATGAGCGACAGAGATGAGATTATTGCCTGCTATGAGGCAATGTATGACGGAGAGATCCGGAAGGATATTGAATATCTCAGACAGTATCTGGATGAATCGTATGTACTTGTGCATATGACCGGAGTCAGGATGACAAGACAGGAATATTTCGATGCGGTCATGGACGGAACTCTGAATTATTACTGGTGCGAACATGAACATGAGCCTGTGACAATCACCGGAAATACCGCGAAGATGCGCGGCGATACAAAGGTTGAAGCTGCGGTATACGGCGGCGGGAAACATGTTTGGAGACTGCGTCTGGACTGTGATTTTGTCAAAAAGGAAGGGGGATGGAAGATGACGAAATCCGTCGCTTCCACTTACTGATATGAAGATACTCCTGAAAGGAAAAGAATATACTGTTTAGACCGAAGAAAGCACGGCACTGAAGATGATTGAGGAAATGCTTCCGCTGAAACTGGAAATGAGAAGAAATCATGATGTGGAATTTGTCGGGTGCCTTCCGGAAAAGCCAGTCAATGAAGGCAGGAAGATATCGGAAATCAGAGAGAACGGAGTGTATTACTACGAAGGATGGAATGTGTTCTGTCTGAATTACAGGGATGGAAATATTTCACCCTATACCATTACATATCTCGGGACAGCAGATGATCCGGAATTATCGGAAGTCCTGAAAAAAGCGGACAATCAGATTGAAATCACAATAAGCAGATAAGGAGAAAAGACAATGAAAGACGTTTTGATTCTGACGGGTGCCGGACAGATCGGCATGGCAATCGCACGAAGAGTAGGCTTCGGAAAGAAAATCGTGATCGGAGACAAGAGCATTCAGAATGCCGAGACAATCGCTAAGATCATGACGGAAGCCGGATTCGACACTTATGTAATGGAAATGGATCTTTCTTCCAGAGAATCGATTCAAAAGCTGATCGCCAAGGCGCAGGAATTCGGACCGGTCAAAATGCTGGTCAATGCGGCAGGCGTATCGCCGAGTCAGGCGCCGGTGGAGGCGGTATTGAAGGTTGATCTGTACGGCACGGCTGTACTTCTGGAAGAAGTCGGAAAAGTGATTGCGGAAGGCGGTACGGGAGTAACCATTTCATCACAGTCCGGATGGAGAATGCCGGCCCTGACTGCGGAACAGGACAGATATCTTGCCACAGCACCGACGGAGGAGCTTCTGAATCTGGATATTCTGCAGCCGGAAAATGTCAGGGATTCCCTGCATGCTTATCAGCTTGCCAAGCGGTGCAACGAGAAGCGTGTCATGTATGAAGCAGTAAAGTGGGGAGAACGCGGTGCCAGATTGAATGACATTGCCCCGGGCATCATTGTTACCCCGCTTGCGATTGATGAATTCAACGGACCGAGAGGTGATTTTTACAAGAATATGTTTGCGAAGTGCCCTGCCGGCAGACCCGGTACGGCGGACGAAGTCGCAAATGTTGCCGAACTGTTAATGAGTGAGAGAGGCGCATTTATTACCGGCTCCACGATTCTGATTGACGGCGGAGCCACATCTTCCTATTTCTACGGGCCGCTTCAGCCAAAGGAGAACGGATAATGAAAACACTGACGGTATTTCTTTTCATGAAGGGTGAAACCATCGCACCCGGAATGAAGATTGTATATCTGGAAAAAGGATACACAAATATCGCGGCGGAGCATGTACAGACCGCTGTCGGAGGGAATCTCTTTGAGATCGAACCAGTGCGCGTATACAATCCGGATCATATGAAAATGATTTATGAGGCAAAAGAAGAATTTGATCAGGACGCCCGTCCGGAAATCAAAGGCTTCCCCGAACATATGGATGAGTATGATCTGATCTTCCTCTGCTTCCCGAACTGGTGGGCGACAATGCCGATGCCGGTCTTCACGTTCCTGGAACATTATGACTGGACAGGAAAGACCATTGCCCCGTTGGTGACAAGCGGCGGAAGCGGATTTGCGAACGCATTGAAGGATCTGGGAAGAATGTGTCCCGGTGCAGTGATTAAGGACGGACTGGAGATCCTGGGACATGAAGTCAGTGCTTCCGAAAAGATCATAAAGGAATGGGCAGCAGCGATTGCCGAAGGAGAATAATGAAGAATGAAATACACAAAGCTTGGAAGAACAGGACTTACAGTTTCCAGAATCTGCCTTGGATGCATGTCGTTCGGTGACAGCACAAAGGGCGTCACAACCGGAAAAGGCTGGGCACTGGACGAAGAAAAGAGCAGGGAAATCATACGGCGTGCACTGGATCTCGGCATTAACTTCTTTGATACGGCGGATACATATTCCGGCGGAACAAGTGAAGAATTCACCGGCAGAGCGCTCAGGGATTTTACAAAACGCGATGAAATCGTTCTTGCGACCAAGGTATATTTTCCGGTGGAAAAACAGGGACCGAATCTGCAGGGACTAAGCAGAAAGCATATCATGAGTGCGATTGATGCTTCGCTGACAAGACTGGGAACAGACTATGTAGATCTGTATCAGATACATAGATGGGATAAGGAAACACCGATTGAAGAGACAATGGAGGCCCTGAATGATATTGTCCGCTCGGGCAAGGCGAGATATATCGGTGCCTCGTCAATGTATGCCTGGTAGTTTGCCAAGGCACAGCAGATTGCAAAAGAGCATGGCTGGGCTCAGTTCGTAACAATGCAGGATCTGTACAACCTGATCTACCGTGAGGAAGAAAGGGAAATGGTTCCTCTCTGTGCGGATCAGGGAGTAAGCCAGATTCCCTGGTCGCCGCAGGCAAAGGGCAGACTTGCAAGAAAACCCGGAACCGTGACGCAGCGCTATGAAAATGAAGCAGTTGGCAAGCGGTTCTTCCCTGAAGATGAATCCAATCTCGAAATTATTCACAGAGTGGAAAAAGTCTCGGAAGACAAAGGCATCCCGATGGGCCAGGTTGCATTGGCATGGCTGCTTTCCAAACCGACCGTTGCGGCACCGATTGTGGGAGCGACAAAAATCAATCACCTGGAAGAAGCCTGCGGTGCAGTGGACGTGACACTGACGGCAGAAGAAATCACATATCTGGAAGAAGCATATGTGCCGCATCAGATTACAGGACATATCGGAGGATTTGAGAATGAAACGGTACAGAGACACATTCCGGGAGGGATTCCTCTGGGGCGGAGCGACAGCCGCAAACCAGGTTGAAGGCGGATGGAATGAAGGCGGAAAGGGATTATCAGTGGCAGACTGCTATTCCTTTGATCCCACACTGCCGAAGGAACACTGGAGCGATCAGTGGAAGCGGATGACCGTTGCCCAGGTGCAGGAGGCAATGAATCCGGACAGCACGAAATTCTTCCCGAAGCGGCACGGAGCTGATTTCTATCATCATTGGAAGGAAGACATTGAGCTCTTCGCAGAAATGGGATTTAAAGCATACCGTATGTCTGTAGCCTGGAGCCGTATTTTCCCGAGAGGTGATGAAGAAACACCAAATGAAGAAGGACTGAAGTTCTATGATCAGGTCTTTGATGCGCTGAAAGAGCATCATATCGAACCGATCGTTACGATTTCCCATTATGAACTTCCACTGGCACTTTCCGTTGAATACGGCGGATGGGTAAACCGGAAACTGATCGATTTCTATGTTCGTTATGCAAACGTTCTGTTCGACAGATACGGGGACAGGGTGAAGTACTGGATGACTTTTAATGAGATCAACAGCAATCTCCGTCATCCGTTTACCAGCATCGGCGTCATTGAAGAAACATGTGAGAATCCCGAGCAGGCAGTATTCCAGGCAAGCCATCATCAGTTTGTTGCCAGTGCCATGGTCACAAGAGACTGCCATGCAAAATATCCTGACGCAAAAGTCGGCTGTATGATCAGCTATCAGATGGCAACACCGTACAGCTGTGATCCGGATGATATCCAGATGTGTCAGGAAGAACAGAGAAAGACATTATTCTTCTCTGATGTACAGGCAAACGGAAGATATCCGGATTACGCAGCACGTATGTTCAAAGAACGGGGTGTTGAAATCAAAATGGAAGAAGGCGATGAGGAGATCATTGCGGCTTATCCGGTTGACTATGTTTCCTTCAGCTATTACATGACCATGTGCGCAACCGCGCATCCGGAACGCTATGAAACAACCGGCGGAATTCTGTTCTCAAACGCCGCAAAGAATCCGTATCTCAAGAGCAGCGACTGGGGCTGGCAGATCGACCCGAAGGATCTGAGAGTATGTCTGAATCAGCTGAATGATCTTTACCATAAACCGATCATCATAGCCGAAAACGGGCTTGGTGCACTGGATGTGATTTCAGAAGACGGAAAGATCCATGATGAGTACCGCATAGATTACCTGCGCCAGCACATTGAGCAGATGAAGGAAGCCATCCGTGACGGCGTGGATCTGATCGGATATACCATGTGGGGCTGCATTGATCTGGTCAGCGCTTCCACTTCCCAGATGTCGAAGCGCTATGGTTTCATCTATGTCGATGCAGATGATATGGGACAGGGTACATACGCCAGAAAGAAGAAGGATTCCTTTGACTGGTACGCCAATGTGATCCGCACCAACGGCGAAGAGTTATAAGAAGGCTGCAGGGGGTCATCTGAACAGGTGATCCCTTTCTTTGACCGATTACAAATAAGTAACCAGGCCACAATAAAGTGCGTACTTCTGCAGTGTGATTTCATCGGCTACGATACAGATGCAGGAGGAAGAAACACTATGACTGAAATCCGGAAAGAACATACCGCCTCTTCTGAAACCCGGAAGATGATACTGTGCGCACTGCTCGGCGCAATCGCCGCAGTGCTGATGAGCTTTGAAATTTCCGTACCGTTTATGCCGGCGTTTATCAAAATGGATCTCTCGGAAGTACCGGTGATTCTGGCAGGGCTTGTCCTCGGGCTGAAGTACGGCATGATTACCGCCGTGCTCAAGGTGGTGCTTAAGTTTCTGTTTGCCGGGACATCCACGATGTTCATCGGTGAAATCGTCAATATTCTGATCAGTTTCCTGTACCTGGTTCCGATGGGACTGATTCTCAGAAACAGAAAAGACAGAAAAACAGTCATTGCGGCTCTTGCCGGGGCAGCAGCAATCTGTTCGGTCTGTGCGGTATTTGCCAACTACTTCATCACGTTCCCGATGTATACAAAACTCTTCGGAATGAGTGCGGAGGATATCCTGAAAGTATTCATGCAGTTCAATCCTTTGGTGCATAACACATTGGGAATGCTTGTACTGTCATTAATCCCGTTCAATCTCATCAAATACGGAATTGATTCTGTATTGACATATATCGCTTATCAGCGCATGGGAGGTAAATTATGGCACTGAACGACACAATCCGGAATCGAAGGATGATCCGGAAATACAGAGATGAACAGATTACTGATGAACAGCTTAATCTGATCCT
>JAZPXY010000052.1:0-24840 GCA_045543875.1 Bulleidia sp.
TTCCTCCTTGCTCTTATTCTTCATTTCCTTTGGGACTTTACTGCCTGATACAAGCGCCTTCTTTGCATTAAGGTCCGCCAATACGCTCCTGCGGTCATGGCTGCTGTTTTCGGCAGATTTCTCCCTTGTTTCAACCTTTACGGCAGGTTTAAGTTCATAGTCTGAAGCCTGTTTCTCCGTCAACGGTTTTTCGTACTCAACATATCCCCATGCCTTGAGCCCCTCAGCTGGAATGTCGATCCTTTCATCATAGTTTTTGATATCAACAGGGTTTCCGTTCTCTTTCGGAAAAGTACCTGGTGCAACAGGTCTTTGTGTAGAGTAGTATCGGTACATCCCGTTTTCCTGCTGAACCGGCTGAGCGACCTTAACATCCGTATGCATCGCTTCTTTCAGCATCTGCTTCATTTCTTCGGCAGAATGCGAACCATCGGAAATCACTGACAGATCCTCACGGGAGATATATCCCTTGTCTTCTGCTATCAGGGCACGTCTTGTCATCTCCATCTGATCTGCTGTCATTGACGGATATGCATACATACTGACGTCAAGCTTCTCGCTGATCCCTTTTTCAATGACCTTCCATTGTTCGGGGGAATACAGAGTCTTCGGGATGGCATCCACCTTAACCTGATATTTGATATCAGACAGCTCATCATCCGAGAAGTACCTTCCTGTCAGATCGATCGTGCTTCCGTTTACCCAGTATTCCTTCGGATCGAATCCCTGAAGGATCACATCTCCGATATAGTCCTTCTGGTTGTCCGACAGGTACGTTTTGCCGGAGATATCTGCCTGATTTTCCTCAAACTTTTCTTTGTCCGTATCCATTACGAATACATCCTTGTAGCCGTGCATCCCGAGGATCTGAAATTTGGCATCGTCGAGACTGATGTTTCCGTTTTCTCCGAGTTGTCCGCCGTCGATCTCACGGAAACCCTTGTCATATAGGGTGTAGTCCCATGCACCGGTATCCGTCAGATGCATATCGAGATATTTATCGCCGTCAAACAGGTATGTCCCTTCTTCGGATCTTACTTCTTCGATGCCCAGGATCTTCTCCATCTCCTGAAAGGCCTGCTGGACAAGCGGAGAGTTCTTGTAATGCTCCACGTATTCAAGCTGATCTCTTGCCAGCCTGCCGCCTTCCAGAATCGGCCATTCGGCACCGGAGTAATTGCTCCCGTCTTCCAGGATGAAACCTATGCCCTTGATTGCATGCAGCCTTTCAGCAGGGATCTTCTGATAGAGCTCATAGGCCTCTTTCAGATCGTTTGTCTCATAATACTGTCCGTAATTGGTAAACTCCATGCATTCGGCCACATAGAAGCGGATCTTTGCTTCCGGCTCTTCTTTAGCCGGCTCACTGATCTTCTGACCATGATATTTTTCAGCGAAAGAATTGATCTCGTCTAGAAGTGCTTCGGCTTTCTGAACATACTCCGTATCATCCTCGCTGATGATCTCCTGCAGATATTCTCTGATCCCGTCGATATTTTCATTGGAAAGCAGATCATGCTTTGTCTGAAGTACGGATTCTTCCGGGTCATCGACAGCATCCTGATAGCCGTAATAGTCATAATCGTAGGCAAATCTGTCGAGCTTAACCGCCAGATCTTCAGCATCCTTTTCGATATCATTCTCTTTTGTAAGTTCCATCAGATGGCCTTCGATATCATTGATCATTTCTTTTGCGGCATTGCGGATCGTCTGCAGAGAAGCCTTGAGTTCCGGTGTTTCCTTGCCTTCGCTCCATCCTGCAATATATCCGAAGCTGTAATCAGAGGTGTCTATCCCGAAGTGCTGACATACCGTGTAGGCGACAGACTCTGCCTCAACTTCCTTGCTGTTCTTAGTAAGGTCGTTTTCCATAGAATGCAGTTTCTGATGCGCCATCTCATGAATGGCAGTCTTGACTGTCTGCAACTGGCTCATTCCTTCCTGGATGGCGATCCTTTTGTCTGTCTGGTGATAATACCCCTTTGCTCCGCCCTGGATGTTTTCAAACTCCATCGGAACGGGGCAGGAAAGCTTCAGAGCCTCAAAGAACTGCTCATATCTCTCAACATCTCCGGTCAGTTCATTGACACCGATGGTCGGCAGTTCCTTGCCGTCTGTCTGAGAGACATCAAATACACTGACTACTTTGTAGGCCGGTCTTGTAACTTCCTGCTCCTCTTTAACGGGATCGCCGTTTTCATCCAGGACAGGCAGTCTTGTATCCGGATCAATCTTGTCCATCTCCACCATTTCCTTGTAGGGAGCAGGAGCCAGGATCTTGATTCCTTTTTCACCTTTCTGCACCTGTCTGCCGAACTGTTTCTGCCATGCGGTATATCCGGCAACGAGAGTCGCTTCCGGTTTCTGCATGGCGATCAGCATCGTATTGTTCAATGAATAGTTATGGAACCTTGACATGGTGGTGAGCCACTGCTGATATCTTTCGGATTCAAAGAGATCGTGTATTCCGGCTTCCAGCTGGTCGGTAATCTCTTTGACCCTGTCTAACTGTTTGTTTTCACTCATTACCTATTCCTTTCCGGGAAATGATTCCCTTAAAAACAAAACCGGGGACAGCTATGAATAAACCATCCCCGAACTTCTGTTTTATCTCGCATACAGCAGTTTTCTGCCTTACGAATTCCTCTTAGGAGGAGTTACTCCGCTTGACAGCATCCTGTCCTTTGCCTTCTGCCTGGCTTCACTGCTCCAAGGCTTGCGGATCGAGATCAGATGCTTGTCGATGTTGTACCAGACAAACCCGTAAGCTTCAAAAAACCTTTATCTGCCGAGTCTTTTGAATTTAGTCCTATTATTCCATACGCATCAAGAATCAGCAGATCAAAGGCCCGGTAATAACGGTAGAGCTGATGCGTCGTTGCCACGATCAGATCGCCGTCCGTTTTCTCGGTATGGCCGCCGCATACCGCCGTCACCTCTGCCTGCGGAAAGTATCCGGCCAGACGCTCCTGCAGCTCCAGAACCACCTGGCGGCGGGGAATCGCAAAGCAGACCTTCTTTCCCTCCTTCAGCATCAGGGCAATGCTTTCCGTCACAAGTTCAGTCTTGCCGGCACCGCAGACACAGTGCAGCAGCACATCTTTTTCTTTGATCAGTTCGGCACACTGCCGGGATACAGCTTTCTGGGCTGGAGTCAGCGGATAGCGCAGGGTATATTCTTCACTGCCCTTCTGTATCGCTGAAAGCGTGACCGGCTCCTGGTCTTCTTCCAGCATTGCTCTTCCGAAAGGAATGCAGCGGCGGCAGTACCAGCCCCGGCTGCCCCGGTAAAAATAATCTCTGTCAGTATTCAGACATCGCGGACACTGCATAATAAAAGACCTCCTCACTGTCATATTGGTGAAAAGGTCTTCATTTCCTCAGGAATGGTATCCGCCTCAGTATTCGGTCCCGCCCAGTTCCGCGTAGTGCTTCAGATACGGCGTGCAGATCATGAGATGCCGCTTCGCGAATTCTTCTTCAAGACTTCCGTCACTTCTCATGTTTACCCGGAACAGGCCGGCGCCGCAGCAGGGACAGTATCCCTTGGTCTTGATTGTCTGCAGGGCTGTGTATCTGTATTCATCCGGATTTTCAAAGCTGGTGCCGCCGGCGGCCTGCATCATCACATTATCATCAATGATTCTGTTTTCTTCCACAGACTGCTCCTCTCTCATGTATTTCCAAAATCATCATAGCATCTTTACTGCTCAACATTGTAAATTGCAGCGACTTCCTTCCGGTTTCTGCCGATGAAGACAAATGCGGCCAGCATACAGAAGGCCATGAATCCCGAGATGACAGGCCGGGGAGACAGCTGCAGCGCCAGCCATCCGGCCGTCAGTTCTCCGATCAGGCTGCCGCATGTATTCAGCATATTGAAGGCACCGTTGAATCTTCCCTTCTTTTCATCCGGCACATAAGCCTGGGTGGCAGAGACACGGATCGTATAGCTGGTCACGCCGAGAATGCCGGAAAGGAAGCAGAGCAGCGCACCCAGCGGCAGGGAAAGATACAGATAGATTCCTTCCAGGACAGCCGTGGCAATATAGACAAAAAAGGCAATCCGGAATTTCTGATGGGCCGGGATCTTCAGCCGGTAATGCAGGGCGCCGCCGACAGCCCGGCCGATCATGCCCATGCCGGCAACGATCATGTAGATATACTCGCCGTCAGTGTAATTCGCCCGAAACCACGGCAGGGTCAGGACATTTGTTGCCCCATAGACCATGGCACTGACGGTAAAATACATGACGATTGCGGTAAGGCCTTTGCTGTTTTTCAGATATTCGATTCCTTCCCGGATATCCTTCAGCATCATCTTTCCCTTATGGGAACGGTCCTCCGTTTCTTTCCTGCTTTCAATATACGTCTCATAGCCGTCGGCGATTCTTGTCTCCATGACGGCAGCCAGGAAAAAACAGACGGCATTCACCGCCAGCAGCGGCGAAATGCCCACCTGCTTGTAGATGAAGGTTGCGGCCGGCACCATGATCGCCGATATCGTTTCCAGCACTGAGGAAACCGAATAGGCACGGCTGTAGTTGCCTTTTGTGATCAGAAGCGGATAAAAGCTGGAATAGGCCACCATATAGATGCTCTGGATACAGCCGATCAGGAATACATAAAGCGCAAAGACGGGAAAGCTGAACCAGCCTCCGGCCAGGATAAAGGAAGCCGCAAGATAGAGAATACTGGAAAGAAAGTCCAGGCAGTAAATCGTCCGGCGCCGGGAAAAGCGGTCCAGAAAGGCACCGGAAATGATCGGCACAATGATCTGGGGAATGGTGAACACAGCCAGATAGACAGCATACAGAAGCGTTGATTCGGTATAGTCCAGAACCATCAGGCTCATCGCAAAGCCCGACATTGCGTTTCCGAACATGGATACGGCACTGCCGGCAGTAATGATCGTGAAATCTCTTGTCCAGAGTGTGGCTTTTTCCTTTTCAGACATACCAACATTCTACATGCATTCATCATCCTGCCGCAATGATGGCACACTGCCTTTGTTACTGCATGCATGCATATATAGCGCAGCACCTTCAGTGCCGGTAAAAGCCGATAATGCCGTTCTTTTCTTCTGTCCCTGAATACAGTAAAATGAATCTGTATTTTATATGGGGAAAGGACGGTTCTGCGGCATTCATGCCGCGGCAGCCGAAAGATCATTATGGCAAAGAGAAAGAGGAAGAGAAGAATCAGATGGGGCGTCATTATGCCGGTCATCCTGGTTGTTCTGGCAGCCGGCGGTTTCTTCGGATTCAAAGCCTGGCAGGCATGGAAGGAAGAACAGGCCCGCATTGAAGCAGAAAAGAAGCGTGAGATGCTGTATGTATCTTCAGAAAATCTGACCGAAGACGCAGTGCTGCGCGACAGCGAAGAGAATGAAACCCTGACCCTGGTGCGCGGGACCCAGGTACAGGCCCGTGTCGTGCCGCTGGTCGTCAAGGAAAACGAACAGGATGAAACCGGCAAGGAATACCGCATCATCTATGTCAACGATCAGGAATACCTGATGACGGATGATCAGCTGTGCCGTGACTATCAGGATTCAATCAAGGAAACATCCGGTTTTCTTACCCTGCCTTCCGTCATTTACACTGATCCGTCCGGTCCGGCCATTGCCGGCTATGCCGGAAAAGGTTCGGAAGTTCAGATCAGCGGCTTTGCCAATCTGCTGGCTGACGGAACGGTTGACCGCTATCTTGTGAATATCGGTGACCAGCACGGCTATATCCGCAGTGAATACCTGGTCAGAACAGCGGAAGAAATTCCGAATACGGTAAGCGATGTCCATATCGGCAGAGAAGATATCTACGGCGGCGGCAATGCCTATACGCTTGATTATCCGATGCTCGAAAAAGGAAACTTCCCGGAAAACCCAATGCCCCGGGAAGTGCGTACCCTGTATCTCAACAAAACCTGCATCGATACAATCGATGAATATATTGCAATTGCCGACAGCAGCGGCATCAATGCCTTCATCATTGACATCAAGGAAAGTGACGGCCCCGCCTATCAGTCGGAAGTCATTAAGGAATACAGTCCTTCTTCCTACAGCGCCGCCTTCAATTCCTTTGATTCCTACAAGGCTGCTGTTCAGAAATGCAAGGACAAGGGAATCTATGTCATCGGCCGCATTGTCACCTTCAAGGATGACCTCTATGCGGCAGATCATCCGGAAAACTGTCTGCTGGACATGTCCACCGGTTCTCCGTATATGCTGGCCAGTGCCTACTGGCCCTCACCCTATCAGCGTTCCGTCTGGGAATACAATATCCGGCTTGCCATCGAAGCCGCCGAAGAAATGGGCTTCAATGAAATCAACTTTGACTACATCCGCTTCCCGGATATGATCGATCAGGAACTGGGCAATATCGATTTCCGCAATTCCTACGGTGAATCCATGGCCCAGGCAGTCAACCGCTATATGCTGTATGCCCGTGATGAACTGCATGAAAGAGGCGTCTATATGTCATGCGACGTATTCGGCGAAACTTCCAATGACTATGTCACAGCCTACGGCCAGTACTGGCCGATGATGTCCAACATTGCCGATGTCATGTGCGCCATGCCTTATCCTGATCACTTTGCCATTCACGACTACGGCATTGAGCAGGCGGTATGGGAAGTCCCGTATGATCTTCTCTACTACTGGGGCTCCTACGTTGTCCAGCGTCAGGCCGAGACACCGAATCCGGCCAAGGTCAGAACCTGGCTGCAGGGCTTCGATACAACCTGGAAGGAACCGCAGGTCGCCTACGATGTCAACAAGATCAACGAACAGATTGAAGGCCTGTATGCCAACGGCCTCAACGACGGCTATATGATCTGGAATGCGCCGAGTGAAGTATGGCGCTACTGGGAATATGTGCCGGCCTTCTACGAACGCGTCAGCGAATAATACTGAAAAGGACTTCATAATTGAAGTCCTTTTTTTGTTCAGAGTCTGCTGACCAGTTCCATGCCTCTTGATTTTTCATGCGATGCGGACGGAGCGGCATCCTCTGCCGGCCAGCCGACCGCAAACATGGCAATCAGTTCAAAGCCTTTCATCTGCGGAAACTGCTCATATGCGGCATTGACATCGAAATGTCCGATCCAGGTTGTGCCGAGTCCGAGATCCTGCACTTCCAGCATCATATGGGTTGCGGCAATCGCTGCATCCACTTCCGCAAAGTTCTTTCCGTCATATTCACGCACCCAGCCTTCCTCAGGGCAGGCCCCGACGACAAAGACCACCGGAGCCGCAGCCGCGAACTGCTGTCTGGTGCAGCTTCTGATTCCGGCCAGTGCTTCTTCCGACTCCATGACCCAGATGCGGAACGGCTGATAATTGCAGGCTGTCGGCGCACTCAGTCCGGCGTCAATGATTCTGCCGACCAGTTCCCCGTCCACTTTCCGGCTGCTCAGCCGGCGGCAGGAATAGCGTTCTTTTGCCAGTGTAATGAATTCCATACGTATCCTCCGTTTTCAGTTTCATGATACTGTCTTCAAAAGAAAAAAAGCACCGAAGTGCTTCAGCATCCCTTGCCGTCCAGCCGGCACGATGCGGCGGAAAGATCGAGAACTGCTAATCCTTTTTCTTCGAGATACTTTTCCCAGTTCAGAAAGACGGAGCCGTCTTCTCTGACCAGAGCCGGTATGCCGATATAGCCCTCTCGGCGGCAGGGCTCAAACACCGGATCATTGTCCCGCATCCGCAGAAAGGTCTTCAGATCTGCCAGGGCGGCATTGATATCGATATATTCATAGGCAATGTCATACCTGTCAAAGTTTGCCCGGCAGGCAATGCAGTCCGGACACAGTCCGCTTCCGTACATTTTCAGCATGACTCACATGTCCTCCGGGGTCGTGATCTTGATATTGGCATAGCTGCCTTCCACTGTCTTTACCCTCACATCAGAGAAAGCTTCCACCAGTGAGCAGTCATCAGTGCCGGTAAAGCCGGCCGCATCTGCCCGGGCCATGCATTCCCGCAGCAGCTCAGTCCGGAATGCCTGCGGCGTCTGGGCGGCACACAGGGTGCTGCGGTCATAGGTTGTCTCGATATAGCCGTCGGCATCGATCTTCTTGATTGTATCCTTGCAGGGCACGGAAAGCAGTACGGCGTCATCTTCCTTCAGCGCCTTCTTGATCCGCTTCAGGCTCTTTTCATCCAGGTAGGGACGGGCTCCGTCATGCACCATGACATAATCGGCAAGCACTGCCTGCAGGCCGTTCTTCACACTCTCCTGGCGGGTCTTTCCGCCTTTGGCAACGGTAATCATGCCCGGCCAGTTCCCTTCCAGATTTTCAAAGAAGGTCCGTGCCTCAGTGACGACAACGATCTGCACGCAGTCTTTGTCAGCTCTGAAAACATCCAGCGTATGATTCAGGATCGTTCTGCCGTCCCGCATCTTTGCATAGACCTTATTGTATCCAAGCTTCATTCTTGTGCCGCTGCCGGCGGCAACGATCAGTGCTGTATATTTCATCAATTCCATTTAAGCATAATCTACTGAGACATGCACAAAGAAAAAGTGATTTCCTAGGAAATCACTGAGCCGATCAGGCCATAGGATACGAATGTCATGATCACCGCCGCCAGGAAGATTCCCAGCAGAATGGAAATCGATGCCTTCTTCAGATCCATGTCAAACAGTGCTGCCACAAGGCTTCCTGTCCAGGCGCCGGTGCCCGGCAGCGGAATGCCGACAAACAGCATCAGTCCGAAGAATCCGTAGCGGTCGATCTTCGGCTTGTTTTTTTCCGCCTTGGCTGTCAGCCATTCAGCAACCTTCGACAGATGATGTTCCGACATCCAGTGAATGACACTCTTGATGCCCCAGAGGATAAACGGAATCGGCACAATATTGCCGAGCACGCACCAGAATACAGCTTCCCACATCGGCATTCCCAGCATTCTGGCCAGAATCAGTCCGCCTCTTTCCTCAATCAGCGGAATCATGCTGATAAGAAATACCGACAGTCTCGGTGACAGATTAACATGCGCTGCCCACCAGGCAATAAAACCTTCCATTTGACACCTCCGCAGTTACCCTGCATACTTTACCATAGCCTTACAGCCAGCGCAAATCATGCAATATTCAAAACATGAAAAAGTTTATAAAATAGTTGTTGACTTTCAATTATCACAGGGTTATTATAGATAAGCATTCAGCGGATGGGCCTGTAGCTCAGGTGGTTAGAGCGCACCCCTGATAAGGGTGAGGTCGTTGGTTCAAGTCCATTCAGGCCCACCATTTCGCTGAATTGAAATATATGGGGTTTTAGCTCAGCTGGGAGAGCACCTGCTTTGCAAGCAGGGGGTCAGCGGTTCGATCCCGCTAAGCTCCACTTGAAAGAAAACAGATTGCAAGATCTCTCTTTTTTTATCTATAAAGACTTTAAGGACTGATTCAGACATGAAATGAAGCGGACCGGATGATCCGGACCGCTTTTCATTATTTCTTTTCGAATACGGCTGCCTGATACGGCTCAAGTGTCATCTTCAGGCCGCTGATTTCCACCTTGTCATAATTGCTGATGAGAAGTTCCGATGCATCCAGCAGTTCCGGCAGTCTGTATTCTGTCCGGCGGCGGCTGAAATTGCCGATCACAAACAGCTTCTTCCGCTTCCAGGTCCGGCTGTAGCAGATGATCCGGCGGTTTTCATGATCATATTCCTGGGTTTCACCGTAAATCGCTGTCTCATTGTTCTTTTTGATCTGCAGCAGCTTCTGATAATAGCGGAAGACGGAATGTTCACTTTCCAGATCCTTCTTTACATTGATTTCCCGGTACCGGGGATTGATGCACTGCCACGGCGCATGGCCTTTGTTGAAGCCGCCGTTGACACTGTCATCCCACTGCATCGGCACTCTGGCATGATCTCTGGCACCGTATTTGATGAAGCTGAAGGCAAGTCCGGCAGGAAGTCCGTAGTTCTTCATCAGATCATATACAAAGTGGCTGACCGGATCCTTCAGTTCATCCATGCTCCGGAAGTCGGTATTGGTCAGACCGGCTTCCTGTCCCATATAAATGAACGGGGTGCCGAATCCCATATAGGTTACCGTCGCCAGCATGGCTGCAGCTTCATAGCGGTATTTTCTGTCATCAATGCCGAAGCGGCTGACACTGCGGGGATTGTCATGATTTTCCAGAACCAGTGTATTCCAGCCGTCCCGGTAATACGATACCTGCGGATCCAGAAGCCCCTTCTTGAACTGTCTCAGATCAAACGGCTTGCGGAAGAATTTCTTGCCGGCGATATTGTCGGCATCGAGATGGGCAAAATTGAAGATCGTATCCAGTTCCCGGTTTTCCGCCTTCACATAGGCATGGGCATCCTTTTCCGAAGGATGAAAGGATTCACCGACCGTGTAGCTGTCATAAAGCGACAGCGCCTTCTCGTTCAGTTCTCTGAGGAACTCATGCATGCGCGGTCCGTCGACATAGTACTGGGCACCCTTCTGGAATGTATCCTTCTGATCATCGTCGCGGATCGGGAAGACTTTGGAGAACATGTTGAAGACATCAAAACGGAAGCCGTCCACGCCTTTGGCCAGCCAGAAATTCAGAATATCAATGATTTCTTCCCGCACTGCCGGATTTTCCCAGTTCAGGTCTGCCTGTTCACGGCAGAACAGATGCAGGTAGAATTCATCACTGCTGCCGATTCTCTCCCAGGCGGAACCGGTAAAGGTCGACTCCCAGTTGCTGGGCGGCAGGAGCTGACTGCCCTTTTTCTTTCCCTTGCGGATGATATACCAGTCCCGGTAAGGGGAATCCGGTGAGGAAACGGCATCCCGGAACCAGGGATGCTCGGTGGAAGTATGGTTGATGACCATATCCATGATGACTTTCAGATCACGCCTGTGGCATTCTTCCAGCAGCCGTTCAAAATCAGCCATGGTTCCGAACTTTTCATCAATTGCCCGGTAGTCGCTGATATCGTATCCGTAGTCATGGTCAGGCGACCGATACAGCGGCGAAAACCAGATGGCCGTCGCTCCCAGATCACGGATATAGTCCAGTCTGGAAATGATGCCTTCGATATCACCCCATCCGTCGTTGTCAGAATCCATAAAGCTGAACGGGTAGACCTGATAAACCACCGCATTCTTGTACCAGTCTGTTTTCATGATGACTTCCTCCTGCCTGAAACACGGCCTGCAGCTTCATGATAGCACGTTCCGGAAGCTGTTCACGTACTGTCTTCTGAAGAAATCTTCGGATATGTCTCCCTTTTTGTAATAAGATTAATATGTTCAGAAAGGTGTAGTATTCATGGAAGAAATCAAGATTACTGAGATTGAAGGTTTCTGTTTCGGAAATGCGGAATATGAAGAAAGTGCTACCGGATGCACGGTGATCCTGGCTGATCCCGGTGCCGTTACCGGCATTGATATCCGCGGCGGTGCCCCGGCTTCAAGAGAGTCAGGCCTGCTGAATCCGCTGGCTGACAACAGCAGCGTCAATGCCGTGCTGCTGAGCGGCGGCAGTGCCTTTGGCCTGAGTGCTGCCGACGGCGTCATGAAATATCTGGAAGAAAGAAATATCGGCTTTCCGACCGACAGCGGCGTTGTCCCGATTGTCTGTGCCTCCTGCCTGTTTGATCTGGCGCTGCATGACAGCAAGGTCAGGCCCGACAGTGCGCTTGGCTACCAGGCCTGCCTGAATGCCGAAAAAGGCATCTTCCGCGAAGGCTCCTACGGTGCCGGCTGCGGCGCTTCCATCGGCAAGCCCCTGGGCATGGATCATGCCATGAAATCGGGTCTTGGCACATATGCCCTGCAGATGGGAGACCTGAAGGTCGGAGCCATTGTGGCCGTCAACGCTGTCGGTGATGTCTATGATCCGGAAGGAAAAAAGATTGCCGGCATCTATGATCCCAAAAGCGGTGAATTCATCGATGCCGTTCAGGCTCTTGCCGAAACCATGCAGGCGGTCAACCTGTTCCGCCGCAACACGACGATCGGTGCCATTGTCACCAATGCCGCTCTGAACAAGACGGCACTGACAAAGGTGGCCGGCATGGCCCATGACGGATTCGCCCGAGCCATCCGCCCCGTGCATACCATGTTTGACGGTGATTCCATCTACGCCATGTCCAGCGGTCAGGTACCGGCTGACATCAACACCGTCGGCATCCTGGCAGCCGAAGCCATGGCCCGCGCCATTGCCCGGGCAGCACGCCCAAAAGGACCTTCCTACGGTCTCAGAACAGCAGAATGAGGTACGGACATGAACAGAGTGTATAACTTTTCCGCCGGTCCGGCAGTGCTTCCCGAGGATGTACTGAAGGAAGCGGCAGAAGAAATGATGAATTATGAAAAATCCGGCATGTCGGTAATGGAAATCAGCCACCGCACGGCACTGTTCCAGAACATCATCGACGAAGCCGAACAGGATCTGCGGGATCTCATGCATATCCCTGACAATTACCGCGTCCTGTTTGTGCAGGGCGGCGGCCATATGCAGTTTGCGATGGTTCCGATGAACCTGATGAAAAACGGAAAGGCCGATTATCTCGTCAGCGGCCTGTGGTCGAAAAAAGCCGCCAGGGAAGCGGCCATGTACGGTGATGTGAGAATCGCAGCCAGCGGCGAAGACAGCGGCTTCTCCGCCCTTCCCGACCTTAAGAGCGTTTCCTTCCGGCCCGATGCCGACTATGTCTACCTGTGCCTCAACAATACGATCTACGGCACCGCCTGGCATGAACTGCCGGATACCGGCGATATCCCGCTTGTTGCCGACATCTCCTCCTGCTTCCTCAGCGAACCGCTGGATGTTTCAAAATTCGGACTGCTCTGGGGCGGCGTGCAGAAAAATGTCGGACCGGCCGGCATGGCCATCGTGATCATCCGCGAAGATCTGATCCGTGAAGATGTATGGCCCGGCACCCCGACCATGCTCAGATACAAGACCTATGCCGACAGCGGATCCCTCTACAACACGCCGCCGGTCTACAGCATCTATATCTGCGGCAAGGTATTCCGCTGGCTGAAGCAGCAGGGCGGACTCGAAGAAATGAAAAAGATCAACCAGGAGAAGGCAAATCTTCTGTACGATTATCTCGACCATTCTTCCCTGTTTGTTCCGGCTGCCGCAAAAAAAGACCGCTCACTGATGAATGTCACCTTTGTGAGCGGCGATGCCGATCTGGATGAGCGTTTCGTAAAGGAAGCTGAAGCCCGAGGCCTTGTCAGCCTGAAGGGCCACCGCAGTGTCGGCGGCATGCGGGCAAGCATCTACAATGCCATGCCGGTTGAAGGCGTCAGGGCACTGGTCAGCTTCATGAAAGAATTTGAAGAAAAGAACAGATAAGACGGGAAACCGTCTTATTTTTCTTTGACATCGACAAGCAGAGTACGGATCACTTCCCGCCGGCCGTACTGAACCCGGTAGACGGCTGCCTTGCGGCCGCAGACAGATGTGTCAATGCTGTCGGGCAGGATCAGCGTCCCCTTCCCGCCGGCGGCCATGACATAGCGGCCGGCCTCGAACGGTTCGCCCTTTTTCAGTGTGACTGTCTCTTCCGGCAGCTGCAGCAGCGGTCTTTCCGAGACTCCGATCCATGCCTGCAGAAAGAAGACACTGACTGCCATGACAAAAAACGACAATGCGGCAGCGAGCAGAACCTTTTCTCTTTTCTCATCCTTCTGCACCTTTTTTTCTTTTTCGGCATCATAGCCGAAGATTCCGTATTTTTCCTGGGAAACCAGCATCTGAGATACCTCCTTCAGATGCTATATAGACAGAAAATGAAAAAATCCCATCATAGCGATGAGATTTTTCAAATGCGTTTTCAGTCTCAGTACTGAAGCGATTAACGCTTGGAGTACTGCGGTGCACGACGGGCACCCTTCAAACCGTACTTCTTTCTTTCCTTTTCGCGGGAATCACGTGTCAGGAATCCAGCCTTCTTCAGTGCCGGTCTGTAATCTTCAGAAGCTTCCAGAAGGGCACGTGCGATACCATGACGCATAGCACCGGCCTGGCCTGTATAGCCGCCGCCTGCTACGTTGATCTTGATATCAAACTGTTCCTTTGTCTCTGTCAGTACGAGCGGAGAGTTGACTACCATGCGCAGTGTTGCCTGCGGCAGGTATTCTTCCAGTGTACGACCGTTGACTGTGATCATTCCTGTACCCGGAGTCATGAAGACACGGGCTACAGACTGCTTACGACGTCCAGTTCCGATATAGGTTACTGCTGACTTCTTCTTCGTTGCCATATCCTCGTCTCCTCCTTACTTAACCTTCAGCTCAACTGGTTTCTGAGCTGCATGCGGGTGATCAGGTCCCGTGTAGACGAAGACATGCTTGCGCTGAACATCGCCTAATTTGTTGTGCGGCAGCATACCCTTGATGGCTTTTTCAACCCATTCGACAGTATACTTCTCACGCATGACTTTTGTGCTTCTTGTACGCAGTCCGCCAGGAAACATGGAGTGGCTGTAATAGAACTTCTTGAAATCCTGGTCGCCGGTGATTCTTACCTTGTCGGCATTCACGACGATTACGTAATCTCCGCAGTCTACGTGCGGTGTATAAGTCGGCTTATGCTTGCCTCTTAATACGGTTGCGACTTTTGTTGCAAGACGGCCGAGTGTGCAGTCTGCCGCATCTACGACATACCATGTACGTTCGACTTCGCTTGGCTTTAACATCGTTGTCTGACGCATCTTTTTTCATCCTCCTAATGTAGTTTCCGGGGCTACATTATAAAAATGTTGGACTCAATTATTTTAGTAGAATCCCCCAGGTAAGTCAAACGCTTTTTGATCATTCCTGACAGATTTCCATAGATATTTCAAAAGATTCCGCAAAGCCCTTTTTCGCAGCCCACTCATACAGCTGATCCAGCAGGCTTTCGGCCGGCCGGAGGCTGTCATTGTCATACAGGCAGAACCGTGCGTGCTGCCGGTCAGTGACCTCAAAATATCCGAGAATGGTCTGGGAATGACGGGTGCTGAAGGCATAGGTGCGGGGCAGTCTTTCATTCCTGACTGCCTCCTCAAGTCCGCTCAGTTCCCTTCCCTGCGGCAGAGGATCACCGTCCAGATATTCTCTGACCATCCCTTCTTCATTCAGGGCGCAGATTTCAAAGTAATCAATATGTTCCAGCGTCAGACCCTGCGGTTCGGCATTGCGGCCGGATGCCCGCTTGGATCTTTCTTCCATCATCCGCCGGATATCTTCCGGTCCGGTCTTTCCTCTTCCGGCATCGATCAGCTGGGCTGTCATCATTCTCACCATATAGCGCAGAAAGCCCTTGCCGATAAAGGATATTTTCAGCAGGTCGCCGTCCTGTTCAAAAACAATGTCCCTGACAGTCCGCACCTGGTCGGGATACTCACTGAGACTGCTGGAATTGAAGGATGTAAAGTCATGGGTTCCGACAAAACAGCGGGAAGCTTCCTTCATCTTTTCAATATCCAGCTGATACGGACACTGCCAGGCATAATCGGCAGTCAGCACATCATAATGATTCAGCTGGATCCGGTAATCATACTGCTTCATGCGCACGCAGTAGCGGGCATGAAAGCGTTCATCCGTCTCCTGCACATCCATGATATGGATATCCTCCGGCAGGAAGCCGTTGATTGCCCCTTTCCACTTGTAGGCACTCAGATTCATGTCACTGTCAAAATGAAAAACCTGCCCGTGTGCATTCACACCGGCATCGGTTCTTCCGGCAGCCGTAATGACGGTTCTTGTCCCGGCAATGCGGGCAATGGCCGCTTCGATCGTCTCCTGGACGGAGCGGCCGCTGCGCTGGGACTGCCAGCCGTCATAGTTTCTGCCCTTATAGCTGACTGTGCATCGGAATCTTCTCATTTATCTAAACCAGGCCAGCCATACCATGCCTGCCAGCAGCAGTACGGCACCGGCAAGCAGAATATAGTCTCTTCCTTCCATCTTCAGAACTTTGTAGCGGGTTCTTTTCTCTCCCGGGGCATAGCCGCGGGCTTCCATGGCGTTGGCCAGATCCTCCGCCCTCTGAAAGGCTGATACAAACAGCGGAACGATCAGTGAAAGAATTGCCATGATCCGTTCCATGATCTTGCCTTCCTGCAGATCAACGCCGCGTGATTCCTGGGCCTTGATGATCCGTTCGGTCTCATCGATCAGGTCGGGAATAAAGCGCAGGGCAATACTGATCAGCATGGCAATTTCATGGGCCGGCACATGAATCTTCTGAAACGGCTTCAGCAGATCCTCAATGCCGAGGGTCATGTCCAGCGGCTTGGTCGTAGCGGTCAGGCAGGTGGTGATCATGACCATCAGAAGCAGCCTGACGGCAATATACAGCGTCTGAAAGACAGCATCACTGTAGAGCGTGAAGGATCCGACGGTAAACAGCGGATCACCTGTCTTCAGCAGAAAGGCATTGACAGCAAACAGGAAAACCAGCATGAACAGCATCGGCTTCATGGCTTTCCAGATAAATGTAAACGACAGTCTGGCAATGATGATCGTCATCGCGGCAGCCGCAAAGATGATGGCATAGCCGATCCATCCGGCCGGGAAAAAGATGGCGATCAGCACCAGCAGCATGGCCATGATCTTGGCCCGGGGATCCATCTTATGGACCGGTGAATCCAGGGGAATATATCTTCCCAGTGTAATATTACCCATGTTTCTTCACCTGCCTTGCAATACAGTCGGCCAGAGCATCAGTGCTCAGGATCTCATCAGGAACCTCAAAGCCGTTTTCCTTCAGCATTTCCTTCATGCGGATCAGTGCCGGCGGCAGGATCTTCATTTCCCGGCAGGCAGCCGGATCGCGGAAGAAGGTATCGGTGTCGGTATGAACGCGGACTTTGCCGTCTTCCATGACAATGACCCGGTCACAGCAGCGGAACACCTGTTCCATATCATGGGTGACGATCAGAATCGTCTTCCCGTAGCTCTGATTGAGTTCCCGGAACAGCTTCATCATCGATTCTGTTCCCTTCGGATCCAGTCCGGCTGTCGGCTCATCAAGAACCAGCACCTTCGGATCCATGGCCAGAATGCCGGCAATGGCAACACGCCGCTTCTGGCCGCCGCTCAGTTCCAGCGGACTTCTTTCGTAGTGTTCTTCTCCCAGGCCGACCAGCTTCAGCGCCATCTTTGCCCGTTTTTTCGCTTCTTCTTCACTGATGCCGAAATTCTTCGGACCGAAGGCGACATCCTTCAGAACTGTTTCCTCAAACAGCTGATATTCAGGGAACTGGAAAACAAGGCCGACATCACCGCGCAGTGATTTCAGCCGCTTCGGCTTCTCATCGGCAGTAATGATACGGTCAAGCACCCGCACCGTTCCCTCTTCCGGCAGAAGCAGGGCATTCAGATGCTGCACAAGCGTACTCTTTCCGGAACCGGTCTGACCGATGACAGCCGTCATCTTTCCTTCTTCAATATCCAGTGTGATGTCCTTCAGGGCATGGTATTCATACGGCGTGCCCTTGGAATAGGTATAGCTTACATGTTCGAACGAGATCGGCATAATTCCTTCACCAGTCCTTCCATGGTAATGTGTCTGCCTGTCTGCACGCCTCTTTCCGCAAGTGCTTCCTGCAGCTTCATGCTGAAAGGCACATCCAGCTGAATCTTGCGGAGTTCTTCGGCATCAGAAAACACCTCATGCGGGGTTCCGCTCATTGCCACCCGGCCCTTTTCCAGAGCCAGTACCCGGTCACTGCCGGCTACTTCATCAATGTCATGGGTGATCGAAATGATCGTCAGCGAACTTTCTTTATGAATCTCACGGATCACGCGCTTGATTTCATCCTTTCCGGACGGATCCAGCATCGATGTCGCTTCATCAAAGATCAGGATCTTCGGCTTCATGGCCAGCACACCGGCAATTGCCACCCGCTGCTTCTGGCCGCCGGAAAGACGTGTCGGCTCATGATCCAGATATCTGGTCATATTGACCTTTTCAGCATTGGCAAGAATAATGTCATCCATTTCCGCCTGCGGAACACAGTGATTTTCAAGTCCGAAGGCAATGTCGTCCCTGACGGTCGAGCCGATAAACTGATTGTCCGGATTCTGAAAGACGATGCCGATCCGGTTTCTGATCTTCGAAAGATTTTCCAGATTCAGTTCCATGCCGTCAATCACGATCGACCCGCTTTTCCTCTCGAGAAGACCCGCAAGCAGCTTGGCAACGGTTGATTTTCCCGATCCGTTGTGACCGACGATCGTCGTATATGTTCCTTCTTCAATATCAAAGGAAATATCATCGATTGTTGTCTTGGTGTCATCATATGAGAAAGTAAGATTTTTTACTTCAATAATTGACATGATTTCTCCTTAAAACGAAACCATTATAACAGATATCAATTCCCGTGCCAGACAAATGAAAAAAGGCTTTCGCCTTCATTTCATCTGTACGATCAGTGACTCCATCACTTCCCGGCTGAGCGGATGTTCAAGAGCTATGATGCCGTAGCTGTAATCACCGACATACCAGGTTGCGGCAGATACCGTTTCACCGTCGCCGCGCTCAGTGACATCGATGTCGCCGACCGTTTCGATCATGGTGCTGCGGAAGGTCATGTCCTTGAAGTCATAGACCTCAGCCCCGTTGCAGGTATAGCCCTTGGTAAAGCGGATGCCTTCTTCACCGGCATCATCGGTATAGTATACTTCCATGAACATCTTCGAGAATGCCCGGAAGTTTTCATTCGGATATTCAGCCAGCGGCTGTTTCGGATATTCCATATCAAACTTCGATACGGCAAAGGCTTCGGCATAGGAATTCAGATCCACCCACATTCCCTGCTGGGCCTGGCCAAACGGACTGTATTCATTAACCCGGCAGCCATCGACAGAACTGTTTCCGCGGTTTCCGGAAAACAGGGTAAAGACAATGACACCGGCCGCCACGATCACCAGAGCAATGATCTTGTACAGATTGGAAACAACATTGTTTTTGATTGCTTCATCGTTCTTGTTTTCTTCACTCATACACTGCCTCCGATATCCCAGTAATCATACCGCAAAATGCATGCCATGACCACGAAAAAGAAAAAAGCCGGATTATTGGTCCGGCCTGTTGCTTACTGAACTGTGTAGTTTTTATAGCTGCCTTTCAGAGCGGCTGCCTGGTTGGCGACATTCAGAATATCGCTGATGATGGCACCGTCTTCGGTGAACAGCTTCTTGGCGGCAAAGACTTCCGTCTCATTTTCGGTGCGGCACTGATAGCCGGCTGTTTCCATAATTTCCGCAAAGTCTTCCGCTGCCCTGCCGTTTTCAAAGGCAGAATCATGAGTCAGGGTAATCAGTGTATCTTCCGGATATGCCTGGTTCAGTTCACCGTTCTTTGCCAGCAGGCTGCCGACAAATTCCGGTGTCAGATACGGATACAGTCCGCAGATTTCCTTTACTTCCGGACTGACTTCTGTTTCTGCAGCAGGTTCCTTGGCTGTTTCTGCCGGTCCTTCCGTATCTTCATCGTCATCATTGATGCGGATGAAATGAATCTCCTCATCGTCGTCGTATTCGTCTTTCTGTTCTTCCTTCTTATCCTGCAGGACCTTCAGCAGCAGTCCTGCGCCGACACCGGCTGCAACAACAAAGGCACTTAAGATCGTTCTTTTAAACATAAGGATCAACCTCCTGTATGAGTTATTCTATCATATTAGTGCGAAAGTAAGTACTCCATTATTTGCACGGCATTGGCTGCTGCACCCTTGCGGATCTGATCACCGCAGCACCACAGAGCCAGACCGTTTTCTTCGCACAGATCCTCACGGATACGGCCGACATAGACAATGTCCTGATTTGAGGTTTCCAGCGGCGAAGGCACATGATCTTCCACAAGCCGGGTGCCTTCTGCTTCAGTGATGGCCTGGCGGGCCTGATCCGGCGTTACCTTTGTTTCCGTAACAACAGAAGCGGAAATGGAATGGGAACGGTACACCGGCACTCTGACACAGGTGCAGGTCACCTTCAGATCAGGCAGATGCAGGATCTTGCGGCCCTCATTCTGCATTTTCATTTCTTCTGTTGTATAGCCGTTTTCATTGTAGGAACCGATCTCGGCAATACAGTTGAAGGCAATCTGCTGGGGGAAGACGGAAGCCGTCACCTCTTTTCCTTCATGAATCGCACTGACCTGGGCATTCAGTTCCTGCAGGCCGCCGATGCCGGCACCGCTGACAGCCTGGAAGGTTGTGGCGGTGATCTTTGTAATCGGTGAAATGCGGGCAATCGGAGCGACTGCCATCATCGTAATGATGGTTGAGCAGTTCGGATTGGCAATGACACCGTGATGCCTGAGAGCGTCCTCACCGTTGATCTCAGGCACGACAAGCGGCACATCATCATCCAGGCGGAAAGCACTGGAGTTGTCGATATAGACAGCGCCGGATGCCTTGATATACGGCAGAAACTGCTTGGAGAAGGCATTGCTGACAGCACCGAGCACATAGTCCAGTCCGGCAAACGAATTCTCATTTGCTTCCTGAATGACCAGTTCCCTATCCTTATACTTCATTGTCCTGCCGGCCGAGCGGGCACTGGCAAGCAGACGGATCTCATCCGCTTCGATGTTTCTTTCCTCAATGCATTCCAGCATCTGTCTGCCGACAGCACCGGTCGCACCCAAAATTCCGATTTTCATACAGCTTTCCTTTCTTCCGCGATAAATCTGTCATAAATACATCTGATTGCCTTTTCAAAGTCACGGTTGTCAACGCCGACCACAATGGACAGCTCGTCCGAACTCTGGTTGATGATTTTCAGGTTGACGGCATTGCGGCCGAATTCCGACAGCAGCCGTCCCGACATGCCGGGCACTGAGCGCATGCCGCGGCCGACAATGGCTACCAGAGCCATATGTTCCTCAATGCGCAGATCATCCGGACTGAATTCCTTTTTCAGCCGGGCCATGATCTCATAGATGCAGTGATCCACGGCGGCCGACTGCACAATGACCGAGAAGGTATCGACCGTGCAGGGAACACTCTCGATGGATACCCGGTATTCCTCAAATATCGAAAGCAGCCTGCGCAGAAAGCCGACTTCCGCCGAACTGTGGCTTTTGACCAGAGTCACAACCGTATAGTCCTTGCGGCCGGTAATGCCGGTCACATAATGCGGCGGCTCCAGACGGTCCTGTTCGCTGCAGTCATTCATGATCATCGTGCCGGGATTGTCCGGCTCGTTGGTATTCCGGATATTGATCGGGATATTCTTGGAGCGGACCGGGAAGACAGCATCGTCGTGCAGGACATTGGCACCCATGTAGCTCATCTCCCGCAGTTCATTATACGTGATGCGGGGAATGCGCAGGGGATTTTTGATTATCCGCGGATCAGCAACCAGGAAACCGCTGACATCGGTCCAGTTCTCATAGACGTCAGCATCGATGATATTGGCAATCACACTGCCGGTAATATCACTGCCGCCCCGGCTCATGACCCGGATCACCCCATTGGGCAGAGCCCCGTAGAAACCGGGAATGACCACCCGGCTGCAGTCGGTGCACTTTTCCAGGATCATCTGCCGGCTGCGCTCCATATCGATCGTTCCGTCATAGCGGAAGAAGATGACATCCGCCGCATCCACAAAGCGGGCATCCAGATACTCAGCCAGGCAGCGGCCGGTCAGATACTCGCCGCGCGAAACCAGATAATCCGTCGCAATGCCGTGGCGGATATGTTCACGGATCGCCTCAAATTCCTTTTCCAGATCGATCTTCAGATGCAGATCATTCTTGATCCGCATATATTTGTCTTCGATCAGCCGGAAGATATCTTCATAGGAAACACCATAGCGCACATGGGCCTCGCACAGGTACAGAAGATCGGTGATCTTGTGATCTTCATGCGACTCCTTGCCGCAGGCACTGGTTACGACAAACTTGCGGGAAGGATCGCTTTCAACAATATTTTTTACCTTCTGAAACTGCGCACTGTTGGCGACGCTGGAGCCGCCGAATTTCACTACCTTGATCATCTCTGTACCTCCGCAATAAACAGCGTATTGTCTTCTGCCTGATTCGCCAGGTCAACGATTTCCTGCAGGCTTGCCTTTCTGCTCAGCAGCGACGAACCGGAAATCTTTTCTGCCGTGATTCCGGCAAAGACAGAAGGCTTTGCCGTGCGGATATAATAGACGCCTTCATGGCGGCTGTTGTCGATGACGATCGGGTGCTTGTCATTGATCTCAGGATCCTGATTCTTGACAATGTCGATAATATTCTGCACAACCGCATGCGCTGTCGGCAGCGAGCCTGCCCCCTGGCCGACAAACATCGCCCTTCCCAGAGTCAGGGAATTGCTTTCGATGGCATTGAAGTTCAGGGGAATGTTGGCAAAGACATCTTCACTGTTCAGAAATACCGGAATGACATAGGCGCTGATGCTGCTGCCGTAATATTCGCCGTTTCCCAGCAGCTTGCATGCCAGGCTATTTTCGGCACACCAGGCAAGATCTTCCGCACTGATATTGCGGATGCCGAAGACGGCGATATCCGCAATGTTCTGAATCGTATCAAAGGCCTTGACGCAGGAAAGATTCACCTTAAAGCGGACATCATGACCGTCAATATCATCAGAAGGATCCTGTTCGGCATAGCCGAGCTTCTGGGCTTCCTGCAGCTTGTCCGCAAAGGAAGAATGTTCCTTGCTCATGCGCTCAAGGATATAGTTGGTCGTGCCGTTGAATATGCCGCGGAAAGAAATGATGTCATCGACTCTTCTGGTTCTGTCCAGCGATGCCATCCACGGAATACCGCCGCCGCAGGCTGCTTCATAGTGCACCGTGACATTGTTTTTTCTGGCAATGTCAAACAGTTCACTGCAGTATGTCGCCAGCATTTTTTTATTGGAAGTGACGACATACTTGCCGTTTTCCAGTGCCTTTCTGACATAGGAATGCGCCGGTTCCAGACCGCCCATGCATTCGACAACCACATCGATCTCAGGATCGTTCAGAATTTCATCCGCATCCAGTGTCATGCGGGAATCCGTAACTTCCGATGCGTTTTTGACCAGGATCCGGGAAACTTCCAGTTCCCTGACTTCCCAGGTCAGACCATCATCGATAATTTTTCTGACGCCGCTTCCGACGACGCCGTGTCCAAGCAGTCCCACCTTCATGATCAGCCTCCGTTATTGTTTGCGTTTCAAATACACTTGTTTTTAAAACACGAACATAGTATCATTTTCTGGAGCACATGACAAGGAGATATTTTTATGGTCAGATATGTCAGCACAAGAAACCGGAATCTGTCTTTGAAAGCCCATGAAGCAGTCATCAGCGGACTGGCACCGGACGGCGGTCTGTTTACCCCTGCCGGTCTTGACGAAATCCGCATTGACCCTGCCGATCTGCTGCAGTGCACCTACCAGCAGCAGGCCGCAGCCATCATCAGAGCCCTCTTCGATGACTACAGCGAAGAACAGATCCGGCAGTGTGCCGAAGGTGCGTATAACGGCAAGTTTTCAGCAGCAGACATCGTGCCTGTCCGTTCTTTCCGTGACGGATGGCTGATGGATCTCTGGCATGGTCCGACATCCGCCTTCAAGGATGTGGCCCTGACCATTCTGCCAAGGCTTCTGAGCACTGCCTATCAGATGGACGGCCGTGATGATACGGTTGCCATCCTGACGGCAACCAGCGGCGATACCGGCAAGGCTGCCCTTTCGGGATTTGCCGACGTGCCGAACACAGCCATCACTGTCTTCTACCCGGAAGTCGGGGTCTCCGAGATCCAGCGCCTGCAGATGCAGACCAGTCCCGGAAACAATGTCGAAGTCATTGCCGTCAAAGGCAATTTTGACGACTGCCAGCGGATGGTCAAGGAAGCCGTCTCTTCCCCGCTGGTTCAGAATGCCTGCCGCCATGTCACCATTTCCAGTGCCAACTCGATCAATATCGGACGTCTGGTTCCGCAGATCGTCTATTATTATCATGCTTATACAGAACTGGTAAACCGCGGTGCGATCCAATGCGGCGACAAGGTCAGTTTCTCGGTTCCGACCGGCAACTTCGGCGATATTCTTGCCGGCTGGCTGGCTGCCCGTCTCGGTCTTCCTGTCGGCCGTCTGATCTGTGCCTCCAACCGCAACAATGTTCTGACTGATTTCATCCGCACCGGCACCTATGATGCCCGGCGGGAATTCCATACCACCATGTCCCCGTCCATGGACATTCTGATTTCCAGCAATCTGGAGCGTCTGCTGTTCATGCTCAGTGATTATGATGACAGCCTGATCAGGGATCTGATGGAACGGCTGAAGACGGAAGGCACCTATACCGTGCCGGAAAAGATCCATAATGAAATTGCTGAAATGTTTGCGGCATACTGGACAGATGAAGATGAATGTGCCGAAACGATCCGGAGCATTTATGAAACCGACGGCATTCTGATCGATCCGCATACTGCCGTTGCCCTGCATGCCATGTACAGTTATCAGAAGGAAAGCGGCGACAGCACGCCCTGTGTTGTCCTGTCCACCGCTTCCCCGTACAAGTTCAGCCGTGATGTATACCGCTCTCTCAGCGGCAGATATGAACCGGATGATCTGCAGGCCATGAATCTCCTGCATGAACTGACCGGTGAAGAAATCCCGGCCAATCTGGCCAATCTTCATGAACTGCCGATCCGTTTCACCCGTTCCATTGAAGTCAGTGACGGTCTGAATGCCATTGCCGAAAGAATGAAGGAGCTGAGTCATGATTAGGATCAGTGCCCCGGCCAGCAGTGCCAATATCGGTCCCGGCTTTGACTGCCTGGGACTGGCTCTGAATATCTATAATGTCTTTGCTGTCGAAGAAGCTTCCGAAACAAGGCTGAGCGGTGCTGAAGAGCGCTTCTGCAATGCCGACAATCTGTTTC
>JAZPXY010000053.1:0-42282 GCA_045543875.1 Bulleidia sp.
GGAAACCGGTCTGCATGCTGTATGTCGGATATCCGGCAGATGATTTTGTGCCGAACACAAGTCTTGGCGGTCATCGCAAGCCGCTTTCCGAGACCTGTTTTTACAATGAGCTGTCGGAAAGGATATGACCATGAATCAGAAAGAACGCCTGGATTACCTGATGTAACAGTTTAAGAAGGATTCCAGCGAATAGGGGAATGCAATCGCGGCCTCACAAAAGACCTGGAACCTGATCTGAAGACTACAGTTTTCTGCTGTATCTCCACGGGCGTTTTCAGGTTTCCTAATAAACGGACTGCAGAAATCATAGTCAAAACAGTTATAGATAGATTATTTCAAGAATCATATCGAGAAATCATGTGAAGCATATTCAGAAGGCGATGATGTGGACATGATGTATTTTCTCGGCTTTGAAAATGATGATGATTTATGGTCGGTTTTTGCAAAAGTTAGTGTTAACAGAGTAACTAGAGAAGAAACTTTCTTGGATTATAAAACACCGGATGGAGTGAGGATGGAAAATCCAATAAGCCCAATCAGCTATACAGAATAAAATCATACCAGAATAAACCGGGTGATCTTTCTAAATCATCTACATCGATTAAATAGGCTTGAAGTGAGGCTGCAATACAGTCTCACTTTTTATTTGACTTTGATTTACATTTCTATTACTATGGTGTTAACAATAGATATATAATCTAACGAATGATAACAAATTTGGGGGCTAAGATGGTGTCAACTATATCGGAAATCAGTTCGGGTTCTGGAGTTACATTGATATATAACAAAAATACATATTATTTGCCTTTAAAAGATGAGCTTCGCGAATACAGAACCGGAGAAATCCTATGTGAATTATTCAGAATGGATCCGAGTTTAATTAAAGAAATTGTCATGCAGTGTGATTTTCTGGATGATAAGTTTTCTATAAAAAGCGCATTTGCAGCAATGCAGGATTTTAAGGGATTCTCTAAAATTTTTTATCCTTCTCCGATTATTCAGCAAATCCTTTTTTGTGAATTTTCAAATGTTATCACCATTTGGATGGATGCAGTTACTTATGAGGTTAAAGAGGATTTTGTTAATCAGTTCAATAGTTACGGTACTGAAGAATTCCGAAAGAGTGTATTTGACGGAACTGGTTATACATCACCTGGTGGCGAAACAATGCTGCAGCTTATGCTGAGCGCATATCTGTATTTTGTTCACTCTTTTGAATTCTTGAAAAAAACGTTTATTGAATTTTGTGAAATAAGGGCTTCTGGTAGAGATATTGAAGACAGTCCTGTTATTTCTGCTTTTTTTGACGAGTTGATCGAAATGCAAAGAATTGATTACAGGATTGTCAGAATCGATGGCCAACTAATGCCCACATACTCCTGCAATTCACTTGTTTCACTGTTTATTTTTGATATATCCAATTGTATTAAAGATCACACTATACTGGTTAAATGTCAGAATTGCGGTAACTATTTTGTGCCTGCTGGAAGATCGGATGCAAAGTATTGCCAGTATCCATTAACTCGCAGCTCAGTAATAACATGTCGCGATGTCGGAGCGAAGAATACCAGAAGCCGCAAAGAAAAAAATGATGTGTTGACACGTGCGTATAGAAATACGTATCTTTCACTCAAGATGGCACTCAGAAGACATCCGGATGATCCTGAATATCAGAAGCGACTTACATATCTGCAGCGGGAAAACAAGAACATGCTGGGAATGATTAAATACGGTTCTATAACAGAAGAAGACTATTTGAAATGGCTGATGAAGATCAAGAAAGGTGAGTGAAAGGATGAGACATCCAATACGAAATTTTAAGGAAAAAAAGCAGATCCCATCCCGCTTTTGCGATGTCATCATTGAAAATGGCAGTGTGGATCTTGAAGTAAAAAATTCAAAGAAACAACTGGTACGTATTTCCTGGGATGATGTTAAAAAACAGGTTGCTGAGGCTATAAAAGAATCAAAGAAATAGAGACACTAACTACCGCAAATAGTCCGACATATGAACGGAACTGACCGCCGGAGTGAACTGAAACGATGTGAGTATATCGTGAAGCCACTCCGGCATTTATATTTCAAGATACAAAACATAATGGAGACCTATATGGAAAAGATGACGGCTGCAGAAAAGAAGCTGCTGAGAGAATTGCAGGCAAAAGAGAAAAGAGTGATGCGCGCTGAAGCGGAATTTCTGAAAGAGGCAGACTCACGCAAAGATGAATTGCTGAAAAGATGGGAAATATCGGACAGACTTGAACAGGCTGCAGAGCTTATAGGGACAGACAGCGATACACTGTTTGTCTGGATCACAAGTGATATCCAGGTGCGATATTTCAGACAGAAACATCCGCAGCCTATTCACAATGAAGAAAAGCGTGACAGCTTTGTGGACGATAGTTCGTCTGCCTGAGGTGGCCTTGCTTCTGCGGCCAGACAGAAGTGCTCACCGCACAGGTGCCGCCGGAGGCAGCAGCTCTCTGCAGGAGCCCTCGGAGAGCCCACTGCTTTGTTTACAAAGTATAGTGGGCTATACTTTCCCGCCGTCGCTTTGCTCCTGATCAGGATGATATTTCATACAGCGAAAGGGAAAGGATTGTGTTTGCCGCCAGGCAGGGGGGATTTTAGAAAGGACGGCAGCTTCGAGGGCGACAGCCCGTCTGCCGAAAAGGAGTGTGCATGCAATATAACTTTCACAATGAAAAATATAAGCAGAGTGACATCGGCGGAATCCATAAAGAACAGTTCAGGGAATATTCAAATGCCGAACTATACCGAAACGATGTTCATCTCGAAATGTCGGACAGAAACAGCTACATAGAACTGACAGAAGGCGGGTCAGACTGGTACAGATTTGTCCGACAGGCAATGGAGTGCACACAGGAAACAACAGGGAAGAAAGTACGTAAAGATGCGGTAGTGCTGTGCAGTACAGTGGAATCGGTACCGCCAAGCTGGGATGAAGATGCCTGTAATCAATACTTCCTTCAAAAAGCCAGATGGTACGAACTGTATCTGCGGGATAAAGCGGGAGTTGATGAGAATAGTATGCTGAGTGTCTGTATCCATCTGGATGAGACAACACCGCATGCAACATATGTCTGGATCCCAATCAAAGATGGAAGACTGCAGGCCAAGAACATAGTGGACTCAAAGTTCCTGACTGTCCTGCAGGCCGATGGACAGGACTACACAATGCGATGGATCAATGAGTGGAACCGAAACCATGCAGATCATCAGCTGGAACTTCTGGAACCAATACAGCAGGGTTCAAAAAAAAAGCACCTGGCTGAGCAGGAGTATAAAGCACAGCAGATTTCAAGAAAAGTTGAGGAGGCAAGAAGCAGCCTTGCGGCGATCCAAAATGAGATTGGTGATCTGACAGAAGAAAAACGTGAGCTGGATCAGCAGAAGGAAATTGTGGAAGCAGCACATATTGAATATAAGGAACGTTCTCAGAAAGCTGATATCACTAGACAGCAATATGAAAACAAGCTTAAGGCTCTGACAGGTGCGCCGGATGTTGAGACATACGAAACGATTGAAAATGAAAACAGAACCTTGAAAATGGAACTGGCCGAAAAGAATACACTGATTGCACAGCTGAAGACAATGGCAGAACACTGGAAAGAGCAGGCTGAACAATGGCAGAAGAAGTTTGCAGATATTACAGGGAAACTAGGCAGACATCTGCTCACATTACTGGGATTTGAAACAGAGAAGGATTCGGTACCTGAGTTTCCAAACAGTCATTTTTCTGCCGGAATTGCAAGACTTGTTAAGGAGGCCAACCGGTTTGATCCGAAAACACTGCGGGTTGTACCGGATAACAGAGATGATGATCTGTTTATGATCACCTATACACAGGATGGTGATGACATGACTCTCAGAAGGGGTTTTTCCACCAGCCGGGAAGCAGAGGAATGGAAAAAGAACTATGTGAATATGGCAAAGAAGCTGCAGAAGGAACATCCTGAACGGCAGCGTGAAAGATAGGAATGACTTTGAAAGGGGAAAGATATGGAACTTATGAAGAGTCTGGAGTATTTCCTGCGGGACAAACATGCTTTGAATACGGCGCAGTCGACTCTTGCAACATACAAGAATCATTGCTTCGGCTATATCAGCTTTTGCGAAGAACGTGGTTACAGTGATGTTGAAAGCGGCTGCTCTGAGGCAAGGTATTATGACTATATCCGTTATCTGATTGATGACAGGAAAATCAAAGATATTACTGCGGCCAGCTATATGCGCTCAGTCAAAACCTGGTTCAACTGGATGATGGAGAAGGAATGGATTGAAAAATATCATATGCCGATTCCTAAATATCAGGAAACGTTGCGCGAGACTTATTCAGATGAAGAGTTATCGCTGCTGCTGGTCAGACCGCAATCCGGCTGCACGGAAGTTGAATATATAACGTGGGTAATGATCAACATATTGATTGCAACCGGAATGAGGCTGGGATCATTGAAATCGTTAAGAGTCCGTGACTTTTCATATAATGAGCTGCAGCTGAGGGTCAACACAACAAAGAACAATCTTCCGATTCCGCTGCCGATCAATCCCGAACTCGGATCCATCCTGATCGATTATATTGCCCGGCTTCATCTGAAACCGGATGATTATATGTTCTCCAGCGGTAGCGGATCAAAATATGCTTCACGGACCATCCAGGACTATATTGAGCAGTATCTCAGCAGGAAAAGAATCGTCAAAGCAAGAAAAGTCCATGCGTTCCGCCATACTTTTGCGAAAAACTATTATCTGGAAACTCATGATGTCTACAAACTGAAAGAAATCCTCGGACATCGTGATCTGAGTATGACGGAACATTATATCCGTACACTCGGGTGTGCTCTGACTGAAACGATTGAGTATAATCCGCAGAAAAAACATGTTCTGGATACGCCGGTGGAACATCATGCAAAAAGGCGCAGAAACATTGATTTTGGCGAACTGGATATTAAAAGTACTGCAGATACGTTTTGAGGCAGAAAATGAAAGCAGATTATGAACTTGATTACTACCTTAGGAATCTGGAGGCGGATAAAGAAGAACGCAGGTGTGTGCGTATGTGGATCAGGGATGGACACTGGATCGACGAGAATGATTATGAATATGAAAATATGGATTTTCTGACAGCGATTCATCATACGGTTGCAACTTATGCGGGCTATACAGAAAGTTATTACGATCCGAGAACACAGGAGTATATACGTTCGATGAAACCGACCGAGTCAGAGAAAAGAAAAATGCGGAAGCACAGAAGATCCGGAGCCAGATTTGCTGATACGTTTTTCGGTAATGGGGAAGCAGTGGATTATCTGACTTATCTGCGTGAAAAAGACGATTATGCTGCCGCGGAGTTTGAAAACTGTTTTGGAGATTATATTGCAAAACATGTAGCAGGCTTCCTGGTGAAAAACAATCTGGCAGGGAAGTTCATCTTGTATCTTGAAAAACAGAGCGTATTAAATCAGACAGACAGTGATGATGAACTGCAGTTTTAGAAGCTGTTTATAGGCAAATTACTTATGGATGACTGACTTTCTTGCGGCGTGATCTTTTTGGCTCCGGCTTCTTAATAAACTGTGCCTGTGGATTGTATTCAATCTTCTTTGATGTATCGAGCCCAAGACTGCCGAGGTAATGTTCAGTTGTTGAAATCAAAGTATGTCCCATCAAGTCCTTCAGACGGTACATGTCATGATTCTGAAGATAGTGATTGCGGGCAAAGGTGTGGCGGAAAGCATGAATGATTTTCTTTTTCTGAACACCGCGTTTCATGTTATAGCGTTCAACGAAATTCTCCATTGTACGCCTTGCGAGTTTACCTTTTTCCCCAGTGCACATGAGATAGTCATCAGGCTGAAGGTCAAATATGCGAATATAGTTTTTGAGGATAGCCAGCAGCTCATCATTTGCCACAAGACTCAAAGCCGCTCTGTTTTTGGTCTTGTTGACAGCAATGGTATTATCAGAAAAATGAATGTCTCTGACTTTCAGACTCAGTATGGAAGACAGACGAAGGCCAGTTGCTATTGCAATGTTAATAAATACCCATGTTTCGTATTCAACCTCTGTACAGTTTCTTTTTGGTTTTTCCAGAAGAATGGCAAGTTCTTCATCGGTATAGGTTTCCGGAACTGTTTTCTGGTATTTGGGAATCACAACATGGAAAGCATTAATGCAGTTGTTTTCCATCAGCCAGTAAAGCCAGGTGCGTACCGATCTTGCGATTGAAGCAACAGACACGTCCTTAATGTTTCTTTTCTTAAGACTCAGGACGAACTCTTTATAACTCTCTATTGTCAGAACTTTATATCCCGGCTCTTTTGCTGCACTGCCGAGGGACTGGACAAACTGCATGCAGTGATAGCGGTACAGACTGATTGTTTCATCTGACAGATTAAAAGCCTGTTTCTCCTGAAGGAACAGTTCGAGCAGTTCTTCTGCGGTCTTGTCAGTGTTGCTGAATACGATGGCGTCCGTGTTGATTTTTCCGATTCTCTTCTTCATTTTCAACCTCCTGAGGATCTTACTTAAGCACGTAAGATTATCCAGAAACCGGTCAAATGGAGCTTGGGATCTAACGCCAACAAAAATGAGATCCCAGTCTCCTTACTCAGAAGTCCGGAATCTCATAATTGCCCATAAACAGTGAGGATAACAGGGCTCGAACCTGCACGGGTCACCCCATCGGATCCTAAATCCGATGCGTCTGCCAATTCCGCCATATCCCCATTTGAAGCGCGTATATTCCTAAATCTGTCGTGTCTGCCAGTTCCACCATATCCGCGCATAACAATTCTAACAGAAAAAGGGGAAATGAAAAGCGGGTTTCACAACCCGCTTCAGCATACGTAATTGAGATAATAGGGGAATTCCTTGAGCCACCACGGCCAGTCGTGGGCTACATCGTCACCCCAGAAGTCGACCCAGGCCGGAATGTCCTTGTATTCGAACAGTTCCTTCATGCGGGCACCGTCTTCCTGCATCGGATGTTCCCATGCGCCTCTGCCGCAGACGATGATGATGTCGCGGTTGCGGTACATATCGACATACGGATGGTCATAGGACATGCCGTTGATGTAGTCGACCGGTGAGTTGGCATAGACGAGATCGTCACTGTAGTCCTTGAAGAAGAGTCTTGCATCGTAGGATCCGGACATGGCAATGCAGCCGGCGAAGATGTCAGGTCTTCTCAGCAGGAAGTTTACGGCATGGGATGCACCCATGGAACAGCCTGCTGTCAGGATGCCTTCAGCATAGTGGCCGCCGTTGTCGGCAGCGTTGATGTCGAAGATGCGCGGACACAGTTCATCACAGATGTAATGGAAGAAACGTTCAGCCTGTTCGATGCGGCCGCGGTTGTCCCAGTCATCGACTCTGGACCAGGAATTGATGTCATCGGAATCACAGCAGAACAGCTGCAGTCTTCCGTCATCGATGTACGGCTTTGCAACATCTACCATGCCTCTGTCTTCAAAGTCATAGAACCGGCCGTCCTGGCAGGGGAAGACAAGCATCGGCTTGCCGGCGTGTCCGTAGACCTTGAATTCCATATCCCGTCCGAGATTGTTTGAGTATTCCTTGTAATACGCTGTTTTCATTACTTGCCTGCTTTCTGGAAGATATATTTGAGGAATGCCTTGACCTCTTTTTCGGTCTTAAATCTTGCCATGAAGAATTCATTGCCCATGGCTTCGCCGAGCAGTTCCGGCATACGGCCCTGCATGACAAGCTTCTGGCCGTATTTTGCATAGACGTCAGATGCATTGTATTTGTAGGAGAGATGATCACGGCGGCCGGTGAAGACACAGCTGTACGGACGGTCGGATTCTTCCGGTGCAGCATTGAACATGGCCATGTTGGCATAGATTGCATAGACATTGATGTCATTGGCATAGTTCATCATATCCGGTGTATATCCTCCCGGCGGACGCATGTTGACTTCGAGGCCTACCAGGTCGCCCTTCTTGCCGAGGCCTGCCTTGTCTTCGGTCAGACGGAAGTATTCGGTATGGAAGAAGCGGCCCTTGATGCCGAAGGACTTGATGACGGCTGTGCCCATCTTGTCAAGATCTTCCGGAATCTTGCGTTCGCTCCAGTACAGGCATTCTTCCTTGGAATTGACGATATCCATGATCGGTTCCGGGAAGGTATGACTGGTCTTGAAGATAATGTTGTTGTCCTGATCGGTAATGCCGTCAAAGGAAACGATGTAGCCGGGAATGAATTCTTCCATGATGTACTGGGTACCCAGATCTCTTGTATAGAAATCAGCCAGCTGTTCATCATTGCTGATCTTCCATGTGGCATTGGCACCGACACCGTTGTCCGGCTTGACGATGACCGGATAGCCGACTTCGGCAATGAACTTCTTTCCTTCTTCCAGCGTTGTTGTCAGGTGATATCTGGCAACCGGAACACCGGCTCTTTCGTAATATGCTTTCATGTTGGACTTCAGCTTGAAGCGCATGATGTCTTCCGTCTTGTCGCCGGTGGTGATATTGAAGTCTGTGCGCAGGCGGGCATCCTGTTCCAGCCAGAATTCATTGTTGCTTTCGAGCCAATCGATCTTGCCGTGCTTGTGTGCAAACCAGGCAACAGCCCGGTACATTTCGTCGTAGTCCTGCATGGAGCGTACCTGATAGTATTCGCTGCAGGCTTCCTTCATCTCCGGAGAGAGGGATTCATAGCTGTCTTCGCCGATACATAATGATGTTCCGCCGATCCGCTTCCAGGCCAGCGGGAACTGATAGTATGAGGGCGGGAAGGTTGGTGAAATAAATACGAAGTTTTTACCCATAATACTGCACCTCTTTCTGATCCTTATAAATATTAAAAAAATATTACCATAAAATACCTGTCAGTAATGTACCGAATTGTGATTGCATGGCTTTTTTTGAAAGAACAGCTATAATCGATATATAAACGCTGATAGGCAAAAGGAGGTGTCACATGCCTGACAGACTTACAGAAGACAGAAACCAGATTGATGCCATCGATCAGGAAATTGCCGCTTTATTTGAAAAGAGATTCGGTGTCGTAAGGGACATTATTGACTATAAGATTGAAAACCGTCTGCCGATTCTTGACTCGGGCCGGGAACAGGAGATCATTGCCCGCAACTGTGAACGGATCGGTGATGACGATATCCGCTATTATTTCCGGAAGATGTATACAAACATGCTCGAGCTTTCCAGGGAATACCAGACCGATATTCTCAACAGCAAATAGGCAGATGAAAGGAATGGGAATCATTCCTTTTTTTCATGCCTGATGCATGGAAATCACAGTTGCTATTCTCTATAATTAAAGTATAGAAAGATAAAGGAGACACATCATTATGGCACATTTTCCTGAAGGATTCCTTTGGGGCGGTGCAGTAGCAGCCAACCAATGGGAAGGCGGCTGGAACCTCGGCGGCAGAGGTCCGGCCATGACTGACGTCACAACCGGCGGATCGGTCAAAGAAAGAAGAAAAATCACTTACATTGCGGCTGACGGCACACACGGAACGCTGAACCGTCATGAACCGCTGCCGGGAGGCGCACATTATGCCGTTCTGGATGAATATCATTATCCGAACCATGAAGCAGTCGACGGCTATCATCATTACAAGGAAGACATCGCCCTGTTCGGTGAAATGGGCTTCAAGCAGTTCCGCATGTCCATTTCCTGGTCCAGACTGTTCCCGACCGGACTGGAGAAGGAACCGCTGAAGGAAGGCGTTGAATTCTACCGTGACATGTTTGAAGAGATGCACAAGAACGGCATCGAACCGCTGGTAACGATCTGGCATTTCGATACGCCGCTGTATCTGGAAGAACACTGCGGCGGCTGGCTGAACAGAGAAACGATCGATCATTTTGTCCGTTTCGCAACAGCCTGCTTTACCGAATTCAAGGGTCTGGTTCACAACTGGCTGACCTTCAATGAAATCAACAACACAATGCCGGATCCGGTATTCAGAGCCGGTGCAACCGATGAAGAATTTGCCGAGTGCTGCCAGCATCTGCATTATCAGTTCGTTGCCAGTGCCAAGGCTGTACAGATCGGTCATGCCATCGATCCGTCCAACATGATCGGCTGCATGATCTGCGGCATCTGCTACTATCCGGCTACCTGCGATCCGGCCGATATCATTGAAAACAGACACAGATGGGAAGAAAAGATCTTCTACTGCGGCGACGTTCAGTGCAAGGGCTACTATCCGACCTTCGCAAAGCGCATCTGGAAAGAGCACAATGTCAAGCTCGACATTACCGATGAAGACCTCGACGATCTGGCAAGAGGCACTGTCGACATGTACACATTCTCCTATTACATGTCCCAGAATGTCACGACCCACAAGGATGTTAAAATCGTCGGCGGCAACATGTCTGCCGGTGCCAAGAACCCGTATCTGGAATACAGCGACTGGGGCTGGTCCACTGACCCGAGCGGCCTGGATTACTATCTGGAAATGATCTATGACAGATATGAACTTCCGATCATGGTCGTTGAGAATGGTCTCGGCGCCTATGATACCGTTGAGGAAGACGGATCCATCCATGATCCGTTCCGCATTGACTATTACCGCAAACACATCAAGGCCATGGACAAGGCACTTGAAAACGGTGTTGATCTGATCGGCTATACGACCTGGGGATGCATCGACGTTGTTTCGGCCGGTACCGGTGAAATGAGAAAACGCTATGGCTTCATCTATGTCGATATGGACGATGAAGGCAAGGGCTCCATGGCCCGTTCCAGAAAGGATTCGTTCTACTGGTACAAGAAGGTCATCGCTTCCAACGGCGAAGATCTTGACTGAGAAAACAAGCAGCTGCTGAAAAGAACCCGGACGGGTTCTTTTCTTCTGCCTGTGACAATGAAAACGAAGAAAAAGTTTTCAGAGATTTATTGAAACATTGTTTCTTTTTTGCGGTCACTGTCATTGACAGAACCTTTTAAAATCTGTAACATCACAATTGTAAACCTGTGATTGGGAGATCAAACATATTGGCAGCTCCAAGAGAGCCGGGGCAAGGTGTGAGCCCGGCAGCCAGGCGGTATGCAAATGGACCCATGAGGGCATGATGAAAGCTTCGGCAAGTATTTCATGACGCAGTGCCGGCGTTAAATGGCAGGAAATGTGATTGCATTTTCGACGAGAGAGCAGCTTTGCTGCTAATAAAGGTGGTACCGCAGGCATGACGCTTGTCCTTTAGCAGGACAGGCGTTTTTTGTTTCAGGAACACGGTGGAAAATGCAGAAAGACAAAGAGGAGGGAAATCACATGAAAAAACTTACTACAGCATTACTCGCAGCTTCTCTGATTTCTGTACTGACAGGATGCTCGGCTCCGGCCGCATCAGACAATTCAGCCGGTGAAACATCGGACAAGACGATCCGTGTTGCCGTCATCAAACAGCTTGACCACGCATCCCTGGATGAAATTGCCAATGCCATTACAGCCGAACTGGATGTTCTGGCAGAAAAGAACGGCGTCACCATTGAATATACAGTTGACTCCGGCCAGAACGATCCGACAACACTGCAGCAGTATGCCGCTCAGTATGTCGGTGACAAGGCTGATGTCATCATCCCGATTGCTACCCTGGCTGCCCAGACCATGGCTGCCGCAACCGAAGATTCCGGCATTCCGGTCGTCTATGCGGCGATCTCTGATCCGGAAGCTGCCGAACTGACCGGCATTGCCAATGTCAGCGGCACCTCCGATGCCCTGAATACAAATCAGATCATGGACATGATGCTGGCCATGAATCCCGATATCAAGACGGTCGGCCTGCTCTATTCGCAGTCGGAAAAGAATTCCGAAAAGCCGATTGCCGAAGCCAAGGCCTATCTCGATGCCAAGGGCATTGCCTATGAAGAAAAGACCGGCAATACCAACGATGAAGTCATTCAGGCCGTCAGTGCTCTTGTGGCAGCGAAGGTTGATGCCGTATTCACCCCGACTGACAATGTCGTCATGGCAACGGAGCTGACGATTGCCGAAACTCTGGCTGATGCCGGCATTCCTCATTACACAGGTGCTGACTCCTTTGTCAGAAACGGTGCTTTCGCAACCTGCGGCGTCAACTATACCGATCTTGGCACAAAGACAGCTGATCTTGCCTATGATGCTGTAACGAAAGGCATGGACAGCCTGGAAGATTATTATCTGATGGACGGCGGCATCATCACCGTCAATACCGAAACAGCCGCCAAGCTGAATCTGAGCGGCTATGCGGATGCATTCGCATCCTTCGGTGAACTGGTGGAAGTTACAACCAGCGAAGAATAACAACAGGGAAAGGAAGGCAGTATGGCATTTATCATTCAGACAGCACTGACACTCGGCTGTATCTATTCTCTGGTGGCTCTGGCTCTGTTCCTGAGCTACCGGGTACTGGATATCGCCGATCTGACGACCGACGGATGCTTTGTGCTGGGGATGGCGGTCTCGGTTACCGCCGCAATCAGCGGCCATCCCATTCTCGGTCTTCTGCTGGCAGTCATTGCCGGCGGTGCGGCAGGATTTGTGACTGCCTTCCTGCAGACCCGCATGGGTGTTCCTTCAATTCTGGCCGGCATTGTCACCAATACCGGACTGTATACGATCAATCTGATGGTCATGGGCTTTTCCAGCAATGCCAGTCTGCTGAAGCAGGCAACGGTATTCTCGATGTTTAAGGAACTGGTTCCGGCCGGAACCTGGAGCCAGCTGATCCTGGCAGCAGTGATTGCCTTTCTGGCAATGGCGGCAGTCAGATGGTTTCTGTCCACCCGGCTCGGACTTTCCATCCGTGCCACCGGCGACAACCGGGAAATGGTGGCAGCTTCGTCCATCAATCCCCGCTTTACCATTACTGTCGGCCTGATCATTGCCAACTGCTTTACGGCTCTTTCCGGCGGCCTGGCGGGACAGATGCAGAAGTCGGCAGACATCAACTCCGGCACCGGCATCGTTGTCATCGGCCTGGCCTGCCTGATCATCGGCGAGACGGTCATCGGCGGCCGCCGCTCCATCACCCGCAACATTGCCGCCTGTCTTGTCGGCAATATCATCTACCGCTTCATCTATGCCATTATCCTGCAGACCCGCATCCTGCCGATCGAGTGTCTGAAGCTGATGACGGCCGTCATCGTTGCCCTGGCCATTGCCGCCCCGACTCTGAGGGACAATGCGGCAGTCATGAACCGGGCCAGAAGGGAGCTGAAATAATGCTGCAGATCGAACATCTTTCCAAGACCTTCAATCCCGGAACCATCAATGAGAAGAAGGCTCTTGATGACATGAATCTTGTGGTCAATGACGGTGATTTCATTACCATCCTCGGTTCCAACGGAGCCGGCAAGTCAACTCTGTTCAATGCCATTGCCGGTGTCTTTCTGGCTGATGAAGGAAAGATCCTTCTGGATGGAAAAAACATTACCTTTGAACCTGACTACAGACGTTCCAAATATATGGGCAGGCTGTTTCAGGATCCTCTGAAGGGGACCGCTCCGCATATGACGATCGAGGAAAACCTCGCCCTGGCATATCTGAGAGCCGGCCATACAACCGATTCCTTCAGCCGCATCAGCCGCAGGGAAAGGGAAATGTTCCGAGATTATCTGAAACGGCTGGACATGGGTCTGGAAGACCGCATGCAGACACAGGTAGGAACCCTGTCAGGCGGCCAGAGACAGGCTCTGACGCTGCTGATGGCAACGATCGTTCCGCCCAAGCTTCTGCTGCTGGATGAGCATACGGCTGCCCTTGATCCCGGTGCTGCCGAAAAGATCATGGCCCTGACCAATGAAATCGTGGCTGAACACCATACGACCTGCCTGATGATCACCCATAACATGCATCAGGGACTGAAGACCGGAAACCGGACGCTGATGATGGCAGACGGCCGCATCATTCTCGATCTTGATGCCGAAGAGCGAAAGCAGCTGACGATTGCCGATCTGATGCAGAGATTCCGGGAAGGAGCCGGCACCGATCTGGATGATGACAGGATGCTGCTGTCGGACTAGAATAGGTGGTATGGCAAAGAAAGAAAACAAAACCAATGCAATGCGGATGCTGGACAATGCCGGCATCAGCTATCAGATTCATACCTATGATGCCGAAGACGGAATGATCGACGGCGTCTCTGTTGCCCGCAAATGTAATGAGGATCCCGAACAGGTGTTCAAGACCCTGGTGACCGAAGGCGATGACCGCAGTCATTATGTATTCGTCATCCCGGTAGGAGAAAAACTGGATCTCAAGGCCTGTGCCCGCAGTGTCGGTGTCAGATCGGTGGCAATGATTCCCCAGAAGGAACTGCTGCCGCTGACCGGATATGTGCACGGCGGCTGCAGTCCGGTGGGCATGAAGAAGCAGTTTAAAACGGTCTTCGATGAGACCGTTGTGCTGTTTGATACAATTCTTGTTTCCGGCGGCAGGATCGGCATGCAGGTGGAAGTTTCACCGGCTGACCTTCTGCAGGTAACCGGCGGCATCACCGCTGCTCTGACCCGCAGTGATCACTGACTGCGCTTCAGCAGGGACGCTGTTGCCCAGGCTGCAAAATATCCCGACATGTCGATCATGACATCACTCAGTGCGCCGGCCCGTCCCGGGACATGCAGCTGAATGAATTCGTCAATGCAGGGGGCAATAAAGCCGTACAGCATGATGCAGAGAATGACACCTTTCCCGTGAAAGGTGTTTTCTGATGCCTTTCTGACCAGCAGGGCAAGGATGTAATATTCACTGAAATGGGCAAACTTGCGGACGAGATGATGCACGGTGTCAAAATCCAGTCCGAGCCGGGTCAGCAGCGGCATGACAAAAGCGGCGAGCCTGCCGCTGAGACCGCCGGAATCACTGCCGTTCATCATTGAAAAAGAGAAGATCAGGGCAGTGTAAAACAATGTCAGAGTCCAGAGAAGGACAGCTTTTCTCTTCATATCAAACTTTCTGTACACATGCTATAATACCAAAGATGATCAAGAAAAAGATTTATAACCTCGTCCTCGTTCTGCTTGGGACCTTTATTCTCGCGGTGTCAGTGGAAATGTTCATACTTCCCTATCACATTCTTTCCGGCGGTGTTGCCGGTATTGCCGTCGCCGCGGAACCGTTTTTCCATATTGATGAAACACTGTTTGCCAACTGCACGATCCTGATCCTTTTTGTTTTCGGATGGATCTTTCTGGGAAAGGAGTTTGCCGTCAATACGGCCGTTTCGTCATTATTCTATCCAGTCTTTACGACTTTGCTGGCCAGATGCTCACTGGAAACCAACATTGACCCGGTACTTGCATCCTTCTATGCCGGTCTTCTGGGCGGCTTCGGCATCGGCCTTGTCATGCGGACAGGTGCCAGCACCGGCGGCATGGATGTACCGCCGCTGATTCTTCACAAGCTGACCGGGATACCGATTTCATCTCTGGTCATGATTGTTGACGGCCTGACGGTGCTGCTCGGCATTGTTGCCTATGATCTCAGTGCTGCCCTGGTCGGTCTGGTTTCTGTTTTCGCTTCCGGCTATGCCATCAGAAGAGTACTGGAAGCCGGCCGCGGCGTCAGTGCCAAGAAAGTTCAGATCATATCGGATGAATGGGAGAAGATCGCCGAGGCAATCAAGTTCCGTCTCAACCGCGGTCTGACGATCATTGATGTGCAGGGCGGCTATTCCGGGGAAGCGAAAAAGATGATTCTCGTCGTTGTCTATGAACGGCAGTACAACGATCTGCTGGAGATCATCCGCAGTTATGATGAAAAGGCATTTGTCATCACCACCGACTCCTCCGACATGGTGGGAGAAGGTTTCACATATACTTCACCAAACATCTGAGCAGTCATGTTATAATGACTCAGTTACAGTAAACAGGAGGCATACATGATCGAATGCATGAATGTATATAAAAGGTATCCGACCGGTACAAATGCGCTCTATGATATCAATGTCAAGGTAGAACAGGGCGAATTTATCTATATTATCGGTCCTACCGGCTCCGGCAAGTCGACCCTGATCAAGCTTCTGGACGGCGAAGAAAAAGCCACCAAGGGCAAGGTCAAGGTTGTCGGCATTGATGTCGGTACCCTGCGTCATTCGCAGATTCCGATCTACCGCCGCAATATCGGAGTTGTCTTCCAGGATTTCCGTCTGCTGCCGACAAAGACAGTATTCGAAAACATCTCCTACGCCTTGGAAGTCATCAATATGAAAAAGAAGATGATCCGCGTCAGGGTCAATGAAATCATGGACATCGTCGGTCTCAGCGACAAGGGCGATGCCTTCCCGGCGGAACTGTCGGGCGGCCAGCAGCAGCGTGTCGCAATTGCCCGTGCCATTGCCAACCGTCCCAAGGTGCTGATTGCCGATGAGCCTACCGGCAACCTCGACCCGGGCAAGTCAGATGAAATCATGGACCTGCTGGAAAGGATCAATGAAGCCTACGGCACAACGATTCTGATGGTTACCCATGACCTGACGCTGGTCAACAAGCACCGCAAGCGTACGGTCGTTCTTGAACAGGGCCATATCGTTGCCGACCTGGCGGAAGGAGGCTATGTCCGTCATGATCAGTAGAGCATTGAAAGAAGGATTCAGCGGTGTCGGCAGACACTGGGCAATGTCGATTTCCTCGGCCATTGCCGTTGCCATCACGCTGACGATCATATCGCTGTTTCTGATCTTCACCACCCATCTGCAGGCGTTTACAAAGAATGTCGAATCCTCCATGGAAATCGCCGTTCTTGTCGACTTTGACTATGAAAGCAGTGAAGAAGAGAAACGGATCGAGGATTCCATCAAGGCCATTGAAGGTGTCAAGAAAGTCAGCTTCTCGACCAAGGAACAGGAATTCAACTATTACATTGAACAGTATGACGATGAAGAGACCAGAGCTGTCTTTGAACCGTTCCGCGATGACAACCCGATGCATGATGCCTTCTATGTAGAAGCAGAGAGCGGTGACCAGATCCGCGGCATTGCCGAACAGATCCATGCGATTGAAGGCGTATCGGATGTCAACTACGGCGGCCAGTCGACAATTGACATGGTTGCGGCCATGATCAACATCAGACGCTTCGGCGGCATCTTCGTTCTGGCCCTGGGCATTCTGGCCATCTTCCTGATCCAGAATACGATCAAGCTGACGATCTATGCCCGTCAGGATGAAATCGACATCATGCGCAATGTCGGTGCCACCAACGGCTTTATCCGTGCGCCCTTTGTATGGGAAGGCATCATTACCGGCATTCTCGGTTCAATCGTGCCGATCCTGCTGACGATTTACGGATATAAGTTTGCCTATAATCTGGTGCACGGTGTCATGTTCTCAAGCATGTTCAGGATGATTGCTCCGGTGCCGTATATCTACTATCTGTCGGCAGTTCTGCTGGGTATCGGCATTCTTGTCGGTCTCATCGGCAGCTGGATGTCAGTAACCAGATATCTTCGCGAAACCAGGTAAAGAGCCTCATCACATGAGACTCTTTTTCAAAAAGGAGAGCTTTATGGAAGAAAAGGATAAGAACATTCCGGAAGAAGAAACTCCGCAGACAACTGAGGAAATCAGGCGGATCCGCCTGAAACGGCATCTGTGGCCGGATGAAATAGAAGAGAAGAAACAGAAACAGAAGATCAGCCGCCTGAAATTCGGACTGATATTTTTCAGTATCCTGGCCCTGCTTGTCGGCTGGCTGTTCGGCAGTGCTGTGCCGCTGCCGGCACTCAGAAGCCTGAGTGACAGAGCCCGGCAGGCCATGACCATGGACGACTCGCGGAAAATTGAGCAGGCGTTTGACATCATGGAAAACGACTGGTATTTCGGCAAGGATATTGAAGATCTTGATACCCGCCTGATCGACAGTGCCATTGACGGCATGACAGCCCAGGAAGAAGACCTGCATACCGATTACATGTCCGCCCAGGAGGTTGCTGACTTTGTCCAGGGCATCAACCGCGACTATGTCGGCATCGGCGTCCAGTATATCAAGAGCGGTGACCTGAATGTCATTACCCGTGTCTTCCGCAATACACCGGCAGAAGAAGCCGGTGTTCAGGCCGGTGACCTGATCGAAATGATCGACGGCCAGGATGCGTCTGATCTGACCACCGATGAAATCAAGGAAAGGGTCATTGGTGAAGAGGGGACAACGGTCACGATCGTATTCGGCAGACAGGGTGAAGATATCACGCTGACAATCGAACGCCGGCAGATCTCGGCATCTGCCTTCGGCACCATCGTTGACAATAATATCGGCTATCTGAATATCTATCAGTTCGGCAATATGACTGCCAATGAAATCGATGTCTATCTGAATGATTTCAAGGCTGCCGGCGTGCAGAAACTGATCATTGACCTGCGCGACAACGGCGGCGGCTACCTGGATGCCCTTGCCAGCATTGCCTCCCGCTTCCTGCCGGAGGGCACGGTTGTCATGCAGCAGGAATACCGTGACGGCAAAATTGAGGAAATCAAGACCGGCAAAGGCATGACCGACTTCGGACCGATCGTGATCCTGGTCAACGGCGATACTGCCAGTGCCTCGGAAGTCTTTACTCTCGCCATGATGGAACAGCGGGATGATGTGACGGTCTGCGGCACAAAGACCTACGGCAAGGGATCGGTTCAGATCACCCGCATGTTCGGTGACGGCTCAGCCATCAAGTTTACAACATCACGCTGGCTTTCTCCCGGCGGCACCTGGGTCAACGGTACCGGCATTGAACCGGATGTGACAGTGGAGGAAGCAGAAGCGCTCCGCCATATCTATACAGAAATGGAAGACGATGCTGTCTATACAGCTGACCAGGTCAGTGATTCCGTACAGGATGCCCAGCTGATGCTGGCATATCTGGGCTACGGCACCGACCGTACCGACGGCTATTTCTCCGCTGCTACCGGCGCAGCTCTGCAGAAATTCCAGAGCGAGCGCGGCCTCAGCGGAAACGGTGCGCTGAATAAAGAAACCTATGAAGCCCTGTTCTCGGCTGTCGTCTATGACAATGCGACTTCCTTTGATCATGACGAACAGCTGCGGAAGGCACTGGAGATTCTCAATGGCTGAGCGGTTTGAACTGGTATCGGAATTCCGCCCGACCGGTGATCAGCCGCAGGCCATCGACGAGCTGGTCAGAGGCCTGCAGGAGGGCAGAAGGGAACAGGTTCTGGAAGGTGCCACCGGCACCGGCAAGACCTTTACCATGGCCAATATCATTGAACGTGTCAACCGCCCGACGCTTGTTTTCTCTCACAACAAGACTCTGGCCGGACAGCTGTATTCCGAATTCAAGGAACTCTTCCCGAAAAACCGGGTGGAGTTCTTCGTTTCCAACTTTGACTACTATCAGCCGGAAGCCTATGTGCCGAAGAATGATATGTATATTGAAAAGACCGCTGCCATCAACGAGGAACTGGACATGTTCCGGGAAAGCACGCTGAATTCGCTGCTGGAAAGAAGGGACACGATCGTTGTTGCGTCCGTTGCCTGCATCTATGCAGCTTCTGATCCGGTCGAATACAAAAACATGTTTGTGACCATCCGGGTCGGGGAAAACTATGAACGCAATGCCCTGCTCAGAAAACTGATCGAACTGCAGTACAGCCGCAATGACATTGATCAGAGCCGGGGAACGATCCGGGTCCGCGGCGATGTCATTGAGCTGACACCGTCCTATACCGACAAGTTCAATATCCGCATTGAAATGTTCGGCGATGAGATCGACCGCATTACCGAAGTCGATCCTGTCACCGGCCATACCATGAATGCCTATCAGTTCTACAATATTTTCCCGGCCAGCGGCTATGCCCGCTCCCGCTCCACCATGGAGAGAGCCTGCGATGCCATTGAAGCCGAACTCGAAGAGCGGCTGAAATTCTTTAAGGACAACGGCAAGCTGCTCGAGGCGGAACGCCTGGAACAGCGCACCCGCTTTGATCTGGAAGCACTGCGGGAGAACGGCTACTGTTCCGGCATTGAAAACTATTCGATGCATATTGACGGCAGAGTGACCGGCCAGAGACCGTGGAATCTGTTTGATTATTTCCCGAAGGATTTCCTGCTGTTTGTCGATGAGTCGCATGTCTCCATCCCGCAGGTCCGCGGCATGTACAACGGTGACAGGCAGCGCAAGGAAGTACTGGTTGAATACGGCTTCCGTCTGCCTTCGGCTCTCGACAACCGGCCGATGCGCTTTGATGAATTTGAAGGCATGATCAATCAGGTCATCTACTGTTCGGCTACCCCGGGTGACTATGAACTCGAACATGTCGATCATCATGTGACCGAACAGGTCATCCGTCCGACCGGACTGCTGGATCCGAAGATCACCGTCAAGCCCACGAAAGGGCAGATCGATGACATCTGTGAAGCCCTGGACGGCCGCATTGCCAACGGCGAAAGGGTGCTGATCACGACCCTGACAGTCCGTATGGCCGAGGATCTGAGCGAGTACCTGAAGGAAAGAGGCTATTCCATTGCCTATCTGCATCATGAAACCAAGACGCTGGAAAGAACCGAGATCATCCGGCAGCTGCGTCTCGGCAAGGTCGATGCCATTGTCGGCATCAACCTGCTGAGAGAAGGTCTGGATATTCCCGAAGTATCTCTGGTATGCATTCTTGATGCCGACAAGGAAGGTTTCCTGCGTTCCCATCGTTCGCTGGTACAGACGATCGGCCGTGCCGCCCGAAACGAGCATGGTGAAGTCTATATGTATGCCGATGCCATGACCGATTCCATGCGCTATGCCATTGACGAAACCAACCGCCGCCGTGCCATCCAGGAACAGTACAATCAGGAACACGGCATCATTCCCCATACCGTCCGCAAGAATGTGGAAGAGGCGATCCGCGGCAAGGAAACAAAGGCAATGGCTACCCGCTACATGAACAAGAAGAAAAAGCTTTCGGCCAAGGATCACGCCAAGCTGATCAGCGACCTCGAAGCAGAAATGAGAGAAGCCGCAGCTTCCCTGAACTTCGAAAGAGCAGCCGAACTCAGAGATATGATCTTTGAGCTGAAATCAGAAGACTGAAATAAAGAGATCTGTCATTTCCGGCGGGAAACGGCAGATCTTTTTACGTTTTTTATTGACATGATATACAGGATCACAAAGGCAAGAAACAGGAGGCGCAGCGGCCAGCGCATGAACTGCAGGGTAAACAGCAGGGAAATCAGTTTCAGCACCAGATACACAAGCAGTGTGAATGCGGACAATATCTTCATGTTTTCACTTTTGCGGTTGGTTTTATTCGGCATTTTATATCACTCTAGAGTATAATATATCAAATGAAAGGGAATTGTGTATGATGGATTACGATAAACTGATTTCGCAGAAAGCCAAAGACATGCGTCCCTCCGGGATCCGCAAATTCTTTGATCTGGCCGCAGAAATGCCGGAGTGTATCAGCCTTGGTGTCGGTGAGCCTGACTTTCAGACACCGTGGGACATCCGCGATGCCGCGATCCACTCACTGGAGATCGGCCGTACAAAATATACGGCGAATGCCGGACTGAAGGAACTGCGCACAGAGATCGGTGCCTGGCTGCAGAAGAAATACGGCATGCACTATGATGAAAGTGAACTGCTGGTTACGGTCGGCGGCTCGGAAGCAATCGATCTGGCAATCAGGGCCCTGGTTGAACCGGGAGATGAAGTCATCATTCCCGAACCGTGCTTTGTCTGCTATGACCCGATCACGACTCTGACCGGAGGCGTGCCGGTGCCGATTGCAACAAAGGAAGAAAATGATTTCCGGGTAACGGCGGAAGAAATAAAGGCAGCCCTGACACCGCGGACCAAGGTTCTGGTTCTCGGCTATCCGAACAATCCGACCGGTGCTTCGCTGCGCCATGAAGATCTGGAAGCCATTGCCGCTGTGCTCAGGGATACAAATGTCATTGTCCTTTCCGATGAGATCTATTCAGAACTCACCTATGGATACCGGCATGAATCGATTGCTGCTCAGCCGGGCATGCGTGAGCGCACGATCGTAGTCAACGGCTTCTCAAAGACCTTCTCCATGACCGGATGGAGACTTGGCTATGCGGCCGGACCGCAGGAACTGATCAAGGCGATGACCAAGATTCATCAGAGCTGCATCATGTCAGCTCCGACAACCAGCCAGTATGCGGCCATCACTGCCCTGAAGGACTGTGATGATGATATCGAGGAAATGCGCAGACAGTATGACCTGCGCCGTCAGTACTGTGTCAGAAAGCTGAATGAAATCGGTCTGAAGACATTTGAGCCGAAAGGCGCCTTCTATGTCTTCCCGGATATTTCCATTCTTGGATTATCCAGTGAAGAATTCTGTGAACGGCTGCTGAAGGAAAAGCATGTGGCAATTGTGCCCGGCAATGCCTTCGGCGCAAGCGGTGAGGGCTTTGCCCGCATCAGCTATGCCTACAGCATTGACCATCTGCGTGAAGCGATGAAGCGGATCGGAGAATTCGTAAAGGAACATAAAGGAGAATAAACATCATGGATGCGATGAAACTGTTACACCTTCTGGCCGATGACCCGCGGGCAACGGTAACGGATCTGGCCGATATCCTCGGCGAAAGCGAAGAGGAAGTCGAAAAGGCAAAGGGCTCCCTGGAAGCCAAAAAGATCATCTGCGGCTATCACACCGTCATCAACTGGGACAAGACAAATATCGATCATGTTGATGCCTTCATCGGCGTCAGTGCCAAGCCGGAACGCGGCACAGGCTATGACAAGATTGCCGAAAGAATCGGCAAGTTCCCGGAAGTCAGCTCCCTGTATCTGACCAGCGGAACCTCCGAATTCCTGCTCAGCATCAATGCCAGAACAATGCGTGAAGTTGCCGACTTTGTCGGTGAGAAACTGGCACCGATCGACGGCGTTGCGGCAACCGTGACAATGTTTGTCCTCAAGAAGTACAAGGTCAACGGCGTAACCCTGGACATGCAGACGGAAATCGAGGACGACCGTCAGCTGATCTCAGCCTGAGAATATGAAAATGCGGCAGCGCCGCATTTTTTCAAAATCACTCTGACTGATTTCTGAATCCGTTGAACCAGGCCCTTTCCGCAAAGGGCTTTTTCTTTGCCGGCACAGTTTCACTTTCCGGGATGCCGACAGGCAGAATGCATACCAGTTCGTACTCTGCCGGTACGCCGAGAATGTTTGCGATCTTTTCATTGATTCTATCATCATCGGTGATATGGCCTTCATACCAGCAGCTCTGATAGCCAAGTGCAGCAGCTGCCAGCAGAATGTTTTCAATGGCAGCGGAATAATCCTGTACCGCAAAGCAGCGGTTCCGGTAGGCGATGATCTTCTGACTCAGCACACAGATCATTGCCGGTGCCGTTTCCGCAACGGGCGGATCGATCACTGCCCGGATCTGTGCCAGAAGGCCGGGATCATCAACGGCAATCAGGCTTGTTGTCTGCTTGTTGCAGCCGGAAGGGGCCGCAAGGCCGGCTTCCATCATAACCTTCAGATCTTCCCGCGGTACTCTGTCAGACCGGTATTTTCCCCGATAGCTGCGGCGGGACAGAATCAGATCGACAGGCGAGGTTTTCTGATGCAGTGACATGACATAGATCTGACAGGGATTTTTCTCATCCCAGTATGCCGGCAGCACTTCCAGTTCCTGAAAGCCGAGGCTCTGATAAAAACGGTTTGTCTCATCATATTCTTCATAGTATCCGCTCTGCACGGTCTTGACCTGCATGAACGCAAAGCCGGCATTGACGGCATATTCGCGTGCAGCCTGAAACAATGCCCTGCCAATTCCCTCATGCCGGTATGCCTTCATGACACCCATCACCGCCAGTTCTGCTGTTTTCGGCCCGGTTTCCTTCAGGCAGAGAAAACCCACAGCTTTTTCATTTATGACGGCAGCGAAAAATGGCTGGCTGCGGCTCTCTGAAATATATTTCTTTCGGCTTTCGGCAATGCCGAACCAGTCGGAAAGATCTTCCAGAACAGTGCGGGCAATGTATTCTTTTCTCTCCTTGTCGGAAATCATCCGGATCATCATCTCTGGCTCCTCCTGCATATTAATGATACTGTCTGAGGGCACAGAAAATACAGTGCGGATTCAGGAAAAAAGAAAACCGATATCATTCCGATACCGGTTTCTTCATGGTGCGCCAGACAGGACTTGAACCTGCACGAGTCTCCTCATACGCCCCTCAAGCGTACGTGTCTGCCATTCCACCACTGGCGCGTGCTCATTTATTATAGAGCCACGGTTTCTGTTAGTCAATCAATTTTGGTTGTAATTTATTCATTTGAACAGTATAATAGGCACGCATTATTTTTGAAAGACGGTGATTGATATGGATTATCAGAAGATTATTAACATTGCGGTAATTGCTCACGTCGATGCAGGCAAGTCGACACTGGTAGATGCTTTCCTCAAACAGAGCCACGTATTCAAGGACAATGAAAAAGTCGTTGACTGCGTCATGGATTCCAATGATCTGGAACGTGAAAGAGGCATTACGATTTATTCCAAGAACTGCTCTGTTACATATAAGGATTATAAGATCAATATTGTTGATACCCCAGGCCACGCCGATTTCTCTTCGGAAGTTGAACGTATCATCCGCACCGTCGATACGGTTATCCTTCTGGTTGACTCGGCGGAAGGACCGATGCCCCAGACCCGCTTCGTTCTGCAGAAGTCTCTGGAGATCGGCCTGCGTCCGATCCTGATCATCAACAAGATGGACAAGCAGGATGCCCGTGCCAATGAAGTCATCGATGAAGTATATGAACTGTTCCTGGAACTGAATGCGACTGACGATCAGCTGGACTTCCCGATTCTTTACGGCACTGCCAGAGAAGGCATTGTCCGCTATGAACCGGATGATACCAATGAAGATATCGTGCCGCTGTTTGAAACAATCATTCATCATGCCCAGGTTTATCCGAATCTGATGGATGAACCGGTACAGATGCAGATCAGTGCTCTGGCCTATGATGACTATATCGGCCGTCTCGGTATCGGCCGTATCTACAAGGGAACACTGAAAGAGGCAACCCAGTATGAGGTATGCAACGCTGCCGGAACTTCCCATAAGGGCAAGACCAATCAGGTCTTTGTATACAAGGGACTGAGCAGAATTGCCGTTCCGGAGATCCAGTGCGGCGAAATCTGCATGATCTCGGGTATTCCTGATATCAATATCGGCGATACGCTCTGCCCGGCCGGTCAGCCTGATCCGATGCCGATGATCAAGATCGAGGAACCGACACTGTCCATGAACTTTATGGTCAACGATTCGCCGTTTGCCGGACAGACAGGCAAATTCGTCACATCCCGCAATATCCGCGAACGTCTGGAAAAGGAACTGGAAGTCAATGTCGGCCTCAAGGTTGAAGAAACCGACTCTACCGATACCTTCAAGGTCAGCGGCCGCGGTGAGCTGCATCTGACGATCCTTCTGGAACAGATGCGCCGCGAAGGCTATGAAGTCGCTGTATCCCGTCCGGAAGTCATTCTCAAGAAGATTGATGGCGTCACCTGCGAACCGGTTGAAGAAGTAGTCATCGATGTGCCGAATGAATATTCCGGCTCAGTCATCGGTGCCTTGAATATCCGCAAGGGCATGCTGGAGAACATGGAAGATGTCGGCACCTATACAAGGATCACCTATATGTGTCCGACCAGAGGCCTGATCGGCTTCCGCTCGGATTTCATCAACATGACCCACGGCGAAGGCACGATGGTGCAGCGTCTGGCTGACTATGAACCATGGAAGGGTGAGATTCCGCAGCGTGAAAACGGTGCCCTGATCTCCACCGAGACAGGCGGAGCCATGACCTATGCCCTCTGGAACATCCAGGAAAGAGGCCAGCTGTTCATCGGTGCCCAGACACCGGTATACGAAGGCATGATCATCGGTGTATCAGCCAAGAACATGGATATGGGTGTCAACCCGATCAAGAACAAGAAAATGACGGCAGTCCGTTCCACCGGCAACGATGAAGCGATGAAACTGGTGCCGCCGCGTATTCTGACACTGGAAGGGGCAATCGAATTCATCAATGATGATGAACTGGTTGAAATCACGCCGACCGATATCCGTATCCGCAAGAAGTATCTGACTGCCATTGACCGCCGCAGACATGCCCGCGAACTTGGCAAGATCGAAAACGAAGAAAATGACTGAGGAGACGAAAGTCTCCTTTTTCCATGCAAAAAGGGCCAGATACAATCTGACCCTCATCTTTTTTACAATAGCAGAAATATTCCGGCAAAAAAAGCCTTTATTTTGAATTCTGTATCAATATTATAGAAGTACAAGAAGTATAGCTGCATAACAATTACAGGCATGGAAGACGGTTGGCTTAACCGCTTTTCAAGGTCGATGCAGACTATCATTAATCTGTTGCCCGAGCTGAAAAATAGGCCTAGGTATCCACTAATTGAAAAAGCCGGAATTTCTTTCCATACACTGCATGAAGCAGTTAAAAAGGTCGAGAAACGGTGTGAACCGGGAAAAGGATCCAGATGAGCATATCCTATAAGGAGAGCTCAAAAGAGAGAGCTGAAGGCATAGTCGTCGAGAGATCAGGCTGCAAGTAATCAGGAACGGCGTAAGCGAGCAGGCAGATTGGACTGCGAACCGAACCGGAAATGACAGAAAACAGTCTGATGAAAGGTGAAAAGTCTAGAAGATCAATCGCGTGCACAATTGATCGAGAAATAGGCTGAAGATTCAGCGGACGGACACAGATGAGAAAAGGGAAGCCTGCGTGGTTTCCCTTTTTGAACGCCTGCGGGAATGCTATAATGAGGCATAGGGAGACACATATTATGAAATGTGCAATTTATCTGGCAGACGGTTTTGAGACCTGTGAAGGTCTGATTACCGTAGATCTGCTGCGTCGTGCCAACATTGAAATCGATACAATTTCCATTAAAGATGCCAACTTCGTCAGAAGTTCCCAGGGCATTGACATGCTGACAGACAGGATCTACATGGAGACAGATCCGCAGGAGTATGATGTTCTGATCCTGCCGGGCGGCAAGGTCGGAACTGACAATCTTGAACAGTTTGATGCTCTCAGAGAAGCCGTAAAGGCTCATTTCGAGGAAGGGAAGCTGACCTGTGCAATCTGTGCCGCACCGTCGATCCTCGGCCATATGGGACTGCTGAAAGGCAGAAAGTATACCTGCTTTCCGACTTTTGACGATCCTTCCTATGAAGGTGAATACCAGCAGGAACTGGCTGTCCGCGACGGCAACCTGATTACCGGCAGAGGCATGGGAGCAACGATTGAATTTGCCCGTGAAATTCTGAAGGCCGTCACCGATGAGGAAACACTGAAGAAGGTGGAATACAGCATTCAGTACGAGCACACATTCCGTGAAGAGACAAAATGACAACAAGACACATCGATCCCCGCGATCTTGTCTGGATCTGCCGGCCGCAGCTGTTTCTGCAGAGCTCTGACAAGGTTGTGCTTGAGACCGAGCCGTTTACCGATCTGAAACCGGCCGGAAAAAGTGCGGAAGCAATAGAACTGTCTCTGGCTGTCAAAGGCAGTTTCTGTTTTACCATGCGCAGCGATTTCCGCTACCGCAGTCCCTTTGATCAGTGCGGCATGATCCTGTATGAAGGCGGCAAGCGCAAGGCTGTCTGCGGAACCGAAAGCCGTGATGATGCGATGACGAGCCTGAAATGCATCGTCTATCATGATGACATCGGCGACAGTTCCAGGCGGGATATCGGCAGCAATATTTCAACCATGTATTACCGGGTATGGTACCGGGGCGGAGCTGTGCGCATTCAGTACAGCTTTACCGGCAGCCGCTATTCTGATCTCAGAGAATTCTGGATCGATCCCGAAAAAGAAAAAACGATCAGTATCGGCATCTATGCCTGCAGTCCCGGAAATTCCTGGTTTGACTGTACATTCTCAGGCATGACGCTGGATGAAGAAGAAACAGAAAGAGGCGAAGCAGATGAGTGCTGAAGAAAGAATGATACGCTACTGCCGGATCGATACCCAGTCCGATCCCGCAAACGAAGATGTGACACCGTCTTCTGAAAAGCAGTTTAATCTGGCAAGAGTGCTGGAGAAGGAACTGCAGGAGATGGGAATGCAGGATGTATGCCTGGATGAACACTGCTATGTCTATGCCAAGCTGCCGTCAAACCTGGATCATGAGGTTCGCACGGTCGGCTTCATTGCCCATATGGATACAGCTCCCGACTACAGCGGAACTGATGTAAAGCCGCAGATCATCGAGTGCTTTGACGGCAATGACATTCCCCTCAATGATGAAGTGACAATGAAGATGGATGACTTCCCGTGGATGCGTCAGCTTAAGGGCAGGCGCCTGGTCGTTACCGACGGCACGACTCTGCTGGGAGCGGATGACAAGGCCGGCATTGCCTGCATCATGGAGGCAATGGCATATCTGATCGCCCATCCGGAAGTCAAGCACGGACCGGTTGTGGTTGCCTTTACTCCCGATGAAGAGATCGGCAACGGCACAAAGTATTTCGATATCGAAAGATTCGGCGCTGATTTTGCCTACACAATGGACGGCGGCTCAGTCAGGGAACTGGCCGATGAGACCTTCAATGCCGCATCAGCCGTTGTGAGCTTTACCGGCTTCTCCATTCATCCCGGCGAAGCCAAGGACAGAATGATCAATGCCGCAAGAGTGGCAACCGAATATGAACAGCATCTGCCGCAGCACATGGTGCCGGAACATACCGAAGGCAGAGACGGCTTCATTCACCTGCACAGCATGAAAGGCGACTGTGACAAAGCCGAACTGACATATATCCTCAGAGATCATGATCTGAAGAAACTGGAAGCCATGAAGGAACTGATGCGCAGGGCGGCAGACTATGTCAATCTGCAGTACGGCGAAGGAACCTGTGAAGTCACTTTCCGTGATTCCTACCGCAACATGATCGAAGTGCTCAATGAACATCCGGAAGTGACTGCCATTGCCAGGGAAGTCATGGAAGGTATGGGCCTGGATGTCGTCAGCGAACCGGTCAGAGGCGGCACCGACGGTGCCCAGCTGTCATTCCGCGGTCTGCCGTGTCCGAACCTCGGCTGCGGCGGCGGCAATTTCCACGGCCGCTATGAATATCTGGTCAGTGAAGAACTCGAGATGGCACGCGATGTCATTCTCGGTATCATACAGAAAACTTGTGAGAGGTAATAATTATGATTTCCACATGCACAATGAATCCTTCCCTCGACTACTACATGGAAGTTGACGGCCCGCTGGAGAGAGGCAAGCCGAACCGTTCCAACCTGGAATTCTATGAAGCCGGCGGAAAGGGCATCAACGTATCGATCGTTCTCAACAATCTCGGCATTCCGACCAGAGCCTTTGGCTTTATCGGCGGCTTTACCAAGGATTTCTATATTTCCCTGCTGGCCAAGTATCAGGAGATCCGTCCCTATTTCACCTATATCGACGGCCATACCCGCATCAATGTCAAATGCCATGCCGAAATGCATACGAATCTGAATGCGACCGGCCCGTACATTACCGATTCTGACATGAAGAATCTGCGGGAAAAGGTAGAGCGTCTCGGTAATACGGATTACTTCGTTCTTGCCGGTATTACGCCGGAATATCTGGAAGAAGATACGGCTGACATGCTGAAGAAGGCAATTGAGGCCGGTGTCAGAGTTGTCATCGATACCAATCCGAATCTGATGCGTCAGGTTCTGCCGGCTCATCCGTTCATGCTGAAGACAACCGATGATGAACTGGCAGTGCTGGTCGACCGCGAACTGAAGACCAAAAAGCAGATCGTGGCTGCCGCAAAGGAAGTCTATGAGGCCGGTGCCCAGCATGTACTGGTTCTGGTTGATACCAAGTTTGCTGTACTTGTCTATGACGGCGGCGTCTATGAGAGTGAGATCCTGCACCATGATCAGTTCGTCAATACCGTCGGTACCGGTGATTCACTGGTAGCCGGCTTCCTGATGGACTATCTGCGCACCCGCGATGTTCTGGACAGCTTCAAGTTTGCCGTATCCTGCGGCTCTGCCACTGCCTACTCCCGAGGCCTGGCGACCCGCGGCAAGATTGACTCATTCTACGAGCAGACGGAAATAAAGAAATTAGACTGACTGCCGTGAAAGTGCTATACTTTTTGGCATGATGAAAAAAACAAAAGCAATCCTGGCGGCAGCAGCACTGATACTCGGTGCCGGCTGCGCAAAACCGGAAGAACCTGCCCATAAGGCAGAAATTACAAACCCGGTCGATATTGTATATACCGTGGCGGACATGTCCGGCTATCAGTACCTGAGCGGCGATACCACAGAATTCCGGGAAATCACCCTGGAAGAGTCGATCCGTTTCTTCAAGGAGGGCGGATCCGGTATCCTTTATTACGGCAAGGCAGAATGCTACTGGTGCAACCGGGCCGTGCCGGAACTGAACAAGGCGGCACTGGAATACGGCGTTCCCATTTACTATGTCAATACGGGAGCCACGCCGATACCGGCCAATGACAAAGTTCTGGAACTGGTTTCCTATATTGAAGAAACCTTTGTAAACGTTGAAGGAGAAGGTCCTGTCTTCTTTGTTCCGGAAGTGATCGGTGTCAAAAACGGCAAGATCACCGGCGCACATGTTTCCCTGGTCGACAGCTTTGAAGGCACGATCAAGGACAAGCAGCTGAATGATGAACAGAAGGAAGAGCTGCAGGGCTATTACCGTACAATCATTGAAGCGACTGTTGACTGAACAGCCGCTTCTTTTTCTTTGGAGTATAATATTCTTAAGGAATCAATATGAAACGAAGCATCATGCTTCTGGCAGCCGTGCTGTGCCTGATGCTGTCTGCCTGCATGAAAACAGCGCTGGAAAGCAGCACAGTACCGGCCGGCGGGACAGAATCAGAAACAGACAGACCGGCAGAACCGGAACAGAATGAAACAGTATCGGCAGAACCGGAACCAGAAGCACCGCTTCCGGAAGAAGAAAGGAAACCGGAGGAGATTCTGCTGGATGTGCCGCAGGCAGTACAGGAAAACGGATATTACTGCGGGCCGGCCGTTCTCCAGATGATTCTTTCATGGCACGGCATTTACCGGGACCAGGACGATCTTGCGTCTTTGCTGAATACTTCGCCGGTGAGCGGAACGGAATATGCGGACATGGCAAGGGTCCTGAATACGTATCTTTTTGACTGTGAAATTCCCGATGCGCATGCCCCGGGATACCGGGTTCAGGAACTGACGCCCGGCCATATCAGTGATGAAGATCTGCAGCTTCTGTGCGAAAGGACAGTGACGGATATGAGCACCGGCGATCCGGTTCCCATCGCTGTCAGTCTGTCTTCTCTGTATCCGGAGTTTTCGGACGCAAATCACTTTGTGCTGATTGTCGGCTTCCGGAAGAATGACGATGGAGAAATCACTGACTTTTATGTGCGTGATCCTTATGGCAAAGTGCAGGATGCACAATGGCAGGGCCTGAAGGTCTTTCCGGTTTCCCGGATCCGGGAAGCTCTCAGCCGGAATGATGAACCTGCCTATATATGGTAAATGGAACGGATATGAAAAGTATTTTTGACTTTTTTACGAAAAAAAGATACAGCGGTGAGGTTGTCGACCTCAGGCAGGAATTTACCCGTTCTGCCAATGCTTTTAACAACTATGTTCCGTCGGTGATCTACGGTATCTATGAACACGGAACGGACCTGAAAGTCGGTGAGTGTGATCTGCGGCTGGGCATGAATGAAGAACTGTATTATGCCGGCCAGATCGGATACCGTATCTATGAACCTTACCGCGGCCATCGTTTTGCCTATTATGCCTGCCGCATTCTGTTTGGCATTGCCAGAGAAGAATACGGCATGAATGAACTTCTTCTGACTTGCTCGCCCGACAATACGCCTTCAAGGAAGACGCTGGAAAATCTCGGCGGCGTTCTGCAGGAGAACACCGATGTTCCGGCATGGCACTGGCTGTACAAAAGAGGCGAAACGAATAAGAACATATACTTGTTCACCCTGACATGATCAGGTTTGGTATAATACCTACATGCGCAGACTGATCAAGATACTGACTGGAAGAATGATGCTGATAGGGCCGCTGTTTCTGCTGCAGTTCGCACTGGTGGTGGCATTATTTTATCGTTTCTCACTGGCCTACCGGATCATGCCGTTTATAACGGCGGTTTCTTTTCTGACCGTCATCATCGTTGTGAATTCCGATTCGGATCCTTCCTACAAGATTGCCTGGATCATTCTGCTGCTGGCGGTGCCGATCGTCGGCGTGCTTCTGTATGCCATGGCGGCCAACCGTAAAATGCCGAAAAAACTGAGCAACGGAACGATCCGTGCATCTCAGAAAATGGACGGCCTGCTGCAGACTGATGAAAGCATCCTGGAAAAAATGGATGAAGAGTCGGCGCATGTATTCCGCTATGCGATGCACAGCGGCTTTCCGGTTTTTGAAAATTCCGCCTGCACCTACCTGGGAAGCGGGGAAGAGTGGGGCAGGGTCTTTCTGGAAGAACTGAAGAAAGCCGAACACTATATCTTCATGGAATACTTCATCATCGATGACGGCTCATTCTGGCAGGATGTGCTGACAGTCCTGAAGGAGAAGGCGGCGGCCGGGGTTGAGGTCAAGCTCATCTATGACGACTTCGGAAGCATCACGCTGCCGTGGCATTATGACCGCTATCTGCGCAGCCTCGGCATTGAAGCCTACCGCTTCAATCATGTCCGTCCGGCTCTGATCTTCCGCATGAACAACCGTTCCCACCGCAAGCTGACGATCATTGACAACCGGGTTGCCTTTACGGGCGGCGTCAATATTGCTGATGAATATGTCGGCCGCATCGAACGTTTCGGAAAGTGGAAGGACAGTGCCCTGATGCTGAAGGGAGAAGCTGTATGGTCGATGACCGTCATGTTCATGGGCATGCTGACATATGTCCGGGGTGACAACAATCCGGTGGATTACGAACGCTATCATCTTCCCTGTGATACAGTCAGTGACGGCGGCTTCTACCAGCCGTATTCCGATACGCCGACTGACAATGAGACAGTTGCGATGAATATGCATCTGAACATGATCGCTCATGCGAATCATTATATCTATATCGATACACCGTATCTGATTCTTACCGAGGCGATGAAGAACGAGCTGATTCTTGCCGCCAAGAATGGTGTGGATGTCAGGATCCTGACGCCGCATATTGCCGACAAGAAACTGGTCTTCATGATTACCAGATCCTATTATCTGCCGCTGCTGGAAGGCGGTGTGAAGATCTATGAATATACACCCGGCTTCAACCATACAAAAAACTTTGTCAGTGATGACAGGATGGCCATTGTCGGCACTGCCAATACTGACTACCGCAGCTACTTCCTGCATTTCGAAAATGGTGTGCTGGTTCACCGCACACCGGAAATCATCCGCATCCGTGAGAACTTTGAAGATGCGCTGAAGGTTTCCCACGAAATGACAATTGAAGAAATGAAGCAGACAAATGTTGTCGTCCGCATGCTGAAAGCACTGCTGAGTGTATTTATTCCGCTGATCTGACGGCTAGATGAAAAAGAGGTAAATGACTATGGAAAGAATCGGACTTGTACTGGAAGGCGGCGGTGTCCGCGGTGCCTATACGGCCGGGGCACTGGCCTGGCTCAAAGACAACGGCATCTCATTTGACTACAGTGTCGGCATTTCGTCAGGAGCTGTATATCTGACCTGCTTCCTGGCAGACAACATGCAGGCCGCCAGGATGATGTCCACAAAATATGCGGCGGGACCGGAATGTGTCGGCTATCAGGCCTTTCTGAAAGAAGGACACTATGTTGCCTATAAATACATCTTCGACAAATGTCTGAAAGAGAAGGAACACCTGTCCATGGCTCCGATCCGGGAAAAGAAGCCGGATGTTGAAGTCGGTGCCTATGATCTGGGACAGGGAAAGACATGCTGGTTCGGGCCGGATGACCTGGATGATGATCTGGTTCTGCTGCGCGGCACATGCGCTTTGCCGCTGGCTTCGGCAGTCGTTGAATACAAGGGCAGAAGACTGCTGGACGGCGGCATTACCAAAATGGTGCCGATCGAAAGGGCACAGGAAAAAGGCTGTACAAAATTCATGGTCATTACCACCAAGCCGCGGGACTATGTCCGCAAGCCGGCTGCTCCGATCGTTGAATTCCTGATGGGTATCGTCTATAAGGAATGCCCGCAGGCCGCAAAGGACTACCATGTCCGTCATCTGAACTATAACCATCAGATGGATATTGTCCGCAGCCTTGCGGATGAAAAGAAGGCAGTTCTCTGCTGCCCGTCGAAGACAATCAAGGTCAGCCGCTGGAAAGGTGATGAAGAAAAGTGCAAAGAACTGTACCAGCTTGGCTACGATGACATGGAAGCAAGACGGGAAGAGATCCTGGCCTTCATGAAGAAAACAGAAACGGAAGAGTAACATCTTCCGTTTTTTATGGAAGAAAAAAACGGACTTTTCAGTCCGTAATGCCATACCATTCGATCTGGTTGAGAATGCTTTGGGAAGGCTTCAGCTCCTCATTGTACCAGTCCTTGAGATACAGGCTGTAGAATTCGTCGTAGGTCAGTCCGGATGCCTTGACGGCTTCGGCAGCTGCCTTGCCGACATAGCGGTAATGACCAGGTTCTGCCTGACGGCCGGTAATGGACTCCTTTGTCCGCGGGAAGCGTTCAACGAAGCCGTAGGAAGCCGCGTGATCTTTCAGCCACCGGTAACATTCGGTGCGGCTGAAGTCTTCTTCCTCTTCGTAGGCTGCTGCCAGATTCAGTGCCAGTCCGGTCTGGTGTTCATTGAAGCCGGCCCGGGCATACATGGCATCGAAGTCATTTTCACTGAGGTAGGTGAGATAGCGGTCATTCAGGTCTTTCAGACTGGCATAGTCCCAGTAGGAATCGCTGATATAGAAATAGGCACCGGCATTCTGCCCGGCCTGAATCATCTTGACTGCCCAGGTGACTGCTTCTTCACGCAGGCTGCAGCCGGAGATCGCATACTCTTCAGAGACATTCTTCAGATCGGAAGGAGCGTATGTTTCCTCCAGATAATAGCGGCGGTCAACCAGAACCTGAAGAGAGTCAGGATCGGCTGCCTTTTCGGGAATTTTGAACATATCGCGGTAATCGCCGGAAATCTCAAAGTGACCGCTGGTTCTGTTGGCAATGACATCATCGATGTAGGCCTGCTCATTCCACTGATAGTCATAGAGGAGAAGCGGTGTCATTTCTTCCTTTTTCAGCGAGCCGAACAGATTCAGCAGCTGGTCTTCCTCATATCCGGCATCTTCCAGGCGCCGGTAAAGGAGAAAGTCGGTTTCTTCCAGACGGCGGTCAGAAACGACCGTATACAAGGAAATATAATCCTGGCGCAGCGTTCCTTCCTTGATGGCTGCTGCCAGATGCGGTGAATAATAATTGTTTTCAAGGATCGTGCCAAGCAGTTCCTTCTCCCGGATCACGGCAATAGTTTCATTGTCATAGCCCAGCTCCCTGAGCTTGCGGTTGTCATTCCGATAGGGGAATGTGGCCAGCCAGACAATGGCAGCAACAGCCAGGAAAAACAAAGCCAGAAGCCACCAGCGGACCCGCCGCTTCGGCTTCTTTTTTACCGGTACCTTTTTTTTGCTGGATTTCTTCTTATTCACAGTCATAGCAGTCCTCGAATGTCAGCCATGGATCACAGTGCGGCGGATTGTGAGAAACGATGACGGTCTGATGCGTGATTGGGTGCGGTATGGCCAGACGGCAGGCATACAGGGCAATCGGACCGCGGGAAGGATGGGGATGATAGCGCTGATCATTGACCAGCGGCAGACCCCGGCTTGAAAACTGGACTCTGATCTGATGGGAGCGGCCTGTTTCCAGGCGGACCCGGACCAGCGTGCGGTTCTGCCGGACGGCAATGACCTGGTAATGCAGGACACTCTTTTTGCCGTGGGCTTCATCTGTAACCCGGGTCGTATTGGTTTTCTCATCCTTGCGCAGCCAGTCGGTCAGTGTTCCCTGCTTTTTTGCGGGCACGCCGTCAAGAATGGCATAGTATTCCTTGCCGAGCTGATGGGTGCGGACACTCTCAGCCAGCCGGGAAGCAGCCTTGGATGTTCTGGCGAACACGATGACACCGCCGACCGGACGGTCCAGACGGTGCACAAGTCCGAGCCATACATTGCCGGGCTTGCTGTACTTTTCCTTGATATACTGCCGGCCCATGGACAGAAGATCATCATCTTTGCTGCTGTCTTCGCAGACCGGAACATTGGCCGGCTTTTCGAGTACGAGCAGGTGATTGTCCTCATACAGAACGTTCATCATTTCCGCTGCCATCTTCCGTAGATGCCGCAGGGCAGAAGCAGATTTCTGTTTCTGACAGGCAGGGCAATTTCACCGGTTTCCACCGTTCCTTCCGGATGCTCGCTCTGAATCATCGTCTTCATGAGGTCATCCAGAACGATGGAAGAGAAGCCGGTGGTATAGCTGTTGATCAGGAAAAACAGGGCATGATCATCAAGAATGTCCATACAGGCATCGATCAGGCCGACAATTTCCTTCTCAAACTTCCACATTTCGCCGTTCGGTCCGCGTCCGTAGGAGGGCGGATCCATGAGAATGCCGTGATAGGTTCTGCCGCGGCGCTTTTCCCGCTCAACAAATTTCAGACAGTCATCGACGATAAAACGGATCTTTCTGTCTTCCAGGTGCGAGAGGTCACGGTTTTCCTTGGCCCACTGCACCATGCCTTTGGAGGCATCCACATGCACGACTTCTTCAGCGCCGGCAGCCGCACAGGCCATGGTGGCGCCGCCGGTATAGGCAAACAGGTTGAGAACGCGGATGTTCTCATCCTGGTGACTGAGGATGAGATCACTCATCCAGTCCCAGTTGACTGCCTGCTCCGGAAACAGTCCGGTATGCTTGAAGCCGGTCGGGGACACCTTGAAGGTCAGTCCGTGATAGGAGACGGTCCAGGATTCGGGAAGTGCCTTGCGGTATTCCCAGGAACCGCCGCCTTTATTGGAACGGTGATATACAGCATCGGCACGCTGCCAGTCTTTGCCGCCTGTTTCTGCCGGCCAGATGGCCTGCGGGTCGGGACGGCGCAGGACGATGCCTTTCCACTGTTCGAGTTTTTCTGAGTTGCCTGCATCCAGCAGGGCATAATCTTTCCATTGATCTGATATACGTAACATACGGTTATTATACATGATTGCGGACAGTGAATGTACAGCGAATCATGATATAATGGGACAGTTCAAAACAGGAGTAAACAATGACAGATGTATCCTTATTAAATGAAAATCAGAAAGCGGCAGTGCTTTCCGATGCCAGATATATCAGAGTGATCGCCGGTGCCGGCTCCGGCAAGACCAGAGTCCTGACGATGCGCATTGTCCATCTGATCGAGGACTGCGGCATCTATGCCAGCCGTATTCTTGCGATCACATTCACCAACAAGGCGGCCAATGAAATGAAGGAACGAATCAGCCGCATGCTGGAAGATCAGACCTATTCCCCCTGGGTCAGCACCATCCATTCGCTGTGTGTCAGGATCCTCAGGGAAGATATCGAAGTCATGGGCTATCCGAAAAACTATACGATCATGGATGCCGATGACCAGAAGACGGTTCTGAAAGAAGCCTACAAGCAGATGAATCTGGATACGACCAGCTGGCCCTACGGCAGTATGATCGATTATATTTCCAACAACAAGGCAGCGGATATTTCCGTTGAAAAGGCATATGAAATGGCCGGCGACTATTCCGCTGACCGGACCCGGGCGAAGGTCTATGAGTATTATATGAACCGCCAGCAGAACCTGCAGGCTCTGGATTTTGATGACCTGATTCTCTGGACGGTCAGAATGTTCCGGCGCTTTCCGCACATTCTGGAAAAGTGGCAGAACCGTTTCCGCTGCGTGCTGGTCGATGAGTTCCAGGATATCGATCCCCTGCAGTATGAACTGATCCGCCAGCTGACCGGGACCGACAGCATGCTGTATGTGGTCGGCGATCCCGATCAGACGATCTACACCTGGCGCGGTGCCGATGTCAACATCATCATGAACTTCACAAAGGACTATCCGGATGCGGAAACGATCATTCTGAATGAAAACTACCGTTCCACAAACATGATCCTGAACGGTGCCAATTCGGTCATTGCCAATAACCGCAACCGTATGAAGAAGGATCTGTTTACCAACCGCAGCGGTGACGCAAAAATCACTCACTTTGCCTGCGGCTCGGATGAATACCAGGCGGCCTGGGTGGCTTCAAAGATCAGCGAGCTGCACCGCAAAGGCAAAAACTACCTGGACATGGCCGTGCTGTACCGTTCCAACTATCTTTCCCGGGCTCTTGAAAAAGCGATGCTGGATGAGAGGATTCCCTATATTATCTACGGCGGCATCCGTTTCTATGAGCGAAAGGAAGTCAAGGATGCCCTGTGCTATCTGCGCATGATCGCATCTGCCGATGATCTTGCCCTGCAGCGGATCATCAATACCCCCAAGCGCGGCATCGGTGCCAAAACCATTGACGCCATTGCCGAAAGGGCCAGAGAAGACGGAATTACCATGTACGAGGTGCTGCTCGGCAATGATATGTTCTCAGGCAAGACCAGGACAACCCTGCAGAGCTTTACGGCCAGGGTTGAACGCTGGCGCGATATTGCCGCCAAGCGGGAAATGGAAATCTGGAAGCTGTTTGAAACAATCATCGAGGAGAGCGGCTACCGGGCGATGCTGGAAGAGGCAGGCGAACAGGACCGCATGGAAAACATCAAGGAACTGATCGATGATGTCAGAGAGTTCTGCGAGAATGATCCCGACGGCGGTCTCGATGAATACCTGCAGACAGTTGCCCTCTATGGTGACAGAGAAGAAACCATGGACAGCGACTATGTGCAGCTGATGACCGTGCACGCTGCCAAGGGTCTGGAATTTGATACCGTCTTTGTGACCGATATGAACGACGGCATCTTCCCGAACGAAAGGGCAATGAATGAAGGAAACCGCGGCGTTGAGGAAGAACGGCGTCTGGCCTATGTTGCCTTTACCCGGGCCCGCAACAAGCTTTATCTGACCGAAGCCGGCGGCTATTCCTACATCCTGCAGAGAAACCGCACGACCTCCCGCTTTATCAATGAAATCGATGAAGCATGCATTGAACATACCGGCATCGGCCTGAATCAGAAAAAGCAGGAAACAGCAATGTCCTCGGTTCTTTTTGATCAGAGTACAGCAACATTTGCGGAGCGGCTGTCAAAGACGGCGGCACCGCAGCTGAAAAAGGGGGAAATGGTGACTCATTCCAAATTCGGTGACGGCGTTGTCATCAAATGTGTCAATGGCATTGCCGAAATCGCCTTCCCGTATCCGCATGGCGTCAAGAAAATTGCCAGCGGACATCCTTCCCTGAAACGCAAAAAATAAGATACAGGAGCAGATTATGAGTGAAGACAGACTGCAGCAGATGCGGCAGATGGTAAATCGGCTGAATGAAGCTGCTGATGCATACTATAACGGCCGCGGCGAACTGATGACAGACTACGAATGGGATGCCCTGTTCGACGAACTGAAAAAACTGGAAGAAGAAACGGGAACGGTGCTGGAAGACAGCCCGACCATGAATGTCTCTGCCGATCAGATTGCCGGTGCCAAGGAACCGCATGAATATGCGGCACTGTCCCTGGCCAAGACAAAAAAGCCGGAAGACCTTGTCAAATGGGCAGAAGGCAGAAAGATCTGGTTCTCCTGGAAACTGGACGGACTGACACTGGTCGTAACATATGACAACGGCCGCCTGCACAAGGTCGTTACCCGCGGTGACGGTCATATCGGCACCAATATTACCCACCTTGCCGAAGGCATTCACGGCATCCTGCCGAAAATCGACTATAAAGGGCATCTGGTAATCCGCGGCGAAGCGGTGATTTCCTATGATGACTTTGAGAAATTCCGCATGGAATCAGGGGAAGACTATGCCAATCCCCGCAATCTGGCATCCGGCTCCCTGAGCCTGAAGGATGTCAGTGAAGTAAAGAAGAGAGAGATCCACTGGATTCCGTTTACACTGGTGCATGCCGATGAGGAAATCAATTCCTGGGGAGAACAGATGGATTTCCTGAAGAAGCTTGGCTTTGTCTGTGTTGATCACGCTGCCCTGGAAGATCCGAACATTCTTTCTGTCAGCATGGAAATTGACGACTGGACAAAAAAGGTCACGGACGGCCGCAATCCCTATCCGGTCGACGGCCTGGTCATCTGCTATGACGATACGGCCTATGCCGCAACCGGTTCAGTGACCGGCCATCATGCGACAAGAGCAGGCTATGCCTTCAAGTGGCAGGATGAGTCGGCAGAATCCGTTCTGCAGCATATTGAATGGTCCTGTGCTGCATCTACGATCACGCCGGTTGCCGTCTTTGAGCCGGTAGAACTGGAAGGGACAACAGTGAAGCGTGCTTCGCTGTGCAATATCTCCGAGTGTGAACGTCTCGGCATCGGTGATGCCGGCACCAGGATCTCGGTCATCAAGGCGAACAAAATCATTCCCAAGGTCATCGGCGTCAGTGAGAAGGTCGGCACTCTGCCGATTCCGGACTGCTGTCCGGTATGCGGCTCACCGACAAGAATTGCCGTCTCCGAAGCATCCGGAACCCGGACGCTGCGCTGCACCAACCCTGACTGTGCAGCCAAAAAACTGAAGAAGTTTACCCGCTTTGTTTCCAAGGCGGGAATGGATATCGACGGCATATCCGAAGCAACCCTGGCCCGTTTCATCAATGAAGGATGGATCAGCCGCTACGGTGATATCTACCGCCTGAAGGATCATGCCGAAGAGATTGCCAAACTGGACGGTTTCGGTGAGAAATCCGCTTCCAATCTGATGGCTTCTCTGCAGAAAGCATCAACAGTCAGTGATCAGAAGCTGCTGTTTGCACTCAATATTCCGCTGATCGGCGGCGATGTCGCAAAGAAACTGCTGGGCAGCTATCCGCTGGAAGAACTGATTCAGATTGCCAGGGAAAGTGATGATCCGGCTGTCTTTTCGGCAATTGACGGCATCGGCCCGGAAAAGTCCAGTGCCTTTGTCAGCTGGATCAAGGATGATGCCAATCTGGCTGATCTCAGGGATCTGCTTGCGGAAGTGACGGTCGAAGCTTCGGAAACGAAGGCTTCCGGCAGCAGATGCGAAGGTCTCGTCTTTGTCGTGACCGGTGATGTCCATCATTATCCCAACCGCAATGCCCTGAAGGCATACATTGAATCCCAGGGTGGAAAGGTGACGGGATCGGTTTCGAAATCAACGGATTTCCTGATCAACAATGATCCGGAATCTTCCTCCTCCAAGAATACGAAGGCCCGTTCCCTGGGCATTCCGCTGATTTCTGAGGATGAATTTATCGAACGGTTTGTCAATTGATCAAGGATAGGGTATACTCTGCAGGTGACGGAAACGTCAATTCAGATACCGCAGAGCCCGAAATACTGGCTTTGACAGATAAAAGAGTTTACAATAGTAGGCGGAGAATTACGATATGGCAAATACGAAGAAAAACCAGACCAAAAAAAGGTCTGCGAGAAAAAAGAGAACAGGCCACTTTACCGGTTTCCTGTTCTGGATCTGCCTGATTCTGCTGGTGACACCGCCGGCGATTCTGGGCTGGATCCTGTATTCTTCCCAGCAGGACACCGGAAAACCGGTTCTTGGCAACCGTTATGAAGGCGATCTTGATCCAGCTATTACCATGGATCAGATGACAGCTGTTGAAAACGGTGTGGCAGCGCTGGAAGGCATTGAAGGATACCGGGTAGAGATGCCGACGGCAACCCTGCGTGTATATGCAGATATTGCCGACGATGCCGGTTCCGATGCGGCCAGCAGCAAGGCTGATGAAATCTACGGCGTTATTACGGGAATCCTTGATCCGTCCGTATATTTCACCCAGGCTGACGGCAAGAAGATGTATGACGTGGAAGTCCATGTCTATAACCATCAGAAATCACAAGAGACAGACGATGACGGCTTTGTCTATGTAATCAAGTCCAAGTCCTCTTCAATGTCTGAGCCGCGCACCCAGACAGTATCCCAGCCGGTCAATGCCGAACTGGCACAGAGACTGCGTGACGAGACAGCCAAGCGTCTGGCTGAGGAAGAAGCCGCAAAGGCAGCAGCGGAAGCTGAAGCACAGGCTCAGGCTGAAGCCGAAGCACAGGCAGCCGAAGGCGGAGAAGCACCGGCTGAAGAAGCTCCTGCTGAAGAAGCACCGGCCGAGG
>JAZPXY010000054.1:0-17741 GCA_045543875.1 Bulleidia sp.
GTTAGAAAGAGCTGTACATTTTACAGGAGGAGAATCATGAGCAAGTTTGAAATTCTTGGCACACCGTTTGAAATTTCCGGCGTGACCATCAAGAACCGTTATGCCTTTTCACCTGTTACAACGGCAACACAATGGGATGACAAGGGCAGCATCACACCGCGTTTTATCCGCTATATGGAGGACCGCGCCAAGGGCGGATTCGGTCTGCTGGTAACCGGCGCAATGTCGACTGACGGCACCGTTGACCCGTATCAGGCAACCGGTCCGGTCATTACCGCTGCCCCGGAAGCATTCAGGGAAAGTTCGAAGCAGCTTCTTGATGCCGTGCATGCCCACGGCACAAAGATGTTTGCCCAGCTGACAATGGGTCTGGGCAGAAACTATCCGGGCCTGCCTTCACCGTCAGAAAACGTTGTTTTCGGAACCGCAAATGACATGGCTCCGGAACTGACAGCTGAGCAGATCCGCACCAAGATCAATGCCCTGATCGAAGCCGCAAAGCTTGTCAAGGAAAGCGGCTGGGACGGCATTGAAGTCCATGCCATGCACTGGGGATATCTGCTTGATCAGTTTGCCATGAAGTGCTTTAACCGCCGCACCGATGAATACGGCGGAACCTGGGAAAACCGTCTCAGGGCTGCCAGGGAAATCGTCGAAGGCATCAAGAGAGAATGCGGCGAGGATTATCCGGTCGGCATGCGCTTCAGTCTGGAAACATTTGTCAAAGGCGCCAACGAAGGCCTTCTGACGCCGGAAGGCGAACAGGGCAGAACCCTGGAAGAAAGCATTGAATGTGCAAAACTGCTGGAAAGCTACGGCTATGATTACCTCAGTGTTGATACCGGTGTCTATGATTCCTTCTGGTATGCATGTTCACCGATGTATATTCCCCAGAGCTTCATGTTTGACATGGCTGAAAAATGCACCAAAGCCGTGAACATTCCGGTTATCTGCGGCGGCAGAATGAACGATGCCGCAGCCTGTGCCGAAGCCATTGAAGCCGGCAAGTTTGATGCCGTAACCCTCGGCCGTCCGGGCATTGCCGATCCGGAATATCCGAACAAGGCAATTGCCGGCGAGATCGAAAAGATCCGTCCCTGCATCGCCTGCAATGCCGGCTGCTTCAAGAGCGTCTGCATGGATCAGGTTCCGATGACATGTGCCGTCAATCCGATCGCTGCCAATGAAATCGAACTCGATCTCAAGCCGGGCAGCGGCACAAAGAAAGTCGTTGTTGTCGGCGGCGGTGCCGGCGGCATGGAAGCGGCAAGAACAGCCGCAAGACGCGGCTATACCGTCACGCTGTTTGAAAAGACCGGTCAGCTCGGCGGCCATCTGGTCGAAGCCGGTGCCCATCATTTCAAGAAGGAAGTCAGACAGCTGAATGAATGGTATCAGAGAGAACTGAAGGAACTGAACGTCAATGTCGTTCTCAATACTGAGGCAACAGCCGAAGCAGTCAGGGCTGAACATCCGGATGCCGTGATCGTGGCAACCGGTTCCGTTACCTCAATGCCGCCGATCAAGGGTCTTGAACATTCTGTCAGTGCCCTTGAAGCCATCAATCATCCGGAACAGCTCGGCGACAGAATCGTCATTGCCGGCGGCGGTCTGGTAGGATGCGAAATTGCCTATGACGAAGTACAGCAGGGCAAGAACGTTACTGTTGTTGAAGCTCTCGACAAGATCATGGCTGCCGGTGCAGCTGCACCGCTGCCGAACCTGATGATGATGCAGGCAGAATTCGCAGCCAGAAATGTCAATCTGCTGATCAATACGAGAGTGACCGAGATCACCGAAAACGGCGTTGTCGTAACCGGTGCCGACGGCAGTCAGTGCACAATCGAAGCTGATACCGTAGTCAATGCCCTCGGCTTCAGAGCAGTCAATACACTGGAAGAAGAACTGAAGGCAGACGGCGTTGCCGTATGCACAGTCGGTGATGCCAATCATCCGGCCAATATCCTCAAGGCTGTAGCGGAAGGCTATGCTGCCGCAAACAATATCTGATTGATTTCAGTACAGAGCGGACCTCAGGGTCCGCTTTTTTCGTTGTAATCAGTTTGGGAAAGAGTATAATAGTGAATCGCAGTGTGACTGCCGTCGGTAGCGGCTACCCGACGTATACCTAAAATAAGGAGAGTAAAAATGACAACAAAACAAATGACCAGGATTGCCATGATTGCGGCAATCTACACGGCTCTGTGCTTTGCGCCGGGTCTGAGCATGATCGCTTTCGGTCAGGTTCAGGTCAGAATTGCCGAAGCACTGACCATGCTGCCGCTGATCTATCAGCCATCGATCATCGGTGTTACCCTGGGATGCTTCCTCAGCAATCTGCTGGGAGCAATGACCGGCATCAACCCGACCGGTTTCCTCGACAGTATTGTCGGCACGCTGGCAACCCTGCTTGCCGCTTACTTCACATGGAAACTGCGTGACCGGAAAATCAAGGGAATTCCTGTTCTTTCCATCCTGATGCCGGCAATCTTCAATTTCTTCTTTGTCGGTGCCGAACTGGCATATCTGTTCATGCCTGACAGCTTTGTCACCGGCCTCTTCATCAACGGCTTCTTTGTCGCCATTGGTGAAATCATTGCCTGTGTGATCGGCTATCTGATCGTCAAGGGACTGGAACACACTGACATCTTCAAGGAGTGAAGAGCCGAATGACCGGAAACGGTCATTTTTATGTTTCCGGACAATTGCTTTGTGAATGGCGGACGCAGGCACTGTTCACACAATGTTCAGAATTCATTCAATTTGTGACCATACTGGCTGAATATCATTACAGCTGTAAGGAGGACATGAAGATGAGTGAAGAGAGAAATGAAATCATCGATACCTTCCGCAGAGTTGAAGACAAATATGCAATGACACCGGCCCAGGCAGAGATGTTCCTGCAGAAATGCCGGAATCATATTAAGGAAGATGTCTATTTCCGCTATACAGTCCAGAGTATCTATTACGATACGATCGGTTCGGATCTGATCATTCAGAGTCTTCTGAAGCCGGAATACAAGATGAAGCTGCGGCTGAGAAGCTACGGACAGCCGGACGGAACGAAGCCGGTCTTCCTGGAAACAAAAAAGAAATACAAGAACATCGTCTATAAAAGAAGAATCGTGTTGGATGAAAAGGAAGCGGATGACTATCTGGAATTCGGCATTCCCCATCATGTGCACAACAACACGGCTGATGAGATCGACTACATCATGAACTTCTACAATCCGGAAGCCAAGGTGCTGATCGCCTATGACCGTGAATGCTATTCCAGCACAACAGAAAATGATGTGCGCATTACCCTGGATACCAATATCCGCTACCGCACCGATCACGTCACCCTGTATGAGGACGGCAGTGAAAAGCAGCTGGCGGAAGGGGTTGTCATGCTGGAAGTCAAGGCAATGGACCGCTATCCGATGTGGCTGGTCAGAATTCTTTCAGAAATGAATCTGCGCCGCACATCGTTCTCGAAATACGGCACCATCTATTCCATGAATCACCGTTCTGAATCAGTGCATACAGCTTCCCAGAATACATATGCAGCAGCGAATTATCGAAAGGAGAATCAGTTATGTTCAGTTCAGTATTAAACGGAGCAGCATCTGCTCTGAGTGTTACCGCCGTATTGCTGTGTCTTGCGGCTTCCGCCGTCTGCGGACTCATCATCGCTCTGGTATACAGAGCCTGCGAACATCCAAATAAGGGATTCTCGCTGACCCTGGCGATCCTGCCGGCAATCGTGCAGATGATCATCCTGATGGTCAACGGCAATCTCGGCGTCGGTGTTGCCGTCGCCGGAAGCTTCTCACTGGTCCGCTTCCGTTCCCTGCCGGGCAAGGCAAGTGACATCCTGATCATCTTCCTGGCCATGGGCGTGGGTCTCTGCACCGGCATGGGCTATATCTGGTTCGCACTTGCGGCAACGGCTGTCATCTGTGCATTTTATCTGCTCTATGCCAAGACCGGCATTCTCGAAGCCGATCAGACCTACCGCAATATCCGCATCACAATGCCGGAAGACCTCGACTATACCAATGTCTTTGAAGAGGTATTCCGTGAATATACAAAGAGCTGCGAGCTTGAATCGGTCAGAACCATCAGCCTCGGCACCATGTTCCAGGCAGAATACAGCGTCCGCCTGAAGGATGTCCGTCAGGAAAAGGAAATGATCGATCAGCTGCGGATCCGCAACGGCAATCTGCCGATCATCTGCGGCCGGGCGGCAACGATCGCCGGCGAACTGTAAAATCAGATTCAATTGACAGGCCATGCCTGTCTTTTTTGGTACAATTACAGACAGGAGAATAATGCTATGTCAATGCGAGGAGGTCCGCGCGGCGGAAAGTATCTCAGTGAAGAGGAAAAACAGAATGCGCCGAAGATCACAAAAGATCTTCTGATCCGTGTCTTTTCCTACCTGAAGCCCTACTGGAAACAGATGCTGCTGGTGTTTGCCGCAATCATTGTTTCATCGATTCTGTCCATCTATCCCAGCATTCTGACCGGCCGTATTATCGACGAGGGCCTGATCGGACGCAATCTGAATCTGCTGATCAAACTGATCCTGATTTCCCTCGGGGTGACGCTCGGTTCCAATCTGATCGGGGTCCTGGAAAGCTATCTGAATACCTGGATTGCCCAGCATATCACCTTTGATATGCGCAACCAGATGTACCAGCATCTGCAGCAGATGTCACACCGCTTTTTCACGACCAGTTCCCAGGGTGACATCATTACCCGCATGACCAGTGATATCGACGGTGTCAGACAGATCATTACCAATACCTTCCGTTCGATTCTTTCCAATTCCATTACTCTGGTTGTTGCCGTTGTGGCCATGTTTCAGAAGAATGTCGTGCTGGCCATTGTCGGCATCGTCATTGTACCGCTGTTTACGATTCCGACCCGGAGTGCCGGCAGGACGAGATGGTCTTTGACCAACGAAGCACAGGCCTGCAATGATGAGATCAACGGCATTCTCAATGAGACGCTGTCGGTTTCCGGCCAGCTGCTCGTCAAGCTGTTCGGCCGGGAAAAATATGAATATGAAAAGTACCGCACCGTCAATGAAAAGATGGTGAACCTGAACGTCAGGGAAGCCATGGCCGGACGCTGGTTCATGGTTGTCATCAGCACGATCTCTTCGATCGGACCGATGCTGATGTATCTGATCGGCGGCATCCTGATGATGAAATATGATCAGGATCTTTCGGTCGGTGACATTTCTGTTCTTGTCACACTGCTCGGCCGTATGTACGGACCGGTTAATCAGCTGCTGAACATTCAGGTTGACTGGATCCGCTCGATGGCCATGTTCACCAGAATCTTCGATTACTTTGATCTGCCGGTGGAAATCCAAAACAAGGAAAATGCCCTGATTCCGGAAACAGCAGAAGGTGATGTCACATTTGATCATGTCTGGTTCCGGTATGATGAGGACAAGATGATCCTCAAGGATGTCAGCTTTGAACTCAAGAGCGGCAACAGTATTGCCATCGTCGGACCTTCCGGTTCCGGCAAGTCCACGACGGTCAATCTGATTCCGCGTCTGTATGATGTCACAAAGGGAAGTGTGAAGTTTGACGGCTACGATGTCCGTGATCTGGATCTTTCCTGGCTGCGCGACAACATCGGCATCGTAACCCAGGAAACCTATCTGTTCAACGGCACGATCCGCGACAATCTTCTCTATGCCAAGCCGGATGCCACCCAGGAAGAAATCGAGACAGCCTGCCGCAAAGCCAATATTCATGACTTTATCATTAGCCAGGAAAAGGGGTATGATACTCAGGTCGGCAACCGCGGACTGAAGCTTTCCGGCGGCGAGAAACAGCGCATTTCAATTGCCCGCATTCTGCTCAAGGATCCCTATGTCATGATTTTTGATGAAGCGACAGCTTCCCTGGATTCGATCAGTGAAAAGGCGATTCAGGATGCCATTGATCCGCTGATCGATGACAGAACATCGATTCTGATCGCTCATCGTCTGTCCACCATCCTTCATGCCGATGAGATTCTTGTCCTCAAGGACGGCGAAATCGTTGAACGCGGCACCCACAAGGAACTGGTCAATGCCGGCGGCGTCTATACCGAACTGTACAATACCCAGTTCAAGATTCCGGAAATCGAATAATAAACAAAAGGAGATATTATGGCTACAGCTTATCTGAACTGCCGCATCAAGGATTCCGATGATACGGCATTTCTGGTCGAAGACCATCTGATCACAAAAACCGGCAGCGATGAGGAAATCAGAAAACTGATCCCTGACGGGGATGAAACCGTGGAACTGAACGGCATGTATGTCGTGCCCGGCTTTGCGGATACCCATATGCATCTGCTCGGACTGGGTGAATATCTGAGCAGCCTGATGCTCAATCACTGCACCGACTCGCGTCAGATCCTGGAACTGACAAAAAACCGGCTGCAGATACTGAAAGAGGGCGAATGGCTGCTGGGAAGAGGCTATCATGATGATCTGGAAATTGGCAGACAGGCCTTGGATGCCATCAGCACCGAAGTGCCGATCGTTCTGACCAGAGCCTGCGGCCATGTCGCGTCTGTCAATTCCAAAGCCCTGGAAGCTGCCGGCATCAGTGAAGACATGGAAATCGAAGAAGGCGATATCGATTTCGAACGCGGCATCGTAAAGGAAAATGCCCTGCGGCTTCTGAAGAAGGCCATGAAGGAACCGGATGAAAGCAGACTGCAGGAATATATCCGCAGAGGTGCGGAATACTGCAATGCCCACGGCATTACTGCCGTCGGCAGTGACGACTTCGTCAGCTTCAATTCTTCCTATGAAGTGCCGCTGAAGGCATTTGAGCATATGGCTCTGAAAAACGAGATGAATGTGCGTGTTTCCGAGCAGTGTGAATTCCATGATCCGGAAGAATTCAGCCGCTTCCTGGACAAAGGCTATACCGCCGGTGTCGGCAATGAAGCCTTTGTCATCGGACCGCTGAAGCTGATCCTGGACGGATCGCTCGGTGCCAGAACGGCTGCCATGAGCGAACCGTACAGTGATGATCCGGATACCTGCGGCATTCTGATCTATGATGACACGACGGTCGAAACCTTCTTCCGTCTGGCTCAGAGCTACAACATGCCGGTCATTTCCCATGCCATCGGCGATGCCGCACTTGATCAGATTCTGAGTGTCTATGAAGAAAACATGTATGAAGGCAATCCTCTGCACAATGGTCTTGTGCACTGTCAGATCATGCGCAAAGACCAGCTGGAAAAGATTCTGAAGCTGAATCTGAACTGCTATATCCAGACCCTGTTCATCGACTATGATGCCGGTATTGTCAGTGACCGTGTCGGCGCAAGAGAGGAGTACAGCTATCCGTTCCGTACCCTGTATGAAAATGTCCTGACCTCCAACGGCAGTGATGCGCCGGTGGAACTGCCGGATCCGCTCAAAGGCATTGAACTGGCCGTGACCAGAACGTCTCTTTCCAATGGAAAAACCATGAACAGGAATGAGGCAATGACGGTATCTCAGGCCCTGGATTCCTATACTGACAAGGCCTATGAACAGCTGGGAATGGAAAACTGCGGCCGCATCCAGGCCGGATACAATGCCGACTTTGCCGTGCTTTCGGAAAATCCGCTGGAAACAGAAGCAGCCGATATTCATAAGATTCAGGTCATGATGACCGTCATGGACGGCCGGACGGTATACGAAAAATGATCCGCTCAGCGATGCTTTCGGATGCGCCGCGCTGCGCCGATATCTACAATCCCTATATTCTGGAAACAACAGTCACCTTTGAAGAAGAAGCACTCAGCCATGAAGCTTTCAGAGAGCGCATGGAAAGCATCATGGAACGCTGGCCCTGGATCATTTATGAAGAAGATGGAAAGGTGCTCGGCTATGCCTATCTTTCAGCTTTCAATCCCCGCAGTGCCTATGACTGGACGGCCGACCTTGCCATCTATGTGGACATGAAGGAAAAGGGGAAGGGCATCGGCTCGTCACTGATGCAGGCAATTATAGAACTGGCGGAAAAGGACGGCTATCTGAAACTGGTATCCATCGTTACCGGCGGCAATGCCGCTTCGGAAAAGATTCATGAGAAATTCGACTTTGTGAAAAAGGCGGAATTTGAAGATTTCGGATATAAGATGAACCGCTGGCTCAGCGTTGATTTCTATGTCAGGGAACTTGGAAAGGTTACCCTTGATCCGAAGCGTCCGGACAACAAAGCATACGAAGCAGTGTAAAACAGCATCTGACAAAGAACGAAAAAACCCAGCCGATTTATGGCGGGGTTTTGTTCTGCATTTCTGAATCTGAAAGACGACTGGTTATTTTGCCTGCATAGCACTGAGCGATATTGTGCCGCTTTCTTTGTAGTACGTCATAAAGAATGTGGCAGCACCCTCCGGATTGGAAAAATAATAAATGATGGCAGGCTGAATGCCAACGTAGTCATCACTGATGTCCTGATAGTCCCGGTTCGGAAGTAAACTGCTGACTTGTTCAGCATAGGAATTGGCAAATGCTTCATCACAGCCGTATACGTTAAGTTCGGCACTGGTGGTTGTGTCATCCCCTGACACGATCAGTGAGTAATCCCTGCCGGTGATTTCCGGCAGCCATTCGATTCCGCTGTTGTCCCAGGTATTCCATGGTACAGAATGGGGTTCAGATGACTGGGTTTCTTCCCAGCTGGAAATATCGCCGCTGCTGAAGGTGAATCTTTTCTCTGTCAGTGAGTTTTCATTCTCCACAACTCTTACAATGAGTCTGGCAGGTGCCAGCATGGCGAACACTTCCGGTTTGGTGTTTACATAATGCAAGGTAAGGCCATTTGCCGTAAAGATGCGGACCGGTTTGCTTGTTTCACCCGGCTCAATGATTGTCTGGATATCGAGACGGGAATAAACGGTGTCTTCCTCAAACTCTTCGTCTTCACCGAAGGCAGCGCGGAACACTTCCTCTTCGGTGTGGCCTTCCGCCGGAGTATAGATGAGTCTCGGTTCGATCAGGCGTTCCTTGCTGTTGTTGGTGACTGTAGCTGTGACTACGGTTTCACCATTGTAGTCTTGCTCTGCATAGGAAATGGTGATGTCATCCGGTGAGAATCCTTTCGTCTCTGCCGGTTTTGTTTCCTCAGCCGGAGTGCTCGGAGCTGCTTCTGTGCCGCTTTCGGATGCACTTTCCGGGGCATTGCTGCTGCATGCAGTCAATGCGAAAATCAATGATGCTGCCGCAAGAATTCTGAATTGTTTCATTATTTTCCCCCTAAGCTGCAGACAGAAAATCTGCTGCTTGCTGTCTTTATTTTACCCTATAAGAAGGGTGAAAAATACCATTGTTGAAAATTTCTTTTGCTTTTCCGGCAGTGCCGCCAGGCCTCAGGAATAAAATATGCGTGCATTGTTTTTGAAAGCTTTCTTTCATGAAGCCGGGCAATCAGTGATACAATGCCGTTGATGAAAAAAGCAGTCCTGGCAGGCATCTCTCTGAAAAATGCCCCGAAACAGTTTGAATCCGTTTTTGCCGAAACGAAGGCACTGTGTGAAGCGTGTGATCTGGAAGTGGTCGGTGAAATATCCCAGCAGTCCAGATCCATGGATCAGCGCACGGCCTTCCGGCAGGGAAAGATGCAGGAACTGACGTCGCTTGTCAATGCTGTTGATGCCGATCTGGTGGTCTTTCACAATTCGCTGCCGATTCAGGCGGCAGACAGAATCTCTTCCATCTGCGGCGTCAATGTCATTGACAGAACGTCCCTGATCCTTGATATCTTTGCCAAACGGGCTAGATCCCGGGCTGCCACCCTGCAGGTGGAAATGGCCAGACTGCAGTATGATCTGCCGCGCATCCTGCATGAGACAGCCGATCAGTCCGGCCATGAGCGGGGCGGTTCTGCCTATAACCGCGGTGCCGGTGAAATGCGCTCTGACCTTGTCGCAAGACAATATGCCGGCCGGATTGCAGCTCTGAAGAAAGAACTGCAGAAGATCGAAAAGCAGCGATACCAGGATGAAAGAAGGCGTATCAGAACATTAATGCGCAGAGTCGCACTGGTCGGCTATACCAATGCCGGCAAGAGCTCGCTGATGAATGCGATGATTGCCATGAGCACCAGTCAGGGAAAAAAGGTCATGGAAGAGGACATGCTGTTTGCGACCCTCGATACCAGCGTGCGGATGATCAGCTATGATCAGCGGAAATTCCTGCTGTACGATACCGTCGGCTTTGTCTCTGATCTTCCCCACAGTCTGATTGATGCCTTCAAGAGCACCCTTGATGCTGCCCGGGATGCCGATCTTCTGATTCATGTTGCTGACGCTGCCGATCCGGCCTGCGAGGATAAGATCCAGATCACTCAGGAGACACTGAAGGAAATCGGTGCCGGCGAGATCGAGGTGATGCGGGTCTACAACAAATGCGACCTGCTGAAAGATGACAGTCATATCAGCGGTCTGAAGATCAGCTGCCGGACCGGGGAAGGAATGCCGGAATTCATGGCAGCTCTGCTGGCACGCCTGTATCCGGAAGAAGAAAAGGCGATGATCCTGCTTCCGTATGATAGAATAGCAATGATTGATATGTATAAGACGGCAGTGGAGATGGAAATCCTGGAAAACCGTGAGGAGGGAATGGTCATTTCCCTGAAGGGACCTTCCAGATATATTGCCGCATTCCGGCATTACCGGATGAAGGAGAATGAAGAATGAATACTGTATGGGACAAACTGACAGCCGCTCAGCTGAAGGAACTGAATGTATTCTGTGAAGAATACCGCCAGTTTCTTTCCGCATCCAAAACCGAAAGAATGTTCGTGAAGAACGGCATCGAAGCAGCTGAAAAGGCCGGCTTCAAAGACATCCGCAAGGTAAAGAAACTGAAGGCAGGCGACCGTGTCTATGCCGACAACCGCGGCAAGAACCTGTGCCTGTTTGTCATCGGCACAAAGCCGCTGACCGAAGGCATGAACATTGTCGGTGCCCATATTGACAGTCCGCGCATCGACCTCAAGCCGGTTCCGCTCTATGAAAAAGACGGTCTGGCACTGCTTGATACCCATTACTACGGCGGCATCAAGAAATATCAGTGGGTTGCCCGCCCGCTGGCTCTGGTCGGTGTTGTATGCAAGAAAGACGGAACGACTGTTGATGTCAATATCGGCGACAAGCCGGGTGATCCGGTTCTCGGCATTTCCGACCTGCTGCCGCATCTGGCCCAGGATCAGATGAAGAAGCCGGGTGCCACCGTTGTCGAAGGCGAAGCTCTGGATGCCCTGGTCGGTTCCAGACCGCTGAAGAACGAAAAGGAAGATGCTGTCAAGAAAGCTGTCCTGAAGATCCTGAAGGAACAGTATGATATCGAAGAAGACGACTTCATGTCTGCCGAACTGGAACTGGTTCCGGCCGGTGAAGTCAGAGACTATGGTCTCGACAGATCGATGCTGCTGGGCTACGGCCACGATGACAGAGTCTGTGCCTACACATCGATGCGTGCCATCTTTGAAATGAAGAAGCCGGAAAGAACTTCCTGCTGCATTCTTGTCGACAAGGAAGAAATCGGTTCTGTCGGCAACACCGGCATGCACAGCAGATTCTTCTTCGACGTTGTTGCCAGAATGCTCGACATGATGGGCAAGACCAGCATCGTCGATATCAACGATACGTTTGAGAATTCCCGCATGCTGTCAAGCGATGTATCGGTTGCCTTTGATCCCAACTATCCGGAAGTTTCCGATCCGAAGAATACCGGTTTCTTCGGCAAGGGCATCTGCTTTGTCAAGTACACCGGCTCCCGCGGCAAGTCCGGCGCCAATGACGCCAATGCCGAATTCGTAGCCAAGGTACGCAGAGTCATGGATGACAATAAGGTTTCCTTCCAGCTGTGCGAACTGTCCAGAGTCGATATCGGCGGCGGCGGAACGATTGCCTATATCCTGGCCGGTCTGAACATGGATGTCCTGGATGCCGGCATTGCCGTACAGTCCATGCACGCTCCGTTCGAGACTGTATCCAAGGCCGATGTCTATGAAGGCTGGCGCTGCTATCAGGCATTCCTCAAGGACATGGACTGATTCCGGCAATTATCTGTTAAAATGAAGGCGTAGAGATACGCCTTTTTGTTTCAGGGGGTAATGTTTATGAAAATCACATTCTATTTTGTCCGCCACGGCGAGACCCGTTTCAATCAGAAAGGAAGGGTGCAGGGAGTCTGCGACAGTCCGCTGACACCGCTCGGCAAGGCCCAGGCTGATCAGGCCGGCGATGCCCTGCGAGAAGTCTACTTTGACAAAGCCTTTACTTCTCCCAGTGAAAGAACGATGCAGACAGCACGGCATGTGCTGAGCGGCAGAAACATGGATGCCGAGATTGTCGAAAACCTCCATGAGTTTGATTTCGGCAGATATGAAGGCACCCGCTTCACATCACATCCCGATGAGCTGAAAAAATATTTTGCATCCCGCGACTTCAGCAGTGCCGAAGGTGAGTCTCCGGCCCGCATGGAAGTCAGGGTCAGGGATGTCATGCGGGATATCGTTGACAGATGCGAAGATCTTGACCGCATCCTGATCGTATCCCACGGCATGTTTGAATACTTCCTGATGACAACAATGCTGAATGTTGACGGCGATGCCTACCGCGAGCAGAGAGAAGCGGAAGGCAGAAGCGGCACACCCAACGGCGGCATCATGGTCTTCACATACGAAGACGGAAAATATCAGATGGTTACGGAACCGACGGAACCGGAACGCTTTGTTCTTCCGGAAGAAGAAAAGCAGATTCTGTTCTATTATGTCCGACACGGCGAGACCCGCTTCAACATGTGGAACCGCATGCAGGGGGCAGATGATTCACCGCTGACAGCCAACGGCATTCACCAGGCCGAAGAGGCAAGGGATGCCCTGCGCGGTGTTGAATTCAATGCCGTCTATTCTTCTCCGGCCGGAAGAGCCCGCAAAACCGCAGAAATCATTGCCGCACCGCATATGATCACACCGGTGCTTGAAAAAGGCCTCAAGGAAGTGGACTTCGGTGATTTTGAAGGCGTTGTCATGGATTCCTGGCGCGAGGAAATCATGCGCCGGCATCTGAATGAACAGTGGGATGATGTCGGCGGCGAGAACCTGAAACAGGTTCAGGCCAGAATCAAAAAGACCCTGCACAAGATTATCCGCAAAGCCAAAGACGGCGATACGATTTTGCTTGTATCACACGGCACCTATTATCTGAACATTCTCAAATACCTGTTTGACATCGACCGGACCGACTACTTTGAAAAACGCATGAAGGCAGGCCGTCAGGCCATGCCCAACGGCGGCATCTTCACCTTCGAGTACACTGACGGAACCTTCCGCATCCGTGAACTCATGGTATCTCCGGACGAATACGGAAAACAGTGAAAAAAGGAAACAGGTCACACTGATGTGGTGTGACCTGCTTTTCATATAGTTTCTTCCTTTGTGCGGTGCGATATCAGCGCACCGTTTTCATCATAGGTATCAATGATGTCAAAGCCTTCAGAAAAGTCCGGTTCTTCCATATTCCCGGCAATTCTGCGGATGACTGCTTCACCGGCAGTCCGCTCTCTTTTCCGATCACGGGCAATGCAGGTGTCGATATCAGCCGTGAAGCGTGCTGCCCGGATGACTGTCTTGCCTCTGATCAGATCGATGATCAGTTTGCGGACGCGCCTGCTGCTGTTGACTCCGTCATAGGCAGTGTCACAGCCGGCTTCGATGAGCTCCAGGGCTTTGCGGTCGACCAGGCGCCAGATGATCGGATGGGCTGTCAGTTCTTTTGTCTTATCATCCATTCCGGAGATGTCGATGCCGTTGTCAGTCAGGAAGCTGTCGGTATACTGGATGTTTTCATCCCCGAACAGTTCTTTGCGCATGCGGTCGCCGCCGACAATTTCAATGTCTTTCAGAGAAGACAGAAATCTGCTTTTTCCGGATGCCGGCAGTCCGATCGGAATATAGAATACAGGCTTTTTCATAAAGGCTATTCGTCTCGTTCTTCAATCGGTGTATATTCACCGGCGCCGCCGACATACTTGTAGGCAGGACGGATGATGCGGTTGGCAAATTCGACTTCTTCCATGCGGTGGGCACACCAGCCGGAAATACGGGATACGGCAAAGATCGGTGTGAACAGTTCCTCGGAAATGCCGAGGATACGATAGACCAGACCGGAATAAAGGTCCATGTTGGCACAGACATTCTTGGTCAGGCCTTTTTCTTCACGGAAAACTTCCGGTGCCATTTCATCAATCATGCACAGCAGTTCATATTCTGTGCCCAGGCCTTTTTCATAGGCCAGATCACGGGAATACTTCTTCAGGATCTGGGCTCTTGGATCGGAAACGGTATAGACGGCATGGCCGACACCGTAGATCAGGCCGCTGCCGTCACCGGCCTTGCGCTGAATCAGACGGTGCAGATAGTCACGCACTTCCTCACGGTCGGAAGGATCCTTCAGTTCCTGCATCATCATGTCCAGCTGCTGCATGACTTTCAGATTGGCACCGCCGTGACGCGGTCCCTTCAGCGAACAGATTGCAGATGCGATGGCAGAGTAGGTATCGGTTCCGGTTGAGGAAAGGACACGGTCAGTGAAGGTCGAGTTGTTGCCGCCGCCGTGGTCGGCATGCACCAGCATGCAGAGATCCAGCAGCTTGGCTTCAGCGTGGGTATATTTCTGATCGGGACGGTAGGTCGCAAGGATATGCTCAGCGGTAGAGAGTCCCTTGATCGGATAATGGAAATACAGTGACTTGTGCTCATAGGCGTGCTTCTTGATCTGATAGGCATAGACCATCATCGTCGGCAGCTGGGCGATCAGGTTGATCGACTGGCTCATGATATTCTCAAGCTGGCTGTTTTCGGCATTCTCGTCATAGCTGTACATGGCCAGAACCGAACGTGCCATCTTGTTCATGATGTTCGGTGACGGTGCACTCATGATCATTGTTTCGGCAAAGCCGTCGGGCAGTTCTCTGTGGTTTTCCAGCAGAGCCCGGAATTTCGTCAGCTGATCGGTCGTCGGCAGGGATCCGAACAGAAGCAGCCAGACAACTTCCTCAAAGACAAAGCGGTCTTTTTCAATGGCTTCTCTGACAAATTCCTGCAGGTCAATGCCGCGGTAGATCAGCTTGCCGTCGCAGGGGACAACATTGCCTTCGGCATCTCTTTCATAGCCGACAACATCACAGATGTTGGTCAGACCGGCCAGCACACCGGTGCCGTCGGGATTTCTCAGACCGCGCTTGACACCGAGGCGCTCGCTGATTTCCGGATCGATATAGTTATTTTCTCTGTATTCCTCACAGAGAACGGATAATTCTTCGGGAGTAAATGATTGGACGTCAGGATAAATCATAAACTGTTCCTCCTTTAAACCAATATGATACTCAAAAAACGTTAAGAAAACAATTTGAACCCCTTTATGTGTATAATAGTGAACAATGGAAAGGCGGTATCTATGCAGATCGTACTGATTCCCGGTGACGGCATCGGAAAAGAAATTGCCGAAAGTGTAAAAGATGTATCTGCCGCACTGAACTGCGGCATCGACTGGCTCGAATATGAAGCCGGTGCAGAATATTATGAAAAAAGCGGAAAGCTTCTGGAAGACGGACTTCTCGATCAGATCAAAGAGACAGGACTGGCTCTGAAGGGACCGACCGCAACCCCGATCGGAACCGGGTTCCGTTCCATCAATGTCCAGCTCAGACAGACATTCCGGACCTATGCCAACCTGCGCCCGGTGCATTCCATGGAAGGCGTTCCTTCCCGCTATGAGAATGTAGACCTGGTCATCTTCAGGGAGAATACCGAAGATCTTTACCGGGGAATTGAATATATGTGTGACAGCGATACTGCCCACGGCATCAAGATGATCACCAGAAAGGCCAGTGCCCGCATCATCCGTGCTGCCTTTGACTATGCCAGGGAAAACGGCAGGAAGCGGGTCACCTGTGTGCACAAGGCCAATATCATGAAACTGACGGACGGACTCTTCCTTGAGACCTTCCGGAATATCGCAAAAGAATATCCGGATATCGCTTCCGACAGTGTCATCATTGATGCCCTGTGCATGAAGCTGGTGACCGATCCGACACCGTTTGATGTGCTGGTTACGGAAAACCTTTACGGGGATATCATCTCTGATCTCTGTGCCGGACTGGTCGGCGGACTCGGCTTTGCCCCGAGTGCCAACATCGGCGACGATGTCATCATCTATGAAGCCGTACACGGTTCTGCCCCGGACATTGCCGGTCAGGACAAGGCCAATCCGAGTGCACTGCTGATGGCCTTTGCGATGCTGCTGAACGATCACGGCATGAAGGACAGGGCCGAAAAGCTGAACAGTGCCATTGCCGATGTGATCCGCGAAGGAAAGACGGTCACAGCCGACATCGGCGGAACTGCCGGCACAAAAGAATTCACAAAGGCTGTCATTGCGAGGTTTTAAGATATGATCCTGAACAATACACCGGTCATCATCAGAAACGGAAGACCGGAAACATGCACTGAAAGTGAGAAGGCAGGAAGGGAAAAGACCATTGCCTATCAGATCCTGAACAGTCACTGCACAAAGCGTGATGACATCATGCACATCCGCTTTGATTCCCTGACTTCCCATGACATTACTTATGTCGGCATCATTCAGACTGCCCGTGCCTCCGGCATGGAAAAGTTCCCGATGCCGTATGTCCTGACCAACTGCCACAATACCCTGTGTGCAGTCGGCGGAACGATCAATGAAGACGACCATCAGTTTGCCCTGTCTGCCGCAAAGAAATACGGCGGCATCTATGTACCGCCGTGCTATGCCGTCATTCATTCCTACAACCGGGAAATGATGAGCGGCTGCGGCCGCATGATCCTCGGCTCCGATTCCCATACAAGATACGGTGCCCTCGGCACCATGGGTGTCGGTGAAGGCGGCGGCGAACTGGCCAAGCAGCTGGTCAACCGCACCTATGACCTGGCCGATCCGGAAGTGGTTCTGGTCTGGCTTACCGGAAAACCGAAGCCGGGCATCGGACCGCATGATGCGGCACTGGCTCTGGTGGCTGCCACCTATGCCAACGGCTTTGTCAAAAACAAGGTCATGGAATTTGCCGGCCCCGGCATTCAGAATCTTTCCCAGGACTTCCGCAACGGCATCGATGTCATGACGACCGAAACAACCTGCTGGAGCAGCATCTGGGAAACCGATGAAACAACAGAGGAATACTACCGGAACCACGGCCGTCCGGAAGATTATAAAAAGCTTTCCGTACAGGAAGGCGCATATTACGATGCCTGCATCGAACTGGATCTTTCCGGACTTGAAAGCATGATCGCACTGCCGATGCATCCAAGCTACGCTCTGCCGGTCAATGAACTGAAAAAAGATCCGTACCGGTATCTGAAAGAAGCCGAAGACAGAGCCAACAGCCAGCTGGGAAACAAGGTGAAAATGGACCTTGTATCCCATATTGATGAAGACGGCAATATCCGTGTCGATCAGGGCATCATTGCCGGCTGTTCCGGCGGTGTCTTTGAAAACATCATTGCCGCATCCGGTATCCTGAAGGACGGCAGTATCGGCAACGGTGAATTCAAGCTGTCCGTCTATCCCGATTCCATGCCGGCCTATAAGGCCCTGATGGAAGCAGGCACGGTCAGTGAACTGATCTCAGCCGGTGCCGTATTCCGTGAAGCATTCTGCGGCCCCTGCTTCGGAGCCGGAGATACGCCTGCCAA
>JAZPXY010000055.1:0-3193 GCA_045543875.1 Bulleidia sp.
GCGGTGGCTTCGCTTACAGCGAGGAAGAACTGGTGGAGATTGGCTTGAACGCTTTCAAGCTGAGTCCTGTGCACCAGGTCCTGATCGAGAAGTCCGTTAAGGGTTTCAAGGAGATCGAGTTCGAGGTCATGCGTGACTCCAACGACCATGCCATCACCATCTGCGGCATGGAGAACATCGACCCCGTGGGCGTTCACACCGGCGACTCCTGCGTTGTGGCTCCCATCATGACCCTGAGCAAGGAAGACGAGAAGATGCTCAACGACTCCGCTATCAAGCTCATCCGTGAGCTGAAGATCGAAGGCGGCTGCAACGTTCAGTTTGCCCTCAATCCGGAAACCAGCGAATACTTCCTGATCGAAGTCAATCCGCGTGTTTCCCGCTCCTCCGCTCTGGCTTCCAAGGCCAGCGGGTATCCGATCGCGAGAGTCAGTGCCAAGATCGCCATGGGCATGGCCCTGGAAGATATCGAAGTTGCCGGCACGACTGCCGACAAGGAACCAAGCCTCGACTACATCGTTGCCAAGTTCCCGCGCTTCCCGTTCGACAAGTTCCCGAACACGCCGAACCAGCTCGGCACCCAGATGAAGGCAACCGGCGAAGTCATGGGCATCGGCGCCAACCTGGAAGAGTGCTTCCTGAAATCCGTCCGTTCCCTGGAAACCGGCGTCTATCATCTCTACGATGCCAAGTTCGATTCCTTCAGCACCGAGGATCTGCTCAGCTATGTGAAGGAATTCCGCTATGACAATATCTTTGCCGTAGCCGAACTGCTGCGCCGCGGCGTAACGACTGCGAAGCTGCATGAGATCACCGAAATCACCGAGTACTTCCTGAAGTCGATGAAGAAGATCACCGATATGGAAAAGACCCTGCAGGAACATCGCGGCGGCATTGAAATCCTGAAGGAAGCCAAGAAGATGGGCTTCGGCGACCGCTATATCGCAAAGATGTGGGGATGCGATGAACTGGATGTCTTCAATCTGAGAAAAGACAACAATATCTTCCCGATCTTCAAGATGGTCGATACCCTGCATTCCGGCAAATACATTGCCTATCACTATTCCAGCTATACCGGCGAAAATGAATCGGTGCTCTCCGACCGCAAAAAGATCATCGTTCTCGGTGCCGGACCGATCCGTATCGGCCAGGGCGTTGAATTTGACTATTCCACTGTCCATGCCGTACAGACCATCCGCAAGGCCGGCTATGAAGCCATCATCATCAACAGCAACCCGGAAACCGTATCCACCGACTATACCACTTCCGACAAGCTCTACTTTGAGCCGCTGACACCGGAAGATGTCATGAATATCGTCCTGTTTGAAAAGCCGGAAGGGGTCATTGCCTCACTCGGCGGACAGACAGCCATCAACCTGGCTGAGCCGATCACAAAGCGCGGTGTCAAAATCATCGGCACCGATGTTGAAGCCATCGAAAGAGCCGAAAACAGAGACAGCTTTGAAAAGGTCCTGCAGGATCTGCAGATCCCGCAGCCGGCCGGAAGGGCAGTCACAAAGATCGAAGACGGCATCGCTGCCGCTGCCGAGATCGGCTATCCGGTTCTGGTCAGACCAAGTTTCGTTCTGGGCGGACGCGCCATGCAGATTGTCGGCAACGAGGAACAGCTGAAGCATTATCTCAAGACAGCCGTAGAAATCGATGAAGAGAAACCGGTTCTGGTTGACAAATACATCTCCGGCAAGGAAGTCGAAGTTGATGCCGTATGCGACGGCCGCAATGTCTTCGTGCCCGGCATCATGGAACTGGTTGAAAGAACCGGCATTCATTCCGGCGACTCGATCTCTGTCTATCCGGCCTTCAGCATTTCCGACCGTGTCAAGGGCACGATCCTGCAGTATACAAAGAAGCTCGGACTCGGCATCGGTATCATCGGCATCTACAATATTCAGTTCATTGTTGACGCTGATGAGAATGTCTATGTCATCGAAGTCAATCCGCGCTCTTCCCGCACCGTTCCGTTCCTGTCCAAGGCCACCGGCTACTCGCTGGCTGACATTGCCACCGAAGTCATCCTCGGCAAGAGCCTGAAGGAACTGGGCATCTTCGATATCTATCCGGATGAAAAGAACCGCTACTATGTCAAGGTTCCGGTCTTCTCCTTCAACAAGATCAAGGGTCTGGATGCCTATCTGTCGCCGGAAATGAAGTCGACCGGTGAGGCCATCGGCTATGATGACCGCCTGAACCGTGCCCTCTACAAGGCCCTGCAGGCTTCCGGCATGAATCTGAGAAACTACGGCACCATCTTTGCGACGATTGCCGATGACGACAAAGAGGAAGCACTGGAACTGATCCGCCGCTTCTATAACCTCGGCTTCAACATCGAGGCAACCGAAGGAACGGCCACATATCTCAAGGCCAACGGCATCCGCACCCATATCCGCCGCAAGATCAGTGAGGATCCCAATGACATCCCGGATGCGATCCGCCAGGGACATATTGCCTATCTGATCAATACCAGGAATATCCGCTCTGATGAGGCAAACAATGACGGTGCCCTGATCCGCATGTGCGCCGTTGAAAACAACACGACGATGTTCACATCTCTCGATACCGTCAGAGCCCTGCTGGATGTCCTTGAGGAGATCACGCTGCGCATCTCGACAATTGATGCATAATCCGCTTTCAGCGGTTGTACATTGCCGCAAACAGTGGTATGATAACTAGGCTTTCGAACTGGGACAGTCGTATCCTCAGCGCTGCTCTCGGTCCGGAACATAAACAGAAAGAAAGAGGAAAAAAGAATGTTAACAAAGGAAAAAGTTGCAGAAATCACAAAGGAATTCGGCCGCAGCGAAGGCGATACCGGTTCCGTCGAAGTCCAGGTTGCCCTGCTGACAGCGCAGATCAACCAGCTGACTGAACACATGAAGACCAACAAGAAAGACTATTCTTCCAACCGCGGTCTTCTGAAGATGGTCGGACGCAGAAGAAAGATGATGGAATACCTCAAGAGAACTGATGTAAACCGTTATCGTGAACTCGTCAAGAGACTGGGTCTGAGAAAGTAATTTCGTTCTGCAAGCCGGAAGCTCAAACTTCCGGTTTTCTTTTGGCTTTTTTTCTGAATCTGTACAAGTATAATAAGAATATGCCTTTTATCAGTTTCGAAAATGTAACCAAGATCTACCGTCAGGGAGAAGTTGACATCCATGCCTTGTCAGGCGTG
>JAZPXY010000056.1:0-1661 GCA_045543875.1 Bulleidia sp.
AACGGTTTTTTGCAATGTGCCTGATGATAGACAAGCCGGAAGATCAGTTCACCCTCTCTTCCGGCATCGGTTGCGCAGCACAGACGGTCCACATCACTTCGTTCCATCAGCTTCTTCAGGATCCCGAACTGTTTCTTCGTAGAGGACGGGACTGTATATTTCCAGCGATCCGGAAGGATCGGCAGGTCCTCTCTCCGCCATTTCTTATACTTCTCATCGTAGCTTTCCGGAGGCTCCAGCTCGACCAGGTGACCGACACACCAGCTGACGATCCAGCCATTTCCCTCAAAATATCCGTCCTTCCGGGCGGATGCTTTCAATACCTTTGCCAGAGAAGCCGCCACTGACGGCTTCTCTGCGATCACCAAATAGCTCACAGGCATTCCTCCTTTCCTTTACTGACCGCAGACTTCTGCATCTTCGGCATTTCCTTATGAAGATTTGCCAGGATAGACGGCTTATCAATCGCAGAAGGTTCCGCGACAACAGAGAGCTTCACCGGCTCCATTGTGGCAGCCTTCTGATCGATCTCATCCACTGCGTGCATCTGTTCTGACTTCTGCAGCTCCTGCAGATGCCCTTCGATCTCCGAGATCATCTCGCTGGCAGTTGCCTGGATCCTTCCAAGAGAAGCCTTCAGTTCAGCAGTCTCCTTGCCAGAGGACCACCCGGCGATATAGCCGAAGGAATAATCCGAGAAATCCAGCTTCAGCTCCGGATGCTCTGCAGACAGCGCTGTTCCTACCACAAAGGCAACGCTTTCTGCCTCGACTTCCATGCTGCGGCGGCTGAGTCTTTCTTCCACCGGTTTTTCTTTTTCATGGGAGTGCATGCGTTCATGGCTCATCTCATGGATCAGTGTCTTGACCGTCTGCATCTGGCTCATGCCTTCCTGCAGTGCAATCCGATGATCCTCCGTATGGTAATAGCCCTTTGCGCCGGACGGAATATCCTCGAAGGCGATCGGCACCGGGCAGGTTGCCTTCAGCGCATCAAACAAGGCGTCATATCCCTCAACACCGCCGGACAGCTCATTGACACCGATGGACGGGAGTTCTTTTCCTTCCGTCTGGCTGATATCAAATACCGTTGCGACCTTAAAGGCAGGTCTCTCCACTTCAATGATTTCCTTCAGTGGATTACCATGGGCATCCATCTGTGGTTTACCGGTCTTCGGATCCAGAGCATCCCGTTCCTGCTTCACCTTATACGGAGAAGGCGCAATGATCTGAATCCCTTTTTCACCCTTCTTTACATGCCGGTCATGATCCTTCTGCCAGGCTGTATATCCGGCAACCAGCGTGGCTCCCGGCTTCTGCATGGCGATCAGGATCGTATTATTCAGGGAATAGCTGTGAAACTTCGCCATTGTGGAAAGATAGGCCCTGTAGTTATCACTCTCAAAGATCTGGTGCACGCCCTGCTCCAGCTTATCGGTGATCTGCCGGATCTTCTCCTGACGCTGCTCCGGCGTCGTATGATAGGATCCTCTCTTCTCGGATACAACAGGATCAGCGGCTGACTGAAACGTGATATCTGCAGGATCTCTGGCAAACATCTGCGTGCCGATCGGCATCACACTGTTTTCCTTGAAGGAGTAATACTGATCGCCGTTCCCGATAATAATGTGATCCAGAAGCGGCATATCCGCTAGAGCAAAC
>JAZPXY010000057.1:0-3782 GCA_045543875.1 Bulleidia sp.
TGATATCGGATTTCAGAACATCAGCCTTGGGGCCGTAGACAGCCTGAATGCCGTTATCCTTCTTGATAAGGCCCAGTGCGCCTTCTGCCTTCCAGGCAGCCAGATCTGCTACCTTATCCAGATCCTTGACAGTAACGCGCAGACGGGTCATGCAGGCATCCACCAGAGTGATATTCTCGCGGCCACCCAGCAGAGCAATGATCCGTTCTGCCTGGGAGTTGCCGGAGGCCTTGTTTTCTGCAGCTGCAGCCTCTTCGCCCTCACCCTCGTCGGTGTAATTGCCCAGACGGCCGGGAGTTGCATAGCGGAACTTCTTGATCATGAAGTAGGCAACGCCGTAGCCGATTGCCAGGAAGGCAACGCAGCAGATGATAAAGTTAATGATATCGCCGCCCAGACCGGCCTTCAGGGACATGGGAACACGGGTTGCGAATTCCAGATTGCCGAAGGAATGCAGCCTCAGGTCAATGATACCGGAGAGGGAAAATGCGCAGCCCTGCAGGATGGCATAAACAATATACAGCGGCAGTGCGCAGAACATGAACATGAATTCGATCGGTTCTGTTACGCCAGTGAGGAATACTGCCAGTACAGTGGAAATGAACATGGAACGATAATTCTTTCTCTTGTCTGCATCAACTCTGCGGTACATTGCAAGTGCAATACCCAGCAGAAGACCTGTTGCGCCGATCATCTGACCGACCTTGAATCTTGCAGGTGTCACACCCTCCAGAAGTGCCTGATAGCCTGCCATATCGCCGGCATCCTTGAGATTGATGAGGTCTGTAACCCAAGCAAGCCACAGCGGATCCTGTCCGAATACCTGAGAGCCTGCATTAACGCCTGTCATGATTTCATATGTACCGCCGAAGGAAGTGTAATTCATCGGGATCGTCAGCATATGATGCAGACCGAACGGCAGCAGCAGACGCTCCAGTGTGCCGTAGATAAACGGCGCAAGCACGGGGGAAGTATCCGAGGAATTGGCGATCCAGATACCGAACGCATTGATTCCGGACTGGATCAGCGGCCAGATCACAGCCAGTCCCAGAGAGATGATCACCGACCAGACAATGACCATCAGCGGCACAAAACGCTTGCCGTTGAAGAAGGAAAGTGCATCGGGGAGCTTGCGGAAATTGTAGAATTTATTGTATACCGTACCGCCTACGAAGCCGGAAATAATGCCGATGAATACACCCATATTCAGTGCCGGGGCACCGAGGACGGACGTGAAGTAATTCTCTACCAGCATTTCCTGTCCGAACAAGGAATGCACCACCGCATTCGGATCGGACAGCATGGCATTCGTTACGCCGAAAATGACACCCGTAATATTATTGATCAGGATGAATGCAATGATCGCGGCAAATGCACCGCCGGCCTTTTCCTTTGCCCAGCTGCCGCCGATCGCTGCGGCAAACAGGATGTGCAGATTGTTGATCACGGCCCAGCCGATGTTTTCCATGACGCTGCCGATGGTCACTACAGCCGAAATATCCGCGCCGGCCATACCTACGAGCTTGCCGAGGCTGATCATCAGACCTGCTGCCGGCATCACGGCAATGACGGTCATCAGTACCTTGCCGAGTTTCTGGAGAAAATCGAAGTTAAATCCCTTCTTCTGCTTCAGCGCAGGTTTTTCCGGTTCGCTTGCCGGTGCTTCCGGCTGCGCTGTTTCTTCCGCAGCTTCTCCGAAGGAAAGCAGTACATCACCGGCTTTCACGGTACCGCTTGTGACGTGCATTTCCAGATCATCCGCACCGTCACAGACCAGCACGGGCGTGATGAGGTTAATGCCCTTTTCCTTTAAAAAGGCAAGATCCACCTCTGCGACAAGATCACCCTTTTTCACTTTGTCGCCAACTGCAACCAGGGGCTTGAAGCCCTCGCCCTTCAGTGCAACGGTTTCCAAACCGAAATGCACAAGGATCTCCAGACCATCGTCCGAGGTGAAGCCATAGGCGTGGTTGGTTTCTGCAATGGAAGAGATCTCACCGTCCACGGGGCTGTAGATCTTTCCATCCGTCGGGATCACTGCACAGCCGTCACCCAATACCTTTTCCGAAAACACCGGATCCGGTACGCTGTCCAGCGCTGCCACTGTTCCGTTCAGCGGCGAATGCATCTTCAAAAGCTTGCTCATCATCATATCCTCCTTTTTGTTTTGCAATTGTATGATCGTGTCGTGCAATTTTGCATTTACTCTATGCAATGATAATAACATATTTCCGCAATTTTTGCAATAGTTCCAGAAAAATTTCTCATTTTTTGCACAAATTCAGCATTTTCTACAAAACAGAGATTGTGTTTCACGGCATTTTAACCATATAATGGCATTCATGTCGCTTGGTTTGCATATTGTTGCACGAAATTTTGCAAAGAAATTCTGCAATTGCATTGACATCTTTAAGAAAATGCCTTATAATAAGTATAACATTCAAACAAGAAAGCGGGGAGTCGCATGTCCGTTACATTAAAAGATGTTGCAGCACTTGCAGGGGTATCACCATCCACTGCGTCAAGAGTCTGCAAGAATCATCCGTCCATCAGTCGTGAGACCAAGGAAAAAGTCCGTAAGGCAATGGAACAGCTCGGATATGAGCCGTCTGCACAGTCCGCCGGACCGGAAGCGGTCAGCCGTACTATCGGTATCATCCTGCCGCCGTCGCCGAAAGAATCGTTTGAAAATTCCTTTCACCTTGAGGTGATACGTGGCATAAGTCAGTTCTGCAATCAGCACGGCTATATCAATACCGTCATCACAGGACAGGATGAAGAAGAGATTCTGCTTGCATTGACAAACATTGCTAAGAGTGGACAGATAGACGGATATATCGTGACCTATTCAAAACAGGACGATCCGATCATTGATTATCTGTACAGCGAGGGACTTTTGTATGTGGTCATCGGCAAGGCGCATCGTTTTGCGAATCAGACAGTATATGTGGACAACGATAATGTGCTTGCAGGACAGGAAGCTACAGAATATCTGCTTGCAAAGGGGCATACCAACATTGCGTATCTCGGCAGTGACGGGAATCTGATGTTTTCCGCAGACCGCCGAACGGGATATCAGCTTGCACTCCTGAACAGTGGCATTTCTGTTAATCCGGAAAATATTGTAGAACTGCCGTTTATTCCGGAGGAAAATCTTGCATCAGTACAGTCGCTTCTCCAGAAAAAGGACCGCCCCACAGCGATTCTTGTCAGCGATGATCTGTTTGCCGTTGCACTTGAAAGAGTCTGCATTGAAATGGGCATCAGGATACCGGAGGATCTGTCAATTATTTCCTTCAATAATTCCCTCTTTGCCCGCATCACATCACCGCCGCTGACTTCGATCGACATTAATTCCGTGCAGCTTGGTATTGAAGCGGCATCACAAGTAATCAATCACATTGAAAATCCCAATCTTCTCGCCACCAAGATTATCGTTCCGCATAAATTGGTAGAGCGCAATAGCTGTATCAACATATAAATAATCGGCTGTACGGAGGTTTTCCTCCATACAGCCATTCTTTTAAAGCTTCCAGATGTCCTGATTATATTCTGCGATCGTTCGGTCGGAAGAAAAATATCCTGCCTGTGCGATGTTAACGAGCATCTTTTCTGCCCATGCCATACGGTTTTCATAGTCCGTATAGGCACATTCTCTTGCTTCCACATAGCGTTCAAAATCAGGGAAGGTCATGAACCAGTCCTTTGTGGTCAGTTCCTTGTAGAGTCGTTCCAGACGTATTTTGTCACCGATTTCTGCAAGTTCTTCACTTATGATGAAA
>JAZPXY010000058.1:0-48020 GCA_045543875.1 Bulleidia sp.
ATAATCTACATCATTCCAGGTTAGGGCGAGAATCTCACCGCGACGCATTCCTGTCCAAAAAGCCACTTCCCACAGCAGCCTATACATTGTGTTTTCTTCATGGTCGATAGATTAGATTGTCAAAAATGATGCGTTTTTAAAAGAAAATGTCCCCAAATTGTCCCCAAAATCAGAAAAAACAAATCAAAAAAGCCCATTTTATGGGCTTTTCTGCATATATGGTGCCGACTATCGGATTCGAACCAACGACCTACTCATTACGAATGAGTTGCTCTGCCAGCTGAGCTAAGTCGGCTTAAAGCCTTTTTATTATAGGAGATTTTCAAAAGGAAAACAATAAAAAAGACGCCGGATGGCGTCCTTGTGCTGTTACAGCAGATGCGACCGCATTTCTTCGGGGGTCATTTCGCTCAGGAGAACAGGCGGAATGTCGAAGACAGTCTTGCAGCCGTACTGGCCCTGATCTGCCAGGCGCTTGATTGCACGGGCATAGCAGATGATGACACTTGTCGTGAATTCCGGATTGGAGTCCAGTTTCAGCGAGAACTCAATGACATGCTTGTGGGCATGGTCTTTGCCGGTGGAACCGGAACGGAAAACAAAGCCGCCGTGATTGAGTTCCTTATGGTTGGCATCGAATTCTTCCTTCGAGATGAAGTGTACCGTTGTGTCATATTCGGCAAAGTAATTCGGCATTTCCACAATCTCTTTTCTGACTGCTTCCGGATCAGCGCCGTCCTTGAGAACGACGAAGGCTTCACGGGTGTGCTTCTGACGGGTTGTCAGTTCCGGATTGGCACCGCTGCGTACAGCTTCCAGAGCTTCATCTACCGGAATGGTGTACTGTCTAGCGTCGGCCACGCCGTTGATGCGGCGGATGGCATCGGAGTGTCCCTGGGATACGCCTTTGCCCCAGAAGGTATAGTCCTTGCCGTTGGGCAGAATTGCGGTTGTGTAGGCTCTGATCAGGGAGAAGAGACCCGGATCCCAGCCGACGGAGATCATGGCTGTCTTATTGCCGGCAAGAGCAGCTTCATTGACGGCACTGAAGTGCTCGGGAATGCGGGCGTGGGTATCAAAACTGTCAATGACATTGAAATGCTTTGCATATTCCGGTGTCTGTACCGGAAGATCGGTGGCACTGCCGCCGCATAATACGAGAACGTCGATCTTGTCTTTCCAGTCCATGATTTCATTGACGGAAAGGACCGGAACGTTTTCTGTCTGAATTGTTACAGATGCCGGATCACGGCGGGTAAAGACAGCCGTCAGTTCCATGTCGTTTGTTTCCTGCACAGCGTATTCAACGCCGCGGCCGAGATTTCCGTAACCCAGGATACCGATTCTTGTTTTCATTTTTTCATCCTCATTTCTGTTGGAATACAAGATCCTGCATTGTATACATGCCGGCCGGCATGTTCTGCAGGAATAATGCTGCCTTGACTGCGCCGCTGACAAAGATCATGCGGCTGTCAGCGTGGTGGGTAATTGAGATGTGCTCATTCATGCCGAAGAAATGAACGGTATGTTCACCGGCTTCGGTACCGCCGCGCAGGGAATGAATGCCGATTTCCTTCTGTCTGGCACCGGTCATTCCGGAACGTCCGTAGACTTCCCTGAATTCATTGCCGGGATTCAGGATTTCCAGCAGCGCCCTGGCAGTGCCGCTCGGTGCATCCTGTTTCTGGTTGTGGTGGGTTTCTGTCAGCTCAATATCAAACGAATCCTTCAGCAGCGGTGCGGCAGTGCGGATAATTTCCTGCAGTACGGCAACACCGTAGGAATAGTTGGCACTGTAGAAGACCGGATGATCTGCAGACAGTTCCTGCAGTGATGCTTTCTGTTCTGCGTCCAGTCCGGTTGTGCCGTAGACCAGGGAACAGTCATGTTCCTGTACATAGCTGATGATCCAGGACAGATTGTCACGGTGCGAGAAATCGATGATCATGTCTGCCGGTTCCATCTCTTTGAGTTCATCGAGATTGAAGGCATCAAACATTCCCATCACTTCAAAGCCAGCTTTTTCTGCTTCTGCTGCGAGAAGCTGTCCCATTTTTCCTCTGCCGCCGATGACAACTCTCATAGGATGCCTGCTTTCTTCATTTCATCAATCAGATGCTGCTTGTTCTTTTCAGCCATCGGATAGAGCGGCAGACGGTAGCCGCCGACTTCCTTGCCCATCTGGTTCATTGCTTCCTTGACCGGAATCGGATTGACTTCGCAGAAGAGGGCATGGATGTAATCCAGATACTTCTGCTGGATGGCCAGGGATTCTGCCTGCCTGCCGTCAAACCAGTTCTGGACAAGATCATGGGTTTCTCTCGGATTGGTATTGGCGAAGACGCTGATGACGCCGGAGCCGCCCAGAGCCAGGATCGGAACGATCATGTCATCGTTGCCGCTGTACATTGCAAAGTCATCACTGATATAGCGGGAAACACTGACGGCGAAACTGATATTGCCGGAAGCTTCCTTGATGCCGATGATGTTCGGGTGCTTCGAGAGTCTTTCCACGGCACTGACACTCAGGGAGCATCCGGTTCTGCCCGGAACGTTGTAGAGAATCAGCGGGGCGCTGACAGCGTCAGCGACTGTCGTGAAGTGACGGATGATTCCTTCTTCATTAGCCTTGTTGTAATAAGGCGTGATTGCCAGCAGGGCATCGACTCCCATATCGGCATACTTCTTCGATTTTTCCAGCATGGTTCTGGTGTCGTTGGAACCGGAACCGGCAATGACCGGAATGCGGTGATCGACTCTTTTCAGAGTGAATTCGACAACAGCATCATCTTCTTCATGGGTCATGGTTGTGCTTTCACCGGTTGTTCCGAGCACCAGAATGCCGTCGGTATGGCTGGCGATATGCCAGTCGATCAGTTCACCGAGCTTTTCGAAATTGACAGATCCGTCCTCATGGAACGGTGTGATGAGTGCGACGATGGAACCTTTGATCATGATTTTTCCTCCTGCAATTCCAGTTCTGTCATATGTTCATAGGATTCTCTTTCGATTACTGTTCTGGCCTTGCCTTCATTGACAAAGACGACAGCAGGGAAAGGAAGCTTGTTGTAGTGGGAAGCCATGGAGTAACCGTAGGCTCCGGTCGTCTTCATGACGAGAATATCTCCCTTTTCCGCTTTCGGAAGGGGAATGCTTTCGATCAGGATATCACCTGATTCACAGCATTTTCCGGCAATCGTGTAATCTGTTTCGGCCGGAAGGTTTTCCTTGCCGGCAAGATAGGCCTCATATTTTGCCTGGTACAGGGCCGGGCGGATATTGTCGCTCATGCCGCCGTCCACGAAGGCATAGGTCTTGTTCGGCGTCTGCTTCAGATAGCCGACGGTATAAAGGGTATAGCCGGCTTCGGCAACAATGCTGCGGCCCGGTTCGATCAGGATCTGTCTGATGAAGCCGCCGACCCGTTCGTTTTCTTCTTCGCATGTCTGCAGAATAGTATCACAGACTTCCTTTACGGGAACGGGATGATCCTCCGGCGTGTAATATGCACCGAAACCGCCGCCGAGATTGATATCAGTCACGGCAATGCCTCTGTCATGCAGTTCCTTTGCAAACGAGAACATCTTGCGGATCAGTTCGACATATGCCTGCTTGTCAAAGATCTGCGAACCGATATGGGCATGGATGCCTCTGACATGGACCTTGCCGGAAGCCTGCAGCTTTTCGGCGGTGTCAAAGATCATATCTTTTTCCAGCAGGGAGAAGCCGAATTTGCTGTCGACATGGGCAGTGACGATGTACTGGTGGGTATGGGCTTCAATGCCGGGATTGATTCGGAGCAGCACATTGGTTTCTGTATTCCTGTCTCTGATCTGCTCAAGGAGTTCCTCAGCTTCCATTTCATTGTCGACAACGAATGTTCCGACCTTTCCGTCCAGAGCCATCCGGATTTCTGCCGGCGTCTTGTTGTTGCCGTGAAACCAGATCAGTGACGGGTCGAAGCCGGTTTTGAAGGCGGTGTACAGTTCGCCGCCGGAAACGACATCGAGACCGCATCCGTATTCTGCCGCAAGGCTGACCATTGCCTTGCAGCTGAAGGCCTTGGAGGCGTAGAGTACACGGGTGGCAAATGCCTGACTCTGGAAACAGGATGTGAATTCCTGCAGTTTCTGACGCAGTGCATGTTCGTCATAGACAAACAGCGGGGAGCCGTACTGTCTGACGAGATCCTGTTCTTTTACTCCGCTGATTTCTGACATAGGCGATCGTCCTCCTTCTTAATATATAAAATGCCGGCAGTGCATTCTGCCGGCATATGTAAATCACCTACAGATAGCACTCCTACGCATTGTAGACAGTCTGGGGGATGTTCTCCCGCAGCCCACCGCTGTCCGGCGCCCCGTTCAGCAGTTCGGCGGAATTGCTTGTGACAGACATCAGACGCCTGCCGGCTCTGCCTGTTTTCGTCGTTTCCGCACCTCTATCTTTGTGAGGTATGATATCATCTGCATTGATGTATTTCAACTGAAATAACCTTTGGGTTTATGTAAAATGATAGCGTTGCTCGCAGAACGGGCTGAGTCCCGGTAAGGAAGATACTATGATCGTTGTGAAATTCGGCGGAACATCACTGGCAAGTGCTGAAAACATCCGCCATGCAGTCAATATTGTAAAAAGCAATCCTGAGCGCAGATTCGTTGTTGTTTCTGCACCCGGCAAACGATACAAGGAAGATACCAAGGTAACTGACCTGCTGTATCAGGTTCACCGTGCCTGCCGGGAAGGCGGTGATTATCACCGGCCGCTGCAGGAAGTCAGGGAGCACTTTCTGCAGATCATTGAGGAACTGAATGTTTCTTTTGATCTGGACAAGGAAATCGATATCATCGAGAAGGAGATGATGCTGTATGAAACTGCAGATTATCTTGCCAGCCGCGGTGAATATCTCAATGCCAGGATCATTGCCAGATATCTGGACTGGCCGTTTGTTGATGCCGGCCTGCTGATCCGTTTCCGCAGCCACCGCCTGGATGAAGAAGTGACATATCCTCTGGCCAGAAAAATACTGAAGAACATGGAACGGGCAGTCATTCCCGGATTCTACGGGAAAGATGAAGACGGAAAGATTACCGTTTTCTCGCGCGGCGGCTCCGATGTCAGCGGGGCAGTGATCGCCAGAAGTGTCAGGGCCAGCCTGTATGAAAACTGGACAGATGTTTCCGGCATCATGAGCGCTGATCCAAGAGTTGTGGATAATCCCCGCAAGGTGGACTGGATCAGTTACCGTGAACTCAGGGAAATGTCCTATATGGGTGCTTCGGTGCTGCATGAGGAAGCTGTTTTCCCGATCCGGGCTGCCGGAATCCCAATTGAAATCAGGAATACACTGGACCCTTCTGCTTCTGGAACAAGAATCGTTCCGGTTCTGCCGAAAGAAGCGCGGGATCATACCGTTACCGGCATCGCCGGCAAAAAGGGACTCTCCGACATTTTCATTGAAAAGGCAATGATGAATGCCGAAGTCGGCTTCGGTGCCAGAGTCATGAATATCATTGCCCGCAGCGGTGTGCCGTATGAACATACTCCGACTTCGATTGACTCGATGTCAGTCATTGTCGAAACTGCTGCCCTGGAGCCCTGCCGCAATCAGATCATCACCCAGATTGACCGTGAGCTGAATCCTGACCGGGTTATGATCGAAGACGGCATCGCCCTGATCGCTGTTGTCGGCGAAGGTCTCTGGAAGAACGTCGGCTTTGCCTCAAGGATGTTTGCCATCCTGGCAGAAGAAGGCATCCATGTGCGCATGATCGATGCCGGCTTCAGTGAGATGAACATCATTATCGGCATCAGTGCACCGCAGTATGAAAAAGCTGTCCGGGCTCTGTATAACGGGCTGCAGGATCTGATGTAAAAGAGAAAATCATGGATCGAAAGACTGCATTCGCGGCAGTCTTTTCATTATGCATGGCGGTCTACAGAAACAGGAAAATCGTTTACAATACGGGTATGTGTACATTTACGGTAAAGCCGTGCGGTGATGCGGCGCTGATGATTCAGTTTGAACAGAAGATCGATCCGGCCATCCTCCAGGATGTGAGTCAGATGGCTGAGAAGATCAGGAATGCGCATCTGAAGGGAATCATCGATCTGATTCCTTCCTATGCGGCTTTGCTGGTGATATTTGATCCGGCCGTTTTTTCCTATGCACTGCTGAAACAGAAAATTGAAGTGCTGGCCTCTCAGCCCGACAGCAGAACTGCTTCTGCCGGGCGGCATGTGGATATCCCGGTGCTGTACGGGGAACCGTTTGCGGAAGATCTTGCCTTTGTGGCAGAACATGCCGGCCTTTCACAGGAAGATGTGGTCCGGATCCATACCGGCAATGAATATCCGGTCTATATGATGGGATTTCTGCCCGGCTTTCCGTATCTCGGAAATCTCGATGAGAGAATCCATACGCCGCGGCGCAGTGAACCGCGCACTGCCATTCCGGCCGGTGCAGTGGGAATCGGCGGGGCCCAGACCGGCATCTATCCGATGGAATCTCCCGGCGGCTGGCATATCATCGGCCTGACACCGGTAAAGCTGTATGATCCTGCTTCCGATACACCGGTTCTGCTGCAGAGCGGTGATGTCATCCGCTTCCGGGCAGTCGGAAAAGAAGAGTTCGATGAAATCAGAATGAACGGAGGCCGGCTATGCATATAACCATAAGAAAGCCTGGTGCCGTCACGACGATTCAGGATCAGGGACGATTCGGCAGGCAGGGACAGGGTATCCCTTCTTCCGGTGTTCTCGATCCGCTGGCCATGAGAATGGCCAACATGATCGTCGGCAATGATGAGAATCATCCGGTCATTGAATGCATCGGCATCGGACCGGAACTGGAATTCTCCGGACCGGTATATTTCACTGTCTGCGGCGGCAGCTTCCGGGTGTTCCTGAATGATGAAGAAATCAGTGTCAACCGGCTGTACCGTTCCAATGCCGGAGATGTTCTGAAAGTCACCTATGCGCCGCATTACAATACCTGTGTGATTGCCTTCGGCGCCGACTTTGATCTGGCACCGGTATTCGGAAGTCTTTCAGCTGATGTGAGAAGCGGCATCGGTCCCATGCACGGCAGGAAACTGCAGGCCGGTGACCGGCTGGAACTGGTCCATGTCAGAAACAGACTGAAGAATGAAAGCGAACGTTCATTTCCGCTCTATGCCGAAAAGGAAGATATTACGAGACTGCGGGTTATCAGAGGCCCGAATGATGATGCCTTTACCGGCAGCGGCCTCGGTACCTTTTTCGGAAGTATCTATACCGTATCGGAAAAGTCCGACAAGATGGGACTGCGGATGAAAGGTCCGCATTTGGAAACATCGGCCGGCAATGACATTCTCTCGGCCGGCATTGTGACCGGAGCCATCCAAATCACGCCGAAACAGCCGATCCTGATGCTGAAGGATCATGCGACGACCGGCGGCTATCCGATCATTGCCGTGGTCATCAGTGCCGATCTGTCCCGGGCTGCCCAGCTGAAGGCATTTGACAAGGTACAGTTTGTTCCGGTCAATATGGAAACAGCGGAAAAGGCAAGGCAGGAACTGAATGAATATATGGATGCGAAAAAGACAGTATTTGCCGGCAGTGCACTGATGAAACTGCTTGTGCAGAAAAGGAGAAAACAATGAAAATCGATCTGAACAGCGATCTTGGCGAAAGCTTCGGAAGATATACTCTGGGATGTGATGAACAGGTGGTTCCGCTTGTCACATCGATCAATGCCGCCTGCGGCTTTCATGCCGGCGATCCCTCAGTCATGCGGAAGACTGTAAAACTGGCAAAAGAAGCCGGTGTTTCAATCGGTGCCCATCCCGGCTTTGATGATCTGCAGGGATTCGGCCGCAGAAACATGAACCTGTCCTATGACGAACTGCAGGCCTGTGTGCTGTATCAGCTTGGTGCCCTCGATGCCTTTGTGAAGGCAGAAGGAATGGAGCTGGCGCATGTCAAGCCGCACGGGGCAATGTACAACATGGCCGCCAAGGACCGGACCATGGCCATGGCCGTCTGCGAAGCGGTGAAGATGTATGATCCGCATCTGATCATTCTTGCCCAGGAAAGCGGCCAGCTGTATCAGTGCGCAAAGGAACTGGGACTGCCGGCGGCTGCTGAAGTCTTTGCCGACAGAGCCTATGAAGAAGACGGCACCCTGGTCGCAAGATCGAAGCCGGGTGCCATGATCACCGATCCCAATGAAGCACTGGCAAGGGTGCTGCGCATGATCAGGGAAGGAAAGGTCACAGCCATTACCGGCCGTGACATCAGCGTCAGGGCAGATTCTGTCTGCGTGCACGGCGACGGCGAAAGTGCGCTGGAGTTCATCCGCCGCATCCGTTCTGCCTGTGAGAAAGAAGGAATCGTTCTTTCTCCGCTGAAGGAAATCGTATGAAAAAAGGCTGAGAGCATCGCTCCCAGCCGGACGGCTGTATGATTACTGCAGCCAGTTCTTTTCGGTAATGACACATTCGTATCCGTGGATCATCAGATGATCACCGATATGCAGTGTGTCTTTTTTTGCGAGAATATAGCCGTTGTTGACGTTTTTGACATAGGAATAGACAAGCTTGGAAACACGGCCGACTTCTTCGCCATCCACATAGACGGGTTCACCCGGTCCGCCGTACTGCTTGGCACGGATATAGAAATCCTGATTCTCATCACAGACTTCGAAGCCTACCATCTCTCTTTCCGGACCGTTTTCCTTTATTTTCAGCAGGGCATCCTTGCCGATGAAGTCCTTGTCCCAGTCGATGTTCTTTTCCAGACCGACTTCGAAGGGATTGGTATGGGCCAGATCGCGCATGTAATAGAAACCGGCTTCGGTCGGAAGGGTCCATGCGAATACCTGGAATTCGGTGACTTCCTTTCCGCCTGCTTCCTTGACAGCGGCATCGATGGCATCCTGTACGTCATCGGCATCATCGGCCTGACAGTAGACCTCATAGCCGAACTGTTCACCGGTAAAGCCGCCGCGGTTGATCAGCACTTCATGGCCGGCAATCACATCCGTGCGGTGGCGGAAGAACTTCAGATCTTCCACTCCGTTTTCAGAGATCTGATTCATGACATCTTTTGACTTCGGGCCCTGAACGGAGAACATATGCCAGTCTTCGGTGATCTCATAAGACTCGACATCATAGTCTTCGGAATGGTAATAGAACCAGTCGTCGCATTTTGTGCCGTACAGGGTGGAGACCCAGTATTTTTCTTCTTCCAGGCGCATGACGACGACATCATCGATGATCTCGCCGTTTTCATTGAGCATGGTGGTATAGCGGTCACGGCCGACTTTCAGCGTGGAAATCTTGTTGGGATAAATGTAGTCAAGGAAACGGCAGGCATCGGGACCGGTGACTTCCATCAGCTGATGGGTAAACAGATAATAGCCGACATTTTCACGTACAGCCATGTGTTCGGAACGTTTCCATTCATCATCTTTGAATATGTTTTTATACACGGGAAGTCCTCCTTACATGAATTTGTCGATCCTGCGGGCAATCTTGATTCTCATCTTTCCCTGCGGAGAATCTTCTTCCCAGACCGACCACTGGGCATTGACAAGTGTCTTGACCATGCCCTGCCACATATACAGATGTGCTTCGCAAAGTGACTGGGTGCCGGTAATGGCAAGGTCATTGCGGTTGATGACGTAGATGACTTCATCCTTGTTGAAAGCTTCGATTTCGTAGTGGCAGACCAGGGACTGCAGCAGCATTTCAATGACACCGCCCAGCAGTCTTCCGTCTTCGCCGATCGTATTCGGCACACCGAGCCATTCACGGCAGGCACGGATTGCATAGCGCTCTCCGAACATGGCCTTGCCGGCTGCTTCGAGCACGCACTTCTTGATCCATTCGGCATTTTCCTTGGTGGTATAGCCGTGGTTTACGGCATTGTCGATGGCCGGCAGAAGATACAGCGAAGCAGCAGTGGAGAGGTTGACCATCTGGTTCGAGGAATCGGTTTCGTTGTTGGTGCCGTTGACGAAGTGGTAGTCGCATTCTTCACGGAACATCATGGATTCTTCGATGCAGTCTTCTTCCTCTGTATATTTCTTGTATTCATCGGAAACAGCCGGGCCGAAGGACTGCCAGCGCTCATGTTCCGGAGCCGGGTATTTTTCTCTGCTTTCGGCAATGATGCGGCAGTGTCTGTCGCCGCAGCCTTTGGCTTCGACCATCATGTAGTCCAGCTTCTTTCCTTTTCTGTGTCTTGACTCGGTGGCATCAGCCTGGCCCTGCAGTGACATTGTCGTGGCACGGCAGAGTTCGGAGCCGCAGATATCCCAGTCACAGACATCCAGTTCCTTTTCGCAGCGGTAGGTGCCGAAATCCTGGCAGCGTCCGCACATCAGCAGGGCATCGTCGCCCTTGTCGCCGATCAGAGCGCCGGGGTAGGAGCCGCACATGAAGGGATGAATGCCGAAGCCGTCATCATTCGGATAATTCATGCCGGTATAGAGAAGGCGCTGATATGCTTCATTGCACATTTCCGAAGCACGGGTCGCATAGTCGGGAATGATGATGCGGTAGGCCTGGGCAACGGCAGCGGACAGAACGGCTTCAAAACGGGATGCATAATGCAGTGCATCCTGGTAGGACATCAGTTTGTTCCAGGGTGACTGGACAGCGTTGTACTGCGTGAATCCGGCTTCATTGCCGGAATCGGCAGGAATTCTTTCATTGATCTTTTTCGTCATGTTCATTCCTCACTGTTCTTCCGGATAGGCATCGATGGCCGGCTGGTATCTGACGATGTTATGGGAAGCACCGCCGTCTGCCAGAATCGTTTCGCCGGTGATGCCGTCACCCATCGGGGTGCAGAGGGCATAGGCGATGATGCCGACCTGATCGACCGGCAGCTGGCCGTCAACGGACCATACCATCAGTTCGTCATAGAATTCATCCTGCTGTTCTTCGGTGATATGTTCACTGGCAAGGTTGCCGGCAGAACCCGGTGTAACCATGCCGCCGGGTGCGACGGTATTGACCATGATGCCGTAGCGCTTCAGTTCCTTGGCGGCTTCGGTTGTCAGACCCATGACAGCTGCCTTGCTGGAGGCATAATGCGGATAGCCGCCGAATACCGGATACGGCACGATCGGACTGTTGGAAGAAATCAGAACGATCTTGCCTTCAATGCCGTGCTCCTTCATGTAGCGGCTGACATATTTGACGCCGAAGAAAGCTCCGTAAACATTGGTTTCAAAAATCAGTTCCAGATCTTCTTTCGGCAGATCATAGACCTTGGCATAGTTCCAGATGGCAGCACTGTTGACAAAGATATCCAGCGAACCGAATTTCTCTGCCGTAAAGTCAACAAGATTCCTGACTTCTTCTTCGTGTCTGACATCGGTAAAGCAGAAAGCAACCCTGTCACCGAAACCCTGTTCGGCAAACAGCGGCATTGCGGCTTCCTCTTCAATATGGGAATTGGATGCGACGACGACATTGGCGCCGCCCTGCAGAAGCCGCAGGGCTATGTCAAAGCCGAGGCCGGAAGTGCCGCCCGTAACCAGTGCGGTTTTGCCTTTGACAGAGAACATCTCCTCAAAAGGACGGGCGTTCTTAATATAGCCTTCAAGCATTTTTTTGTCGGCCGGTGTAAAAGTCATATGATTGGATCCTCCTCTGTTCATTGATCAGAAAAACGGTATTCCCGGGATTGAATACATCTTCATTTTAAAAAGAAGACCGATCAGGAAATATGCTGAAATAAAAGGGAATTCCGGCGCTTTTTCAGACTGTTTTGGCGGGCTGGGGGATGCGGCGGATGTTCTGCTTCTTCATAACCGTGCCGCAGGAGAAGAAAAACAGCCGGACCCGCCGTCGGCAAGTATGACTGAAAACCGGATGAACACCTACAAAATGACGGGCACAAACGGCCGGCAGTCCTGTATAATTGACTTGGAACAGTACATATCATGAAACTGAATGCCGATATCATCTATCATGAACTGAAAAAGAATTACAGGGCTGAAATCTTCGGTAAGAGAAGCAGTGCCCTGGTTTTGCCGCGGCCGGAATTCTATATGGAAGACGAAAGGACATTCCTGTCCGATCACCTGTATCTGGCCACTGCCGACCATCTTCCTGCCCGGCCGGCGATCCGGGAGGGAGCAGTGCTTGTATGCATCGGCGAACATATCAATCTGAAGAATTACCGGAACCGGCTCTGCCTGATCGTCATCCGCAACAAGGCGGATTTCTTCCGGGTTTATCAGTATCTGCAGAAGATCTTCGATTTCTATGAAGAGTGGGAACAGAAGCTGTATCAGGACCTGTTCAATGATGCCGGCATCCAGCAGATTCTGGCAGATTCGGCCCATCTCTTCCGCAGGCCGGTCAATCTGCTCGACAAATCATTCCGCATGATTGCCGGTGAAGAAGCCAGGGATATCAGTGACAACGGTTCTCTGGATCCCGATGCCATTGATACCTTCCTTTCTTCCTATGATCTGATGACGGAAAAGAAAGGCGCGATCATCGTTGATTTTGATGACAGGAAAACACTCTGTGTCAACCTGTTTAACCGGAACGGAGAATATGAAGGCTGTCTGTATATTGAGCAGGAGGGAAGCGATACCCCGGAGGAAGGTCCGCTGGCGGAATATCTGGCATCCATGCTGGAACTGGCAGTTGCCAAGAATCCGACGGTGATCAATGATGAACAGTCATCGCTGAAAAAGGTCATGCAGACACTGGTGGAGGAAATGCCGCTTTCCCATGCCCAGAGATGGGTGCTGACAGCGTCGAATCACAAGAATACATTTGTCTGTGTCCTGCTGGAATACAGACAGAATCAGCCGCCGCTGCCGGCTTCCTATATCTGTGACAGCTTTGAGGAAACATTCGAGGCCTCCTTTGCCTTCCGCAGCGATACGGCAATGATCGGCTTTATTGATACTGCTCCGCTGACGGATCCGAAGCGGAAGGATTACAGGGCAAACCTGAACCGTCTGCTGAAGGATTTCATAGCGCGCATGCGTCTGAATGTCGGCATTTCCAATGAATTTGATGATCTCTTTGATATCCGCATTCATTACCTGCAGGCAAGATCGGCGCTGGAAAACGGCAGGATCATGAGTCCGGACGGCAATCTGTTCTATTTTGCCAGCTATGCACTGACGGAAATGATCATCAATTCCCTCGGCGGACTGCCGGCTGAAGCATATTTCCCGGCCGGTCTGAAGGCAGTCATCGAACATGACCGGACTTCCGGAGTTTCCTATCTGGAAACGCTGAAGGTGTTTCTGGAGGAGAACCAGTCCTATACCGCTGCAGCCCAGAAACTGTATATTCACCGTTCCACAATGATCGACAGGATCAGCAGAATCGAAAGGGAACTGAAGATCGACCTCTCGGATTCCGATCAGAGGCTGCAGCTGGAGATCCTGCTGAAAGCAATCGATATCGAAGAAATCCTTCGCATGCAGTAAAAAACAGGTGCTTATGTGCATCTGTTTTCAGTTGGTCTGCAATTATTATCTGGAGCAGGCTTTCAGATCGGCATCGATCTCGTCCGCATGAACGGCAACTTCCGCTGATTCAGGATAGCTCAGCAGCTTGCGGTATGTCAGGCCTCCGACCAGCTTCATGCGCGGATCCTTGGTTGAGCCCGGTGCCCATTTTTCCATAACGGCTTTGCCTTCCGGTGATCTCATAATGTCTCTGATTTTGGAATCGAGTGATAATGCCATGTGTTTTTCCTCCTGTAATTATGGTTTTTATTCCTTCCCGGGAATCTGATTCAATCATAGCGGTCATACAGCCTGCCAGGTATCCGTGAAAAACAGGTTATTTTTTATATAAAACCGTTAAAATGATTGTGCAGACTGATATATGAAAAAAAGATATGATGAATATGGATTACAAGGAGAACGCCATGCTTGATATGACAATCAGAGAATTTGCGGCTGCCTCGGCTTCGAAGGCACCGGTGCCGGGCGGCGGCGGTGTCAGTGCCATGTGCGGTGCTCTTTCCGCATCGCTTGCGGAAATGGTGACGCATCTGACAGCCGGCAAGAAGAGATATGCCCAGTATGAAGAAGAAATACAGGCCATCATGAAACAGGCGGAAGAGCTGCGTGTTCAGCTGCTGGAATGCATCGAAAAGGATGCCGAAGCATTTGAGCCGCTTGCCAGAGCCTATGCCATGGATAAGAATGCGGAAGGCTATGCCGAAAAGATGGAGGCCTGCCTGCACGAAGCCGCAAAGCCGCCGTTCATGATCCTGGAATACTGCACAAAGGTCATTGAACTGGATGAAAGGCTGGCCGTGATCGGATCAAAGCTGGCAGTTTCTGATGCCGGCACATCAGTAATGCTGGCACACGGTGCCATGTACGGTGCCTATCTGAACGTCAGGGTCAATACCCGGCTGATGAAGGATACCGCCTATGCCCGGGAGGTTGAAGGCAGGGCAGAGGCACTGCTGGAAGAATATGCTGAAAGGGCAATGAACTGCTTCAGCGCAGTCAGAGAGAGGCTGTAATGGCAAAACTGTTAAAAGGAAAAGAAGTGGCGGCTGCGGTCAATGAGAATTCCAAAGAACGGACTGCAGCCCTGAAGGAAAAGGGAATCATTCCGACCCTGGCAATTCTCAGGGTCGGGGAAAAGGGCGATGACATTTCCTATGAAAAAGGAGCGATGAAGCGCTGTGCAAATATCGGCGTGGCCGTGAAGAATGTCATCCTGCCGCAGGACGTGGATCAGGAAACCTTCTATCAGACCATTGATGATCTGAATCATGATCCTTCCGTCCACGGCATCCTGATGTTCCGGCCGCTGCCGAAGCATCTGGATAATGAAAAGGCAAGAAATGCCATTGCGCCGGAAAAGGATATCGACGGCTGTTCGGACGGATCCCTGGCCGGGGTCTTTACCGGCAATGGCAGAGGCTATGCCCCATGCACGGCAGAGGCGGCAGTTGCCATCCTTGATCACTACGGCATTGAAGTGTCCGGAAAGAATGCTGTCATCATCGGCCGATCCCTGGTTGTGGGAAGACCGCTGGCAATGATGCTGATGAAAAGAAATGCCACCGTCACGATCTGTCATACAAAAACCCGGAACATTCCGGAAATCACCCGCGGTGCCGATATTGTCATCTCCTGCATGGGAAGAATTGAAGCCCTGAACGGCGAATATTTCTCCCAAGGACAGACAATCATCGATGTCGGTATTACCTGGAATGAGGCAAAGCAGAAGGTCAGCGGCGATGTCCTGTTTAAGGAAGCAGAACCGCTGGCAGATGCGATTACCCCGGTGCCGGGCGGGGTCGGAGCCGTGACCACATCGCTGCTGGTCCGCCATGTTGTGGAAGCAGCTGAAAAAACACTGACGAACTGACTGCGGAGGCAGTCAGTTTTTCTTATGACAAAGACGGCTGTTTGTAGTGTGCCGGTTCAAGATTTCAATATGATTGACAATGACAAAATGCTACAATAACGATAGAAAAGTGTGTGGAGGAAAAAACAATATGATCCCTAAGCAATATCAGGATTATATGTTCAACGAAAATGATTTTCTGCCGACAGATTATCAGGTTGACGATCCTGAAAAACTGGAACTGCTGAAAGAACTCGGCGCTCTGATCACCGATGATATCAGTAAGCCGAATGCCAAGAAAATCAGTCCGAATGACCCGGAAGTCTGGGCTCTGGACAAGATCATGACCAAGGATGAAGTCCGCTTCATGCTGTCATTCAAGAAAAAGCGTGTCAATAAGTATTCCGTCGAGGAACTGGCTGAGATGAACCATATCTCTGTCGGTGATGCCCAGAGATTCTGCGACGGCCTGTGCCAGACCGGCATTCTCGAATTTGACCGTGAAACTGAAGACCGCCACAGACAGTACTTTATTCCGAAGTTTGTTGTCGGTTCCGGTGAATATATGATGATGAACTCCAAGCTTCTGGAACGTGTCCCGGAAATTGCCACAATGTTCAATCACATGTCTTCCGTACCGGTCGGCAAGGTTGCCCATATGGTTCCGCCGGGAGGCGGCGGCCTGGGAATGCATGTCATTCCGGTTGAAAAGGCAATCGAACATGAAAACAAGTCGGTCAGTGTCGAACATCTGTCGCACTGGCTGAAGAAGTATGACAAGTTCTGTGTCGATGTATGTTCCTGCCGCCGTCAGCAGGCAATGCGCGGCGAAGGCAACGGTGACATTGCCATGTACCAGTGCCTGGCAGTCGGCGATATGGCTGAATATCTTGTCGAAACCAAGAAAGATGCCCGCTACATCACATATGAAGAAGTCATGCACATTCTCGAAGTCTCGGAAAAGAAGGGCTTCGTGCATCAGATTACAAACCTGGACGGCGAAGACAAGATCGTCGGCATCTGCAACTGCTCGGCCGGCACCTGCAACGCCATCCGTACATCACAGCTGTTCAATACACCGAACATGTCCGCATCCGCATACCGTGCCCATGTTGACATGATGAAGTGTGTTGCCTGCGGCAAGTGCGTGGAAGTCTGCCCGGTCGGCGCTGCCAAGCTGGGTCAGAAGCTCTGCCATAAGGACGGCAGTTCCACAGTCTATCCGAAGGCTCTGCTGCCGGATGCGACAAAGTGGGGCCACGACAAGTGGAACAAGAACTACCGTGAAGATGCCAAGATCAACTGCTATGAAACCGGTACGGCTCCCTGCAAGACAGCCTGCCCGGCCCATCTTGCCGTACAGGGCTATGTCAAGATGGCTGCCGACGGCCGCTTCATGGACGCTCTGAAGCTGATCAAGCAGGACAACCCGTTCCCGGCAGTCTGCGGTGCCATCTGCAACAGACGCTGCGAGGACAGATGTACCAGAGGCACAATTGACCAGCCGGTTGCCATTGATGAAATCAAGAAGTTCATCGCTGCCCAGGAACTGAAGGAAGAGAACCGCTACATTCCTGAGTGCATGAATGATATCGGCGAACAGTGGGGCGATGAATACAAGGTTGCCGTTATCGGTGCCGGTCCGGCAGGTCTGTCGGCTGCGTACTATCTGCGCATGAACGGCTATCCGGTCACTGTCTTTGAAAAGGAACAGGAACCGGGCGGCATGCTGCAGTACGGCATTCCGAACTTCCGTCTGGAAAAGGATGTCATCAAGGCTGAAATCGATGTCATCAGAGCCATGGGCGCTGACATCAGATGCGGCGTTGAAGTCGGCAAGGATGTAACAATTCAGGAACTGCGTGAGCAGGGCTATAAGGCATTCTATGTTGCCATCGGCATGCAGGCCGGACGCAAGGCCGGTATCCCGAATGAAGAACTGGCAGAGTCTGGTGTTGATTTCCTGAGAAGAATCAACAGCGCAGAAGGCGCAAAGCTTTCCGGCAAGACCGTTGTCATCGGCGGCGGCAATGTTGCCATTGACGTTGCCAGAACCGCTCTCCGTGCCGGATCTTCCGAAGTTGAAATGTACTGTCTGGAAAGTCCGGATCAGATGCCGGCAGCCGATGATGAAGTCGCTGAAGCAAAGGCTGAAGGCGTTGTCATCAAGAACTGCTGGGGTCCGAAGGAAATCATTGCCGAAAACGGAAAGATCACTGCCATTGTCATGAAGCAGTGCACCCAGGTCTTCGACAAGGACGGCAGGTTCAACCCGCTCTATGACGAAAATGAGACAAAGACAGTTGCGTGCGAGAACGTACTGCTGTCCATCGGCCAGGCTGCTGTCTGGGGCGATCTGCTCAAGGGCACAAAGGTCGTTCTCAGAGGCAACGGCACAGCCGAATCCGATCCTGTCTCCCTGCAGACAGCTGAACCGGATATCTTCGTCGGCGGCGACATCCGCCACGGCGCAAAGTTTGCCATCGACGCCATTGCCAACGGCAGAACACTGGCAGACTCCGTCAAGCGTTTTGTCCATCCGGGTCAGTCCATGACTGTCGGCCGCGACCTGCGTGAATTCATCGAATTCGACCGCGACGACATTCTGGCCGAAGGCTATGACAATGCCAAGCGTCAGGTTCCGGGCATGAAGCCGGGCGATGCTGCGAAGACATTCGAAGATCTGCGCCTGCCGCTGACCGAGGAACAGGTCAAGGCGGAAGCCAACAGATGTCTGAAGTGCGGTGCCACTGTTGTTGATACAAACAGATGCATCGGCTGCGGTCTGTGCACAACCAGATGCGAATTCGATGCCATCCATCTCACCAGAGACATTCCGGAAGCATCCCGCATGTACACTGCCGAAGAAGGCAAGGTCAAGGCAATTCTGCCGTATGCCGCAAAGCGCGGTATCAAGATCCTGCTGAATCAGGGCAAGAAATAAGAAACAATGAAAAAGGGGCTGAATCACTCAGCTCCTTTGCTTTTCAGCCAGTCTGTCCGGTAAAGAATATTCAGACTGGTTTTTTCTGTTGTTCCGGTCATTGTTTCAAATTCAATATATTTCAGAAAGCAGAATCCGCATTTTTCCTGAACCCGCTGTGACTGTCTGTTCCATACGAAGTATCCGCAGGTCAGAAAGTCTGCTTCGGTATGCTCAAACATCCAGTCAATGACTGCCTTCACTGCTTCCGGCATCATGCCTTTTCCCCAGTATTCCTTTGCAAGAACATAGCCGATTTCCCGTCCCTTTAGATCCTTCAGTTCCGGGCTCAGCTTTTCATCATAGTATTCGATGCCGAGGGAGCCGATGACATGTCCCTGATATTCAACAGCAAAGGTCTTTTTTCCGTCAATGAACATCTGCAGGATGCGGGCGGATTCTTCTTTTGACTGATGCGGTGCCCAGCCGGCCATCTGGCCGACACCGTCAACCGAGGCATAGGCATACAGATCATCGAGATCATCAGGACGCCACGGTCTCAGCCGCAGCCGTTCGGTCCGGATTTCAATGCCGGTGACATCAAAAGGAATATTCATGGCTGGTACCTCCGTATGTTAAGATACATTATACAAAAACGAGGGAAACAATATGAAGTACGACGGCGTGATATTTGACTTTAACGGAACTCTGTTCTTCGATACGAAATACCATGTGCTGGCATGGAATGAAATCTCCATGGAGCTGTGCGGCCGGGAAGTGACGGAAGAAATCATGGACAAGGAAATCTCCGGTGTTCCCAATGCCGAAGCCATTCTCAGGATGAAACCGGAACTGTCCCGGGCAGAAGCGGAAGAATACTCGCAAAAGAAGGAAGAACTGTACCGCGGCTTTGTCCGGAATGCTCCGGGCGGGGAACATCTGGTGAAGGGAGCGGAGGAACTGTTTTCCTGGCTGAAGGAGAACGGCATTCCGTTTACGATTGCCAGTGCCTCGATCATTGAAAACATCCGTTTCTTTGTGGATTACTTTCATCTGGACCGGTGGCTGGATCCGCAGATGATTGTCTATGATGACGGCACCTATGCCGATAAGGTCAACATGTTCCTGGAGGCGAAAAAAAGAATCCGTGCCGATCAGGTGCTGATCTTTGAGGATTCTCTTTCAGGTATAAAATGTGCCGGAGAAATCGGCGCTGATGTCATTGCCCTGGAAACACCGAGCATGAAGGATGTCTACGGACAGTATCCGCATGTGATCCGGGTCATAAAGGACTTTGAAGGAATCACGGAATATCTGAACTGACATGCCGCAGGGCATGTTTTTCAGTACTCGAACTGCCGGTAGTAGCGGCGGATGGTGCGGGGATGACGGAGTTCATATTCCAGCCAGGCATCCACCCGGTTCATGACAGCCCGCATGATCAGATGACTGATCGTGCCGCGGTATCTGTCATCGATTCCTTCCATGGCAAATTCACTGGTGTCAATGACGGCATAATTGCCGCAGACCTTCGGCAGGAAACGGGCAGCCCGCTCCGCCAGCGGCCGCTGTTCATCTTCGCCGACAAAGACAAGGACGGGAACGTCCTTTTCAATGACTTCCTGCATGCCGTGGAAGAATTCCTGGGCAGAGACGCAGACGGTCCTGATCCACAGCTGCTCAGCCCAGTAGCACATGGCCGCAGAATAGGCAGCACCGTACAGGCTTCCGGATGCGATGAAGTAATGCGGCATGTCAGGATGTTCCTGCAGGCCGGCTGCGGTATGGACGGCATATTTCCTGGCCCATGCATCGCTTTCCTTTTCGGCATTCACCAGCCCCTTTGCAAGGAATGCCTCCATCTGCCGGTTATATTCTTCATAGTCATCAAATTCATGGTTGCGGTACATGAGATAATTGCAGACCATATAGAATTTCAGCTGTTCATTCTTCGGATAGGAGATCAGCCAGTCGGCATTTTCAGCCAGGACAGTATCAGGCGTATCGACAAAGGCAAAGACTCTGGCGCCTTCTTCATGTACCTTCCGGAACATGCGGACCATTTCCTGTGTCGTTCCTGATTCTGATGAACAGATGACAATGGACTGGGAGGTAAAGCGGCAGTTTCCGGTTGTCACAAACTCAGCCGCGTTTTCGGCATAGACGGGAAGGGCGGAATGTCCCCGCATGTAGACTTCTGCCTGCATGCAGGAGGCCCAGGTACCGCCGATACCGATGAACCAGATGCCGTCAAAATCATTGTTCCAGATCTCATCGATGATGCCTTCGATCTGTCCTCTCAGGGCAAGGGCACCGTTGATGCTTCTGAGCAGAGCGTTTTCATCAAAGTCACGCAGAGCGGAAGGGTTTTCTTTCCAGAGTTCACCGGTATACATATGGAGTCCTCCTACTGCCGGAATGCACCGTGATACTGCAGTACCGGAAGAACCGTCTCGGAAGCGATGCGCATGCATTCTTCCAGGTCCTTTCCGGCAAGATATCCGTACAGGAATCCGGCGATATAGCTGTCACCGGCTCCCAGTGTATCGACAATTTCCTCTTCCGGCGTGATCCGGTATTTGCAGATGCCGGAACTGTCCATGCATACAGAGCCTTTCGATCCGCACATGGCTACAGCCAGAGAGGGGCCGTGACGGATGATTTCCAGCATTTCGCCGACCACGGTTTCACAGTCTTCTTCGGAAGAAAAGAAGAAAATATCACAGGATTTCATGGCTTCCACAGCCGCCGGATCATCAGGCCTGTCAGCCGCATCAAATGCCAGCATCAGACCGTCCTGCTTCAGTTCTTTCAGCAGGCCTTCCTGCTGTCCCCAGAGATCGGTCAGAGCAATGTCATGGGTCTTGATAAAGGCAATGTCTTCGGGACTCAGACGATAGTCACGCATGACACCTTCATCATAATCGCCGAGAATGCGTTCATTGTTTTCAATGGTTACTTCACAGAGTGCGGTGTTTCCGTTCTCTCTGCGCAAATGCGAAAGGTCGATTGGTTTTTCCTGCAGTTTCTGCAGAACCAGATCGCCGTAGGTATCATTTCCGATACAGCTGAGAAGGGAAACAGGCATTCCTTTTTCTGCTGCATATACAGCAGTATTTACAGGACCGCCGCCGACAAACGGCTTGCCGCCGTCAAGATTGGAATAAAAGTCAATACAGCAGCTTCCAAAACAGACCAGACGCTTCATAATCAACCTTCCTCTATTTGAATATAATTTTAGCAAGTGCAGCTGCAAGTTGCACGATGGATGATCAACGGTACATCAAGAATGAATCTGTGAAATAATGATGACAGAAAGTGAGAAACTGTATGAGAAAAGATTTCGGAAAGAAAACGATCATTACCCCTCTGCCGGTCGTCATTCTCGGTACATATGATGAGGACGGCACACCGAATGCCATGAATGCGGCCTGGGCCGGACAGGTGGATGCCCATCAGATCATGGTCAGTCTTTCAAAGCACAAGACGACGGACAATCTGGAACTGAAAAAGGAATTCACGGTGTCATTTGCGACAAAGGATACGGTTACGGCTTCCGACTATTTCGGCATTGAATCCGGCCGCGGTGTAAACAAGATCGAAAAGGCCGGCTTTCATGCCGTAAAGAGTGCCTTTGTGGATGCGCCGATTTTCACGGAATATCCGCTGACTCTGGAATGCCGGGTAGCTGAGATGCAGCCGGACGGAGACGGTTATCTGCTGGTCGGCGAAACCGTAAACATGAGCGCGGATGAATCGATTCTGACCGACGGCAAGGTTGACCTCGGCAAGATGCAGCCGATCATGTTCGACTCGGCCATGAACAAATACAGAGTCATCGGTGACATTGTCGCAGACGCCTTCAAAGAGGGAATGAAACTGAAATGATCATCGAAAAACATATCGTAATGATATGTTTTTTTTGTTATTCGATTTCGGCAATGGCCTCGATCTCGCAGAGGGCTCCGGCCGGAAGTGTCTTTACTGCCACGCAGCTGCGGGCCGGCTTTGAGACAAAGTATTTTTCATATACCTGATTGAATGCCGCAAAGTCATTCATGTCAGCCAGAAAACAGGTTGTCTTGATGACATGTTCATAATCGGTTCCGGCTGCCTTCAGAACAGCACCGACATTGCGGCAGCTCTGTTCAGCCTGGCCTTCAATGGTTTCTGCCATCGGACTGCCGTCGGGATTGGCACCGATCTGTCCGGATGAGAAAAAGAGATTTCCGGAAACATAGCCGTGGGAATAGGGACCGATTGCCCTCGGGGCATTATCTGCAAAAATCTGTTTCATGAAAGAATCCTCCTGCTTCCATTATGGCACAGCACTTTTTCTCTTATTCGCTGAAATTTTCTTCTTTGTTCACATGAAGTTCAGATAAGGCTGTCAGGATAATGACATACAACAGGAGGCAGGACCATGAAAAAACATCTGACAGTATTCCTTGGCGGTATGCTTGCGGTTTCCATGGCCGGCTGCGCACGGCCGGCAGCGGAAACAGAAACAACAGAAACCGCAGAACAGACTGAAGAAAAAGAAGAAACAGAAGAGAAGAAATACCTGAGTGAAGCAGATATCACGGTCAATGAGACAATGGAAAACAGCGGCGACGGCGAACATGTCATTGCGGCTGACGGTGAGGCAGCTTCCTACAGCAATATCAAGGTTGTAAAGAGCGGTGAATCATCCGGTGACGAAGCGGATTTCTATGGTGAGAATTCAGCCCTCTTTGCGACAAACGGAGCCACGCTCGATCTGAAGGAGATTGTCGTCAATACCGACGGCACCCATGCCAATGCCATATTCAGCTATGGTGAGGGAACAACGGTAAATATTTCTGATTCGGTCATCACGACATCCGGCAACTGTTCCGGCGGTCTTATGACTACCGGCGGCGGTACGATGAATGCTTCGAATCTGACCATTCATACAACCGGCAATTCTTCGGCAGCGATCCGTTCCGACCGCGGCGGCGGCACTGTCAATGTGGACGGCGGCAGCTATACGACTGACGGCAAGGGTTCACCGGTCATTTATTCGACAGCCGATATCACGGTCAGCAATGCCCTGATGACATCAACTTCATCGCAGGGAATCGTCGTTGAAGGACAGAATTCCGTAACACTGAACAATGTGGAACTTCATGCCGACAACAATTCCAAGAACAGTGACAAGTCCGACTGGTATCAGGCCGTCATGATCTATCAGTCAATGTCCGGCGATGCCGCCCAGGGTGAAGCGTCCTTTGCAATGAACGGCGGCACCCTGACCAATGCCAACGGTGATGTCTTCTTTGTCAACAACACCGTGGCTACGATCGATCTGAACGATGCCGAAATCATCAATCAGGATGCGGAAGGCAATTTCCTCAGGGCAGCAGCGGCAGGCTGGGGCAGCGAAGGCTCCAACGGCGGTCATGTCACAATGAATGCTTCAGAACAGACCATTGACGGCATTCTTCTTGTCGATGAGGTCTCCACCCTGAATCTGTATCTGAAGGACGGATCACAGCTGAACGGTTCAATCAATCCGGACGGACAGGCAGGCGAGGTCTATGTGGAACTGGATGAAGGATCAACATGGACACTGAGCGCAGATTCCTGTATCACATCACTGACCTGTGATGCCGATGCCATTGATCTCAACGGCCATACTCTGTATGTGAACGGCGAAGAATACAAGGAAGGCACTGCTTCCCAGGGTGAGGCAATAGAAGTGGTCATTGAATCTTCAGGCGGCCCCGGCGGCATGCCTGACGGCCAGCCCCCGGAAATGTCCGGCGGCGGCGAACCGCCGGAAAAACCGGACGGCCAGCCTCCGGAAATGCCGGGCGGAGGAACCCCGCCTGAGAAGCCGGAAGGCAGCAATTGATTCCCCGGAGTTCTGTCAGATGACAGGACTCTTTTTTCCGGAATCTGTTCACGGCATAGAAATGACCCGTATAATGAAAATAACGATATGTGTTTCATACGAATCATTGCATCATTGAAAAACTGTCCGGAAAGACGGACAGTGAGCGCGGAGGATCTGACAATGAAAGAAATATATGAACCGCTGTTTACACCGTGGAAGATCCGCAGTCTGGAAATCAAAAACAGGATCGTTCTGACATCGATGGGCGGCACCGATCTGTTCGGCTGGATGGAAGTGAACCATTTTGATGAAGCCGGGGCAAAGTTCATCATGGAAGTCGCCAGAAACAATGCCGGTCTTGTACTGCCGGGCTGCCAGCCGGTCTGGAATCCGATGTACGGCCAGTGGCTGCATAAAAACAAAAAGATGTTTGCCGATCTGAAGAAGTGGATGCCGGAGTTTCATCGGACCGGTGCGAAGCTGTTTGTGCAGCTGACGGCGGGATTCGGACGCAGCTTTACGGTATCGGCAATGATGGAGAAGCTGTATACGAACAAGGCACTGCGTCTGGCCGCAAAGCCCATCATGGATCTGGACCGCATTACCGCCAGTGCATCACCGGCACCGAACCGCTGGTCCGACAAGGTTCCTTCCCGGGCACTGACAGTGGAAGAGATTCATGAATATGTGGATGCCTTTGCCGAATGTGCAAAACTGCTGAAGGATGCCGGTGTCGACGGTGTTGAAATTCATGCTGTGCATGAAGGCTATCTGCTGGATCAGTTTACCCTGAAATATGTCAATCACCGCAGTGATGAATACGGCGGCTCCAGGGAAAACCGCTATCGCTTTGCGGTGGAAATCGTGCATGCCATCAAGGCTGCCTGCGGAGAAGATTTCCCGGTTTCCCTGCGCTATTCCGTGCTTTCCCGCACCAAGGGCTTCCGCCGAGGTGCCCTGCCGGGCGAAGAATATGAAGAGGCCGGCCGCGACATGGAAGAATCGGAATGGGCGGCAAAGTATCTGCAGGATGCCGGCTATGACATGCTGAACTGTGACAACGGCACCTATGATGCCTGGTACTGGGCGCATCCGCCGATCTATATGCCGGAAAACTGCAACCTGGGGGATGTGGAACATATCCGCCGCTTTGTGGATATCCCGGTGGTCTGCGCCGGCCGCATGGATCCCGCCGTCGCTGCCAAAGCTGTTTCGGAAGGGAAGATTGACGCTGCCGGCTTTGCCCGTCCGTTCCTGGCTGACCAGGAATGGGTTACCAAGCTGATGCTGGAGCGGGAAGATGATATCCGTCCCTGCATTCTCTGCCACAACGGCTGCTTCAATATGGCGCATTACAAAGGCGTGCCGAATGATCAGGATCTGTATGATTCCCTGCATCTGAGCCGATGTGCCGTCAATGCCGAGACGATGCAGTGGAAGAAGCATTTTATAAAAAAGACTGATGAGCCGAAAACGGTTGCCATTGTCGGCGGCGGCATCGGCGGCATGGAAACAGCCAGAGTGCTGGCTCTGCGCGGCCATAGACCCATCATCTATGAAAAGAGCAGCCGGCTTGGCGGCACCTTCATTCCTGCCTCGGCGGAATCATATAAGGGAAAGCTTCGTGATCTGCTGAAATGGTATGAGAAGCAGATGAAGGATCTGAATATCGAGGTGCATCTGAATTATGAAGTGCACACGATTCATGAATTCGGTGATGATCCGGTGGTTGTCGCAACCGGTGCGAAACCGCGCATCTTGCGAAATATTGCAGGTTATGAAAAGATGATTGAGGCCTGTGACTATCTGAACGGCAAAACTGTCGGTGAAACGGTTGCCGTCATCGGCGGCGGCTTGACCGGATGTGAAATCGCCTATGAACTGCAGCTGCAGGGCAAAAAGCCGATCATTGTCGAAATGATGAATGATCTGATTGCCCAGAAGGGTGTCTGCCTTGCCAACAGTTCCTATCTGCGTGAATACTTTGCCTGGAAAAAGGTCCCGGTATATCTTGAGACAAAGCTGAAGGAAGTGCGTGACGGATCCATCATCTGTGAAGACAGGGACGGAGAGGAAATTGAAATTGCCTGTGACTCCGTCATTTCCTCAACCGGATATGTGCCGGCTCCGCTGCCCCTGGGGAAAAAGAAAAATGCCTGGATCGTCGGTGACTGTGACAGGGTCGGAAATCTGCGCACCGTCATCTGGCAGGCCTATGAAACAGCCATGAAGATCTGAATGCATCACTGCCCGCCGTTCTCTTCAATAAGGAGGGAACGGTTTTTGTGTGTCGCAATGTTCATCGGAGAGAATTCAAGGTAAAATGAAGCAGTATATGAACAGACGGAGGACAACGGCTATGAAACGACCAGTCATCGGCATTCTTGCCAGCAAATATACCTACGGAAAATGGAACCTGCTTCAGCACGGTCTGGGCGACAACTATGTACGCTCGGTGGAAGAGGCAGGCGGCCTGGCAATGATCATTCCCCACTGCACGGATGAAGCGCTGATCGGGGACTATGTCAGCCGCTGTGACGGCATTCTGGTGCCCGGCGGCATCGATGTCGATCCGGTGCTGTTCCATGAAGAACGGCATGAACTGTGCGGTGAAAGTGATATGGAATATGATCTGTTTCAGATCAGTGTCATTCACAAGACTATTGCCCAGGGCAAGCCGCTGTTCGGCATCTGCCGCGGTCTGCAGGTCATCAATGTGGCTTTCGGCGGAACCTTGTATCAGGATCTCTCACTGGCCTGTGAGAAGCCGCTGAAGCATGTGCAGGAACAGTACCGCAATGTGCCGACCCATAAGGTAAAGACTGCCCCCGACAGCATGCTTGAGCTTCTGCTGGGAGAAGAACTGGAAGTCAACAGCTTTCATCATCAGGTCATTCATGAACTCGGCTATGGTCTGAAGGCTGTCGCCTGGGCGGAAGACGGACTGATTGAAGGCATTGAATCGGATATCTATCCGAATCTGCTGGCGGTGCAGTGGCACCCGGAAAACTTCATCATGAACAGGGAAGATGTGATGCTGCCGTTTTTTGTCAAACTGATTGCCCTCAGTGAACAGGGCTGAATACGGATAAGAATATGAAGTACAGAAAAGACAGATACGGCAATGATATTTCCATCCTCGGCTTCGGCTGCATGCGCTTTGCCAAGAAGGGCAATGCCATCGATATGGAAAAGACCGAAGAACAGATCGACTATGCCATTTCCCGGGGAATCAACTATTTTGATACAGCCTATGTCTATTCCGGCAGTGAGGCAGCTCTCGGCGAGATTCTCTCCCGCAGCGGCCGCCGTGACAAGGTCAATATCGCCACCAAGCTTCCCCAGTATCTGATCAGCCGTGAAGGTGCCATTGAGAAACTGTTTCAGGAAGAACTGAAGCGCCTGCGGACGGATCATGTCGATTATTATCTGATGCATATGCTGACGGATCTTTCCGCCTGGCAGAATCTGGTTTCGCTGGGTATCGAAGACTGGATCGCGGAAAAGAAAAAGAGCGGAGCCATCCGCAACATCGGCTTTTCCTTCCACGGCAATACCGAAATGTTTCTGAAGATTCTGAATGCCTACGACTGGGATTTCTGCCAGATCCAGTACAACTATATGGATGAATATGCCCAGGCCGGAAGAGCCGGCCTGAAGGCTGCGTATGAAAAGGGCATTCCGGTCATGATCATGGAACCGCTGCGCGGCGGCAAGCTGGTGGATCTTCTGCCGGAGAAGGCCCGCACGAAGATCGGCAGCTATCACAAGCATTACAGCCCGGCCGAACTGGCGTTCCGCTGGCTGTGGGATCAGAAGGAAGTGACCTGTGTGCTTTCCGGCATGAACAGCCTGGAAATGGTGCAGGAGAACTGCCGCATTGCCTCAGAGGCAGAGGCCGGCACGATGGATGCCGATGACTTTGCCCTGATTGAAAATGTAAAAACCCTGATCAATGAGAAGATCAAGGTTCCGTGCACCGGCTGCGGCTACTGCATGCCGTGTCCTCACGGCGTGGATATACCCGGCGCCTTCCGCTGCTACAACGAGATGTATATGGAATCGAAGAGCACCGGCAGATTTGAATATGCCCAGGTTGTCGGCCTGCGCAAGAATCCGGCATTCCCGTCACAGTGTGTCGGCTGCGGCAGATGCGAAAAGCACTGTCCTCAGCATATTTCCATTATCAGCGAGCTGAAGAAAGCCGATCAGGCCCTGCGGCCGCTGCCCTATAAGATCGGCATCAACATTGCCCGCACATTCCTTCTGAAGAAAGAAAAACAGGTGAAGAAATGACCGGACGCTATGACCGTATGGAAATGATCTGCGGCCGGGATGCGATGGCTGCCCTCAGAAACAGCCGGGTTGCCGTATTCGGCATCGGCGGTGTCGGCGGCTATGTCACGGAAGCACTTGCCCGCTGCGGCGTCGGCACTCTGGATCTGATCGATCACGATACGGTCGACATCACCAACCTCAACCGTCAGATCATTGCCCTGGAATCCACTGTGGGCCTTGCGAAGGTTGAAGCCGCAAAGGCAAGGATCGCCGATATCGATCCGAAGATCACCGTCAATACCTACCAGTGTTTCTATCTGCCGGAAGAAAAGGACCGCTTTGACTTCACGCAGTATGACTATATTGTTGATGCCATTGATACGGTAACCGCCAAGCTGGCTCTGATTGAAGAGGCAGAACGGGCTGATACACCCATCATTTCATCGATGGGAACCGGCAACCGTATCGATCCGACAAAGATCATGATCACTGATGTCTATCAGACCAGCGGCGATCCGCTGGCAAAGATCATGCGCCATGAGCTGCGCAAGCGCGGCATCCGGAAGCTGACGGTATGCACATCAAGCGAGCCGCCGATGAAGCCGAGAACGGAGGAAGAAGTCTTTCAGAAGGAACTGGAACGGTCCGGCCGCAGAGGCATTCCCGGCTCAACGCCTTTCGTGCCGCCGGCGGCAGGACTGGCAATTGCCTCCTATGTTGCCCGGCAGCTGATGCAGAAAAAACAATAGACTGAACGGAGATATGCAAAAGGCATGTCTCCTTTTTCTTCTGCCATGTAAAATGAAAGAGAAGAAGAACGGAGGTATCTGATATGAGACTGGAACATATGACATGGCCGCAGGCAGAGGCATATTTCAGGGAACATGACACGGTCATCATTCCCCTTGGCTCGCTGGAATGCCATGGCCGCCATATGCCGCTCGGCACCGACACACTGATTCCGAACAAAATCCTCGAATATTTTGAAGAAAGCAATGACACTGTCATTGCCCCGATGATTCCCTACGGATGCACCGATTATCTGGCATCCTTTCCCGGCACCGTCAATCTCGGACATGATGTTCTCTATCAGGTTCTGACAGCCGTGACACAGTCTCTGAAGGCACACGGTGCGAGACGCTTTATCGTTGTCAACGGCCACGGCGGCAATATTCCGCCGCTGGACAGAGTCTCTCTTGATCTCTATAAGGAAGGCTGCCTGCTGGCTGAAATGAACTGGTGGCAGATGGTCTGGAACATCACCGGTGACTGGGAAGGCAGAAAACCCTGGCACGGCGGCCACGGCGGCGCGGAAGAGACGGCTGCGATCATGGCCATCGATCCTGCCCTTGTTGACCGGGATGCCATTGCCGATGCGCCGATGTGCGGCATCAGCGAGGAACTGCCGGCTTCCGGCATGAAGACCGTGCGCTTCAAAGGCGTCGACATTCCCGTCAACCGCATGAGCATGGACATCAGCAATAACGGCTGGTTCGGTGATGATCATCCGCTTTCGGCAACGGCCGAATGGGGTGAAGAAATGATCCGGGCCAGTGCCGAATATATTTCTGAATTCACGGAAGTATTCAAAAGAGCACCTCTTCCGGAAGGAAAGTAAACGGCAGGAGGAATCATGATCACCATAGAAACAAAAACCCGCAGTGCGGCGGTATACCGCAGCGGCTGTGAAATTACAAATACCGGTACGGTGCATCTGAGCGCCGGCAGTCACCAATGCCGGATCGTCGGCATCGGCGGCAGTGCCGATACCGGCAGCATCCGCATCAGTACTTCTTCCGGACTGACAGCTGCTGATGTGCAGACAGCCTGGCCGGATGAAAAGGAACAGAAGGAAATCACCCGCGAGACGGATGAGAAGATCGTTCTGTGCGATGCCGCCATCGATGCCTGCGATGTGCAGATCCAGCTCTGGAAAAACAATCTGACATTCAAAAGCAGGGACGGCATGGATCTTGCCAAAATGGAAGAATATGAAAGGGTGCTGCCGGAAAAGCTGACAGCCATTGCCGGACATAAGATTGAACTGGAGAAAGAAAAGGAAGAACTTCTGAAGCAGCGGGAAGAACTGCAGAAGAAGACCGGCCGGCCCTCGGTGACAGCCGTGCTGGAATGTGAAGAGGACGGCGACTATCAGATCCGGGTGCAGTATTTTGACCGCTGTGCCCACTGGCATCCGGTCTATGAGATCCGCACTGACGGAGAAAGCGGTCCGCTGACACTGCGGCTGAGAGCGGCAGTTGTCCAGAATACCGGCCTGGACTGGGAAGATGCTGCATTGAAGCTGTATACCGGCAATCCTTCTGTATCGGCTGATATTCCGGTGCTGATGCCGGCGCATCTGCAGTTCCGCCGTGAACCGGTCATGATGAAGAATGCCCGTATGGCGATGCCGCTGATGGGCATGATGGCTTCTGAAATGAACGATGCGGAAGCCATGGAAGCGACGGCGGAAATGGACTTTACCGATGCCGTACGTTCTGAAGCGGAAGTAAATGGCCATGAGACAATGACCGAATATGAACTGAAAGGCATGTGGAATCTGCCTTCGGATGCCCGCGGCATCATGGCGGATCTCAGTGAAAAGCAGATCGCCTGCGAATACCATGTCATTGCTGTTCCGAAGAAGGACAGCCGGGCGTATCTTGCGGCCAGCGTGAAGACTGCCGATCTGGAAGATGTCCTTCACAGCCGGGCTGCCGTCTTTCTGAAGGACACCTATGCCGGCGAGGTTCTGATTGAACCGGATCAGACCAGGGATACGTATGAGCTTTCTCTCGGCCGTGATGAAACCGTCACGGTCCGCCGGACACAGAAGAAGAAATATACCTCTTCCGTACTGCTTAAGAATCAGTACCGTACGGAATATGTCTACCAAACAGTGATTTCCGCAAGCCGGCAGAAGCCGTTCCGGATGACGGTCATCGATCAAATTCCGGTATCGGAAGAAAAGACGATCATTGTCGAGAAGGGAAATCTTTCCGGCGGAAAACTGAATGAAGAGACCGGCGAAGTGGTCTGGGATATGGAACTGGCCGCAGATGAAAGCAGAACACTGGAACTGTCCTGGCATACGGTATGGCCCAAGGACAGGGAAATCACCGAAACAGAGGCTTCCGCCGGTGTCAGATACTGTCCCCAGTGCGGTGCCAGGGTATACGGAAAGTTCTGTCCGGAATGCGGCGCCATTGTTTCGTAAAGTTTCCCATTCAGAGTGATATTTCTGATTTACATGCGGGTTGAAAACTAGTATAATACTCGAGCGAGTGGTTAAACCCGCTCCTTGCCAGAAATGGCCGTTAGACCAGAAGGAGGTGTACAAATGAAGAAGTACGAAGTAATGTACATCATCAATGAGTCTGTTGACACAGAGAAGAGAGCTGAGCTCATCGAAGCTCTCGCCAAGATCATCACTGACAACGGCGGCTCTGTTAACAAGACAGACGAATGGGGTATGCGTGATTTCGCATATGAAATTGATGATATGCACAAGGGCTATTACGTTGTAGTTGCCTTTGAAGCTGACAACGACTGCGTTAAGGAATTCGATCGTCTGATGCGCATCAATCCGAATGTTGTCCGTTTCATGATTACCCGTGATGAAGCTTCTGCTCAGGAGGCAAAGTAAATGATTAACCGTGTCGTTCTGGTTGGTCGTCTGACCCGCGATGTCGAAGTGCGCAAAACACAGAGCGGACTGTCTGTAGCACAGTTCACAGTCGCCTGTGACCGCCGCGGCCGCAGTCAGGACAATGCTCAGCAGACAGCCGATTTCATCAGCTGCGTTGCATGGCGACAGCCGGCCGACTTCCTCGGACAGTATGCCCGCAAGGGTGCACTGATCGGTGTTGACGGAAGACTGCAGTCACGTTCCTATGACCGTGACGGACAGAGAGTCTATGTGACCGAAGTTGTGGCAGACAATGTCCGGCTTCTGGAAAGCAGAGCTCAGTCTGAATCCAGAGCACAGCAGGGCAACAATGGTTATCAGGACAGCTATCAGGCTCCGTATGGCCAGCCGTCATACGCACAGCCGTCATACTCTCAGCCTGCCTACAACGATAACGCAGGCATGAGCGATGACTTTGGCGGATCTCCGCTGGATATCTCCAGCGATGACCTGCCGTTCTAAGAAAAAAGGAGATAAAAAGATGGCATTCAGAAAGCAGAGAACCGGCCGCAGAAAGGTCTGCTACTTCACAAAGAATAACATCAAGTATATTGATTACAAGGATGTTGAGCTCCTGAAGAAGTTCATCAGCGCCAACGGAAAGATCACTCCGCGCCGCGTAACAGGAACAAAGGCGAAGTATCAGCGTCAGCTGGCAGTCGCAATCAAGCGCGCCCGCCAGATGGCATTGCTGCCGTATGTAGAAGACTGAGTACAGTCAGATCAAGAGATGGTGAAAGCCATCTCTTTTTTTGTTTAAAATAATCTGCAGATATTGCGAAAGCGCTTTCACTCTGATATCATGGAAACTGAAAAAAGAAAACGGGTTTCCGGAGGGAATATGGAAAGAGAAGAAATTGTACAGGAAGCGATCCGGCAGTTTCAGCTGAATGGTCTGAAATTCACGATGAATGATATTGCGGCCAGTCTTCATATTGCCAAAAAGACAATCTATCAGTTTTATGTGTCCAAGGAAGAACTGCTGTCGGAAATGCTGGCATATGGATTTCATCAGATTCAGGAAAAGAAACAGGAGATTCTTTCTTCTGATCTGGAACTGACTGACAAGATCCGGATGGTCATGGTCGCCATGCCGCATCAGTATCAGGTTCTGGATTTCCGCAAGCTTTCCGATCTGCATCAGAAGTATCCGGATGTCAGTGAGGAACTTGTCAGTTATCTGGAAAACGACTGGGAGCCGGTTATCCGGCTGCTGGAGGAAGGCGTAAGGGAGCATAAGATCCGGCCGGTATCGATTCCGATTCTGCGGACCATGTTTACCGCTTCCCTGGAATCCTTCCTGTCATCGGACATGCTGACGGAAGAACATATTTCCTACAGCGAAGCCCTGGAACAGATGATGGATATCATCATGAACGGAATTAAGGAGCACGACTATGAAGAGACGAATTGATGACGGCTGGGAGTTTACGTCACACTGGAGTGATGCCTTCCTGGCCGGCGGGGAGGCAGAGGAAACCGTCCGCATTCCCCATACTGTAAAGGAGATCCCGCTGCATTATGCCGATCCCGACTCCTACCAGATGATTGCCGGCTACCGCCGCAGGGTAAGGATTCCGGCATCGGAAAAGGGACGCCGCCATTTCCTGCAGTTTGATGCGGCCGCACATATTGCGACCGTATATTTCAACGGCCGGGAAATGTGCACGCATAAAAACGGCTATACAGCCTTCCGGACAGAAATCACGGATGAAGTCAGATACGATGAGGACAATGTCATTACCGTCCGTCTGGATACGACCGAGAATGCATCGGTTCCGCCGTTCGGATTTGTCATTGACTATCTGACCTTCGGCGGCATCTACCGCGATGTCTGGATTGAAGACAGACCGCAGAAGATGATCAGCGATGCCTATATCACGACTCCGGATCTGCAGACGATGAACATTGCCCTGCAGTACAGCGGCAATGTCACGGATGAGGCAGTGCATGTCACACTGAAGGACATGGCCGGAAACATTGTTCTTGAACATGACGGCAGAGCCGAAAAGAATATCCGTCTTTCCGTGCCGCAGGCAAAGCCGTGGTCATGCGAAAGTCCGGATCTGTATGTCTGCGAGATCACCATGGGGGAAGACACGGTTCGGAAAACCTTCGGATTCCGCACTGTTTCGGTAAATGAAAATGAAATACTGCTGAACGGACAGCCGGTCTTTATCAGAGGCCTGAACAGACATCAGAGCTTCCCGTATATGGGCTATGCGGCAAGTGAATCCCTGCAGCGCGAAGATGCCAGGATCCTTGATGAGGAACTGTGTGTGAATGCAGTCAGAACCTCGCACTATCCGCAGAGCCATGCTTTCATTGATGAATGTGACCGCAGAGGTCTGCTGGTATTTACGGAAATCCCCGGCTGGCAGCATCTCGGTGACCGGCAGTGGAAACAGCAGGCAATTGAGAATACCAGGGAAATGGTTCTTGAATACCGCCAGCATCCTTCAATCATCATCTGGGGTGTGCGCATCAACGAATCACTGGATGACGATGAGCTCTACCGGGCCACAAATGAAATGGCACACCGCCTGGATCCGACCCGTCCGACCAGCGGTGTCAGATATCTGGAAAAGAGTTCACTGCTGGAAGATATCTATTCCTACAATGACTTCTCGCACAACGGCATCACGCCCGGCGCCAAGGCCAAGAAGGATGTCACGCCGGATATGAAAAAGCCGCTGCTGATCTCGGAAGCCAACGGCCATATGTTCCCGACAAAGAATTATGACACCTGGGAAAAGCGTCAGGAACATGCCCTGCGCCATGCCCGCACCCTGAATACGGCGATGGCTGACGGCGGCCATGCCGGATGCTTCCAGTGGTGCATGTTTGACTATCCGACCCATAAGGACTTCGGATCCGGCGACAGGATCTGCTATCACGGCGTCATGGACAGCTTCCGCAACCCGAAGATGGCCGCTGCTGTCTATGCTTCCCAGAGCGATGATGCGCCGGTGCTGGAAGTCGGCTCGCCGATGGATATCGGTGACTATGCCGGCGGCACCGTCAATTCCCTGTATGTATTCACCAATGCCGATGAAGTCAACCTGTACAAGAATGATGAATTCGTCAAGACATTCCGTCCTGACAGGGAAAAATGGAAGGGCCTGAAGCATCCGCCGGTTGAAATTGATGACATGATCGGCTGCCTGCTGCGGACAAAGGAAGGCTTCTCCGGAACCAAGGAACAGTATGTGCATGATGCCCTGCAGGCGGCTGCCAGATACGGCATGGCCAACATGCCGGTAAAGTACAAGGCAATGCTTGCCTGGTGCATGGTTCACTATAAGATGAAATATTCGGAAGGCGTGGAACTGTACGGCAAATATGTCGGCTCCTGGGGCGGCGACAGCACCGAATGGAAATTCGAAGCTGTCAGAAACGGTGAGCCGGTCGCAGCCGTAACCAAGTCACCGCGCACGGCTCTGCATCTGGAAGTCAGAACATCTTCGACAGAGCTGACCGATACCGATACATATGATATGGCAGCCTTCCGGATCCGGATCCTGGATGAGCTGAACAACCTGGCATCCTATGCCCAGCTGCCGGTCAGGCTGAAGACGGAAGGACCGATCGAACTGGTCGGACCGGATGTCGTAACGGCGGAAGGCGGCATGTGCGGCACCTATATCCGCACGCTTGGCGAAGCCGGAAATGCCCGCCTGATCATCAGTGCCGACGGGCTTGAAGAAAAAACAATTGATCTTGTGATTAAGAAAGGGGAGAGATCATGAAATTTACCAAAAAGCAGACAGCTGCCTATGGTCTTGGCGCCATAGGCAAGGATATGGTCTATGCGCTGTCAGCATCATTTGTCATGTACTACTATCAGGATATCCTCGGATTATCCGCCACCTTCGTCGGTGCGATCCTGATGATTGCCCGTATCTTCGATGCGGCCAATGACCCGTTCATGGGCGTGCTTGTTGCCAAGACAAAGTCGAAATGGGGCAAGTTCCGTCCCTGGCTGTTCTCGGGCACGGTTCTGAATGCCTTTGTCCTGTATGCACTGTTTGCGGCACCGGATCTGAAGGGCACCGGCCTGATGGTCTATTTCTCCGTTGTCTATATCCTCTGGGGTGTTACCTATACGATGATGGATATTCCGTACTGGTCCATGATTCCGGCAGTTACGGACAATCCCAAAGACCGTGAAAATCTGTCGGTTGTCGGCCGTACCTGTGCCGGCATCGGCAATGCCATCATTACCATCGGCACCATGATCCTCGTCAAGATGATCGGCGGCGGCAATGAACGTGTCGGCTTCAAATGGTTTGCCCTGATCGTTGCCGTTATCTTTGTCATCACCGAAGTTATTCTCTGCCGCAGCATTGACGAATCGGGCAGAGAAGAAACGATGGAGACAACAACCGTCGGTGAAATGTTCAGGTCACTGTTTGCCAACGATCAGGCCATGGTTACGGTTCTGACAATCGTTCTTATCAACAGCGCCCTGTACATTACCTCCAACCTGATCATCTATTTCTTCAAGTATGACTTCTCGCAGTCTCTGATGGATCCCTCCAGCTGGCAGAATACCTACACGCTGTTCACATCCGTCGGCGGTGCTTCCCAGATCCTCGGCATGATGCTGGTATATCCGCTGCTGCGTAAATTCCTCGGCAATTCCCAGATCTTCAAGATCTGCCTCGGCAGTGCCATTGTCGGCTATGCCCTGCTGCTGATCGGCTGTCTGACCGGTCTTGCCAACACCCTGCCGCTCCTGCTGGTTCCGGGTGTTCTGGTATTCCTTTCCAACGGTATCCTGACTGTTCTGACAACAGTCTTCCTGACCAGCTCGGTTGACTATGGCGAACTGAAGACGGGACACCGTGAAGAGTCTGTCATCTTCTCCATGCAGACACTGGTTGTCAAGGCTGCTTCCGGTCTGGCCGTGTTCCTGACCGGTATCGGCATCGATCTGATCGGCCTCAAGGGCAACAGTGATGCGGCCGGTGAAATCGTCACCCAGAGTGCCGGCACCCTGACCGGTCTGCGCCTGCTGATGACTGTCATCCCGATCGTCGGTCTGGTCTGTGCCTTCTATGTATTCAGAAAACACTTCATCCTGACTGATGAAAAGGCAACTGAAATTGCTGATGAACTGAGGACAAGAAGAGGTGAAACAGCAAATGAAACTGAACTGGAAACTGAAAACTGATCAGGGAAGCTTTGAAGGCATCTTTGAACTGAAGCCGGGTGCAAACCATATCACAGTCACCCTGCCGGCCTGCCGCATTGAAGAGGCAGCTGCGGAAGGAACAGTAAAACTCGGCAAAAATGAAAAGATCTACATGAACGGCTATCAGACTTGGACAGTCTCGCCGGAATATGACCGGAACAGCCGCATGCGCGGACTGCGCGGCGTGCCGCAGAAACTGATCGATCTGTACAGCTTTGACCGCTACGGCGACTATCACTTCATGAAGTATTCCAACCGTCCCGGTGTGCTGCACGGCTTCTCCTACTGCTATTTCCGCCGGGCCGGCTTCTTCCGGCTGATTGCCTCCCTGGATGAGACGAACGGATATACCATCTTCCGCTTTGACGGCAGCACCGGTGCGGTCACCGTCAGCCGTGACTGCCGCGGCCTGAAGACGGAAGGGGAATTCCATCTTCTTGACCTGTATTATGGTGAGGGTACGGAAGATCAGGTCTTTGACGGCTGGTTTGCGGCGATGGATGTCCATCCCCGCACAAAGGAAAAGATCTGCGGCTATTCCAGCTGGTATAACCGCTATGAAGATATCAGTTCTGCTGCCATCCGCCAGGATCTGCAGGGCTGCCTGAGAATTCTTGACAGAAACGATCTGTTCCAGATCGATGACGGCTGGGAACCGTATGTCGGTGACTGGCTGGAAGCCGATGCCGGCAAGTTCCCGGAAGGCATGAAGGCAATGGCAGATGTCATTCACGAAAACGGATTCCGGGCCGGCCTGTGGCTGGCACCGTTTGTGGCAGAAGAAAAATCTTCCCTGTACCGCAACCATCAGGACTGGTTCCTGAAGGTCAATGGTGAAAACTGGAAGTGCGGTTCCAACTGGAGCGGCTTCTGCTCGCTGGATATCGACAATCCGGAAGTGCAGGATTATCTCAAGAAGGTATTTGACAGGGTCTTTGATGAATGGGGGTTCGACCTTGTCAAGCTGGACTTCCTGTATGGCGCGGCACCGTTCGGCAATGAGAACGAAAGCCGGGCGGGACGGATGATCCGGGCCTGCAGAATGCTGCGGGAATGGTGCGGCGACAAGCTGATTCTCGGCTGCGGCGTACCGGTCATGCCGGCATTCGGCCTCTTTGACTACTGCCGCATCAGCTGCGATGTTTCCCTCGACTGGGATGACAAGCTGTATATGCGGGCATTCCACCGCGAGCGCGTTTCAACCAAAAATGCCGTAACCAACATTCTTTCGAGAAGAATGCTCAACGGCCGTGCCTATCTTTCTGATCCGGATGTATTCTTCCTGCGGAAAGAGAATATCCGGCTGAATGATCAGCAGAAGGAAGATCTGGCAAGACTGGATGCCCTGCTGGGAGGAGTCTTCATGACCAGTGATGATCCCGGCAGCTATACCGATGAGATGATTGAACAATACCGGCGGTACCGGCATCTGACGGAAGCGGAGGATGTGTCGGTAACGACCGGCGAGACAACCCGTATCAGCTATACGATTGACGGTCACCGTCAGTCACGGACATTTTTCTGAACAAAGTTCCCTGAAACAAGGGAACTTTTTTACATTCTTATTTATGCTTTCCTTTGCCGGAGAGAAAGGCTATAATAAAAAACGTTATTTCACATTCGTATAAACTTTCGGATCAGGCGAAAGTGTTTCTACCTCGCTGCCATAACAGCGGGACTGCGATTGTCGTTTTTTTGAAGCACCTTCGTAACTGTTTCGGCATGCGAAGGCATTTTTGTTTTTAGGGGATGTGAAATGGAAAGAGGGGAAATATGTTAGAAAAGCTTTTCAAGTTCGAAGAAAATGGTACAAATCTTCGTACAGAGCTGATTGCCGGTGTTACGACATTCATGACAATGGTCTATATCCTTGCCCTGAATCCGGCGATCCTGACCGCCGCACCGGGTCTTGAGAATGCCGGTGGCTCCATTCTGTTTGCGACTGCCGTGGCATCCGCAATTGCCTGCTTCTGCATGGCCGCATTTGCCAATAAGCCGTTTGCCCTGTCGGCAGGTCTGGGACTGAATGCCTACTTTGCCTATACAGTCTGCGGCCAGTTCGGCTACAGCTGGCAGGTTGCACTGACAGCCGTCCTTGTTGAAGGTCTGATCTTCATTGTCATGTCTCTGACAAATATCCGTGAAGCGATCTTCAATGCCATTCCGAAACAGCTGAAGACTGCCGTATCGGTCGGTATCGGTCTGTTCATTACCTTCATCGGTCTGCAGAATGCTCATATCATCGTTGACAGTTCTACACTGGTCGGCCTGTATTCCTTCAAGAATGCGCTCAACAGCGGCATCTTCTTTACCGAAGGTGTTCCCGTCATCCTGACACTGATCGGCGTCATCGCCACAGCAGTCATGCTGATCAAGGGCGTCAAGGGCTACATGCTGTACGGTATTCTGATTACATGGGGTCTGGGCATGATCTGTGAGCTTGCCGGCCTGTATATTCCGAATGCAGAACTGGGATTCTATTCCGTTCTTCCGACAGCCTTCATTGCTTTCCCGGATATGTCCGTCAATACGATTTTCCAGTTTGACTTCGGCTTCATCTTCACGCATTTCCTTGACTTCGTCGTTGTTGTCTTTGCCTTCCTGTTTGTCGACGTATTCGACACGCTGGGAACACTGATCGGCTGCGCAGCCAAGGCTGACATGCTGGATGAAGAAGGCAGACTGCCGGGCATCAAGGGCGCTCTGCTGGCTGACGCTGTCGGCACAACGATCGGTGCCTGCCTGGGCACATCCACGATCACAACCTTCGTTGAGTCTTCCTCCGGTATTTCCGAAGGCGGCCGTACGGGTCTGACAGCTGTCGTTACCGGCGTGCTGTTCCTGGTATCCCTGCTGCTGGCTCCGCTGTTCCTGACAATTCCGTCATTCGCAACCGCTCCGGCTCTGATCGTTGTCGGCTTCCTGATGATGCAGCAGGTCAAGAACATCGAATGGGACAACATGGTTGAAGCCATTCCGTGCTTTGTCACAATCACAATGATGGGTCTTGCCTACAGCATCTCTGAAGGCATCTCCTTCGGTATCATCTCCTATGTTGTCATCCACCTCATTCTCGGAAAGACAAAGGGCATGTCACCGCTGATGTACGTTCTGGCAGTTCTCTTCTGCCTGAAGTACTTCCTGATCTAAGCAAAACTGAATATCTGCCGGCAGTTCATTCACGGACTGCCGGCTTTTCTTTTTGGTATAATTCTGTCTGTAACGGAGAATTGATTATGGCCAATATGAATACATTGTTTTATCAGGATCAGTACCGGCGTGAATTTGATGCTGCTGTCCTGAGCTGCACGGAAGATAAAAAAGGATATGCCGTGATTCTGGATCAGACTGCCTTCTATCCGGAAGGCGGGGGACAGCCGGCCGATCACGGAACCCTGAATGATGTCCGGGTCCTGGATGTCAGGGAAAAGAATGATGTGATCATTCACTATACCGATCAGCCGCTTGCGGAAGGAACGAAGGTACACGGCATCATTGACTGGCCGAGACGTTTTGACTTCATGCAGAACCATACCGGCGAGCATATTGTTTCCGGCATCATCCATCAGCTGTTCGGCTATGAGAATGTCGGCTTTCATATGGGGGAAACGATCCAGGTGGATTACAGCGGCTTCCTGAATGACGAGCAGATCCGGGAAGTCGAACTGCGTTCCAATGAAATCATCTGGACCAATCAGCCGGTGATCATCAGCTACCCGCCGGAAGCAGAACGGGCTGAGATTCCCTACCGTTCCAAGAAGGAACTGCAGGGGACGGTCAGGATCGTAACCATTCAGAATGCCGATATCTGCGCCTGCTGCGGCACCCATGTCAGAAGTGCCGGTGAAGTGGGATTGATCAAGATCATTTCCCATGAGAAGCATAAGGGCGGCATCCGTATGGAACTGCTGTGCGGAAAGCGGGCCTTTGACTATGTGAACATGCTGCAGAGGGAGAATCATGAAATATCCGTCCGTCTGTGCACACCGCCTGATCAGACTTCGGCCGGTGTTGCAAGACTGGATGAAGCGCTGCAGGAGAAGAACCGGCAGCTGGCAGAGATGACGGCTCTGTATCTGCAGGAAAGGGCGGACCGGCTGGGAATGACGGATCCGCTGATCGATGTCCTGAAAGGCATCGACAGAAATTCAATGCGCCGCTATGCCGACGACCTTGTCAGGGTGAGAGGTTGCGGCACGGCTGCCATTCTCAATCAGACCGAAGACGGAATCTTTGAATATGTCATCATCACTTCCCGGGATATCGGCCTGCGGAAGCTGGCAAAGGAACTGAACAGCCGTCTGCAGGGACGCGGCGGCGGCAGCGATGAGATGATTCAGGGAACCTTTGCGGCAGCGGAAGAAGAAATCAGAAAGGCATTGCCGGAAATCCTGGCGGTTCAGCATTGATGCATGCCGGAAAGTATCGGATAATAAATACAGAAAACAGGCACATAAATAATCATAAGAAGGAGGTTGTGCATGCAGCATAAGTCTTTAAAGCCGTTCCCGGAGAATTTCCTCTGGGGCGCCAGCACGTCTGCCTATCAGGTGGAAGGTGCGAATCTGGAAGACGGCAAGGGTCCGTCCTGTCAGGATGTCAAGAAGGTTCCGGAAGGAACTTCCGAACTGACGGTCTGCGCCGATCATTATCACAGATATAAGGAAGACGTTGCCCTGATGGCCGAGATGGGCTTCAAGGTTTACCGTTTCTCCATTTCCTGGTCCCGTATTCTTCCTAAGGGAACCGGCGAAGTCAATCCGAAGGGAATCGAATTCTACAATAATCTGATCAATGAATGTCTGAAATACAATATGGTGCCGCTGGTAACCATGTTCCATTTCGATATGCCGGCAGCTCTTGATGAGAGAGGCAGCTGGTCCAATCCGGATTCCGTTGACTGGTTTGTCAACTTTGCCAGAGTCATGTTTGAAAACTTCGGTGACCGTGTCAAATACTGGCTGACGATCAACGAACAGAACATGCTGACGCTGGTCGGACCGATGATCGGCACACTGCGTCTGCCGGAAGGCTGCACCAATGTTCTGAAGGAAACCTACCAGCAGAATCACCATATGCTGGTGGCTCAGGCCAAGGCCATGGCACTCTGCCATGAAATGCTGCCGGGTGCCAAGATCGGACCGGCACCGAACATTTCCCTGATCTATCCGAACTCCAACAAGCCGGAAGATACGATTGCCGCCCAGAACATGAATGCCATCAGAAACTGGCTGTATCTGGACATGGCTGTATACGGCAAGTACAACAACCTTGTCTGGAGCTATCTGGAAGAGAATGATGCTCTGCCGGAATTCCATGAGGGCGATGCCGAAGCACTGGCAAACGGCCATCCCGATTTCATCGGCTTCAACTACTACTCCACCGGCACGGTTGAAGAGAGTGACGGCACCGAAGTCGGCGGCGGCGATCAGCAGAATTCCAGAGGTCTGCCGGGTGTTGCCAAGAACGTCAAGAACCCGAACCTGATGAAGACCGAATTCGGCTGGGAAATCGACCCGATCGGTTTCAGAAATACACTGAGAGAAGTCTACAGCCGCTACAGACTGCCGATTGTCATCACCGAGAACGGTCTGGGTGCCTATGACACGCTGACCGAGGACGGCAAGGTTCATGACCCGTACCGCATTGTCTATCTGCGTGAGCACATCAAGCAGATGCAGCTGGCAATCACCGACGGCGTAGAGATGATGGGCTACTGCCCGTGGTCGGCAATCGACCTGATCTCCACCCACGAAGGCATGAAGAAGCGCTATGGCTTCATCTATGTTGACCGTGATGAATTTGATCTGAAGACACTGAACAGATACAGAAAAGACAGTTTCTTCTGGTACAAGAAAGTCATTGCCACAAACGGCGCTGATCTTTCTGACTGACTGTCCGTATGAGGCCATCCTTTGTGATGGCCTTTTTGGAGGAACCATGAATAAACATTATGCAGTGATCGGCAGCTGGGACTGGGACGGATCCGGGACGCAGAAAGGCATTACCGTCTGTGCCGTCAGTGAAAAGACCGGCGGTCTTTCTTCCTTCCGCAATTATCTTCCTGATGTCAAATGCGGAAGCACACCGGAACCGGGCCGGGACGGCATCATCTATTTTGTCGAGGAACGCAAGGAACTGCGCGGCCGCAAGACCGGCGGCGGAGGCTATGTCTATGCTGCCCGGATCGATGAAAAAGGACGGGCAGAAATCGTGTCGGAACGGCAGTCCATGGCCGTCAATCCTTCATACTGCTGTCGGGATGAAAGCGGAAAATATCTGATTGCCGTCCATCATACATCGACCAGAGACAGCGCCACAGTGCTGAAAAAGAACAGCCGCGGCAAGATTGTCCAGGAAATCATCAGCGATGATGCGGCAGTCGTTCTTTTCCGGCTCAATGAAGACGGAACGATCGGCGAACCTGCTGACTTTCATGCCCACGGACCGGAAAACGGAAAAGTATCGCTGCTGCACTCCGTTTACCGGGTGCCCGGCAGTGATCTGCTGATTGTCTGTGACAAAGGCCTGGATAAGGTATACAGCTATGTGATCCGCCGCGGCAGACTGGTGCTGAAGGATGCCCTGTCCGTACCGGAAGGCAGTGATCCCCGCTATGCGGCCTTCCATCCGGAAAAGAATCTGTTCTATGTCAACAATGAACAGCGCAGTGTTCTCTATACGGTATCGATTCAGAAGAAGACCGGCAGGATGAAGCTGGTTCATGAAACAGAACTGATGGATCAGCCGCTGATCGGAATGGCTTCCGATACCGTCATTTCCCGGGACGGCAGATATATCTATACAGCCCTGCGCTTTGCCGACATGATCTCAGTCTGTGCCGTGAATGACAAAGGCATTCCGGAACTGATTCAGATGGTTCCTGCCGGCGGCAGCAACGCCCGCGGCATGGCTCTGAGCAGAGACGGCAGGTTCCTGTATGTATGCAATACCGAAAGTGATGTTATTACTGTCTTCCGTATTCAGCAGGACGGCAGGCTGAAAAAAAGCAGGGATATCGCCGTCAGCCGACCGGCCAGTCTCCGCTTCCTGTAAAAGAAAAAAAGGGAATGTCCGCTAGCCGCGGGCATTCCTTTTCTGTTCGCCGAAATCTTTCTGCAGCATCTCCTGCAGTTCCTCCGGAGACAGTTCTTCTTCCTCATCCATGGCTTCCTGCATTTCCGTACGGCTTTTGCGGCGGACGGAGTTCAGATAGGCCTGTTCATCCTGCTGCTGCAGCTGTTTCTGCAGGCTGATCTGCTTGCCGGAATCAATGATGGCACTGACCAGAAAGCCGATGATGAAAATGCCGGCCAGAAGCATGAAAATATCCTTGAGCAGATAGTCATAGCCCCATTCACCGAGATACTCCAGTTCGAACAGCAGATCATCGATGACATCATACAGCATGAAGGCCTCGCCGATGATGCACAGACCGGCGAGAATTCTTTTGCACTGATAAAAGAGAGAATTTGTTTTCATGAAATTATTATACTGCATGTTGCATGTTTACATAATAATCTGAAATCATGGTAAGATTTTAGTCAGAAGGGTAGGGACTCTATGAAGTTCAAAAATCTGAATCTCAAGTATGCATTGATAAATGCGGCTTATCTGATGATGCTGTGTGCAACAGCCGGATATGCCTACAACTTTCTGTCTCAGATCGGTTTTGCGGACGGTACGGTCGGCATCATTATTTCTCTGATCAGTATCTGCGGCGTTATCGGTCAGACGGTTTCCGGTTCCATTATCGATAAATCGGAAAAACTGGATGAAAAAACATTTATTTCGCTTTCGATGATTGTCACGATTATCCTTTCCGCTCTGCTGATTTTCTATAAAGGACAGTCGATTCTTACAATCATCCTCGTTGTCGTTGCCTTTACCAGCGCTGCCATCGGCATGCCGTTCCTCAACAGTATGGCCTTCATCTATGAACAGGAAGGCCAGACGATCAACTATGGTCTGGGACGCGGTGTCGGCTCAGCTGCCTACGCTGTCGGTTCGGCACTCCTCGGAAGACTGTGGAGCTGGGGCGGCAAGGACATTCTGCCGATCTATATTCTGGTCATGGCAGTTCTGGTATTCCTGAGTGTACGGCTGATGCCGACGGTAAAGAAACAGGCGGCTGTCAGCGATACCGGCGAAAAGGTATCCCAGATTTCCTATGGTGAATTCTTCAGGAAGTACAATAAGATCATTCTCGTTGTCGTATCGCTGATCCTGATGTATTTCTGCCATATGATGATTCAGACATACTTTGCCAAGGTCATTACCAACATCATCGGGGCAGAAGCGGCTGCCGCAGCCGGTACGGTTGAAGGCATCCAGGGCACGGCGCTGTTCATTCAGGCCATGGTCGAACTGCCGACGATGTTTGCCTTTGCCCTGCTGCTGCAGAAGTTCTCTGTCAACAAGCTGCTGATCATTGCCTCGGTTGTTTTCAGCATCAAGCATGTCATCATTCTCCTTTGCCCGAATGTGCCGCTGCTGTATGCCTCGATGGTTCTGCAGATGTTCAGCTATGCCATTGTTGTTCCGGCTGCTGTTTATTTCTCCAATGACAATGTTGCGGCGGAAGACAGAAACAAGGGCCAGGCAATCATGGGTGTCACAGCGACTGTCGGCGGTCTGATCGCAAGTCTTGTGGGCGGCCAGCTGTTCCAGTACATGAGCACAACGGCGGTGCTGACAATCGGTGTTGCCGCATCATGCCTCGGCACGGTGCTGATGATCATCGGTATCCGCAATTCTGAAAAGAATGCATGACGAAAACCGGTGAAAAACCGGTTTTTTCCTGTATGCAGACAAGAGATGAAGCACTTGCCAGACTGTCACGTTCCCGTTTCCGTTCATCCTTTCATCTGAATGAAAAGGACCGGGCATATGTCCGGGAAAAAGGAATGGATACGATCCGCCGCCATGCCGGAGATTTTGTGGCCGGACGCCTGGCACCGGCAGAAATTGCCAATGACGGAAAACAGACACCGATGAAGGGACATCCGGTATTCAAGGCCCAGCATGCCTGTGCCTGCTGCTGCCGGGGATGCCTGAAGAAATGGTACAGGGTCCCTGAACATACGGAACTGACAGCCGGACAGCAGGAGAAGATCGTAAACCTGCTGATGGCATGGATCGAAAAAGAAATGAAAGAAAACGTGTGAATCATTGCTGATCCGCACGTTTTTGTTCGTGTTCGAAGGTTGAAACGGTTTCTCCGGAAAGCAGCTGGCGCAGCTCCTCGGGATCCATTTCTTCGACTTCTCTTTTCTTTCGGATTTCTTCTGCCATCTGCCGGTCAGTGTCCTGCCGCTTCATATAGGCATACTGTGCCTTTGTCAGATTGCGGGCGTATTCATAATCGGAATCACGGACGGTCTGATCTTCTTCCTTCATGCGGGCTGTCATTTCCTTCATGTAATCAATGGTCAGCCAGGCATCGATGGCAAAGAAGGCGGTCAGAAACCAGCTGATGCCGTCGCCTGTCGACAGGCCGTCAATGAAGAAGAACGGAAGCAGCAGAAGATCACCCGCCAGCATGAAGCCGGCCAGAAAGCGCTTCAGCTTGCTGCTCATGACTGCTCCTTATTCGATGGCATCGAGATGAACCTTGCGGGAAGAAGGAAGATTCTTCAGAGCCGCCGTCAGTTCATCAACGGTGCAGGTCATATTGGTGATGTCCAGAGAAATCAGCACATTGGCCTTGCGGGCAATCGGTATTGCCTGGGAAATAGTCAGAATGTTCGTGTGCAGTTCCGAAAGGGCATTGATGACCGAGGAAAGCGAGCCGCTTTCATCTTTCAGGATCATGCTGATGACGGCATGACGCTTGGACATTGTTGCATCACTGTCATAGACATAGTCCTTGTACTTGTAATAGGTATTGCGGGAAATGCCGGCCATCTGCACGGCTTCGGTAATGGTTGCTGCTTCATGGCTTTCCAGCAGATTTCTTGCCAGGATCACTTTGTCGAGATATTCGGGAAGTATTTTGCGATGTACGATCAGATAATCAGAGTTCATAGATCCTCCACATGGATTCGGGTTCCCTCGGGAGCCGGTCCTGCTTCCCGGATCTGCCAGTTGCCCGGCAGCAGGGATACAGATTCTTTTGCTTCAGAAGAAAGGTGACGTTTTGCAATCAGAAGACAGGTCGGGCCGGAGCCGCTGATCAGCATGACACCGCCGCTGTCTTCTTCGGTAAGTGCCTTCAGTGTATCATATCCGCTGATCAGTTTGCTGCGGAAAGGTTCATGAATGGCATCACGGGCACACTGTTTCAGCAGTATTTCATCGCCGCTGCGCAGTGCTTCCGCTGTCAGAAGCGCATTGGCGCTGTTGGCACAGGCAGTGCTGCGGCTGTAGGAATCCGGCAGGATGGCCCGTGCCTGCCTTGTTGATACTTCAAAATCAGGAATCAGCAGGGTATACTTCCAGTCTTCAGCCAGCCCCAGACGGCGGGTGATGAAACGGCCTTCCGGCAGCTTGGCAGAGGCAGTCAGGCCGCCGTAAAGGCATGGTGCAGTATTGTCGGGGTGTCCTTCCATTTCCGAAGCCAGCTGGAAGATGGCATCTCTGTCCAGCGGGTTTTCCTGTACTGCGGCAGCAGCACAAAGGCCGGCCGTAATCAGGGCCGCACTGGAACCCATGCCCCGGGAAACGGGAATGTCACAATTGAAACTGACATGGATATGCGGTTCTCTGCCGCCCTGGCGGCAGCCTTTCCC
>JAZPXY010000059.1:0-42675 GCA_045543875.1 Bulleidia sp.
CAGTAGCGGCTGTGAAAATATCACACATATGTCACAGGGATAGCTATGTCTATGCTGAAAAAAGATTATAAGATAAGCTCTGACATCCTTGCTGACTTTGAATCCCTTGATGTAAGGTGGGGCAAAGGAGGTGAGGAAGATGGCTAAAGTAGATGTAATAAAAGCTCGGACTTCTGTCATTGATCGCAGACGACACTATTCTGTAGAACGTAAACGTGTCGCAGCATACTGCCGTGTCAGTACGGATAGTGAAGATCAGCTGAACAGCTATAGATCGCAAGTTCAGTATTATACAGACAAGATCAGTGAAAACAAAGAATGGATGATGGCTGGCATCTATGCCGATGAAGCAATCACCGGCACACAGGTATCTAAACGTGAAGGATTCCAGAAAATGATCAACGACTGCCTTAGCGGTCAGATCGATATGGTCATTACCAAGTCCATCTCTCGTTTTGCCAGGAATACCTTGGACACACTGAAGTATGTCCGGATGCTGAAGGAAAAGGATATCGCGGTATTCTTTGAAGATGAAAATATCAATACGCTTTCCATGGACGGAGAGTTGCTTCTGGTCGTGCTCAGTTCTGTTGCACAGCAGGAAGTTGAGAATATTTCTTCCAACGTCAAGAAGGGGCTGGCAATGAAAATGTCCCGCGGCGAGATCGTGGGATTTGCCGGTGCTCTTGGATATGATTATGACCCACAGACCAAAACGATCTCCATCAATGAAGAGGAAGCACAGATCGTACGCTACATCTTTAACCGGTATATTGAAGGAATGGGAGCCCATGTAATTGCTAGAGAACTGACTCAGATGGGAGCACTTACCGGAAGAGGAGGGTCCACCTGGCACGATACGACAGTTCTTGGCATCATAAAGAATGAGAAATACAAAGGGGATCTGTTGCAGGGTAAGACATTTACCGTAGATCCAATCTCGAAACGTAGACTGGATAATCTTGGAGAATCCGATAAATATCTGATGAGGGATCATCATGAAGCAATTATCTCCGAAGATACATGGGAAAAGGCACAGGCGATTCTTAATCGCCGTTCTCCTCAACACAGTAACGCTAATATCAATCCAGACTCTTATCGAGAACAATATAGTCGGCGTTATGCGTTCAGCTGCATGATTAAATGCGGCTTCTGCGGAGCAACTTTGACCAGGCGATGCTGGCATTCAAGTACAAAATATGAGAAACGGACATGGATGTGTATTTCTTCTTCCAAGTACGGTAAATCGCATTGCTCAGAAAGCAAAGCGATTCCCGAAGAAGTTCTCGAAAGCGCATTTGTTGAATCGTATAAGATTCTCACCAATGAACGTAAGGATGTTCTGGAGGAATTCCTGAAAAGGACGGAGGATGCTCTGAAAGCTAATTCCGTGGCAGATGATATCAATCGAGTAAAGAAAGAATTGGAACAGCTTGAGAAAAAGCTTAAGAACTTGCTTGACATGCATTTGGAAGAAAAAATCGACTTCGGCACCTACGAAGAGAAGAAGATAGCATTAGAACAAGCGCAGCAACTGAAGACAACTGAACTGTTGCAATTGCAGGGACAGTCTGGCGTAGAGAAGGATTTACGCAAGAAAATAGACGCAATGCGTAGGCTCCTGAATGAAGCTCCACCGTTGGAAGAATTTGATCGAAAAGTTTTTGAAAGCATCGTTGAAAAAGTTATTGTAGGCGGGTATGATGACGAAGGAAATGCAGATCCGTTAATGATCACATTTGTCTATAAGACCGGTTTCGAAGACAAAAAGAATGGCGATGATTTCAAGCCTCCGAGAAGGAATTCCAAGTCGAAAAAATTGCCGTCACTTCCAAAGGACGAGGATCAGAATTTGTCGCAACAGTCTGCTGACGATGCACGTCGAGACGGTATGCTGCTTGTACCACCAAAAGAAGGAATTCATTTCTGTGCCCTATGAACCGAAAGACGCAGAGTATCTGAAACAGGATATATGATATTGAAAACAAAACAGTGGGAGAAGAATCATGAAGATCGAAAAGGTCATAAAAGGATCATTTGCAGTGATTGGAAAAGAAGGCTCAACCTCTGATGGCGATGGCTTTATAGAAAAATTATGGAGGGATGCCAACTCACACTTTGATCAAATCTCACATCTGGCAAAGAAAGATGAAAACGGAAACCTGGTAGGTATATGGGGAGCAATGTCTGACTTTACGCATACTTTTTTGCCTTGGGAGGACTTCAAGAACGGTTTCTATCTTGCAGGTGCAGAGTGTATAGACGAAGCGCAGGCTCCTGACGGATGGGTTAAATGGGTCATCCCAGGCTATGAATATCTACGGATGGAGAACGACGGGAAGAATACTTTTTCGGAGATGCTGCGGTACATGGAGGATAACAGCGTTACACTTGTTGGCGCAGTTCATGACTTCACATGCCCGCAGACTGGAAAAAACTATATGTTCTTTCCGATCAAAAAGCTTTAAACATATTCTGCTTGTCGATATGTTTCATCCGCTCAATTCTCTGTAGACCGTAGTTCTTCTGTCACGTGAAAATAAATAAGGAGGCTGAAAAAGCCTGAAATAAAGGGATTCTGCGGATTTTACCCAGATAAGGTGATTTCCCGGAATCCTTTTTTTATTGCTTTGACAATAGTTCTGACTACTGGAAATCGCCAGGGTGAGGCTGAACAACTACTTTTTAAGGGTGTGAGACAATGAGACTACCGGGAATATTGAAGCATCGTTTTCCAGCAAAATGCTTGCTACGATCAATCCTGATATGCCAATCTGTGATCGCTATGTTGTTCAGAATCTTTGTCTGAACATAAAAGGGAAAACCAAGAAGGATCAGCTGAAATGTGCAGTTGATCTTTATGACCAAATGCTTAGTTGGTATGCGGACTTTCTACGAACTGAGAACGGCAGGGATTGTATTGTTGAGTTCGATCGGACACTGCCAGGATATGTATGGATGAGCGATGTGAAAAAGATTGATTTTTATCTTTGGAGCATTCGTGACTAAATCGAGATTTGTCATGACCATCAAATTGAATACGGACTCATATAGCCGGGGGCTGACGAGCTCAGCCTCTGGCTCTTTTTCTCAGACATCTTGACTTTTTAAGGGAACGAGTGCTAATCTATTTATAGAATAAAGTTCTATAAATAGGAGGAGCTGAGATGCGAACGAAAAAGGATCCCGGTATCCGGCAGGAAGTGTTCATCAATGCCGCTACCGAGCTTTTTATGGAAAATGGCTATGAGTCTGTTTCCATTCGTGAGGTTCTGGATGCCGTGGCGGATAAGACGGCATCGCCCAGCGTTTTCTATTATTACTTCTCTTCTAAGGACGAACTGTACCGTGCCTGTGTAGAGACTGTTGCAAAAAGTTACCTGTCTTCTATGGCGGAAGCTTTTTCTGCAGAAGGAAAAACCACTGAAGAATGGATGCTCACGCTGGTTTCCGGTTTAGAAGAATATCTGATGAACGAACGGAATCTGATCATAGCAGGTGAATCATCCCCCAACCGTATGTTCATCCTGGATATGCGGGAACAGGTAACCATACAGATAACGGGGGTTTGGGCTGACAGCCTTCAAGCATCCTTCGGTTTCCCGGCCGAAGAAGCAGAGAGCCTGGCGCAGTTCCTGGCAGGGGGCGTCGGAGAGATCATGTTTCAATTCATGCAGGATGGCAGACACGACCAGGCTGCAATATATGACTTTACCGAGACAATCGCTCGCTTTGTTATGAATGCGGCTGGATTACCGGCTCATCAGAAAAAGCGGCTGACAGCAGCTTTAAAAGAAAAACACGGGAGGAACTGAAAATGAGCAGAGAACTGGGCGTAGTTGAGGATACCCTTTATGTGCCGATGCTTGGCAGGATTTATGCCAGCGAAAACTGCAGGAACATCCTGTATGACGAAAAAGCGCTGGAGCTTAAGGCGAAGCTGCCCGAAGGACTGATTGAAAACGATACGCAGACGCAGTATACATACCTGGCATCCGCATCCCGTTCCGCCAACATGGACCGGTATATTGCGGATTTCCTGAAGCGTAAACCGGACGGTATCATCGTACAGCTTGGCTGCGGTCTGGAGACGACTTACTATCGGGATGACAATGGCCGGACGAAATGGTACGGGGTTGATCTTCCCAATGTGATCGAATACCGGCGAAACCTGCTGCCGGAGGGAGAACGTGAAGAGTATATCGCCGGAGATGCGTTCCAAAAAGAATGGATCGAGCAGATCCGGTCAGTATATCCGGACCAGCCTCTCCTGATTACGGCAAGCGGCCTGTTCTATTACTTTGAGGAAGATCAGGTGATTTCTTTAATCCGTATGCTGCAGAATTATGGAGATGTTGAGATTCTCTTTGATACCGTCAATAAGAGCGGCATGATGATGATGCGGAAAAAACACATGAAAACCGTCGGGCATGAGGATGCAAAAATGTTTTTCTATGTTGATTCCGCAGCGGAACTGGCATCCAGGATCGGAGGGGCTGTGAAGGTTCTGGCTGAAGAAAAGTTCTACAGCCATACAGATAAAGCCGGATTACAATTTTCCACGAAATTCAGCATGGTGATATCGGACTGGTTTTCCATGGTTAAAATGATTCATTTGTGTTTGTGAAAAGGCTTGATATGCGACGCCTGGCGACCGATTCAATGTGCTATCATTGGGTGCTTCAGAGAAAGGAGTCGTTCAAATATGGTCACTATAAGAGAAACCGTCAATATTCCGGCACCATTTGAGAAATTGAATGCGTGGATTGATAACTTTGAGGAGGAATTTGTCAAGTGGAGTCCTCTGCACCTTGAGTGTGAGCTTTTTGATAAGAGCATAAAAAAGGGCGACAGAGTCAGGTTTTATGAAATCGTTATGGGCCTTGACTATGACGTCACGGGGACCATTATTGAATCCGCTCGGGACAAGGATCACTTTAAGATAAGCTTTGAAAGCGACAAAAGGACAGCAATCATAACTTTTGAAGGGCAAAGAACTCCGGACGGATGCAACTTTTCACATACTGAAAGTTTCGGGATGCAGAAGCCAGTCATCGGACCGATTATAAATTTTCTGATCTTCAAAGTTTTCTTTAAGAAAAAAGCGAACTGGAATCTGATCAGGGACGATATGAGGCTGGATAATATGTATCTTACAACCATTCTTTCTAAGGGTGAATATCCGGAAAGAATTCCGCTTGAAGATGTTAAGAAATACGCCCCTAAAGATTTAATGAAAAAATAGAAATAGCGAACTGATAACTCAATTCCAGCTTGTAGAAGTGTTCAATCAAAGAGAAACAGTTGATTTTTCCGGTTGGACGCGCTCGGGTTGGTAAATTCGCTTGTACTGTGGACATTCATAATGGTATCTCGGGGCATGTTGAGACGGTAGTGCTGCTGCAAAGGCAGAACTCGTAGAAATCCGTTCTTTTAAGCACTTCACCTTGGGTGAGAATGACCGGCCGAAGCACGGAAAACGCATCGGAAAGTACATCCGGGTGTCTGCTGTAATTGAACTCACTGCTGACGGTATCCTGGTCGGTCAACACGCTGGATGAATCCTTTAAGGATGATATGGATGATGCTGTCAGCATTGAACGCAGACTTGCAGCTATGAAGCAGGTGTATGATGCCGGCATCCGTACGGTATGATTTATCTCGCCGGTATTCCCCGGATTCACGAATATCGAGGCAATCATCGAGAGGGCAAAGGACCAGTGTGATCTGGTATGGCTGGAAAACCTGAATCTGCGCGGCGGCTTCAAGAAGACCATCATGGATTATATTGCTGAAAAGTACCCGGACCTTGTACCGCTCTATGATGAGATCTACAATAAAAAGAACCGCAGCTATTTCGAAAATCTTGAGAAGAAAGCAGAGGAGATTGCCGAAAAGTACGGCTGCCGCTTTGTCGATAATGAAACGCCGTATGAGAGAGTTCCGCAGGGACATCCGACCATCGTCGACTACTTCTATCACGAAGAGGTACGCGGAACCGCCTACAGCGGGAAGCGAAACAGATAAGCCGGACAGGCGCAGGAGAATAGATATGCTGTGGAATGCCGTAAACGGCACGGTTACCGTAAAGGGAACAGAAATGCCGTATGTATCATTCGGTAAAGGAAAAAAGAATCTGATCATTCTGCCCGGTCTTTCCGACGGCCTGACGACGGTCAGAAACAAGGCATTGCTGCTGGCTGCACCGTACCGCAGGTTCTTGGATGACTATACGGTCTATATGTTCAGCCGCCGGGAAAACATGCCGGAAGGGTATACGATCTGTGACATGGCGGATGATCAGGCGGAAGCACTGTCTGCCCTCGGCCTTGAAACAGCCGCCGTGCTGGGTGTTTCCCAGGGCGGAATGATTGCCCTTGCTCTTGCCGTCCGGTATCCGCAGCAGATTACAAAGGCAGTCATTGCCGTTTCGGCACCATGCGTCAATCCGCTGATCAGAGAGAATGTCAGTGCCTGGATCACAATGGCAGAAAACAATGACCATAAACAGCTGATGATCAGTACGGCCGAGAAAAGCTATTCGGAAAACTATCTGAAAAAATACCGGCGAATGTATCCGCTGCTGGGCATGGTCGGAAAGCCGAAGGATTACCGCCGGTTTCTGGTCAATGCCCGTGCCATACTGGATTATGATCTGCGGGAAGAAATCAGGAATATCATCTGTCCGGTGCTGATCATCGGCGGCGAGAATGACAGAATTGTCGGACCGCAGGCATCCCTGGACATGCATCAGCTGATTGCCGGCAGTGAACTGCATATGTATCCGGGACTTGGACATGCGGCATATGAAGAGGCAGATCACTTCAATGACAGAGTCTTCTGCTTCCTGCAGAAAGAGAACTGAAAAAAACCGTGAGCAATCACGGTTTTACTTTGCGCTTGTTGATTCTGCCAGCCGCAGGGCAGTGATCAGCACAGCCGCATCCTGTATCCGGCGGGGATCCAGTCCGCATGCTTTGCGGATCCTGTCCAGCCGGTACTGCACGGTATTCTTGTGTATATACAGGCAGGCGGCAGTTTCTTTCAGTGACATTTCATTGTCATAATAAGTCCTCAGCAGTTCGAGATCGTCAGCTTCAATCTTTCTGACGGTCTTCTGCAGGAAAGTATCCCGTGCATGAACGGAAGCTTCGGAAAACAGCAGCTCGGTATACAGGCTGTCAAATTCGATGAATGGCCGGGAGCCGGTTTTCATGGCCAGCTCGGCATCATTGTAGGACTGATGTATATGACTGAGACGCTGCACACTGCCGGCAGATACCCTGGCCGGAAGCGAGGTCAGCTCCCTGAGCAGATGGATCTGTTCATCATATGCCTTTTCGGTGATGATCAGAATATAGCGGTCGGGAAATTCATAGGCATAGAATGACTGCCTGATTCCTGCCAGCATTGTCTCGGACCGGTTTTCCAGAGCCGTGATATTCCTGGCCCTGTCACTGTACTGAAGCTGAATGACAACAGCCCGGTAATGATCCTGATACTGCAGGTTTTTCTGCTTCAGAAATTCAACCAGATAATCATGGCTGAGGGATCCGTTCTGCACGAGCGTTCTGGCAACGAATGAAAACTCAGCCCGCTTCAGTTCCCTTGAGGCATCAAGATCGCGCTCACGCAGCAGCAGGCGCATGATGCGCAGGGCCAGCCGGGCATAGCGGCGCACTTCATCCGGTTCGCCGGTAATGCCGATCACTGCCACCGGAGTGCCGTGATAATTGAAGGGAATATTCACGCCTTTCTGAGCACCGTCAAAGGCGTTGTCATCATATACCTCCATGGTCTCGCCTTTTTTTGCGGCCTGATAGCCGATCTCATGAAAATCGCCGATACGCTTTTCATTGGTGCTGGCAATGATGATGCCGTCAGTGGAAATATAGTTCACATCATAGCCGCAGACATCCTTGACGGAATTGACGATCTGCTGGGCGGTGCTCTTTCCGATCATTGTATTTCTCCTGTTTTTTTGTTGCGGATAACATAAATATAGCATAAATCAGCAGGAATAGCCGTGACGGAAACCATATGATGAGCCTTGTCAGACAGATATACTGAAGATGAAGAAAATAACAGAAGGAGGCAGGAATGAAACTCTTATTTGCTTCAGACTCATTTAAAGGCTCACTGACAAGCGAACAGACAGTGGAACTGCTTGCCAGAGCTGCCCGCGAAGTATTTGGAGAAATCGAATACAGCGGCGTGCCGGTGTCAGACGGCGGCGAAGGAACTGTAGATGCTGTTGTCGCTGCTGAACACGGCGAGTTTATTACCGTCGAAGTGTACGGTCCGCTGATGGAACGGATCAGTGCCCGCTACGGCAAACTGGATGACAGCCGTGCCGTCATTGAAATGGCTGCAGCATCCGGACTTCCGCTGGTTCCGAGGAACATGAGAAATCCCCTTTACACATCTACCTACGGAACCGGCGAACTGATCCGTGATGCACTTGACCGCGGCTTCCGCGACATTTCCGTTGCCATCGGCGGCAGTGCCACCAACGACGGCGGCATGGGCTGCGCACGGGCTCTGGGTGTCCGTTTCCTGGATGCCGGCGGAAACGAACTGCAGGGAACAGGTGCCGATCTTGAAAAGGTTGCCCATATCGATGTCAGCAACCTTGATCCGCGCATCCGCGAGACAAAGATCACAGTCATGTGTGATGTTACCAATCCGCTGACCGGCAAGGACGGGGCAACCTATACCTTCGGTGCCCAGAAAGGTGCTACGCCGGAAATCCAGCAGCGTCTGGAAGCAGGCATGATCAATTACCGCGATGTCATCCGGAAAGAATTTGACATCGATCCTGATGAAATCCGCGGCGGCGGTGCTGCCGGCGGTCTGGGAACTGCCCTGATGGTATTCCTGAACGGCGAGATGAAATCCGGCATCGATACAGTTCTGGATCTGATCAACTTTAATGAACGCCTGGAAGGTGTTGACCTGGTCGTTACCGGTGAAGGCCGCACCGACTGGCAGAGCTGCTTCGGCAAGGTCATGCAGGGTGTCGGCGAGCGTTCGGCCGCAAAGGGCGTCGTCGCCGTCGGTCTCAGCGGTTCGCTTGGCCTCAATGCCAGCCAGATCTTTGAACACGGCATTGAATCCCTGATCACATCGGTCGATGCACCGATGCCGATCGAAGAAGCCATCAGCCGGGCAGAAGAACTGTATTACCTCGGTGCCGTGCGCATGTTCCGCATGGTCAGAGCCGGCATGAAGATTGCCGAAAAACAGCACGCATAATCATTCAGACTATCATTCAGTATCTTTTCTAATCACAAGGAGACTACAAATACAATGGACTACAGTTTTACAACGCTGGGCGCGCTTCTCGGCCTGGTGATTGCCATCTTCCTCATTATCAAAAAGTTCAGCCGGCATATTGCCTGATTCTCGGTGCCCTCATCGGCGGCCTGGTCGGTGGCGGCGGCCTGGAAACGACAGTCAGCACCATGGTCAGCGGTGCGGCATCTATGATGTCAAGCATTCTGAGAATTCTGACCAGCGGCATTCTCGCCGGCGCTCTGATCAAGACCGGAGCAGCCCAGAAGATTGCCGAAACAATTGTTGAAAAGCTTGGCGACAGGCGTGCCGTCATGGCCATTGCCATTGCGACAATGCTGATATGTGCCGTCGGTGTCTTCATCGATATCTCTGTCATTACCGTTGCGCCGATTGCTCTGGCCATCGGTGAAAAGGCAGGACTTTCCCGCAGCGGTGTCCTGCTGGCAATGATCGGCGGCGGCAAGGCCGGCAATATCATTTCTCCGAATCCGAATACGATTGCCGTATCAGAAGCCTTCGGACAGGATCTGACGGCAGTCATGATGAAAAATGCCATTCCGGCAGTATGCGCACTGATCGCAGCCATCGTTCTGGCTTCCATGCTTGCCAAGAAGCCGGGTGAAGGAATCACAGCAGCCGATCTGGAAAGCGGTGAAGCAAAGGACCTGCCTTCCTTCCTGAGTTCCATTCTCGGTCCGCTGTGCGTCATCATCATGCTGGCACTGCGTCCGATTGCCGGCATTACCATCGATCCGCTGATCGCTCTGCCGGCCGGCGGTCTGATCTGCACGCTGGCTACCGGCAATATCAGACACATCAGGGAATATACCGAATTCGGTCTGTCCAAGGTTGTCGGCGTTTCGATCCTGCTGATCGGAACCGGTACGATTGCCGGCATCATCAAGGCATCAGCCCTGCAGTATGATGTCACAAATCTGCTTGAAGCAATGCATATGCCGGCATTCATCCTCGCGCCGCTGGCCGGTATTCTGATGGCCGGTGCAACAGCCTCGACAACAGCCGGTGCGACAGTTGCCGGCCAGACATTTGCCTCAACCCTGACAGATGCCGGCGTATCTCCGCTTGCCTCTGCCGCAATGATCCATGCCGGTGCCACAGTGGTGGATTCACTGCCGCACGGATCGTTCTTCCACGCAACCGGCGGCTCCGTCAACATGTCGATCTCTGAACGCATGAAGCTGATTCCCTATGAAGCAGCCATCGGTCTGATCAGCACAGCCGCTGCCACAATTCTTTATCTGATTCTCGGATAACCGGGTTATTCAGTTCTGCTTTCGGGCAGGACTTTTTTGTTTTGTATATACATATCTGTGCTGTCAGTTTTGATTTATAATATCTGTTAAAGTACTTCAGACAGGAGTTTCCATTATGAAAATACCTATAAGAATACAGATGACGACAGGTGAGAACGGTGCTACGGCACTGTTTATGATGCTTGGCTATTTCGGCAAGTATGTGAACATGAAGGATGTCCGCGAAGCATGCGTCACTTCCCGGAACGGTTCTTCTCCCGACCAGCTCATTGATGCCGCAAAGCTTTTCGGCCTTGAAGGCGAAGTCAGGGAACTGCCGGTTTCCGAGTTTCCCTCCGTCGGTCTGCCATTGCTGGTGCACTGGAAAAAGAGATATTACGTCATTGTCAGAAAGATGAACAATGAAATGGTCTGGCTGGTCGACCCTGCCAAGGGTGACTATAAGCTGACCCGCAAAAAATTCGAACAGCAGTATTCAGGCAAAGCGCTGTATCTGAAAAAAGGTCCGGATTTCAAGGCGGAAGGACATCGTGAATCACTCTGGACACTGCTGGGTGACCGAATCAAAAAACTGGTAAAGCCGATGGCCGGACTGCTGATCCTTTCCCTGATCTGCATCGGTCTCGATATGCTTGTATCCTACGGTTCCAAATACTTCATGGACTACATTGTCAGTTCGGAAGGCGAGGCACCGGCTTTTGCCGTCTACCTGGCGAATCAGTTCCAGGCGAACAGCAAGAGTGCAGAAGCAATGCTGGCGATGATCGTCATGTATGTGCTGATGGTCTTTTCGACCGGCTTTACGATTGCCAAGGACCGCCTGGTCAACTCTGCCAGCCGCAGAATGACGGCGGAATCCGGAAGCAATCTGTTCAAGCATATGTTCAGCCAGCCGCTGAAGTTTTTCGAACAGCACAGTGCCGGTGCCCTGATGGCACGCTTTGAAGCCAATGACAAGCTGGACAACTCGATCATGCAGTCGCTGGTTCCGCGTACCATCAATTCCGTCATGATGGTTTTCTATTTCATCATGCTGATGACATACAACAGCTGGATTGCTTTGTTCTGTCTGGCTGCTGATCTGATCAATTCCTTTATCATCATCAAGCTGCAGGAAAAGAGTGCGATCATTTCCCGTATTACCGCCACAACTTCCGGCGAACTGAATTCTTCGCTGCTCAACGGCATGGGCATGATCGATACGATCAAGTCCACCGGTTCGGAGAAAGCATTCTTCAATGCCTGGTATGAAGCCCAGGCAACCTGCAATGACAGCAAGATGAGCACCTACAAGGTGAACCGCTGGATCACCGTGTGCTCCAACCTGCACAGCTATCTGACCTCGGCCGTGCAGCTGTTTGTCGGCGCCTACTTTATCGCCGACGGCATGCTGACGCTGGGTGCCATGGCCCTGTTCAACAGTGTGCTGGGCAAGATGAGAAACTCGATGAGCAATGTGCTCAGTTCCTTCAATACCCTGCAGACCATGCGTACCAACATCGAACGTGTCAATGACATCAATGAACGTCCAATCCGGCCCGAGATACCGCTGCAGGACGGCGTGGAATATGACAAGCTCAAGGGACATATCGTTGTCTCGCATGTCAATTACCGCTACAACCGCGGCGACAGACTGGCAATTGATGACGTCAGCCTGGAAGTCAAGCCGGGTCAGATGATTGCCATTGTCGGTGCCACCGGCTGCGGCAAGAGCACGCTGCTGAAGATCATGGCCGACCTGTATACAGCCGATTCCGGCGAGATCACCTACGGCGGCCTGAAGCGTTCGGAAATTCCTGATGTCGTCTTCCATTCCTCCGTGGCTACAGTGGACCAGGAAGCCCTGATGTTTGAAGACAGCATCTATGCCAATATCAAGATGTGGGACGATACAGTGGAAGACTATGAAGTCTATCTGGCAGCCAGAGATGCCCAGATCCATGACCGCATCATGCGCGACAAGGAAGGATATGGGGCAAAGATCAAGGAAAACGGCTCCAACTTCTCAGGCGGCGAGCTGCAGCGTCTGGAACTGGCCAGAGCACTGGCGCATGAGCCGACAATGCTGTTCCTGGATGAATTTACTTCTGCATTGGATGCCCTGACGGAAGACAAGGTCATCCATGCCATCCGCAACAAGGGTGTTACCTGTGTAATCGTTGCCCATCGTCTTTCGACGATCGTTGACTGTGACCGCATCTATGTCATGGAAAAGGGAAAGATCATTCAGGAAGGCACACATGATGAACTCTATAACCAGGAAGGACTGTACCGTGAACTGATCGGTTCGCAGTAATGAGAGGGGAATACCATGGGTTTATATACGGAATATATAAGAAAAAAGGAAGAGAATAACAACCGCCTGGAACAGTATGCCGATGAAGCTTTGCTGAAGGACGAGAAAATGCGCCGGATGGAAAGTGAAATGGATGATGTCCAGACCGCTTTGATCTATATTCTCGATAAATTCAAGATCACGATTACCCGACAGGTCGGCTTTCGCACGGTTGACAGCCTGCTGGAATCCATCCTCGATCCGCTGGATATGATGTACCGGTACGGAGAGGCTCCGGTCAATGAGGTCCGGGACAGAACCGAATACATTCTTGCCTTCCGCCAGGACGGCAAGGCGGTTGCCCTGACTCCTTCCCTGGCCGGCTACCGCTGGTACTGCCCGGCGGACGGCAAGCGCGGCTATGCCGGCAAAAAATATCTGCAGACACTGAAAAACGGCTGCTATGTGCTCAACAAGCCGCTGCGTGAATTCAAGTCGGTCGTTCTGACCTTCTTCGTCAATGTTGCCCAGTTTCTGACCATCTATGACATTGTCGGTCTGGTTCTGGCATCCGCTGCCGTTTCGCTTCTTGGTCTGGCACTGCCGCAGATCAACCGCTGGGTCTACAATGTCTATCTGAAGGATCCAAGCGGCGAGGTATCCAGGCTGAAGATGTTCTTTGCATTGTTTCTGACCCTGAATATTGTGCGCGGCGCAATCACCCTGGTTAAATCCAAGATGCTCAGCGATCTGAAAAACAGGGTATCGATCAAGATTCAGACGGCAATCATGGCCAAGGTTCTGCATCTGCCGCGTTCGTTCTTTGCCAATAATTCTTCCGGCAAGCTGTCCAAGCGCATCTCCAACTGTTCCAAGCTGTCGGAGATGATCATCAATATTTTCCTGGATATCCTTCTGAACTTCTCGTTCTCAGGTGTCTATCTTGCCCAGATGAAAAACATGGCACCCGAACTGTATGTGCCGGCTCTGATCTTTGTACTCTTCAAGATCATTGTCTCCATCCTCGGTGCCTGGGGCACGGCTCTGGTGGAGAGGAAATCCATGGAAGCGGATATGGAGAACAGCAGTTTCTTCTATTCCGTGATCAAGGGCATCCAGAAGATCAAAGGCATGGGTGCAGAAAAGGCAGCCTATGCAAGATGGGCTGAAAACTACCGCATGACCCTGCACTATGACTACAACCGTCCGTTCTTTGTCAAATATCAGGGAACGCTTCTCAGCACCCTGGCCAGCTGCACAACCTTCACTCTGATGGGCATTGCGGCAATGAATGACCTGAGCCGGGAAACGTACATGATCTTCTCCTCGTCCTATGCAATGTTCCTGTCCGTTGCCGGAAGCCTGACCGGAATCATGAATTCCATCTTCCGCATGCGGACACTGGCTGACAACATCCGCCCGATCTTTGCGGTGGAAAATGATCATCCGGAAATGAAGGAGTTTGTGCAGAATCTCGGCGGTGCCATCAAGGTGGAAAATGTGCATTTTGCCTATGAAGAAGACCAGCGCGGATGCCTGCGCGGGGTATCGCTGGAACTGAAGCCGTCCGAAAAGGTTGCCTTTGTCGGTGAAAGCGGCTGCGGCAAGAGCACGCTGCTGAAGATCATCATGGGCATGGAAAAGCCGGACAACGGAGCCGTTTACTTCGACGGCAAGAACATCGAACAGCTGAATCAGAAGTCACTGCGTCAGCACATCGGATCCGTATTCCAGTTCAGCAAGCTGTTCCCGGGCACGATTACTGCCAATGTTTCCTTCGGAAGCACCAGGGAATTGACGGAAGATGAAATATGGACAGCGCTGGATCAGGCCTGCATCGGTGACTATGTGCGCACCCTGCCGCTGGGTCTGAATACCGAAATCACCGAATCCAATTCCTGCGGCTTCTCGGGCGGCCAGCGGCAGCGTCTGCTGATTGCCAGAGCCCTTGTCAGCAAGCCCAATGTTCTGATTCTGGATGAAGCCACATCTGCCCTTGACAATGTGACCCAGAAGAAGGTTCTGGATATGGTCAACGAACTGCCGGCAACAGTCATCATGGTTGCCCACCGTCTTTCCACCGTCATGGGATTTGACCGCATCTATATGCTGGAAGACGGACTGATCGTCGAAGAAGGAACATACGACGAACTGATGGAACAGAATGGCAAGTTTGCCGAACTGGTCAGAAAGCAGCTGATCAGCGAAAAGGAAGAAGAACAGAAAAAGGAAGGCAGAATCATTCTGCAGACAAATTGAACAGTCTGAAGCCGGGACCGTATGAAAACGATCCCGGTTTTTTCGTACAGACACCTGATCTTCCGGAAGAAATAAAAATGACGGAAGGCAGGTTACTCAAACGGTCTGAATAAGGTATACTAGTTGGGTATATACCGGAACCCTGCGGTTCCGGAAAAGAGGAGAACAAACCATGGCTGAAGAAAAAAAGGACATGACAACGGATGAAGTCAATCTGAACCGAAACTTTATCTACAACTTTATCGAAGAGGATATTGCCCCGGGCGGACAGTTCGAAGGCATGACGGTTCATACCCGGTTCCCGCCGGAACCGAACGGCTATCTGCATATCGGTCACTGCAAGGCTCTCTGCATTGACTTCGGCATGGCTGAAAAATTCGGCGGCATCTGCAACCTGCGCATGGATGATACCAACCCGGCCAAGGAAGACACCGAATATGTCGATGCCATCCAGGAAGACATTCACTGGCTCGGCTTTGACTGGGGCGACAGATTCTTCTACGGCTCCGATTATTTTGAAAAGGACTATGAATTTGCCGTTGAGCTGATCAAGAAGGGACTGGCCTATGTCTGTGAGCTGACACCGGAACAGTTCCGCGAATACAGAGGCGATACCTCGACACCGGCGAGATCACCGTACCGTGACCGTCCGATCGAGGAAAACCTGCGTCTGTTTGAAAAGATGAAGAACGGCGAAGTGGAAGAAGGAAAAATGACGCTGCGTGCCAAGATCGATCTTGCCAGCGGCAACTTCAACATGCGTGATCCGGTTATCTACCGTATCCGTTTCATCAACCACCACCGCCAGGGAACCAAGTGGTGCATCTTCCCGATGTATGACTTTGCCCATCCGATCCAGGACGCCCTGGAAGGCATTACCCATTCCCTGTGCTCGCTTGAATATGAAGATCACAGACCGCTGTACAACTGGGTCGTCGAACATGTATCCATTCCGTATCACAAGCCGCGTCAGATCGAATTTGCCCGTCTCGGCATCGATCATACGGTCATGTCCAAGCGCAAGCTCAGACAGCTGGTCGAGGAAGGCTATGTGTCCGGCTGGGATGATCCCCGCATGCCGACGCTGTGCGGTCTGCGCCGCCGCGGCTATACGGCGAAGTCCATCCGCAATTTCTGCGATTCCATCGGTGTTGCCAAGAGCACGAATACGATTGCCTTTGCCGAACTGGAAAGATGCCTGAGAGAAGATCTCAATGCCACGGCTGAAAGAACCATGGCAGTTCTGCATCCGGTAAAGCTGACGGTTACCAACTATCCGGAAGGACAGTCCGAAACATTTGAAGTGGAGAACAATCCGCTTGATCCGTCTCAGGGCACACATGAAATTACCTTCAGCCGTCATCTCTGGATCGAGGAAGAAGACTTCCTGGAAGAACCGATTCCGAAGTACAAGAGAATGTATCCCGGCAATGAAGTCCGCCTCAAGGGTGCCTATCTTGTGACCTGCACCGGCTGCGTCAAGGATGAAAACGGCAAGGTTGTTGAAGTGCTCTGCGAATATGACCCGCAGTCCCGCGGCGGTGATCCGGCTGACGGACGCAAGGTCAAGGGTGCGACGATTCACTGGGTCGACAGCGAAAACTGCGTCGATGCTGAAGTGCGTCTGTATGACAACCTGTTCACTGATCCGAATCCGGACGGACCGGACAAGAACTTCCTGGATGCCATGAATCCGGAAAGCCTGACAGTTCTGAAGAACTGCAAGGTGGAAACATCCATGCTCGAAATCGCCAGGGAATTTGATGCAAGGGAAAACAGAACCGGCACCAATGCGCCGACCTTCCAGTTCATGCGTGTTGGCTTCTTCTGCCTCGACAACAAGGACAGCAGCGCCGATCATCTCGTCTTCAACCGCAGCGTTTCCCTGCGCGACGGTTTCAAAAAATAGTTCATCATACCGGCTTCGGCCGGTTTTTCTTTTGTATCAGTTTTGCTTATAAATGACTGCAGAAACATGAATTGTTCGGATCATGAATGATAAATATACTGAAACTGCATAAAGGAGGAGTACAGATGACAAATGTACTTACAGTATATTATTCAAGAAAAGGAGAAAACTATTTCGGCGGAGAGATCCGCTCCATTGCCAAGGGCAATACGGAACGTGTTGCCGAATATATTCAGAAGGCCGTCGGCGGCGATCTCTTCGAACTGGAAACAGTCAGGGAATATGCGGCTGACTATCATGCCTGCACGGAAGAGGCAATGGCCGAAAAGAAAAGCAGTGCCAGACCGGCCCTGAAGAAGCTTCCGGAAAGCATTGATCAGTATGACGTGATTTTCCTCGGCTATCCGAACTGGTGGGGAACGGCACCGATGCCGGTATTCACATTCCTGGATGCCTTTGATTTCAGCGGAAAGAAGATTGTTCCGTTCTGTACCAATGAAGGAAGCGGCCTCGGCACATCCGTCAAAGACATCCGGAAGGAATGCCCGGGTGCCGATGTCAGGGAAGGTCTTGCCGTCCGCGGCTTGGAAGCATCTCACAGTGAAGCAAAAACAGCGGCATTTGCCGTTCAGAATGTGAAATAAGGAGAGAATATGATGAACGACTTTTCATTTCAGAACACAACTTAGGTCCATTTCGGCAAAGAAGCACTTTCAAAACTGTCATCGGAAGTCATTAATGCAGGACACCGTATCCTGTTGGTATACGGCGGCTCCACGGTTAAAAGAGTCGGACTGTATGACCGTATTGTCAGCGAACTGAAAAAGGAAGATATCGAGATCTTCGATTATGATCTCGTCAAGCCGAATCCCCGTTATACCGATATCAATATCGGCGGCCGGATGTGCAGGGACAATCAGATCGATGCCGTGATCGGCATCGGCGGCGGTTCCGCCATCGACAGCGCCAAGGCAATTGCCGCCCTGGCAAAGGCCGATACGGACAACTGCTGGGATCTGGTCAGGGCAAGAAAGCCGATTACGGATGCCCTGCCGGTCTATGCTGTTCCGACCATGGCAAGCACCGGTTCGGAAATGGATGCCAGCTGTGTCATTTCCAATCTGGAAACAGAAGAGAAGACCGGTTTCGGCGGACCGGCAATCCGTTCGGTCTGCAGCTTCGAAGATTCGACAACAATCTATACCGTACCGGCCTATCAGACAGCCTGCGGTGCCGGCGGTGTTATCCGCGGGTTTGCGGATCTGACACCTGAGGATGTCGTCAATATCTACAGAATGTGCCTGTAAAGAAAAAGGAGGGTGTGATGGAACAGTTTGAATTTATCAATCGCAGATTCGGCTTCGGCTGCATGCGTCTGCCCATGAAGGACGGTGAGGTCGATCTGGAAGAAACTTCCAGAATGGTCGATTATTTCATCGAACATGGATTCAATTACTTTGATACAGCCCACGGCTATATTCAGGGCCGCAGTGAAACGGCACTGAAGGCATGCCTGACTTCCCGCTATCCGCGTGAAAAATATATTCTGACGGACAAGCTGACAGGTTCCTACTTCAATAAGCAGGAAGATATCCGGCCGCTGTTCGAAAGCCAGCTGGAAGCCTGCGGTGTTGATTATTTTGATTTCTATCTGATGCATGCCCAGAATGCCAAGGTATTTGAAAAGTACAAGCAGTGCCGGGCATATGAGACAGCCTTTGAACTGAAGAAGGAAGGCCTGGTAAAGCATGTCGGCATTTCCTTCCATGACAAGGCAGAAGTTCTCGATCAGATTCTGAGTGAATATCCGGAAATTGAAATTGTTCAGATCCAGTTCAACTATCTGGACTATGAAAGTGCTTCGGTGGAATCCCGCAAGGTCTATGAAGTCTGTGAGAAACATGACAAGTCGGTTCTGGTCATGGAGCCGGTCAAGGGCGGCAGTCTGGTCAGTCTGCCGGCAGAAGCCCAGAAGATCTTTGATGAACTGCAGGGCGGTTCCAATGCCAGCTACGCCATCCGCTTTGCAGCCGGCTTCCCGAACATCCGTGTTGTTCTTTCCGGCATGAGCAGTCTGGAACAGATGCAGGACAATGTCTTTTTCATGGAAGACTTCCGGCCGCTGAATGAAAAGGAACAGGAAGCAGTCAGAAAGGTCTGTGCCGTATTTGACTCCCTGAACATGATTCCCTGCACGGCCTGCCGCTACTGCATCGAGGAAAGCTCCTGCCCGAAGAAGATTCTGATTCCCGATATCTTCTCAGCCTATAATTCCAAAAAGACGTTCGGTGACTGGAATGCCGACTTCTACTACAGCAATGTGCTGACAGCAGACAACGGCAAGGCTTCCGAATGTATCCGCTGCGGCAAATGCGAACGTGTCTGTCCCCAGCATCTGCCGATCCGCAGTCTGCTGAAGGATGCAGCAGCACTGTTTGAAAAGTAATAACTGATCCGGGTCATGTGCCGTGAGGGGCATGGCCCTTTTTTTGGTATAATGGTGGCAGGGGAAATAGTATGCTGTTAAGACAGATCAGGTATTTTCAGGCAGTTGTGCAGTGCGCATCATTTACGGAAGCGGCTGATCAGTGCCATATATCGCAGTCGGCAATTTCCCAGCAGATCCGGGCGCTGGAGGATGAACTGGGCTTTGACCTGCTGATCAGACGCAGCAGATCATTTGAACTGACACCAGCCGGCCAGTATTTTTATGACCGCAGTCTTTCGATTGTCAGCGATGTCAGAAAACTTTGCGAAGAAAGCCGGCGCATTGCCCTGGATGAAAATGCAGTGCTGCGCCTGGGCTACCTGAAGAATTACGGCGGTCATGAGTTTCAGATGGCACTGGCAGAATTTGCCGCAAAATATCCGAAAGTGGATATAACGATCTTTGCCGGAACGCATGAAGAACTGTATGAAAAACTGGTGGCAGACGAAATCGATCTGGTGCTGAATGATCAGCGCCGGGCATTCTCGGACAGTTACAGCAATCTGATCCTCACGGAACAGAAGGGATATGTGGAAGTGCCGGCGGGAAGCTTCATGGCCTCGCTGGAAAAAATCACGATGGATGAACTTGAGGACAAGCCGTGCATTCTGATCACTTCACCCGGCCAGGAGGAAACCGACAAGGAATTCTACCGTGAAATCCTCGGCTTCGGCGGCCAGTATGTGATTGCCGGCAGTCTGGAAGAAGGCCGGATGCTGATGCTGGCAGGAAAAGGCTTCCTGCCGATCGAAGGCAACTTCGATGAAATGCCTTCCGGCATCATCCGCAGGGTTCCGCTGTACCGCCGTGACCGGCAGGTATACCGGCGCTACTGTGCCTTCTGGAGTCTGGACAATTCCGGTTACTATATTGAAGAATTTGCGGAAATGCTGAAAAAGCAGTTTCCCGAACAGCTGTAAAACAGAAAATAAGGAGGAAATACTGTTATGGCAGTGAATGCAAAAGCTGAGAGCTACAGAGAAAAGATGAGAAACAATCAGGAGGGCCCGTTCGCCAAGAGTGATCCGGAGTTCTTTGAACTGTTTGCCAACTTTGCCATGGACGAAGTTGTCAGTCAGAATGATCTGGATGACCGTACAGCCATGATCAGCACCCTGGCAGTTCTGCTCGGATGCGGCGGTGTTGACGAATTCCGCATCATGGTCGGCGCTGCCCTGAACTTCGGTGTTGATCCGGTTGAGATCAAGGAAACAGTTTATCAGGCAGCCGCCTATCTGGGAATCGGCCGTGTCTTCCCGTTCCTGAAGGCATGCAATGAAGTGTTTGCGGAGAACGGCATCATCGTTTCCGATGAACCGCGCACAACAACGACACCGGAAAACAGAAGAGAAAAAGGATCGGAAGCACAGGTAAAGATCTTCGGCGACTATATGAAGGATTTCTGGAAGAGCGGACCGGAAGAAACCAGACACATCAATACCTGGCTGGCAGCCAACTGCTTCGGTGACTATTACACCCGCAAGGGCCTGGATCTGAAGATGAGAGAACTGATCACCTTCTGCTTCCTGTATGCCCAGGGCGGCTGTGAGCCGCAGCTGGCTTCCCATGTGACCGGCAACCTGCGTCTGGGCACAGACAGGGAAACACTGATCAAGGTCATTTCCCGCAATATTCCGTATATCGGCTATCCGCGCACGCTGAATGCCCTGCGTGTCATCAACAAGACAGCCGAATCCTTTAAGGAATAGGCACAGAAAAACCGATGATTTGAATCATCGGTTTTTTTGACTTATTCACCGTACTTGGCGTTCATTCTGCGGATGAAATTGTTGTATCCGACATAATCCCATTCATCGGTGAGGGCTTCATTTACTCTGTTGAATTCTTCCTTTTCTTCCGGGGTCAGTGTCTCAAATGTCCATTTGCCGCCGGCAACTTCGAGAAGCGATTCATCTCTGATTATTTTTTTGCTGTCCATTATGATTGCCTCCTGTACATGCCTTTCTTTTTAGCATTGCATTATATACATATTTTACACGGAAAACAATCCTTTAGAAAATGGTCTGAATCAGAAACATATAACAGACTGTTCCGGCTGCGATCGACAGCAGCATCTGCCGTTTCCAGCGGTGGAAGAAAACAGTGACGGCAATTGCGGCAAGCTCGGGAATGCCGCGGCTGCCGGAAAGGAAAGATACATTTTTCAGGCAGTAGACCACCAGCATGCCGAAGACGGCCAGGGGCAGAACCCTGCCCAGATACTGCACCGTTTCCGGTGTTTCCTTCTTTCCGGAAAAGACAAGGAAGGGAAGGAATCTGGTAGTCATGGTTGCCAGCACGCACAGGGCAATGGTCAGGATCTGCTGCATCAGTGTCATCGGACTCATGTCAGATAACCTCCTTTTCCAGCGGCCTGCGGAAGGCAAGCAGAATGACAAGGATCATGATCATGGCCGGCACCATAAAGGAGGTGCTGCCGAACAGATACAGGCACAGGGCCGTGCAGCCGATGCCGATCAGTCCGGTCAGATGCTTTTTCTGTTTCATCCACTGTTCCATGAAGATGACAACAAACATGGCGGTCATGACAAAGTCCAGGCCTTCGGTATTGAAATTCAGCAGGGATCCGGCCAGGCCTCCGACCAGAGCACCGCTGACCCAGTAGGACTGATTGAGCAGGGAGACCCAGAAGTAGAACCAGCCGCGGTCAACATCTTCGGGAATCTCGGCCGTATAGTTGATGGAAAAGGATTCATCGCACATGGCAAAGATCAGATAGATCTTTTTCCATCCCATATCCCTGTATTTATCCAGCATCGAGATGCCGTAAAACAGATGCCGTGCCTGCACCATCAGGGCCATGATAAAGGTCTGCAGGGGTGCAAACGGCGCCAGCAGCATGCTGACGGCGACAAATTCCAGTGAGCCGCCGAAGATCGTGATGCTCATCAGCAGCGGATACCAGAAAGAAAAGCCGGAAACATTCATGTAGATGCCGTAGGCAAGAGCCAGAAACCAGAATTCGGCAAATATCGGAATCGTATACGGAAAGGCTGCCTTCAGGGCTTTCATCTTCATTCTGCAGGTCTCCTTTCGCAACATTGTAGCGGATTTATGAATCTGATTTGCAAAACATGCCCATGAAATCTCTTTTCATGCAGAATTGTCTCGCAACTGCTGTTTTTACGATACAATGTTAGAGAAGAAACATGGTTTGTCTTCGGAGGATAATAACAATATGACAAGTAAAACGCCTCTCTATGAGGAACATGCTGCCCTGGGCGGCAGAATTGTCGATTTTGCCGGCTATTATTTGCCTGTCCAGTATCCGACGGGGGTGATCAAAGAGCATATGGCGGTGCGGGAAGGCGTCGGCCTTTTTGATGTGTCGCATATGGGTGAAGTCACCTTCCGGGGAAAGGATGCCCTGGCCAACATCAATTTCATTTTTACCAACGACTACACGAACCTGAAAAACGGCAGAGTCCGCTACGGCGTCATGTGCTATGAAGACGGCGGCTGTGTTGATGATCTGATCGTCTACCGGATGGGTGAGGATGATTTCTTTGTTGTCGTCAATGCGTCCAACCGTCATAAGGATGTCGCCTGGATCAGGGATCATCTGTTTGGGGAAGTGGAATTCGCGGATGTTTCCGATGACTATGCCCAGCTGGCTCTGCAGGGCCCGCTGTCCGGCGAGGTGCTCGGAAAGTATACGGAACTGCCGAAAAAGTACTACAGCTTTATCAGAACCCAGATTCTGGGAAAGGATGTCATTGTTTCCCAGACCGGCTATACCGGCGAGTACGGATTTGAAATCTACTGCCGGCCGGAAGATGCCGTTCTGCTGTGGCGCGAACTGCTGAAAGATGAAAGAGTCGTCCCGTGCGGACTCGGCGCCCGCGACACGCTGCGTCTGGAAGCTGCCATGCCGCTGTACGGACATGAGATGGACGAGACCGTCAGCCCGCTCGAGACCGGACTGGACTTCGGCGTGAAGCTGAACAAGGATTTCATCGGCCGTGATGCCATGATGGCCAGAACCAACCGTCACCGCATCGGCATACAGATCACCGGCCGCGGCATTGCCAGAGAGCACTGCGATGTCTATCTCGGGGATAAGCTGATCGGTCATACGACATCCGGCACACACTGCCCGTATCTGAAAGGCGCCTATGCCATGGCTCTGACCGATGAAGCATATGAACCGGGCACGGAAGTCACTGTCGACGTACGCGGCAGAAGAATTGAAGGAAAGGTAACACCGTTGCCGTTTTATAAAAGGGAGGGATAATCATGAACACACCAAAAGAACTGAAGTATGCAAAAACCCATGAATGGGTACGTTTCACATCTGAAACAGAATGTGAAGTGGGACTGAGCGATTTCGCACAGGATGCTCTGGGCGATCTGGTTTTCGTCAATCTGCCGGACGTTGATGCCGAAGCCGTCAAGGATGAAACGATCTGTGACGTTGAATCCGTCAAGGCAGTATCCGATGTCTATGCACCGGTAAACGGCACTGTCACGGAAGTCAATGAGGAACTTCTTGACAGCCCGGAACTGATCAACAACGATCCGTACGGAGCGTGGCTGTTCAGACTGAAGGATGTCAGCGGAGCAGAAGATCTGCTGGATGCCGAAGCATACGAGAAAGTCTGCGCCGAAGAGGAACACTGAGATGGGAAGCTATATTCCTTCCACTGTCAGCCAGCAGGAGGAAATGCTGAAAGAAGCCGGTTTTTCATCGCTGGCTGATCTGTACCGGGATGTGCCGGAAGATCTGAAACTGCAGGGAGAACTGAACCTTCCGGAAGGACTTTCCGAACTGGAAACAGCGAAGACGATGCGCCGCATCGCATCGCAGAACAAGGTTTATGAATCTGTCTTCCGCGGGGCCGGAGCCTATCAGCACTACATTCCGGCCATCGTGAAAAGCGTTGTAAACAAGGAAGAATTTGTCACAGCCTATACACCGTATCAGGCTGAAATATCCCAGGGCGTGCTGCAGTCCATCTTTGAATATCAGACGATGATCTGCGAACTGACCGGCATGGAAGTTGCCAATGCCTCCGTCTATGACGGGGCAGTTGCGGCAGCCGAAGCTGTCAGTATGTGCCGCTCGCCGAAGAAGAAAAAAGTATTTGTTTCGGCCGCTGTGCATCCCGATACCCTGAAGGTCATCCGCACCTACTGCTGGGCAGCCGGCGAGGAAGTATGCGTGCTGCCGGCAAAGGACGGCCGCACCGATCTTTCTCTGCTTGATGGCGAAGCTACCTGCATCTACGTGCAGCAGCCGAACTATTACGGCGTCATTGAAGATCTGCGGACGATCAGTGAAACCGCCCACGGATTCGGCCTGACGGTCATTGCCGGATGTGAGCCGTTTGCCATGTGCCTGCTGGAAACACCGGCTGAATGCGGAGCTGACATTGCGGTAGGCGAAGGCCAGCCGCTCGGCATGCCGCTGTCCTTCGGCGGTCCGTACCTGGGCTTTATGGCGACCAGTACAAAACTGATGCGAAAACTGCCGGGCCGTATTGTCGGTGAGACGGAAGATACAGAGGGAAGAAGAGCATTCGTTCTGACCCTGCAGGCCCGTGAACAGCATATCCGCAGGGAAAAGGCATCTTCCAATGTCTGTTCCAACGAAGCACTCTGTGCCCTGACGGCATCGGTATATCTTGCGGCTATGGGACCGGAAGGCATGAAGGAAGCAGCACGGCAGTGCTATTCCAAGGCCCACTATCTGGCAGACCGGCTGGAAGAGGCAGGCCTGAAGCGCATCTATGAAGCTGATTTCTTCAATGAGTTCGTCACTGCCTGTGACGATCCTGAAGCCCTGCTTGCCAGACTGGATGAAAAGGGAATCCTCGGCGGCCTGCCGGTGGAAAACGGCATTCTCTGGTGTGCAACGGAACTCAACAGCAAGGCTGATATTGATGCCCTGGTGAAGGAGGTGTCGGCATGAAGACATTGTTTGAAAGAAGTGTTCCGGGCAGACACTGCAGTATCCTGCCGGAATGCGATGTTCCGGCAAGAACACCGGAAAAGACCCGTCGGCAGCCGCTGCATCTTCCGGAACTGTCGGAAACCGATATCAGCAGGCACTATACCGAACTGGCGAAACAGACATTCGGCGTCAATGACGGTTTCTATCCGCTCGGCTCCTGTACGATGAAATACAATCCGAAGATCAATGAGCAGGCAGCTTCCCTGGAAGGCTTTGCCGATGTGCATCCGCTGCAGGATCATGTGCAGGGATGCCTGGAAGTACTGGCAACAGCCGAAAAGTATCTCTGCGAGATCACCGGCATGAATGCCATGACGTTCCAGCCGGCAGCCGGCGCCCACGGCGAACTGACCGGCCTGATGCTGATCAAGAGATATCATGAACTGCACGGCAATACCGCCCGCACCAAGATCATTGTCCCCGACAGTGCCCACGGAACCAATCCGGCCAGCTCGGCCATGTGCGGATTTACGGTTGTCAACATTCCTTCAGCTGAAGACGGCTGCGTCGATCTCGACAGACTGCGTGAAGCCTGCGGCGAAGATACGGCCGGCCTGATGCTGACAAATCCGAATACCCTCGGTATTTTCGATAAGCATATCCGTGAGATCACCGATATCGTTCATGAAGCCGGCGGTCTCTGCTACTATGACGGCGCCAACCTGAATGCCGTCATGGGCATTGCCAGACCGGGTGATATGGGATTTGACTGCATTCATCTGAATCTGCACAAGTCCTTCTCCACCCCGCACGGCGGCGGCGGTCCGGGCAGCGGTCCGGTCGGCTGCAAATCCTTCCTGGAACCGTATCTGCCGGGTGAAAAGGTTGTCTTTGAAAACGGTGAATACAGATGGCAGGAAAGAGGCAAGGAAAGCATCGGTGCCGTACGCGGCTTCCACGGCAACTTCCTGGTTGTCGTCAAGGCACTGACCTATCTTCTGACTCTGGGCAGGGAAGGTGTTCCGGCTGTTGCCGAAAATGCCGTGCTCAATGCCAACTATCTGAAACATCTGCTGGAAGGCACATATGATGTCACCAACAAGGGTGTCTGCATGCACGAATTCGTTCTGACTCTGGAAGGAATGAAGAAGGAAATCGGCGTCAGTGCCATGGATATTGCCAAGGCTCTGCAGGATTACGGCATGCATCCGCCGACAATGTACTTCCCGCTGAACGTACATGAAGCGCTGATGGTCGAGCCGACCGAAACCGAATCCAAGGAAACCCTGGATGCGGCTGCGGCTGCCTTCCTGGAAATCCATGCGAAGGCCAAGGCGGATCCGGAAGCGATGCACCATACTCCGCTGCATTCACCGATCACACGACCTGATGAAGTCAAAGCCGCAAGACATCCGGTTCTGCGGTACAGATTTGATGATTGAGCAGCTTTCCGTGATCCGGGCGGAAGGCACCGATCCCCGTCATAATCTGGCGGCAGAGGCAGTACTTCTGGAAACGGTACGGAAAAATCAGATGATTCTTTATCTGTGGCAGAATGACAATACCGTTGTCATCGGCCGCAACCAGAACATCTGGAAAGAATGCAATTTAAAGAATACGGAACGGGACGGCGTAACGATTGTGCGCCGTCCTTCCGGCGGCGGTGCAGTGTATCATGATCTCGGCAATCTGAACTTTACGATGATTGCCGATGATGACAATTACGATGTTGCAGTACAGACAGATGTCATTGTCCGGGCTCTGCAGAAGCTTGGCATTGCGGCGGAAATGAGCGGCCGCAATGATATCCTTGTGCACAGCCGCAAGGTATCCGGCAATGCCTACCGTCATCATCACGGCTTTTCCTGCCAGCACGGTACACTGCTGGTGAACAGTGATCTGGAAAAGATGAAGCTGTATCTGAATCCCGATCCCCTGAAGCTGCAGGCCAAGGGCGTGGATTCGGTGCGCAGCCGGGTCATGAACCTGAAGGAGATCTGTGATAAGGCAGATATTGATATCCTGTGCCGGCTGATTACGGAATGTGCCGAAGAAACATACGGGCTGAAAGCAGAAGATGATTTCGTCATTGACCGGACTCTTCTGCAGCAGGAAGAACAGCGGTTTGCGTCAAAGGAATGGACCTTCGGCAAAAATCCGCCTTTTGATCAGGTTCTGGAAACCCGTTTTGCATGGGGCGGAATCCGTCTCGAATGCATTGTCAGGGAAGGAAGGATCAGCGATCTTTCCGTCTGGACAGATGCCATGGATGAAAATCTTGCGGATGATCTGAAACAGAGCCTGAAGGGAGTTCTGTATACACGCACAGCAATAAGCAATGCTCTGCCGCAGGGCAGGGAAGAATTCCGGGATATCGCGGAATGGATCCGGAATCGGGAGGAATAGAATGCAGTATGATCTGATTATCATCGGCGGCGGACCGGGCGGCTATACGGCAGCCTTTGAAGCAGCCGCAAATAAACTGAAAACGGCACTGATCGAGGAAAGGGAAATCGGCGGCACATGTCTGAACCGCGGCTGTATTCCGACCAAGACACTGGTTCATACCGCCGATCTTTACCGTGAAATGAAAAATGCTTCCCGGGACGGTATCGTCATTGCCGGCAGTGAACTTGATATTCCGGCTCTCAATGCCAAAAAGGAAACGGTTGTCAGCACGCTTCGCAGCGGTCTGGAAAAACAGCTGAAGGCATCCGGCATTGAAGTGATCAATGCCCGCGCCTCGGTCATCGACGGTCATACCGTACGGGCCGGGGAAGCAGAACTGACGGCTGACCATGTCATCATTGCCAGCGGCAGTGTGCCGGCTGTTCTGCCGATTGAAGGGTGTGATCAGGAAGGTGTCATCAGCAGTGATGACATTCTCAGGGATGTGCCGGTGTTTGCCAGTCTGATCATTATCGGCGGCGGTGTGATCGGCTGCGAAATTGCCGGCATCTATGAATCCTTCGGTACAAAGGTGACGGTTCTGGAAGCGATGGACAATCTGCTGCCGACGCTGGACAGTGAAGCCGGCAGAAGTCTGGCAGTGCTTTTCAAGAAGCGCGGCATCGATGTCCACTGCAAAGCTTTTGCCAGAAAAATTGAAAAGACAGAAGAAGGCCTGTGCCTGACCTATGAAGAGAAGGGTGTGACAAAGACGGTTTCAGCTGAGAGAATTCTGGTTGCTGCCGGCCGCCGGGCATCGACTGATCTTTTTGCAGGTACAGCACCGGCCATGGAAAAGGGACGCATTATCACCGATGCCTGCGGAAAAACAGATATCGACGGCCTGTATGCCATCGGCGACGCGGCTGCCGGCTATCCCCAGCTGGCGCATACAGCCATGGCGATGGCAGTCAATGCAGTAGCCCAAATTGCCGGTACTGACAGTCACCGGAATCTGAAGGTGATTCCTTCCGGTGTCTATACCTCACCGGAAATCGCATCTGTCGGACTGAGCGAAAAAGAAGCACAGGGGCAGGGAACTGCCTGCATCAGCGGCAAGGCCAATACAATGGCGAATGCCAGATCGCTGATTGCCGGCGGTGAGCGCGGCTTTGTCAAGATTACAGCGGAAAAGGAAACCGGAAAGATTCTTGGTGCCGTCATGATGTGTGAAAGAGCCACCGATCTGATCCAGGAGCCGGCCGCCATGATTGCTGAAGGTATGACAGTGGATGAAGCACTGCAGATCATTCACGGCCATCCGACATTTGCCGAGGTCATCGTATCGGCTCTGGAAGCCCTGCAGACAAAACTTCAGAAAGCATAAGCAGACTCCGGTCTGCTTTTTTTGCGGGCATGGCATTTGCAGTGAAACAGTCTGTTTCGTACGATGAAACAGAGAAAAGAGGGAAGATATGACCATAGAAGAACTGTCAAAGGGAATTGAAGAGGGAAAGTGGACCTGCCGCCAGCTGACGCTGAAATGTCTTGCGGCAATTGCTGCCGAAGACGGTGACGGCCGGAAGCTGAACAGTGTGGCACAGATCAATGCCGATGCCCTGGCGGAAGCTGATGCCATTGATGCAGAAATCAGAAAAAGCGGCAGACGTTCACCGCTGCACGGAGTACCGGTTCTGCTCAAGGACAATATTGATGTCAGAAACATGCATACGACTGCTTCATCCTATGCGCTTCATGATCTGATTGCCGACGAGGATGCGGCTGTCACAAAACGGCTGAAGGAAGCCGGGGCACTGATTCTCGGCAAGACGAATCTTTCTGAATTTGCCTATTTCATGTCCCGTCAGGATATGCCTTCCGGCTATGGATCAATGAACGGCCAGGTCGTGCATCCGTATGTGCCGGGGGTCGATCCTTCCGGCAGTTCCAGCGGTTCGGCAGTGGCGGTGGCAGCCCGCTTTGTGCCGTTTGCAATCGGCACGGAAACGGACGGATCACTGATGTCGCCGGCGATTGCCAATGCCATTGTCTCCATCAAGCCGACGGTCGGACTTGTTTCCCGCAGCGGCATCCTGCCGATCAGCCATATCCAGGATACAGCCGGACCGATGTGCACAAGTGTTACCGATGCCGCCCTTGTCCTGCAGGCAATTGCCGGTCCGGACGAACAGGATGCGGCCACAAAAACCCAGGAGATCGGTGATTATGTGTCTGCCCTGAATACAGATCTTGCCGGCCTGCGCATCGGCATCTATGACAAAGACTGCACCGATCGGGAAAAGGAAGCTCTGGAAAGAGCCCGCACGATTCTGCGGGATGCCGGAGCCGAGGTGACTGATGTAACGATGGATGAACTGTATCTGGATGAAACAGAAGCCCTGATGCATGAATTCCGGTACGGACTGGACCTGTATCTGAGCCGGCACGGAAGTGCCTGCCGTTCACTGGCTGATATCATTGCCTTCAACCGCGAACATGCGGACAGATGCCTGGTGCACGGCCAGGATCTGCTGGAGAGCAGTCAGGAGAAAAGCGGGCAGCTGTCAGAAAGCGCATATATCAGAAAGCGCATCGAACTTGGCCGCGATTCTGAAAAGGGACTTCAGGGTGTTCTGAAAGAACATGGCCTGGACTGCCTGCTGAGCTGCGGAAGCCGGCCCAAAAGCAACTTTGCGCCGATTTCCGGCAGTCCCTGCATGTGTCTTCCGGCCTGGCTTTCTGACACCGAAGACTGGCAGCCGGGCAGCTTTTATCTGATGGCTGACCGCTGGCGTGAAGATGTACTGATCCATGCCGGCTATGTCATTGAACAGAAACTGCCGGCAGAATGCTGTCCGGACTGGGCAGAAGAATTCTGAGCATGCCTGAAAAGGCATGTTTTCTTTTGCGCACGGGACTGTCGGGAGTATACAATTGAATCAGAAATGTTCATGGCAGGCCTGACCTGCATGAAAGGGGATAATTGCATATGAAAGTTGTGCTTCAGAATCTTACCAAGATCTACCCGAGCCGTGACAAGGGGCCGGATGTCACTGCGGTCAATAATTTTACTTTTGAAATACCGGACGGCAAGCTTATCGGCCTGCTGGGGCCTTCCGGCTGCGGCAAGAGCACGACTCTGAATCTGATCAGCGGTCTGGAAACGCCGACGAGCGGAAGAATCTTCTTCGGAGATGACGACGTCACAGATCTGCCGCCGGAACACCGCGGGGTCGGACTGGTCTTTCAGAGCTATGCTCTGTATCCGCATATGACGGTGCTTCAGAATATTCTTTTCCCGCTGGAAAACCTGAAGGGGAAAGACCGTCTCAGCAAGGAAGAAATGAATGCAAAGGCACTGGAGGCTGCCCATCTGGTGCAGATCGAAAAGTATCTGAAACGCAAGCCGGCACAGATGTCAGGCGGTCAGCAGCAGCGTGTTGCCATTGCCAGAGCCCTGGTGAAAAGACCGCGGGTTCTGCTTCTGGATGAACCGCTGTCAAACCTCGATGCCAGACTGCGTCTGCAGACCCGTGAAGAGATCCGCCGCATTCAGCGCGAGACCGGCATTACAACTGTCTTTGTTACCCACGATCAGGAAGAAGCCATGAGCATCTCGGACCAGATTGTTGTCATGAAAGAGGGCATCATCCAGCAGATCGATGCGCCGCAGACCGTCTATGATCATCCGATCAATCTGTTCGTCGCCAAATTCCTCGGCACGCCGCCGATCAATATCTTCAGCGGTGAGGTGAAGGATCATATGCTGTACATCGGTGAGGATGCGGTGCTGAAAACAGATCTGGAAGACAGAAAAGTGATTGTCGGCGTCCGTCCGGAAGGATTCATTCTCGATGCCGACGGTCCGCTGAAGTGCACAAAGATCGGTGTTCAGGTCATGGGCAGAGACACCAGTGTCGTATCTTCGCATCCGGCATCGCTCAATGATACGGTTGTTTCCATCATCAGTGCCGAAAATAAGGTGGAAGGGGAAACGGTTCGCTTTGCCCTGAAGCCGTTCAAGACAGTTCTGTTTGCAGATGATACGGAAGAAGCTCTGAACTGCAGTCTTTCGGAGTGAGAGGTGACATATGGAAAAGAAGTCACTGAAAGGATGGATATATCTGCTGCCGGCACTGGCATTCCTTGCCGTCTTCATGATCTATCCGCTCTTCGATGTCCTTGTCTATTCGGTTGAGGAAGGATACAATTCCGCATCCCAGACATCATTCGGCATCGGCCTGTATAACTATTCCTATGTCCTGCATGATCCGTATTTCATTCAGGCTCTGAAGAATACATTTATTCTTGTCATTATTACCGTTCCGCTTTCAACCGGGATTGCCCTGCTGATATCGGTCGGGCTGAATTCCATCAAAAAGCTGAAGGAACTGTTTCAGACGATCTTCTTCCTGCCGTATGTTACCAATACGCTGGCAGTCGGTCTCGTCTTCATGATCCTGTTCAAGAAGACAGCCTACAGTGACGGCCTGGTGAATCTTCTGATCCAGAGCTTCGGCGGCACATCGGTCGACTTTATTGACGGTCCCTACTGGGCCAAGATGTTTGTGCTCTGCTTCTATACGGTCTGGGTGGTTCTGCCGTTCAAGATCCTGATCCTGACGAGTGCTCTGGCATCGGTCAATCCGGATTATTACAAGGCCGCCAAGATCGACGGCGCCTCGCGCTGGCGGATCTTCACGAAGATCACGCTGCCGATGATCGCACCGATGCTGTTCTATCTGATCATCACCGGCTTTATCGGCGCCTTCAAGGCCTATTCGGATGCGGTTGCGCTGTTTGGAACCGACCTGAATGCGGCCGGCATGAATACGATTGTCGGCTATGTCTATGACATGCTGTACGGAAACGGCGGCGGCTATCCGTCCTATGCTTCGGCCGCAGCCCTGATCCTGTTTGCAATCGTTCTGACGATTACCTGCATCAATCTTCTGATCAGCAGGAAGTCGGAAGTCTTCTGATGAGGTGAATGTATGACAACAAACAGTGAATACATGAAAATTGAAAAGGCACAGAAGCGGAATGACAGGATCCTCAAAACCGTGACCTATGTCCTGCTGGGCTTCTGGGCTGTGGTTGTTCTGTTCCCGTTCTACTGGATGCTGCTGACATCAGTCAAAAGCTACAGTGCCTACAACGGCGAATACATTCCTCAGTTCTTTACGGCCCACCCGACGCTGGAAAACTACCGGGAAGCCTTTACGGCGGTGCCGCTGGCAAGATATTTTACCAACACCATTATCTTTACTCTGGCCACAACGGCCATCATGCTGGCAGTCATTGTTCTGGCCGCCTATGCCTTTGCCAGACTGAAGTTCGCCGGCCGGGACATGACGTTCGGCATGTTCCTGTCGCTGATGATGATCCCGAATGAACTGGTCATCATCACCAATTTCGTAACCATTACCAACTGGGGCATGCGCAATACCTTCTGGGGTCTGATCCTGCCTTCGGTCACATCAATCTTTTATATCTATCTGCTGAAAGAGAATTTTGAGCAGGTGCCGGATGAACTATACAAGGCTGCCAAGGTCGACGGAACTTCTGATTTCAAATATCTGTGGAAGGTGATGATTCCGATCTGCTCGCCGACCATTGTTACCATTACCATTCTGAAGATCATCGAATGCTGGAATTCCTATGTATGGCCGCGCCTGATCACCGACAAGCAGGAGTATTTTCTGGTTTCCAACGGTATTCAGACCATTCGCGAGAGCGGCTTCGGACGTGAGAACATTCCGGCCATGATGGCGGCTGTTGTCGTTATTTCGGTTCCGCTGATCATCCTCTTCCTGATTTTCCACAAGAAGATCATGGCCGGGGTATCCAGAGGAGGAACGAAGGGATGAAAAAGACATGCAGAGTGCTGTTTGCGGCGCTGCTCGCCGGCAGTATCCTGAGCGGATGCCATGGTTCTTCGGCGACGGCACAGTTTGCCATTCCGGAAGAATTTGATACCGGCCGTGAATATGAAATCACTTTCTGGGCCAAGAATGATACCAACAAGACCCAGACGATGATCTATGAACAGTCCATTCAGGATTTTGAGAAGCTGTATCCGAACATTCATGTCAATCTGCGTCTGTATACGGATTACGGCAAAATCTACAATGATGTCATTACCAATATTGCAACCGATACCACGCCTAATATCTGCATTACCTATCCTGACCACATTGCCACCTATCTGACCGGCAATGCCGTCATTCCGCTGGATGATCTGTTCAGCAATGAAAAATACGGACTTGGCGGCAGCGAGGTGAAGTTTGATTCGGTGAAGCAGGAAGAAATTGTCCCGCAGTTTCTGCAGGAATGTTCTTTCCAGGATCATTACTATGCACTGCCTTACATGCGCTCCACCGAAGCCGTCTATGTCAACCGCACCTATGTGGAGAAGCTTGGCTACACGCTGCCAGAGACACTGACATGGGACTTCATGTTTGAAGTTGCCGAAGCAGCAATGGCCAAGGATGAAAATGATCTCTTCAAGGTCAACGGCCAGAAAGTCATGATTCCCATCATCTACAAGTCTACTGACAACATGATGATTCAGATGATTGAACAGAAAGGATCCGGCTATTCCAGTGACAGCGGCGAGATCCTGATGTTCAATGACACGACCAAAGAACTGCTGAAGATGATCAGCGAGCACGGCCGCACCAGAGCGTTCTCAACCTTCAAGATTTCCAGCTATCCGGCGAACTTCCTGAATGCCGGACAGTGCCTGTTTGCGATTGACTCCACAGCCGGTTCCACCTGGATGGGAACCTATGCGCCGCTGTCTGATATCAGCGCCGACCGCTTTGTGGAATTTGAAACCGAAGTCATGACGGTGCCGCAGTTTGATCCGTCTGATCCGAAAATGATTTCCCAGGGGCCGTCCGTCTGTGTCTTCAACAAGCAGGATCCCCAGGAAGTCCTGGCATCCTGGCTGTTTGCCCAGTATCTTCTGAGCAATGATGTTCAGATACCGTATGCCGAGACAGAAGGGTATGTGCCGGTTACGAAGAAAGCCCAGAATTCCGATGCCTACAAGGAATATCTGTCGCTGATCGGAACCGACAACAATGAGCACTATGATATCAAGATCAAGGCATCACAGCTGCTGATGGACAATGTTGAGCATACATTTGTCACACCGGTTTTCAACGGTTCCACATCGGTGCGTGACGCTGCCGGCCAGATGATCGAAAGTGTCACCAAGTCGGTGCGCCGCAAGGAAACGATCGACGATGCCTATCTTGACCAGCTGTTTGCGGATATGACTTCGCTGTATCACCTTGACAGTCTGGACAGTACATCTGCCGGCCGGGCTGATCTTGGCCCGCTGCCTTCCGAATCACGCATCCTGCTGGTTACGCTGGCAGTGATCTGGGTGCTGCTGGGAATCGGATACGCCATTGAGCAGTCCCGCAGCCGCAGAAAAACAGAGAGCTGACAGGTGAATTGAGGAGAAAATTGTTTATAATGGAAATGTAGCTGGGAACTACACAAGGAGAGAAAGAAATGAAAAAAGTATTTGCATCAGTTTTGAGCATTGCTGTTCTCTTCGCCGGCGGATGCGGAGCAAAGCAGGAAGAGACTGCCGCTCCGGCTGCGGAGACAGAAACAGAAACAACTGAAACCACTGAAACAGCACCGGCTGAAGTCATGAGCTATGCTGACTTCATGGCAGCGGAAATGGGCTCGGAAGTTACTGTTGAAGCATTCGTACAGGGCAAGCAGTCCTGGTGGGAAGATGCCGCAACGGTATATGCCCAGGATGAAAACGGCGGCTATCTGTTCTACAGTATGGCATGCAGCGAAGATGACTACAAGAAGCTGACGGAAGGCCAGAAGATCAGAGTCACCGGCACCAAGACACAGTGGCCGGAAGGAACCGGCGTCATTGAAATCGCTGAAGGCACATTTGAAGTTGTGGACGGAAACTGGGTTGCTCCGGTTACCGATGTTACATCCTTCCTCGGCACCGACGAACTGATCAATCATATGAATCAGAAAGTCGGCTTCTACGGACTGACTGTTGAAGACAAGGGCGATGGTGCTGCTTTCTACTACAACTGGGACAACTCCGGAACCGAAGGCGATGACCTGTACTTTGATGCTTCCCTGAACGGACAGAAGTACACATTCACAGTCGAATCCTATCTGACTGACAGCAACTCCGAAGTCTATAACGCAGTTGAAAATCTGAAGGTCGGCGATGTCATTGATATGGAAGGCTTCCTTTACTGGTATGAAGGAATGAACCCGCATATCACAAAGGTAACCGTCAAATAACAGCAGTTTTATCTTCAGGGGCCTGCGAATATGCAGGCCTTTTTCTTATGATAGAATAGTCGTAACAGAGCAGCCGGAGTACCGGCTGTCAGTGGGGTAATCACACATGGCTGTATATATTGTCTTATCTGCTGCCGTATTCATGGCAGGCCTGATCTTTGTGATCCGCAGGCATCCTGATCTGAAGGTTGCGTCAATGGCTCTGACCCTGACGATTTCACTGGCGACGGCAGTACTGTATTATCCGTATTTCCGCCTGAGCCTGGATCCGCTGCTGGCACTTCTTTCGGCAGTCAACGCCGCTCTGAAGGTTGTCGGCATGAGTGTTGAATCAGATGTGATTCCGGCCCTGGGCATGAGCGGCACACTGGCCCGGGTGTATCAGAGTCTGCTGTATCTGTATTACATTCTGGCACCGGTATGCGGATCGATTTTCATTCTTGCCGTATCCAAGTCGCTGTTTGACAGAATGGTCATGCGGCGTTCAGACCATATTCATGTCTTTTCATCACTGAACAAAAACAGCATGGAACTGATGGAATATCTGGCAGTTCAGTATCCGGATGACAGAGTCATGGTGATCGGCCGTGAGAAGGATGAGAATCTGATCAAAAGAGCCAGTGCGATCAATACGATCGTCTGGGAACAGGATCTGGAGAAGCTGAAACTGTATAAGAATACAGATTACACGTTCTATCAGATGGATGAAGATGATGACGAAAATCTGAATGCATTCATGAAGCTGAACCGCTTTGCCTGCAGTCAGCCGCAGGAAATTGCCGACCGCATCCAGATCAAATGTTTTGTCGGATCTGATTCCGGGGAACTGGTGCGCAGGATCGACCAGTATCTGTCAAAAAACAAGGAAAAGACCATTCAGATTTCTTTCCTCAATGTACAGAATAACCAGGCCTATTATCTGTTTCATCAGCTGAAGGACCTGATGCCTCTGCCCAGGGTACATTATGAAATTGCCGTCATCGGCGCCGGCTCGACCGGCATTGCCTGCGTCAAGACTGCCCTGTGGCTGTTTGACAGGCAGGACTGCGAACTGGTCATTCATGTTGTGGACCGTCATGCCCGCAGGGTGGCGGACCACCTGAAGCTTGCCTGCCCGGAAGTGCTCAATGCCGATCCGGAAAGCTATTTCAGCGGCTTTGACGATCCAAAGCGCAATTATGATGTACGCTTCTATGAAGAAGATGCCGACGGCTATGCCCTGGAAAGAATTTTCGGGGAAATGGATGTGCATCCTGATCTGGTAATCACCGCCTGCGGTGACGATGTCGCCAACCAGCGGATCAGTGAAAGGCTCAGAAGGATCCTGTGCCGCAGAAACAATACCATCAGCTGCTGCCCGATTGCTGTGCGCATTCGCCGCGATGAAACTTTCCAGGTGCTGAACGAAACCAATGAGAAAGATTCCCGGGTCTATTATTTCGGCTGTCAGTCGGAGAAATATGCCCAGGTCTTTGCCATCAATACCATTCTGGAAAAGATGGCAGTCAGGGTGCATATGGCCTATCTGAATACGGAAACGGACGATGTCAGGAAAGTGCTCTATGACACCGGATACTACACGCTGGCCAATCATGAATCCTCGCTGGCAATGGCGCTTGCCCTGGAATACAAGGTGAAATATATTCTCGAAGAAGCAGGGGAAACAGACAAAGACAGGAAGACGGTTCTTGAAGAATATCTGCAGAATGAAGAAAACATGAAAAAGATGTGCCGGATGGAACATCAGAGATGGAATACCTACCAGCGCATCAGCGGCTGGACGCGGCCGAGCTGGCATCAGGCAGAACTGATCGCAGAAATGCACGGCAACGGCAGAAAGATCCGCCATGACCGGCTGCTGCTGCATCCTGCCATTGTTGAGAATGATGAACTGCAGGAGACAGAAGAAAAGGCGGATGCCATTCTGAAACGCATCACGCCTGACTATGCACCGACAGATTATGTCCGCAAGGATGAATATATTCTTTCCCGGATACCGGAAATCACAGCCGAGGAACTGCTGTAGGAAAAAGGAGAGCTGCTGCTCTCCTTTACTGTTTCTGGAATGCTTCCTTCAGTTTCTGGAAGGTGATTTCACTGAGGTCGTGCTCGACCTTGCAGGCATCATCTTCAGCTGTTTTCTGATCAACGCCGAGACTGACAAACAGCTTTGTCAGCAGCTGATGACGTTCATAGATCCGCTCGGCGATTTCCCGGCCCGGCGGAAGGAGTGTGAGAGTGCCGTTTTTTTCCATGGAAATATAGCCGTTCTCCCGCAGCTTTTTCATGGCAACGCTTACACTTGCCTTGGAAAAATGCTTCAGTTCGGCAATATCTACAGAATGAACGACACCTTTTTCTTCCTGGATCCTCAGGATTGCCTCCAGATAGTCTTCTGCAGATTCGTAGATTGGCATTGCCATAAATTCTGATGTCTCCTTTATTTATGCAATTCCATTTTATGACATTTTCAGAAAAAAGAAAGGCTGATGCTGATTCGGCGGGAATTATGCCGGAGAATAGGCTAGAATATGAGTATGAAAAAAATACTGCTTTACGGAATGAATGAAGCCGATGCCGATCTGTATCAGACGATTGCCATCGGCTACGATATTGCGATGTATATCATCAATGACAGCTGTCTCAGCCGCAGTGTCGGAGATCTTTTTCAGCTGAATGATGATCTTGAAAGCATCCACGAGGCATATGCCGGCGAGTATATGCTGATGGACGGACTCAGCTCCGATGATCTGCTGGAACTGCTCAAGGCTTTTGCGGAAGGGGGAAGACCGTTCCCGGGTGTCATTGTGACCCGCACGAAGGTCAATGAGACCTGGACGCTGGCTCTTCTTCTGGAAGAGGTTGCCAAGGAAAGCACTCTGATGAGCCGGCTGAAGGAACTGGATGAACTGATGGAAGACTGCAACAGCGTTGACTTTGCGGCCATGGATCCAAAGGACAGCATGGAACTGAAGCAGGTTCTGCTGGAAAGCTATCTGCTGTTCAAGGATGAACATCATGATCTTGCCGAAACCGAAGAAATGGTCAGAAAGCTGCGCAAGGCCATGGAACCGGCAGTCAGGATTATTCACTGAGAGGAAGAAGCAATGGAGAGAATCTGTGTCATCGGCGGCTCCAATATTGATATTCTTGGAGCCAGCATCGAACCGCTTCGGAATTTTGATTCCAACCCCGGCATCGTCAATGTCAGCTTTGGCGGCGTCGGCAGAAATATTGCCCAGATCCTGGCTCTGCTGGAGGAAAAGCCGCAGCTGGTCTCGGTTTTTTCTTCCGACAGCTACGGGCAGATGATGAAGGCAGACTGTGAAAAACTGGGCATTGATACCTCGGCCTGCATCGTTACCGATGCCTTTCCGAGTTCCATGTATATAGCCATTCTCAACAGCAACCACGACATGCAGGTGGCAATGAGCGACATGCGCAATCTGCGGGCAATGACGCCGGAGCATCTGCAGCCGGTGCTGGCAGGTCTTGAAAAGAATGATATGATAGTCATCGACGCCAATCTGGACATGGAGTGCATCCGCTATATTGCTGAACATGCGCCGTGTCCGACAGCCGCCGATCCGGTCAGTGCCTCCAAATGTGTCAGGCTGAAAGATGTCCTGCCGCAGCTGGGCATCTTCAAGCCGAACATGTATGAGGCTGAACAGCTGAACGGCATTCCGATCCGCGATCCTGAGAGTGCTGTAAAAAGCCTTGACTGGTTTCTTGAAAGGGGCGTGAAGGAAACAGTGATCTCAATGGCGGCACAGGGTGTATTATTGGGAACAGAAAAAGAAAAAATATGGTTTACGCACCGGCTGATCGATCTCGACAATGCCACCGGCGGCGGGGATTCCTTCCTCGGGGCATACCTGTCGGAACGCCTGCACGGAACGGAACCGCGGCTGGCAGTGCATTTTGCCATCAGTGCCGCAGTTACGACAATTGAACAGGATGCTGTTCACAGGCGCAGTCTCAGCCGCGAAAGCGTACAGAAAGCAGTCACAGAAATGCAGATCAGGGAGGTTAATTTATGCTGATCAGAGTCAATCCGGAAGTTGAACAGGCTTTAAAGGAAAAAAGGGCAGTGGTGGCCCTGGAATCCACCATCATTTCCCACGGCATGCCGTACCCGCAGAATGTGGAAACGGCACTGGCGGTTGAAAAAATCGTTCGTGAACACGGCGGTGTTCCGGCAACCATCGGTGTAATCGACGGTGTCGGCGTTGTCGGCATGAGTCCGGAAGAAATCGAGGAGTTCGGCCGCCGCGGCATGAGCATTCCGAAGGTTTCCAGAAGAGATCTGCCGGTCATCATGGCTGAAAAGTCCTGGGGTGCAACGACAGTTGCGACGACAATGATCATCGCTGCCCTCGGCGGTGTTGAATTCTTTGTGACCGGCGGTATCGGCGGCGTTCACAGAGGTGCTGAACTGACGTTTGATATTTCTGCCGACCTGGAAGAACTTGCCCGCACCAATGTCACTGTTATCTGTGCCGGTGCCAAGGCGATCCTGGATCTGCCGAAGACACTCGAAGTTCTTGAAACAAAAGGCGTGCCGGTACTGGGCTACCAGACGGAAGAACTGCCGGCTTTCTATACCCGTACTTCCGGCCTGAAGGTAGATCACCGTGTGGACACACCGGCCGAAGCTGCTGCCATCATCAGAGCCAAGCGGGAACTGGGACTGGACGGCGGTGTACTGATCACCAATCCGATTCCCGAAGATCAGTCCATGGATCCTGATTTCATCAATGCCCATATTGAACAGGCCATCAGGGATATGGATGAAAAAGGCATCAAGGGCAAGGAATGCACGCCGTTCCTGCTGGCAAGAATTGCCGAGATTACGGAAGGCAAATCTCTTGCCGCAAATATTCAGCTGGTTTTCAACAATGCTGCAGTAGGCACTGAGATAGCAAAGGAATATTACAGGTAAAAAAACATATGGAAAAAAAGAAGAGGACTGTTGCGGAGCCCGTAACCAAGGAAATGCTGATTGCAGCCCTGAAGAAAATCGGCGTGAGCGGAAATCAGATCATTGAAGTTCATTCCAGCCTTTCTTCTTTCGACTATATTGTCGGCGGAGCCAGAACCGTCGTTGATGCACTGATGGAAATCTGTGCTGACGGCGGAACAATTCTGATGCCGACGCAGAACATTGACAACAGTGAACCAAGTGACTGGCAGTATCCGGCCATTGAACCGTATCTTTATCAGGAAATCAGGGATGCCATTCCACCCTATGACCGCCGCAACGGCAATATCCGCTATATGGGGGAAGTGGCTGAAAACTTCCGCCACCGCGAAGGAGTCGTGATTTCTTCGCATCCTGCCGTCAGCTATGCAGCATGGGGCAGGTATGCCAAGCTGCTGTGCAACCGTCAGTCGGTGCATTTTCCGCTGTCGGAAGAGTCGCCCTGCGCAAGACTGTATGAGCTGAAAGGCTCAGTGCTTCTGCTGGGAACGGATTTTGACAAGTGCACGTGCATGCATCTGGCGGAATACCGCTGTGACTGCCGGCCGGTAAAGATCTGCGGCGCCAGCATGATGCAGGACGGAGAACAGGTATGGAAGAAGTATCTGGATCTCGATACAAACTGCGGATCGTTCATGAAGGTCCGTGCCATCATGGCCAAAAAGAACATGATTCGTGAAATCACGGTCGGCGGCGGCCGCATCCAGTATTTTTCGGCATCGCATGCCATTGATGAGGCAACGCGCTACTACGAAAGAACAGTTGTATACGATCTGTACAGATAATGCCGGGACATCCGGCATTTTCTTAATTGCGCTTTTGCAATGAAAGCGTAAAATGATTAGGGGAAAAGAGGAAAGATATGCTTCCGGAAATTGGCACATACGTATATATACAGAGCTATAAGCATGACGGCAGCCTGCATCGGACATGGTGCCGGGGTTTTGTTCTGGAAGCAGATGAGGATCATATCGTTGCCGTAACCGACAAGACCTGGGTCATTGAGGCTGACGGCAGAAAGTGGCTGACCAGAGAACCGGCAATCTGTTTCTTTTATTCCCATGCCTGGTTCAATGTCATTTCCATGATCCGCATGAGCGGCATCTATTATTACTGCAATGTCGCTTCTCCGAGTCTGTATGACGGTGAGGCAATCAAGAACATTGACTATGATCTGGACGTCAAGCTGTATCCGGACGGCGGCTATCAAGTGCTGGATGAAAACGAGTATTCCGAGCATGCCCGGCAGATGGATTATCCGGATGATGTGCGGGAAATTGTCGAACGTCAGGTCGATGATCTGGTGCACCGCATGGAGATGGGAACAGACCCGTTCAATGAAGAATGCATTGAACGTTATTATCATCAGTACCTCAGTATGATTGGTTAACCGTTTAAGTAATACCTGCATTCATAAGCCCGTGAAAAACGGGCTTATTTTTTTAAAAATAATGCTTTACAAATTTTAGAAAACTGGTAATATGTTCTTGCTCGCTGTGAAACAGGACAGACAATCCGGTTGGAGACGACGAAGAAAATAAAATTTCTTAAAAAAGTTGTTGACAAGAGTTGAATAGCGAGGTACA
>JAZPXY010000060.1:0-61691 GCA_045543875.1 Bulleidia sp.
GGCATTCCATAAATGACTGCTGCCTGTGTATATTTACATTCTAGCATATAAATATTTGCTCCCAGGTATGTTGTATTGCCGTACAATTCCGGACAAGTTTGAATTGAATATTGTTCTTCGTCAGACGAATGCTGAATTCGCTGCTGGGGCAGTTTTAAACTGCCGATAAAACATTTTAATTGATTGCTTTTGAGCAGGTCACAGCTGAAAGAGACAACGTCAGTGATCTGCATTTTTTTCATGTGATGCCGAAGAACAATATATCTGTTTCCTGTCATCACCGCGTATATTAAAATGAATATATACAGCATCATAGCTGTGAGGTAGTTTTATGAATGATATTTACAGCAAGGCCCGGCGCGAAGGCACAAGGGCTTTTCGCAGAGCTGTTCTGGAAGGAAAGTATCCATACGTTGCAGCACTCGATGAAATCATAGATACAGAATCCATGCACACATCGCCGGTTTTCAATGCCGTTGTTCCGCTCAGTCAGATCTGCGGGACAAAAACTGCAGCAAGAAAAAATGCCTTTGCCTGCAATTTCATGCCGCTGATGGAAAACGGCACGGAATTTGCCGCAAAATGGGTCAGCCTGTACAATCACCAGACGGAAGAAGGCGTGGATGATCCGCTGCTTCTGTATGAATACAGACATCGCTTCTATGTTCAGGAAGGAAACAAAAGAGTATCGGTTTTCCGCTTTCTGGAAATACCGACGGTGCAGGCGGAAATCAGAAGGATCATTCCGGCAGAGGAAGATGAAGCATATGCAGAATTTCTGACATTCTATAAAAATGTTCCGCTGTATGAGCCGTTCTTTACGGAACCCGGGAAATACCGTCAGCTGGTAAAGCTGACAGGGAAAAAATGGGGCGAAAAATGGGACGAAGAGGCTGTCATGGCACTGCGTTCCCGCTGGTACCGCTTTGCGGCTGACTTCCGGACGGAAGGCACAACAGATGAAGAACTGTCGGAAGCTTTTCTGCTGTATATTTCCGTATACGGATATGAAAGGCTGCGCACGGAAACGGATGCGTCGATCAGAAAGAATAGTTACCTTCTGAAGAAAGAACTGAAGGCAAGGAAGAATGATGACAAGGTATCGCTGGTGGAAACGCCGCCGCCGGCTGAAGAGAATGTTCTGAAGAAGGTTCTTCCGGTCATTCCGGCAATCAGGCCGCAGAAGCTTACAGCCGCATTTATCTATGATGCATCGGCGATGGAATCGTCACAGGTCTTTGAGCACGAAACCGGACGGATCATTCTGGAACATGAATCCCGCAGCGTGCTGGAAACAATGAAATATGAAAACTGCCGGACGCCGGAAGAAGCCGAAAAGGCACTTGCGGATGCTTCGGAAAAAGCGGATGTGATATTCATGACCGCCCCGCAGTATGCCGAGGAAACCCTGCACAGTGCTCTGCTGCATCCGGAAGTGAAATATCTCTGCTGCACCCTGAACCGCAAGGTCAGTGCGGTCCGTTCCTATGCCCTGAAAATGTATGAGACTGATTTCCTGATGGGAATCCTGGCAGCGCTGCTGAGTGACAATCACCGGGCTGCCTATATTGCCGGAGTACCGGTATACGGAGCTGTCAGTCAGATCAATGCCTTTGCCATCGGGGCGGCCATGATCGATCCGGAATTCCGTATCTGTCTGGACTGGCGTTCAGTACTCGACAGCAGCTGGAAGGAACAGATGTCAAGCCTGGGAATCCGGACATTCTGTGTCGCCGATACGCTTTCGGAAAACCACGATTCGACGGAGTACGGACTGTTCCTGCTGGAAACAGACGGAAGCGTGCGCAATATTGCCGCACCGGTCATCAGCTGGGACAAATATTACCGGACCATGATCCGTCTGATCCGGGAAGGCAGCTGGAACCATCAGGCTGGGAACAGATTCATCAATTACTGGTGGGGCATGAATGCCGGGGTGCTGGATCTGAGAATTTCCGGAAGCCTGCCGTATCAGTCAGCCAAAATGATCTCGATGGTCAGAAAGGGACTGATTGACGGCCGTCTGGATCCGTTTGAAGGGGAACTGCATTCGCAGGAAGGCATCGTTCAGAAAGCCAGTGAGGGACGCCTGCGGCCGGAAGACATCATTGCCATGGACTGGCTGTGTGACAATATCATCGGCACGGTACCGCCGTATCTCTCCCTGAAACAGGAAGCGAAGAGTCTGGCAGAAACTGACGGTGTGCCGAAAGCTCGTCCGAAAGGGGATGAGTCATGAAGCTGCTGGTGCTTGCCGACCGCGAGGAACCGGGACTCTGGGATTATTACCGGCCGGAAAAAACAGAAGGAGTGGATCTGATCATCTCCTGCGGGGATCTTGATCCGGCATATCTTGAGTTTCTGGTGACTGTGGCAAACCGGCCGCTTGTCTATGTCAGAGGCAACCATGACGGCATCTATGATCAGAAAGAGCCGCTTGGCTGTGATGACATCGATGACAGAGTCTATAACTTTCACGGCCTGCGCATTCTTGGCCTTGGCGGATCGTACCGGTACAGAACGGGAAATGACATGTATACGGAAAAGGAAATGCAGAAGCGGATCCGGAAGCTGAAGGGACTGCTGCAGTTTACCGGCGGCTTTGACATTCTTGTGACGCATGCGCCGTGTGAAGGCTACGGGGATCTGGAAGATCTGCCCCATAAAGGCTTTTCGGCATTCAATGATCTTCTTGAGCAGTACCGTCCGAAATATATGTTTCATGGCCATGTCCATGAAGAATACGGGAATTTTCAGCGGGAAACAGTGCATCCCTGCGGCACCAGGATCATCAATGCCTGCGGCTCGGCAGTGATTGAAATAGCTGAGGATGCATACCCGGAAGAAGGAAAGACCGGAAGCTTTTTCTATGACTGGTTCATTCTGAACCGGAAGCGGAAAAACTGATTTTGACACTGTTCGGAAATTGTTGAAACATTCAATTAAATAAGATGTATAATTGTCTCTGCGACTGCAAGGAGAATTTACAATGAACAAAACTACAGTTAACACACTAAGCAGATTTACTGTTTCCCTGCTCATGGCTGTTTCAATCAGCGGCTGTGCAGGCTCTGCCGGTCCGGCTCAGGTGAATGCTGACAACTGGCAGGACTACTTTGAACTGGATTATGAACCAATCACTGCCACAACTGACAAATACACCGGGGTGGCGGAGAGCGATATCGGAAAGGAATACCATCCGGCATACAGTCTGGTGATCCGCCTGAAGGATGAATATCAGGGAAAACTGGATGAAAGCCAGAAATCCAAGGTCAAGTTCTACTGTGAACTGGAAACGTCTGATGTGGAAGCTTCCCTGAAAGACGGAACAATTGAATTCGGCGATGCCGTCGATCCTTCTGCCTGGGAAACACACGGCTATGAAGCACGTACAAAGGAAAATGTTGAAAACGGCGCGCTGGCTTCTGAAGGCTATATTCTGGCTGAGGACGGCACTCCGGTGCTTACGGAAACAGTCGGCTATGTATATATGGACAACAGCAGCATCAAGGAAGGCTATGTGATCCGTCCCCTGAAGCTGTATCATGATCTGGTACCGGCTGCCGGCGGGGAAGGAACGAATCTCGTGATCAGCGACGAGTCGGTATTTGCCGCCCGCAAGGACAGAAAGATCACCTGGATGACGATGGAAGGCATCCTGTATCTGAAATAATGAACCCGGCATGATCCATGTGATCATGCTTTTTTAGTGCGCAGGCATTTTGTATTTCGGAAAAAAAGGATACACTATTAATATGAGTGAGAATCTTAATAAAGAAATTGATGAAGCTGTGAATGCAGCCAATGATGCGCTGTATCATCTTGGCAATGCGGAAGAGGTCCTGAAGTCTGCCCGCAACTGGGGCATTGCCGACCTGCTCGGCGGCCAGATGATCATTTCGGCTGTCAAGACCGGCAAGATGCAGCAGGCTGAGGCTGAGATGGATGAAGCCGCAAAGGCACTTCGCAGACTGAACCGCGAGCTTGGCGATGTCGGTCAGTTCTATACGATCAGCAGTGATTTTACAGCGCTCCTCAGCACTATCGACATTTTTCTGGACAATCCCGTTACCGATCTGATGACCCAGTCACGGATCAGCCAGTCGCTGCAGGAAGTGCGGCATACCATTGCCCAGGTGGAAGGTGTGCTTGATGCGCTGGATGAGATTGCCTCAGAAAGGGGATAGATGTGAAAACAGGAGTGATTGATGTAGGCGGAGGACTGCGCGGTGCCTATGGTGCCGGCGTTTTTGACTTCTGCATGGATCTGAATATTAATTTTGATTATTGTGTCGGTGTATCTGCCGGCAGTGCCAATATCATTTCCTATCTGGCTTCCCAGAAAGGAAGAAACCATACATTCTATACAGACTTTTCTTTCCGCCGGGAATACATGAGCCTTCACAATTATCTGAAGGATCATAATTATGTGGATCTGGAATATATTTTCGGGGAACTGTCCAATTCGGACGGTGAATTTCCGCTGGATTATCAGGCAGCGGCTTCCCGCAATATCCCGTTTACGGTTGTTGCCACAAATGCCCTGAACGGCCAGGCACATTACTTTGACATGTCGGATATCGAACAGGATGATTACGATGCCATCAAGGCATCCAGCTGTGTCCCGGCTGTCAACCGGCCGTTCTTTGTCAACAGCATTCCGTATTACGACGGCGGCCTGTCCGATCCGATTCCGCTGCTGAAGTGTTTTGAAGACGGCTGCGACCGGGTTGTTCTGATTCTGACCAGGCCGAAGGATTATCTGCGTTCACCGCAGAAGGATGAAATCTTTGCCAGGCTGATCGAGGAAGAATATCCGCATGCGGCAACGGCACTCAGAAACAGGGCTGAAATGTACAATACCGAACTGGCACTGGCCTGGGAATATGAAAAAACCGGCAGAGTGCTGATCGTGGCGCCGGATGACATCGGCGGCATGAGCACCCTGACAAAAAACAAGGCAGCCATTGAAGAACTCTATCTGAAGGGTTTTCATGACGGTGAAAAGGTAATGGATTTCATGAAGTGAAATCCTTTTTTTCAACAGGAAGGAAAGATTATGACATTACTGGAACAGCTTGCGGATTACCAGCCGTTCAACGAACAGGAAGAAAAAGACAGGGAAGTCATCATGCGGTGGCTTCAGAGTGACCCTGAGCATATTTTTACCCGGGCCAACACGGCTGCCCACATGACAGCGTCTGCCTGGGTCGTTTCGCCGGACCGCACCAGGGTGCTGATGGCATATCACAATCTGTATGATTCCTGGGCCTGGCTGGGCGGACATGCGGATGGTGATCAGGATCTGCTGAATGTTGCCCTCCGGGAAGTCAGGGAAGAAAGCGGCATTCATGATGTCAGGCCGCTCAGCGAAGATATTTTCTCGCTCGAGGTTCTGTGTGTGGACGGTCATGTCAAAAAAGGAAGCTACGTTTCTTCCCACATCCATCTGAATGTGACCTATCTGCTGGAAGCAGATCCTTCCCAGGAACTGCATCACAAGGCAGATGAAAACAAGGCAGCTGCCTGGTTTGATCTGGAAGAAGTCTATGCCAGAAGCAGTGAGCCGTGGTTCATTGAGCATATCTACCGCAAGCTGAACAGAAAGCTGCAGGAACAGTATGGAAGAACGCTATAACTCATTTGCCGGCTGGTGCCGCCGTACCTGTGGAAGACATCTGTACCGCATTGCTCTGGATGCGGGCATGACCTGTCCCAACCGTGACGGCACCATCGGGACCGAGGGATGTGCATTCTGTGCCGGCGGCTCCGGGGATTTTGCGGTTCACTATGAGGGCCAGCGGCTGCAGCCGGAAGATTTTAAATATACATATAAAGAAGGAAAGGAAGGGGACTATATTGCCTACTTCCAGTCCTATTCCAATACCTATGACAAGCCGGAGCGCCTGTATTTCTTATTTAAAAGTGCTCTTTCCGATCCGCTGTTTGCCGGCATTTCCGTTGCGACCAGACCGGACTGCTTTTCGGAAGAAATCTGGCAGCTGCTGGCAGATCTGAAACAGGAATTTCCGGACCGGTTCATCTGGATCGAACTCGGCCTGCAGAGTGCAAATGAAAAAAGTGCCGAAAAAATGCAGAGAGGATACCGGACAGAAGTATTTGAAGCATGTGTCTCCCGTCTGCATCAACTGGAGATTCCGGTCATTGCCCATATGATCATCGGCCTGCCGGATGAAACACCGGAAGACTATTATGAAACAGTGCGCTTTCTGAACCGGATGAAAGTTTCCGGCATCAAGATCCATCTGCTGCACTTTCTGAAAGGCACCAGATTCGGCAGGGAATATCAGAACGGGACAATCCGGGAGCTGAGCATGGCGGAATATGTCAGTGCCGTCAGTGAATGTCTGGCCCGGCTTGATCCGGAAACTGTGATTCACCGGCTGAGCGGCGACGGCAGCGGTGAACTGCTGCTGGGACCGGACTGGAGCCGGAACAAGAAACAGGTTCTGAATGCCATCCGGCATGAGATGAAAGTGAAAGGGTATGTTCAGGGGTGTCTGTATGAACAGGAATGATGTACTGAAGCTGCTTGACGAGAAAAAGATTGCCTACCGGTATCAGGAACATCCGGCGGTCTATACCATGGAGGAGATGCATGACCTGCATCTGGAGGGAGAAAAAAGCGTTGCCAAAAACCTGTTTCTCCGCGATGACAAAAAGCGTGAATACTATCTTGTCAGCATCGGCACCGATGATGCCGTTGACCTGAAGACACTGCGGCAGATCATCGGTTCAAGACCGCTGTCCTTCGCATCCGAAAAGGATCTGAAGAAATACCTGAAGCTGGAGAAGGGAAGCGTGACGCCGCTCGGGCTTCTGAACGATACGGAACGGCGGGTGCATTTTCTTGCCGATATGAGATTTCAGAATCATCTGATCGGCATACATCCGCTGGAAAACACGGCGATGGTATGGATGAAAACGGAAGACCTGATGAATCTTCTGATTGAGCACGGCAGTCCCGTGCAGTTTATTCAGATCCGCCAGCTGCTCTAATAGCATCAGAAAAGACATGAAGGAAGCCACAGGTTAAAATGACTGTGAAAAAAAGAGGAGGAGATATGAAAGAGTTTTTTGGAACAAAGATCCCGAAGCTCGGCTTTGGAATGATGCGTCTTCCGCGCCTGGAAGACGGTACAACCATCGACATTGAACAGACAAAAGCCATGGTGGACAGATTCATGGACGCCGGACTGATCTATGTTGACACTGCCTATGTCTACAACGGATCGGAAGAGGCTGTCAGAAAAGCACTCGTTGAAAGATATCCGCGTGAGAAGTATTATCTGACATCCAAGCTGAATGCCGGCAACTGGGCTGCCAAAAATGCCGAAGAAGCCAAAAACCAGCTGAACATTTCTCTGGAAAGAACCGGCGCCGGCTATTTTGACTTCTATCTGCTTCATGCCCTGTCCAAGGACAATGTCGACAACTATGAGAATTACGGTATCTGGGAATATGTAAAGGAGGCGAAGGAAAAGGGACTGATCAGACATTACGGTTTCTCGTTCCATGACACTCCCGAACTTCTGGAAGAAATCCTTACAAAGCATCCGGATGCGGAATTCGTGCAGCTGCAGATCAACTATGCTGACTGGGACAATCCTTCCGTACAGTCCCGCCGCTGCTATGAAGTCTGTGTCAGACACAACAAGCCGGTCGTTGTCATGGAACCAGTCAAGGGCGGCACTCTTGCCAATCCGCCGCAGGCTGTTCAGGATCTCTTCAAAAAGACAGCTCCGGACATGTCTGTTCCTTCCTGGGCAATCCGCTTTGCGGCCAGCCTTGAGAATGTCATGGTTGTTCTCAGCGGCATGTCCAGTATTCCGCAGATCGAAGACAATATTTCCTATATGAAGGATTTCCGGCCGCTGGACGAAAAGGAACAGGCGGTTGTAAAGGAAGCCCAGGATATTCTGGCGGCAATCGATCAGATTCCGTGTACGGCCTGCCATTACTGCACTGACGGCTGCCCGATGCAGATCAAGATTCCGGATTTCTTCGCGGCCATGAACAGAAACCTGATCTTCGGTCAGTTTGAGGACGCTAAGAAGCGCACCGCCAGCCTGATTGCCGGCGGCAGCGGCAGACCGAGTGAATGCATCCACTGCCTGCAGTGCGAAGATGCCTGCCCGCAGCACATTCATATCACTGAATGGCTGGAGAGAATTGCAGCTGAACTTGAGTAATATAAATAGAAAGGAATCCCAGATATGAAAACACTTTATCTGGAATGCAAAATGGGTGCTGCCGGCGACATGCTGATGGCGGCACTCAGTGAACTTACAGATCAGAATGAATTTCTGACAAAGATCAACAGCATGGGTCTGGAAGGGCTGGATGTTCAAGCTGTACCGTCAGTCAAGTGCGGCATTCACGGCACCCATATGCAGGTGAAAGTGAACGGCGAAGAGGAAGTCAGCGAAGACGTTCATGAAAATCACCATGATCATGAGCATCATCACGATCACGATCACGACCATGATCACCATCATCATGAACATGACCACGATCATGAGCATGAACATACACATGAACATACACATGATCATGACCACGGTCATCACCACCATCATGTGCACCGTCACATGAGTGACATTGATGCGATCATCAGCGGCCTGCAGGTATCTGACAAGGTTAAGGCAGATGCGAAGGCTGTCTACAGACTGATCGCCGAAGCGGAAAGCCATGCTCATGATATGCCGGTTGAAGAGATTCATTTCCATGAAGTCGGCACGATGGATGCGATTGCCGATGTTGTCGGTGTCTGCATGCTGATGGAAATGGTCGGGGCTGACAGAATCTATGCTTCTCCGGTTGCAGTAGGCAACGGCATGGTCAGATGTGCCCACGGCATTCTGCCTGTTCCGGCTCCGGCAACCGCCTATCTGCTGCAGGGTGTTCCCAGCTATGCCGGCAATATGGAAGGTGAGCTCTGCACACCGACCGGTGCCGCACTGCTGAAGTATTTCGTGCAGTCCTTTGAAAAGCAGCCGGTCATGAAGACAGAGAAGATCGGCTACGGCATGGGATACAAGGATTTCCCGGCAGCCAACTGCATCCGTGCATTCCTCGGCGAAGCAGATGACGACGGCGAAATCGTAGAGCTTGTCTGCAACATTGATGATCAGACCGCTGAAGAAATCGGCTTTGCCGTTGATGAACTGTTTGCGGCAGGGGCTCTGGATGTCTATTCCACACCGGTCAACATGAAGAAGAACCGTCCCGGCATTGTCTTTACCTGCATGTGCAGGGCTGACCGGAAGGAAACGATGATCGGACTGATGTTCCGGCATCTGACCACACTCGGTATCCGTGAGTATACTTGCCGGCGCCATTCGCTGCAGCGTTCGGTGCAGACAGTGGATACGGAATACGGGCCGGTACGCATCAAAAAGAGTGACGGCTTCGGAATTCACCGTGAAAAACTGGAATACGAGGATCTGGCGGAAATTGCCCGCCGGGAAGGAACCAGCATCAGTGCCGTAAGGGATGCTGTGAAAAAGAATCAGTGAGAATGAAAAAACAGATGAATCTGATCACGTATCAGAAACATCTGTTTTTATTGTGGATACGCCCGGAACGGAATAGTTTGAAATGAAAACTAATCTGAATAATTTTCAGAAAGTTCTTCTGAAAGGTGTAAAAAATGTGAAAAAACTATTGTTTAACATCTCGGCAATGCATATAATTCTAAATATAGTTAAAGTCATGCAGGTGACTTGACTGAAAAGAGAGGGAAAAAAATGAACAAGAAGTTATTGGTTTCTGCTCTGAGTTCTGTTCTCGCTCTCACCGCTATGGCAGGCTGCTCCAACCAGACAGCTCAGACTGGCGGCGATTCCGGCGAAACAACAACTGCTCAGGGCGAACAGACACTGCGCTTCGGTCTCAGCGGATTTGAAGGCGTGTTTGACCCGATCCTGTCCGACAACGTCTATGACAGCTATGTAACATCCCTGGTTTTTGAAGGACTGGTTACAAATGACGCGACAGGCGAAGCAGTTCCGAAGCTTGCTACTTGGGAACTGTCTGATGACAAGCTGACCTACACATTCACACTGAAGGATGGCATCACATTCTCTGATGGCACACCGTGTACAGCAGAAGACGTTGCTTTCACTTACAACACAATCAAGGAACCTGACTATGCTGGTCCGCGTACTGCTGTAGGTGCTGCAATTGCTGACATCAAGGTTATTGATGAAAAGACAATCGCATTCACAATGACAGAAGCTTCTCCGGCTAACCTGCTGAACAACTTCACATACGGTATCATGTCCAAGGATCATTATGCTCACAGCAGCTTCGAAGAACTCGCTGCTCTGAATGATCAGCCGCTGGGCACAGGTCCGGTTGTACTGAAGGGCTGGGCTGCCAAGCAGTATGTTGACATGGTCAAGAACGAAAACTACTGGGATCCGGAACATGCCCTCAAGATTGACGGCGTTCTGTTCCAGAACGTAGAAGAAGATGCTATTCTTGCTGCTCTGCAGAATGGCGAAATCGACTTCTGCATGCCGGCTGCAAAGGCTGAGAACGTTGAAGCTGTTGAAGGCATGGACAACTCTCACCTCGTAAGCTACCTGGCTAACGGTTACACATTCATGTGCTTCAATACAACAAAGCCGACTCTGTCCGATGTCAAGGTACGTCAGGCTCTGCTGTATGCTCTGGATCGTGAAAGCTTCCTGCAGGCTGAATACGGTTCTGATCAGTTAGTTTCCTTAGGTATGTGCCCGATTTCCCCGACTTCCTGGGCTTATCCGGATGTCAGCGATCTGAACGCATATTCCTATGACCTCGAAAAGGCAGCTGCTATGCTCGACGAAGCTGGCTGCGTTGACACAGACGGCGACGGTATCCGTGAAATGAACGGCGAACCGATGCATCTGCGTTGGCTGGTTTACCCGGAAGCTACATGGCCGGGAACACTGTCCGGTATGGCTTATGACTCCTGGAAGCAGATCGGTGTTGACCTCGAAATCGTACAGATGGACTTCAACACTGTTGCTAGCACAACAATGGATGCTGAGCCGGGCAAGAAGGATTTCGATATCTACACAATGGGCTTCTCTCTGAGCATCGACCCGGATCCGACAGGCGGTCTGTTTGACGCTGACGCTTACAGCGCAGGCGGCTTCAACGCTTCTGGTTTCCGTGATGAAAGATCTCAGGAACTCATCAAGGCTGGTCTGCAGGAATTCGATCAGGACAAGCGTGCCGAAATCTATAAAGAATGGGCAACTCTCCAGAACGAACTCGTTCCGACAGTCATCGTTGCTTACAGATCCGAAATCTGGGGCATCAACAACCGTGTACATGGTCTGGATGACATCGGTGTCTACACAGACTTCACACAGCTTATCTCTAACGTTACACTTGACTGATCAGTCTCTCTGATTAAAAACGTGTAATTAACATCGGCAGTGTTGTTCTGCTTAAGAGACAGCACTGCCGATTCATTGCTTGTTTTCTATTTCTCAACAACTGCCTATATTGACGCATAACATTGAGAAACAAATTTGGAAAGGAATTGATTATTATGAAAAACTATATAATCAGAAGACTCCTTCAGATCATTCCGGTATTCCTCGGTATCCTGTTTATCTTGTTCTTCATTGTCGACAGGGCTCCGGGCGGCATCACATCCAACATCATGGACCCGAAGATGACGCCGGAACTGAAGGCAGCTTTGAAAGCTAAGCTTGATCCTGACCTGCCGTTCTACACAAAGTTCTGGAACTGGCTTGTTCAGGCAGCACAGGGCAATTTCGGTTTTTCGCAGAAACATTACAGACCGGTACTCGATGTTATCAAGGACAATATTGGCTGTACATTTGCTCTATCACTGATTGCGATGATCTTCTCGATGCTGCTGGGTATTCCCGCCGGCATCGTGTCTGCGACAAAACAGTATTCTCATCTCGACAACTTCCTGACAGTCTTCTCGCTGATTGGTCTGGCTCTGCCGACCTTCTTCCTGGGACTGCTGCTTCTGAAGGTTTTTGCCGTAGATCTGAAATGGCTGCCCTCATTTGGTCTGAGTGATCCGAAGCTCGCAAACGCACCGTTCCTTACCCGTCTGGGTGACTATGCTTATCATCTGATTCTTCCGTCTCTGGTTCTGGGTCTTGCCGAAACAGCAAGCTTCATGCGTTATACCCGTTCCAGTATGCTGGAAGTTATCCGTTCTGACTATATCCGTACAGCCCGTGCCAAGGGTCTGTCAGAAAAGGTCGTTATCTATAAGCATGCATTCCGCAATGCCATGATTCCGATCGTTACTCTGATCGGTTTCAGAATTCCGGGTCTGATCTCCGGTGCCGTCATGACTGAGACGATTTTCTCTCTGCCTGGTGTCGGCAAGCTCGCCGTTGAAGCCACAACTACCAGAAACTATCCGCTTCTGATTGGCATCAACGCTATGCTGACTGTTACAACGCTGTTGGCAACACTGGTTGCTGACCTGCTGTATGCAGCGGTTGATCCGCGTATCAAGTATGACTGAGGAGGCAGTTAATTTATGACAACATTAGATCGTAATGAACAGATTAAACTGGCTGCCAAGAAAGATTCTTACTGGCGTGGTGTATGGAGACGTCTGAAGCAGAACCGTCTGGCAATGATTTCTCTGGTGGTTCTTGCCGTCATTATTCTTGCCTGCATCTTTGTTCCGATGTTCTCCGGCTATTCAATGTATCAGACTGCACCGGCCGAAGCCAACCAGGCTCCGAACGCCGTGCATCTTCTGGGAACCGACAAGATCGGACGTGACCTGTTTGTCCGTCTGTTCTACGGCGGACGTATTTCCCTCGGTGTTGCTGTTGCCGTTACTGCTCTTGAATGCCTGATCGGTGTCGTGCTCGGCTCCGTTTCCGGTTTCTTCGGCGGTCTCGTTGATACGATCATCATGCGTATATCGGAAATCTTCATGAGCTTCCCGTTCCTGATGATCTGCATCACGCTGCAGTCCGTATTCGGCAACTCGATTCCGACTCTGATTATTATTCTGGCCGTTCTTTCCTGGCCGAGTATCGCCCGTATCGTTCGTGGTCAGATCCTTTCTCTGAGAGAAATGGACTACATGGAAGCCTGCCGTGCTCTTGGTATTTCCAACAAACAGCAGATCTTCAAGCATCTGTTCCCGAACGTTCTGGCTTACATTATCGTTTACGTTACACTGTCGATGGCAAGCGTTATCCTGACTGAGACCTCTCTGAGCTTCCTTGGTCTGGGTGTCAACCCGCCGACACCGACATGGGGCAACCTGATTCAGGAAGCCCGTAACCTGCTGGTTCTCCAGCAAAAGTGGTGGTACTGGGTACCGCCGGGAATTGCAATTTTCCTGACAATTCTGTGCTTCAACATCCTCGGCGACGGTCTGCGTGATGCAATTGACCCGAAGATGCAGAGATAAGGGGAGGTGTGAAAAATGACAGAAACAAATAACAGAACGCCGCTCCTGCAGGTCAAAAATCTGAAAACATATTTCCACAGCAACTCCGGACTTGTCAAAGCCGTCGATGATGTTTCTTTTGAAGTCTATCAGGGTGAAACACTTGGTATCGTAGGTGAATCCGGATGCGGCAAATCCATTACATGTATGTCTCTTGCCCAGCTCGTTGAATGTCCTCCGGGAAGATACGAGGGCGGCGAGATCCTGCTGGATGGCCAGGACATGCTGAAGCTCAGCGATTCTGAGCTCCGCAAGATCCGCGGCAACAAGATTTCCTATATTTTCCAGGAACCGATGACTTCTCTGAACCCGGTCTTCAAGATCGGCTATCAGATCGAAGAAGTACTGATGCTGCACCAGGGCCTTTCCAAGGAAGAAGCCCGTGCCCGTGCCATTGAGGCACTGGACCTGGTTCGTATTCCGAATCCGGAACGTATTGTTGACGAATATCCGTTTGCACTGTCGGGCGGCATGCGTCAGCGTGTCATGATCGCCATGGCGCTGGCCTGCAATCCGAAGCTGCTGGTTGCCGACGAACCGACAACTGCCCTGGACGTTACCATTCAGGCGCAGGTGCTGGACCTGATGAACGATCTGAAGAAAAAGATCGATACATCGATCCTCTTCATCACACATGACCTTTCCGTCATTGCTGAAATGGCTGACCGTGTCATGGTCATGTATGCTGGCAAGGTCGTTGAACTTGCTGATGTCAACACGATCTTTGAGAATCCGCTTCATCCGTATACACGCGGTCTGATCGGATCCCGTCCTGATATGAGCACAAGCAGTACCCGTCTGAATGTTATCCCGGGCAACGTCCCAGACCTTTCAGACCTGCCGGAAGGATGTTCCTTCGGCCCGCGCTGCAGTCTTGTCTGTGATCAGTGCAAGGCCGGCAAGCCGGAACTGGTTGAAGTTGCACCTGGTCATTTCGTCCGCTGCTTCGTAACGGGAGGTAATAAATAATGACAACGGAAAACAAGAATCTGATTGAAGTTCGCCATTTAAAGAAATATTTCCCGATCAAGGGTGGTGTATTCAGAAGCAAGGTTGGTGACGTCAAGGCCGTTGATGATGTTTCCTTCGTAATCCCGAAGGGAAAAGTCATGGGTCTGGTAGGTGAATCCGGATGCGGCAAATCCACAACCGGACGTACTCTGCTGAGACTGCTGGATCCGACAGCCGGTGAAATGCTCTATGACGGAACTGATATCTTCAAACTCTCCAACAAGGAGCTGAAGCCTTACAGAACAAAAATGCAGATCGTTTTCCAGGATCCGTATTCATCCCTGAATCCGCGTCTGCCGATTTACGATATCATCGGTGAAGCAATGCTGGAACACAACATTGTTGCCAACCGTGAAGAAATGATGAACCGTGTCTATGAACTGATGGACAAGTGCGGACTGTTCCCGGAACAGGCCGGCCGTTATCCGCATCAGTTCTCAGGCGGACAGCGTCAGCGTATCTGCATTGCCAGAGCTCTGGCCGTCAATCCGGAATTCGTCGTCTGCGACGAAGCCGTATCCGCTCTGGACGTTTCCATCCAGTCTCAGATCATCAACCTGCTGAAAGACCTGCAGGAAGATCTGGGTCTGACATATCTGTTCATCTCCCATGACCTTTCCGTCGTCAAATTCATTTCTGACTCGGTCGGTGTCATGTATCTGGGTGAAATCGTTGAAATGGGTTCCAAGGAACAGATCTTCGACCACTTCACACATCCGTATACGGAAGCTCTGCTGTCTGCTGCACCGTCATTTGACCCGCGCAAGCGCAACAATGCCAACCGTATCATTCTTCAGGGTGATCTGCCGTCCCCAAGCAATCCGCCGAGCGGATGCCGTTTCCACACCCGCTGTCCGTTTGCGACAGAAAAGTGCAAGACTGAAGTCCCGCAGACATATGAAATTGAACCGGGTCATACAGTCAAGTGCCACTTCGCTCAGGAAAGAGCCGCAAAAAAGGGCTGATCAGCTGAATGTTCTTCATTAACAAAGACCGCGTAGACCGCGATCTTGAAAAAATCAATGAAGCGAACATGACGCCGGCGCAGCTGGAGAAGAAACGAAAAAAAGAACAGGCAGAAAGAGAGAAGCACGCAGCCGCTGTTGAAGGCTGGACCTGGAAAGACACAGCGGCAATGACAATCGCGATCATCCAGGTGATTCTGCCGTTTATGCTGGTCATGGCAGCTGTCATGGCGCTCGTATTCGGATTCTTCGTATGGATGTCGCAGCACTAATCAACTGAATGCAAAGAGCAGGTTTTTCCTGCTCTTTCTTTGAAAGGAATGGAATAATGGAAAAATTCAAAGATTTGCAGTATGAAAGACCCTCAGCAGAAGCAACAGAAGCAGCTCTGAAGGAACAGCTTTCTGCCTTCCGGAATGCCGGAAGCTATGCCGAAGCCAAGGCTGCCTTTCTGAAGCGTCAGGATATCATTGCCGAATTCAGAACGATGCAGGTCATTGCCAGCATACGTTCCAACATGAACACAGCCGATGCGTTCTACCGGGATGAAGAAGATTATTTCAATACTGCAACACCGAAGCTCAGCATCATCCTGAAGGAGTTCAATGAAGCAGTCGCATCCGGACAGTTCCGTCCTGATTTTGAAAAGGAGTACGGCGAACAGCTGTTCCGTCTGCTGGATGCCGATATCCGCACCAACAGTGAAGATATCGTTGCTGAAAAGATCGAAGAGGCAAAGATTTCCAGTGAGTATATGCGCACCGCCGCATCCTGCAAGACGATGTTCCGCGGTGAGGAATGCAACTTCTACGGACTTCTGAAACATATGCTGTCGACCGACAGGGAAGAAAGAAAAGAAGCGATGATTGCCTGGGCAGATCTGTATGAAAGTGCATCTGCCGATCTGGAAGATCAGTATGCAAGACTCTGTGCGCTGCGCCGTACGGAAGCCGGCAAACTCGGATTTGACAGCTATATTGACATGGCCTATATGTCGCGTCATCGCTTTGACTATACAGCTGCCGATGTTGAGAAATTCCGTAAGGCTGTCAGAACCTATATCGTTCCTGTCGCCAGCAGGATCCACGAGGCACAGAGAAAGCGCCTCGGCGTTGAAAAGCTGGAATACTATGATGAACAGCTTGCCTTCCCGCAGGGCAATTCAACACCGGACAAGGATACACAGGAAATGGTTGATGCGGCGCAGAAGATGTACCGCGAGCTTTCGCCGGAAACCGGTGAATTCTTTGACTTCATGGTTGAACATGAACTGTTTGATCTGGAAACCAGACCGAACAAGCATCTGGGCGGCTACTGCACATCACTGATGAAATACAAGGCACCGTTCATCTTTTCAAACTTCAACGGTTCTTCTGCTGATACCGAAGTGCTGACCCATGAAGCCGGCCATGCCTTTGAAGGCTATGTTGCCTCGCGGGTGCAGGAACTGACGGAATACCGTCATTCCACATCGGAGATCAATGAGATTCATTCCATGGGAATGGAGTTCTTTACCGATCCCTGGTACAGTCTGTTCTATCCGGAAGGAGAAGGCGACCGCTACCGCTATGAACATCTGGCCGACAGTCTGGAAAACATTACCTATCTGGTCAGTGTCGATGAATTCCAGCACCGTGTCTTCGAAGGAGAACAGCCGGATGCGGCAGGTCTCAGAAAGATCTGGAAAGACATTGAAAACAAATATATGCCGTGGCGCAGCTACGACGGCAATGAATTCCTGGAAAGCGGCGGTTTCTGGATGCAGAAGCAGCACATCTTCCTTTATCCGTTCTACTATGTAGACTATGCCCTGGCAATGCTGTGTGCGCTGCAGTTCTTCCTGCGCATGCGCGCTGACAGGCAGGAAGCCTGGAATTCCTATCTGAAGCTCTGCCGTCTTGGCGGCAGTCTTGGATATTTCGACCTGCTGAAGTCGGTCGGCCTGAACAATCCGTTCCGTGAAGAAACAGTGCGCGATGTGACTGCCGGCGTGACAGAAGTGCTTGCCGAACTGGAAAAGACCATCTGAAAAAAGAAGGAGAAAATATATGCTGATCAAAAACGGTATGATCCACGACATGGTTCAGAGAGAACCCTACAAAGCTGATCTTCTGATCGAAGACGGAAAGATCAAGGCCATCGGAACTGATCTTCCGGCGGAAGGCGAAGTTTTTGACGCCGAAGGTCTGGATGTCTATCCGGGCTTCATCGATGCGCATTCCCATCTTGGACTGGATGGATACGGCATCGGTTTCGAAGGTGCTGACTACAACGAAATGAATGACATCTGCACCCCGCAGCTGAGGGCTATCGACAGCTACAATCCGCTGGATCCGAGCGTAAAGCACGCTGCACTCGGCGGCGTAACAACAGTTGCGACCGGTCAGGGAAGCTCCAATGCCATCGGCGGCACCTGGATCGCTGTCAAGACAACCGGCTGCTGTGTCGATGATGCCATCATCAAGGAACCGGTTGCCATGAAAGGCGCTCTCGGTGAGAATCCGAAGAGATGCTACAGAGACAAGGGCAACAGTGCCCGTATGTCCACGGCTGCTGTCATCCGCAATATGATGTTCAAGGCAAAGGAATATCTGGCAAAGAAGGAAGCTGCCGGTGACGACATTTCCAAAATGCCGGCATTTGATCACAAGTGTGAAGCCATGATCCCGGTTCTGAAGGGTGAAATCCCGATGAAGATTCATGCCCATCAGGCAAATGATATTCTGACAGCTGTTCGTCTTGCCAAGGAATTCGGCTTCAAGCTGACCCTCGAACATGTGACAGAAGGCCATCTGATTGCCGACAAGCTGGCAGAAACAGACTATATGATGGCTGTCGGTCCGTCCCTGACACATGCGTCCAAGTTTGAACTGCAGAACAAGTCCTGGACAACCCCCGGCATTCTTGCCGCAAAAGGCTGCCATGTATCGATTATTACCGATGCACCGGTCATTCCCCAGCAGTATCTGCCGCTGTGCGCCAGCCTGGCAGTACAGGCCGGCATGGATGAGTTCGAAGCCCTGAAGGCAATTACCATCAATCCGGCCGAACACATCGGCATTGCCGACAGAGTCGGTTCCCTGGAAGCAGGCAAGGATGCGGACATCGTTGTCTACGAAGGCTCACCGCTTGAAAACTCTTCAAAGATCAGAATGGTTCTGATCGACGGCAACAGAATTACCGAGTAAATGAATGACAGCGGCAGAAATGCCGCTGTTGTTTTCAAAAGTGCTTGCATGGGACGGAAACAGAGATTATATAATTTAGACAGGAATATATTATGGCCAGACTGATCGTACCTGAACTGAATGAACTGAACTACAGAAAAAAGCTTCTGGAACACAAGGGAACCATGGCTTTTCACCATGGAACCATTCCGTTTCCGAAAGAAGAATGGCAGGAATTCTATCATGAATGGGTCAATCAGGATCAGGCCCAAAAATACTTCGCATATATATACTGCGGCGGCTGTGAGGATTTCACCGGCATGGTTTCATACTGCTATGATGAAGAACTGAAAGGGCATGTGATCGATGTGCTGATAGAGAAGTCAAGACGGCGCTGCGGCTACGGGACTTCCGGCATCCGTCTGATGAAGGATGTCGCCAGGCAGAATCAGATCAGCCGTTTTATCGCACCGCTGCCGAAAGACAGCGAAGCGATTCCGTTTCTGGAAAAAAACGGTTTTCAGAAAGATCATGAAACCGATCATTCTGCTGTATATGTTCTGAACTTTTGAAGGAGAAATCAATTATGGCACTTATTCATCTCGATTTTGAATCTGAATTCATGGGCAGCAATCAGGATGTCAATATCATCGTTCCTGACAAGCCGCGGAACAAGACACCGAAGCAGTTCTACAGAAGCGACAGGAAATTCAAGGTTCTCTGGCTGCTGCACGGAACCTTCGGCGGCTACAGTGACTGGATCCGCAAGTCCAACATCGAACTGTATGCCTGTGAAAAGGATCTGATTGTTGTCATGCCCGGTGTCGGCAACAGCGACTATGAGGCATGGGACAACTTCACGCTCGGCTATGACGCCGAACGGTATCTGATCGATGAACTGATGCCGCTGGTATACAACTGGCTGCCGGCATCGGATAAACGGGCAGACAACTTTATCGCCGGTCTTTCCATGGGCGGTGCCGGTGCCCTGAAGTTTGCCCTGAAGTATCCGCGCAGGTTTGCCCGCTGTGCATCCCTGTCATTTGTTCCGTGGAACTATGATGCCAAGCGCGAAGAACTGGAAGAGCTGTTTGCGAAAAAGCGCAGTGAAGTCATGAATCCAAAGGATGTCATGCATATGGATCTGCGCCGCTACAATCAGATGCACAGATATGATTCGGTAGAGGATTATCTGAACTCATCTTCAAACATCTACCGCATGCTGGAAGAAGCTGCCGGCCGCAAAGGCATGCCGAAGTTCTTCTTCTCCACCGGCACTGAAGATCCGCTGATGGCTGAAAATTTCAAGGCGATCCGTGAACATCTCAGCGATCTCGGATTCGAAGCAGTATGGGTGGAAGGCCCCGGATCCCATGAATGGAGAGTGTGGGAAAGAGATATTCAGATGGCGTTCGATTTCTTCGGACTGAACGGAAAAGACAAAGGAAATGCCTTCTGATCTGAAAAGTCAAGAGTAATGCTTGCAGGTTTGCTTTTGCAAACCTTTTTTAGTGGAAAAAAGCCCTTTATTTCTGAAAGAAATCGGCTTTTCTTACATTCATGCTAGCAAATATCTGAAAAAGTTTACTGAAAATGATTGACACATATTTTTCACATTTTTATAATTCTTTCATACCAAAGAGAGGGGAAAGAAACTTATGAAAAAGTCGTTATCTCTTTTACTTTCAGGTGTTATGGCTCTGGGCCTGTTAGGCTGTTCTTCCGGCGGAGGAACAGAACCGGCAGCAGGCGGCGGAGGCGATAGCACATCTACAAGCGATCCGAATACTCTGACGATCGCCATTGCCATGCAGTTCGACACCCTTGATCCGGCTCTGTCCACAACTGTATACAATGCCTATGTCATTAACTCTATCTACGGCGGTCTGTTAAGACTTGGTGATGACAGCCTTCCGGAACCGGATCTGGCAGAAAGCTATGAGACTTCTACAGACGGTCTGGAATGGACATTCCACCTGCGTAAAGATGCAACATTTACAGACGGCACTCCGATCAAGGCTGAAAACTATGTATTTGCAGTTCTGCGTGCTCTGTCCTACGGTGCTGAAAATGCTTTCCGTACCAGTGCTCTGTGCGATTACATTGTCGGTGCAGAAGAATACCGTGCCAATGCGGTTGAAGTCGGTACAAGCTTTGACTGTCTGACTGAAGACCACAGCAGTGTCGGTGTTGAAGCAGTGGATGACTACACACTGAAGTTCACACTGAAGAGCCCGGTTCCGTTCTTTGACATCAACTGCTGCGGCGGCGGTGTCATGTCCGCTCTGCCGCTCGACACACCTCAGCATGATTCTGTATGGGCAATCCAGCCGGGCTATGCTACAAGCGGTCCGTACTCCCTGGAATCCATCGACATGAACGCAGCTGCTGAAGTTGTCAAGAGTGACACATACTGGGATGCTGAAAATGTCAAGATGCAGAAGCTCGTATGGCAGGTTGACTCCGATCCGGATTCACAGCTGGCACACTTCAAGGCTGGTGAAATCGATATCGCTCTGAGCGTACCGACAGAAGCAGTCAACCAGTATCTGGATACAGAAAACCTCTGGAGCCTGCAGTATCCGTCCACATATTCTCTGTGCGTAAACTCCGGTCCTCAGGGTCCTGAAGCACTGAAGAACAAGAATGTCCGTAAGGCTCTCTATATCGCTCTCGATAAGGAAGCTATCGTCAACGTCATCGGCAACACGGATCTGTATCCGCTGCTCGACGGTTATGTACCGTTCGGTCTGCCGGGCGCAAACGGCGACTTCCGTGAGGAAAGAGATGCTGAAGGCTATGATATGCACTATGATCCGGAAGAAGCAGTCAAGCTGCTGAATGCCGAAGGCTATGATGAAAACAACAAGCTGCATATCACTTATAAGTATTCCAAGAACAGCTTCCATGAAGATGTTGCTACCGTACTGCAGAGCCAGTGGGGCGCGCTGGGATGCGTAGAAGTTGACTTCGATGCTACTGAAGGAAACGTATACTACAGCGAAATCGATGAAGGCGCTATCGAAATCGGCCGTTATGGTCTGCAGACAGACGACTCTCCGATGACAATGCTGAAGAACTGGACAACAGGCAACCTGGTTACTCCGCTGCTGAACGAAGCAGAAGGTGCCAAGTTTGATCAGATGATCGCTGATGCATGGGCAGTTGCTGCTGACCCGGTCGCATTCGCAAATCAGCTGCACAAGGCTGAAGACTACCTGATTCAGGAAGAAGTCCTGCAGTTCCCGCTGTTCCAGTTTGCTCAGGCTGCTCTGGTACAGTCCAATGTCCATGGACATGAATTCCATATCACGACATTCGACTTCACCAACTGCACAAAAGACTGAGTGAAATCTTAAAAACAAAAGAATGCAATTGAGAGGAACGTCTCCGGACGCTCCTCTCGATATTTGTTAGGAAGGTATCCCGAAAGGATATTCTTCGTTTGTCCCGGTGAATAGTGGGGACAGACCATGATTCATCCGGAGAAATGAAGAATACTCTGCCGGAAAAGAAAGGGGTATAGAAAATGCTCAAATATATCTGGAAACGTCTGCTTGTCGGCGTGGTGACATTGTTTGCATTGATGACGATCACGTTTTTCCTGATGCATATGATTCCCGGCTCACCCTTTGCCGGTGAAATGCAGGGGCTTTCTGCCGCTGCCAAACAGCAGATCATTGAGGCTTATCAGCTGGACAAGCCGATCAGTGTTCAGTATGCAACATATCTGAAGAATTTCTTCAGCGGCAACCTGGGAACTTCAACAGCCCGCAAAGGCGTGCCGATCACAATGATTATTTCCAACGGTCTGCCGTATACGGCAAAAGTTGGTTTCTCGGCTTTTGTGACAGCCATGGTTCTCGGTATTCTGCTCGGTGCCATTTCTGCTTTCTCAAAAAAGAAATGGATTCAGGGACTTTCCGCATTCATCGCAACCATCGGTGTCAGTGTGCCGAGCTTCCTGTTTGCGCTGTTCATGATGTATGTGTTCGGCGTTAACCTGAAGCTGCTGCCGATCATGGGCCTGAAATCATGGAAACATTACATCATGCCTTCGCTGGCACTGGCACTTTCGCCGGTCGCAATGATCTCGCGTCTGACCCGCAGTTCTCTTTCCGAAGAACTTCGTCAGGACTATATGATCCTTGCCTTAAGCAAAGGTACATCCTATAAGAAGGCAATCTACAAGCATGCGCTGAAAAATGCCATCATCCCGGTTGTTACCTATGCCGGACCGCTGCTGGCAACGCTGCTGACAGGTTCCTTCGTCGTCGAGTCCATGTTTACGATTCCCGGCATCGGTTCGGAATTCGTAGCCAGTGTCTCCGGACGTGACTATCCGCTGATCATGGCTCTGACTGTGCTGTATGGCTCGCTGGTCATCATTGCCAATATCCTGACCGATATTATCAGTGCCATGATCGATCCGCGCATCCGTCTGAAGTAGGAGGTTAATCATGAGTGAAGCTGAAGTAAAAATGGTTCTGCCGGAAAATGCTTTTGAAAAGCTTCCGGAAGATGAAAAAAACAATGAATTCATTGCCATGAAATCACGCTCCTATTTCCAGGACGTCTGGTTTCAGTACAAGAAGAACAAGCTGGCCATGGTATCACTGATCTTTATCATCATCATGGTGCTGATGGCCATCTTCATGCCGATGTTCTCACGCTACAGCTATGATGCCCAGGACCTTTCCAATCCGAATGCCCTGCCGAGCATGGCCCACTGGTTTGGAACCGACAAGTTCGGACGTGACATCTTTATCCGCGTCATGTACGGTGCCCGTATTTCCCTGTCTGTCGGCTTTGCGGCGGCAGCTATCAACCTTGTGATCGGCATTGTCTGGGGCGGCATGTGCGGCTATATCGGCGGCAGATTCGACATGATACTGATGCGTATCGTCGACATCATCTATTCCGTGCCGACACTGCTGTATGTCATTCTGATCATGCTGATATTCGGCTCCAATATCTTCTCGGTTCTGCTGGCAATCTGTATTTCTTCCTGGGTCGGCCTTGCCCGTCAGGTAAGAGCACAGGTCATGGCGCAGAAAGAACAGGAATATGCCCTGGCTGCCAAGGTTCTCGGTGCCAGTGACATGCGCATTCTGTTCCGGCATCTGGTCAAGAATTCCATCGGTCCGATCATTGTCAACACGACACTGATGGTGCCGAGTGCAATCTTCACCGAAGCCTTCCTGTCATTCGTCGGCATCGGTATCAGCATTCCCATGGCTTCCTGGGGAACCATGGCAAATGATGCCAAGAACATGCTGTATTCAGCACCTCTGCAGATGGTATGGCCGGTTGCGGCTATCTGTCTGACCATGCTGGCACTGAACTTCATCGGTGACGGCCTCAATCAGGCTCTTGACCCGAAGAAGCGTTCACGCTGAGACATGGCACTGCTGAGTGTTGACAGGCTTTCCGTGCATGCGGAAAGGGAAGAAGGAAGTTTCCGGCTGCTGAAAAATGTTTCGCTGGAAATCGAGAAAGGCGAATGGGCGGCGCTTCTGGGACCGTCCGGCTGCGGCAAGACAACACTGGCCAATGCCATTATGGGATTCCTGAAGGCAGATACTTTCTGTGATTACGGAACCGTGGAGTTTGCCGGCATCGTCAATGTGCCAAAACAGATCGGCCTGGACTTTCTTGACAATGATCCCTTTGCGGATGTAAGAGGCAGGCGTATGGCCTATGTCATGCAGAATGTCAGGGAAGCATTTGATCCGACTGCCCGGATCGGCAGTCAGATCGAAGAACTGTTTGAGGAAAGCAGTTTCTTTGAACGAAAGAAAAAAACAGCTGCGTTTCTGAAACAGGCATGTGTCAGCGACGCAAAGAAAATCAGCCGCTTATCTGCTCAGGAAGCATCCGTCGGCGAACTGCAGAAGATCATGATCATGATGGCACTGGAAAGAAGGTCGGAACTGATCATCCTCGACGAGCCGTTCTCAGCTCTGGATCCGCTCTCCCGCCGGCAGATGATTGCGGAACTTAAAAAAGATGAGAATCTGAGCGTGCTTCTGATCACCCATGAACCGGAAGCCGTCAGACAGCTGTGCACTTCCTGCATCTTCATGACAGGAGGCACAGTCAGTGAAAAGAAACAGACGAAGGATCTGTCCGACAGAGATATGACCGACCGTCTGGATGTATAAGCAGAAACAGTGAGGTGGAATCATATGGCATTACTGGAAGTTGAAAACCTGCAGACGGATTTTACCACCGACCAGGGCATGGTGCATGCCGTAAGAGACGTTTCCTTTTCCGTACAACAGGGGGAAGCGCTTGGTATCGTAGGTGAATCCGGTTCGGGAAAGAGCCAGACGATGTATTCGATCATCGGCCTGCTTGCAGATAACGGTATCGTAACCGCCAGCCGCATCAATTTTGACGGCCGGGATATCAACCCGGCAAATTTCAAAGGCAAAAAAGAATACGAAGAAGCCATGAAGGAACTGCGCGGCAATTCCATGGCAATGATATTTCAGGATCCGATGACCTTCCTGAATCCGATTCTGAAGATCGGCACTCAGCTGATCGAACCGATCATGAACCATAACAAGGTATCGGAAAAGGAAGCCCATGAGCAGGCGCTGGAACTGATGCGCAAGGTCGGTATTCCGTCTCCGGAAAAGCGGATCAATCAGTATCCGTTTGAATTCTCCGGCGGCATGCGCCAGCGTATCATTATCGCCATTGCCCTGGCAAACAATCCGAAGCTGATCATCGCCGATGAACCGACGACCGCTCTGGATGTTACGATTCAGGCCCAGGTTCTGGAACTGATCGATGAACTGAAGAAGAATAGCGGCTCCTCCGTCATCATGATCACGCATGACCTTGGTGTCGTTGCCAAGCTCTGCGACCGCATTGCCATCATGTACGGCGGCAAGATCGTTGAAATCGGAACTGACAAGGATATCTTCTATGATCCGAAGCATCCCTATACCAAAGGTCTGCTGAACTGCATTGCCAATCCTGATGATGACGAAGACAAGGAACTGCAGCCGATTGCCGGTTCACCGCCTGATCTTCTGAATCCTCCGAAAGGCTGTCCGTTTGTCGACAGATGTCCGGAAGCCCTCAGGGTCTGCAAGGAGTATCAGCCGGATGTCACAAAGTTCTCTGATACCCATCAGTGCTCCTGCTGGCTGCACTATGAAAAGGCGGTGAAAGAATGAGCGAGAAACCGATTTTAAGCGTACGCAATCTGAAAACATATTTCGATGTCACCAAGGGTCTGTTTGCCAAAAAGCAGATCGTCAAGGCAGTCGATGATGTATCGTTCGATGTCATGCCCAATGAAACGTTCGGTCTGGTCGGAGAATCCGGCTGCGGCAAGACTACACTGGGCCGCACAATCGTCAAGCTGTATGAACCGGAAGCCGGCAGTATTGAATTCATGGGAACAGACATTGCCCATCTGAAGGGTGCTGAACTGAAGCCATTCCGCAAGGATATGCAGATGATTTTCCAGGATCCGTATGCCTCACTGAATCCGCGTATGACGGTCGGTGAGATCATCAAGGAACCGATGATCATTCATAACATTTATGACACAGATCAGGAAAGAGAAGACAGAGTGGTGGAACTGCTCCGCATTGTCGGTCTGAAACCGGACCATATCCGCCGTTATCCGGCAGAATTCTCCGGCGGCCAGAGACAGCGTATCGGTATTGCCAGAGCTCTGGCAGTCAATCCAAAATTCATTGTCTGTGATGAGCCGATTTCGGCTCTGGACGTATCCATTCAGGCCCAGGTTATCAATCTTCTGGAAAACATCCAGAAGGAAATGGGTCTGTCCTATCTGTTCATTGCCCATGACCTGAGCATGGTCAAGCATATCTCCGACAGGATCGGCGTCATGTATCTGGGACACATGGTGGAAATGGGAAAGAGCGAAGATGTCTATCACCGTCCGCTGCATCCCTATACGACAGCACTGCTGTCGGCAATTCCGATTCCTGATCCGGATACGGCAAAATCCAAGTCGCGTATTCTTCTGGAAGGGGAAATTCCTTCTCCGATCAATCCGCCGGCAGGCTGTCCGTTCTCGACCAGATGCCCGAAGGCATCGGAACGCTGCCATAAGGAAATGCCGCAGCCGGTTGAAGTCGGCGGCCGCATGGTTGCCTGCCATCTGTATGAAAGGTAGTGTGAATTATGTCTGATGGACTGGTTGTAATTTTAAGCGGAGCAAGTTCGGTCGGCAAAAGCCAGATCAGAGACATGCTTCTGGCAGATCCTGATCTGAAGCTGTTCTTCTCTATTTCGGAAACGACAAGACCGAAAAAGGAACATGAAGTTGACGGCAGGGACTATTACTTTGTCTCCTATAAGCAGTTTGCAGAATCGGTCAAGAACCATGAGCTGCTTGAGTATACGGAATTCAACGGCTACTATTACGGAACACCGAAGGCTCAGGTAGAATTCCTGGTTTCCAAAGGCAAGAATGTTCTGATCGAGGTCGAAGCCCAGGGTGTCGGTCCGATCAAGCTCAACATCCCTGACAGCATTGCCTTCTTTATCATGCCGGTCAGCACCGAGGATCTGGAAAAGCAGATTGCCGAGCGCTACAAGGATGATGAAGCTTCCGTTAACCGCCGTATCAACAAGGCAAGAATGGAACTGGAACTGGCACCTCTCTTCCGCAATGTCATCACAAACGAAGACGGGGAAGAGGCATACCGCCAGATCAAGGCAAAGATTCTGGAAGAACTGGAACGAAGAAAACAGAAATGAAAGAAGAGAGGCATGACCTCTCTTCTTTTTTTACTGTATTTCAATTGCTTTGTCATGGTGGAATGACCAGGCAAAGACATCGATCCGGTGATCGGGAAAGAAATGGGCCAGTACATTCCGGTAGGCATTCAGCTGCGGTGAATAGATTCTGCGGATTTCGTCTTCCGATGCCCTGTCACTCTTGAAATCAATCAGAATGATGCGGTCAGGGCCAATGGCTGCGAAGTCCATGATACCGTTGATGCGCGTGGTTTCATCTTCATAGTAGAAGGGATATTCCTTATGGATCTCCATCTCTTTTGCCTGCCGGTACAGTTCGCTTTCGCCAAAGGCCAGCATGGACTGCACTGCCTGATCCGGCAGAGACGGATCGGCATGACTGCGGATCAGCTTTTCTGTCCAGACTTCATCATCCGGCAGAGCGGCCGCAAGTTCATGCATCAGTGTACCGTAGGATGCACCCCGGCTGCTTGCGGAAAGCGGCGGCAGACCGGAAGGAACAGAGCTGTCCTGCGGCTGTTCCAGAGAACTTGGGGTAAGAAGCTCAGGCAGCGGAGCAGTCTCTTCCTGCCATCTCATGATGCCGGCATCTTTCATAATCACGGCATCACTGCCGGCAGCAGGCAGCGATGATTCATCAAAGGATACTGTATGAACGCTCAGCAGACCGTTTTCATTCAGTCCTACCTCATGATCCATGGCAGCGGTAATCAGACCGGTGATTCCCTTTCTGTTCTTGAGGGCAGAGATGTTCAGTACATTCTGCCGGGTGACGGCAGCTGCCGCATCATCAACGATGATCAGGCGCTCTTCGGCTCTGGTTACAGCAACATACAGCAGACGGCTGAATTCTTCCAGATCTTCCTTGCTGTCACGGTAGGCAATGGCCAGTCTCTGAATGGTCGGGAAGACAATTCTTGTCCCGGGATCGACATCGTCAAATCCCAGCATCAGCTCGTCATCGATCATGACTTTGGAAAGGGAGGAGCGGTCACGGTTGGCAGATGTGCCCCAGAGGAAGACGATCCGGTACTGCAGACCCTTGGAATGATGGATCGTCGTTACCGTCACAACATCGTCATCCTTTCCGGATGTGACAGCTTCAGAAGACTTTTCATCACTGCCGGCTTCAATCTCATCGATCAGTTCCGTAACCGTAAGCATGCCGGAGGAAACTGTCCGCTCAAACAGATAGTCAAAGTTTGCCTGATCCTTTCTGGGAAGAACTTCATAGAACGGCGTGCCGTTCACATCACAGTTCATGATCTCCTGCAGCAGGGCGGCCGGACCATTGCGGCGGGCTGTTTCCTGCAGGCCGGCAAAACGCCGGGGAATATCAGGATAAAGATTCTGGACAGCCTTGTACAGGCGCTTTTCACCCTGCAGCACCATCCGGGCAATTTCTTCATCGCTGAAACCGTACATCGGGGAAGTCAGCACACTGAGCAGTGAAATCTCATCGCTGCTGTCCTGCATGTATTTCAGCATGGCGAGGATATCAAGACAGAGATCGGAACGGTAAAAGCCTTCCCGGGCATCAATGTCATACGGAATCCGGAAGCGGTCAAACTGCGACCGCAGTGCCAGCTGATCGGCATGGCTGCGGGTCAGCACGGCAAAGTCATGCCAGGAAAGCGATGGATCATCCTGCATCATTCTGATCATATGGGAGGCGATCCACGCCGACTTCATGTATTTGGCTTCGCCGGAGCGCATGGCCTTGCGCTTTCCTTTCAGCGTAACCTGGGGATCAGGCTTTTCAATCAGCACCAGTTCGGTTCTGGCTTCAGCGGTATTTTTCTGATGTTCCAGACCGGCGCTGACATGGTCCTGTTCCAGATAGGCATCACGGATGCCGCTGATATTCAGGATCCGCTCAAACAGAACATTGGTAAAGCGGATGATCTGTTCATTGGAACGGTAATTATAGTGCAGGTTGAAAGTGACATTTGCGTCACTGCTGATCAGATTCCGCATCAGCTGCGGCTTGGCCTGACGGAAACGGTAGATGGACTGCTTGACGTCACCGACCCGGAAGATCATCTTCCTGCCGGCAATCATGCGGATGATCGTATCCTGCAGGATGCTGGTGTCCTGGAATTCGTCAACCAGGATTTCTTCAACGCCGGCATTGATGCGTCTGGCGGCGGCACCGTCATTTGCCTGCAGGATCTGCAGAGCATAGCGCTCCATGTCAGAAAAGTCGAGGCAGGCATTTCCCTTTTTCAGGGTTTCAAAATGGCTGGATACAGTCCGGGAAAGATCGATCAGCAGCGAGGCTGTTTCTGCATCGCGTTCCGAATGTTCGGCAAATATCTGTTCCGGATAGCAGAACGACAGCATGTCATCGGTGCGGGCAAAGATCAGATCCCGGCATTCATTCAGAATTTCATCTTTTCCCTTTACGTTTCTGACCTGTGCCAGATCATACAGCTTGGTGCGGAATCCTTCATAGTCATGTTCATCAAGAAGGCGGATGCAGTCATTGCTGTAACTGATGACCGGAACAAGCATGTCCGGTGTCATCTTGTCATCCATGCCGAGAAATTCCAGACGCTGCAGAGCTCTTTCTGCAGCATCGCGGATTTCCCCGCACATTTCCTTCAGCATCGAGAACCAGGCGTCCTGCACTTCCTCAGGCAGCTGCCGTATATGCCGGAAAGGCTGATACAGGGAACGGGCTTTCTCATACCATGCCTGCGGATCAACAGCCGCATCGGCATGTGAGCGGATCATATCGGTAATCTCATATAATGTATTGAAGTCTTCGCTGCGCTGGGAAAACCAGACCGTCAGTTTCATCAGACCTTCCGGATCCTTTGCGTTCAGCTCCTGCAGGGCATTTTCGTAGGCTCTCTTCTGCAGAAGTTCTTTTTTGCCTTCGGAAAGAATATTGTCTGTCGTGGCCGGATCAAGGCCAATCACGCTGTAATACTTTTTGATGATATTCAGACAGTAGGAATCAATGGTTGTGATGCTGGCATTGACCAGAGAGGTGATCTGCCTGTCGATGTATTCCCTGTCTGCTTCTGTTTCCGCCTGTGCTTTCATCTGATGCAGTTCCTTTGCCAGACGGTTTTTCATTTCTTCCGCCGCGGCAGAAGTAAAGGTCAGGGCAATCATCTTTTCAAGATCAACCCTGTCGTCAATGATCCGCTTCATGATCCGGGTGACCAGAACCTTTGTCTTGCCGGCTCCGGCTGAAGCTGAAACGATGATGTTCTTCCCGTTCAGTTCACGGATGGCATCCTGCTGGAAGCGGTCACTGCTGCCGATATCGACTTTCATGATTTTGCCTCCTTTGCCTTTTTCAGTTCCTTCTCGTATATCTTTGCGGGATCTCTGCTGTCACCGTGGAAGCGGCAGATGCCGGCATAGTCGCAGAACTGGCAGGCACCTTCGATCGGGGCCAGGGAAATGCCGGCAGGAACGGTGCTGCTTTCTTCCTCTGACAGCAGCTTTTCATAGAAATATTCGTACAGTACATGCAGGCACTCTTCGGCGGCAGCCATGTCATAGACGGTCTTCAGGCCGGCGACATGGTCACCGTCCCGGTCAATGGCATCGGTGCGGTCGCTCAGTGCCCATCCCTGCAGTTTTCTGCTGTCTCTGACAAGGGAAGAGAACAAATCGACTTCATTGCTGAAATCTGTTTCCGTCAGGGTAAAGCGGCGGCGTTCAACAGAAGCAGCCGGTAGATTCTTTTCAGCGGAAATGTTTTCTTCCTTCATGCTGAAGTAATAGGCTCCGCCGGCTTCGTAGTCTTCCATCAGGTGCAGGGCAGTCATCAAATACGACAGCATCTGCAGCTGCAGGCCGGCCTGTACCTTTGATACTGTCAGGTTCTTGACCGAAGATTTATAATCAATGATTTCAAGAAGGTGGCTGGCTTCATCTGTATTGATGCGGTCAATCGTGCCGTTGAGGCGGACATGTTCAGAGACCGGCATATTGTCAAAATGATGCTCGGGCCGGTAAGGCCGGAAGGTTGTGCATTTTTCATATTCTTTCAGAAAGGCAACACTGCGGTGCAGGGCTTTCTGCATTCTCCGGCGGCTGATGCGGATCATATCCGCATGGTGCGGCTCAATGACTTCCAGGGCTTCGAAATACGGGGCAATGATCTCATCGATTTTCTCATCGCTCAGCCATTCGGCATAATCCTGGCCGGCACTGAGCATGCCGTTTTCCATTACTGCATGCTGGATGGTTCCGATATGGGCGGCATCGACTGCCGGAATCTGTTCCTTGCGGACATACAGGCCGGAGGCGATGAAATAGCGGTAGGGGCAGCTGAACCAGGCTTCAATGGAACTGACAGAACCGCGGACATAGCTGCCGTTTTCATCTTCCTTTGCGAACAGGGCATGCGCTGTGTCCTTTTTCAGTACATGATGACGCCGGCGGCTGCCGCCGTATGTCTGCAGATCCCATCTTCTGTCCTCGCCCAGATCCAGGCTGTCGAGTTCAAAAGCCGGCACCAGCTGTCTTCCTTCATAATCGTTGGTCGCATAGGAAAAACAGAGATCTTCATCTGCACTGTTCAGAATCCACTGCAGCTGCTCACTGTAGATTTTCTCCCGTTCCGAAAGGGTCGGGAATGAGGACAGCTGGCGGACATAGTCTTCATCGAACAGACCGCTGCGGGCCTTGAAGCCGGGATAGCTTTTGCCGCTGCAGCCGAGAACATAGGTAACGCTGCGGCCTGCCAGCGGATGGTGCAGATCGGTAACTGTGCAGAATTCAGAAAGCGGTGCTGTCTTTGTAATCTGCATGTTCTGTATGATCCTGGCCGCAAAGGCGGCATCGGCAGGTGTTTCGGCATACGGCAGGATTTCCGTCAGCAGACTGCGGATCTGCATGCCGGCCGCATGATCATCTTCATTTTCAGCAAGCGGGGAGATACGCAGCAGTTCGTAGGCTGTCTGCAGGATTTCCGCTGAACTTTCTGCCGCAAGCATTTTCTGCAGCGGCTCGCGGATGGTTTCAAAGTATCTTTCCGCTTCTTTGTCGAGCATGCGGAAGGTGATCAGCTCGCGGTTTTTGGCAACGGTATCTTCTTCCCGGGAATGGATGCGCTGCAGAATCTCTTCATAGCGGCGTGCTGTCTGCGGTGCCTGCGTATCCGTCATGGTCTGACGCAGATAGGCAAGGAGCTTTCCTTCACAGGGTTCCAGCAGTCCGGAGACAAGAACATCCAGCAGATGCCGGGAATCCTTGTGCAGCATGAATTCCACCGCCTGGAAAAAGGCATTCTGAATTCTGGTGAAACGCTGTTCGCCGATATAGGATGCAGGGATCAGGTAACGGCTGAATACCTGGCGGACAAGCGGCATCTGAACACCGGGGTCACAGAGGACGACAAGACACGGCTTTTTTCTTTTAACAATGTCCTGGGCGACAGCTTCAGCTTCCCGGCGCAGGGAAAGAGCATGCCGCAGGTGTCTGTGGGGACGGCGGTTTTCTGCCGGGACTGTTTCAACACCGCTTTTTTTCAGGTCGCTGAGAAAGCGGTAGCGGAAGCAGTCAGTTTCAAATCCGGGAACGATCCGGATTCCGTCCATCCCGACAATGTTCTTCAGCATGACATCGCGCTGAGCGAACATTTCCTTTTCCTTCAGGTTTTCTTCCAGGATCCATCCCAGAATCATTTTCAGCTCGGCTTCAGCTTCATCCCGCACCGGCAGCTGCTCAGCCGAAATGCCCCAGAGAGAAATCTCCCTGGCAAAGGAAAGCAGTTCTTCATAGAAGGCCGGAAACGCCAGCATTTCCCGGTAGCAGTGCAGCTCAGATGCGTGTTTCCGGATCCGGGCGGCACAGCGGAACAGCTGCATCGCATCAGACGCTTCCGTCGTGGGATGCAGCAGTGATGACAATGATATGATCTGCAGACCGAGTCTGCTTTTGAGCCGGTGAAACAGTTCTTCCCGGCGGTAGTCTTCAGCAATCAGAATTTTCATGTTTTCATGATAACACAGGATGGAAATACGTGGCGAAGCGCTCTGATTAACGTATAATGAAAGCAGGAGATTATAATTTATGACAAATACCAATGATAATGTAAAAAAAGTATTCAAAGCATTTGAAGACAATCCTTCAGCGATGAATGACCTGCTGAAAAAAGATGAAACAGAAGTCATTCGCGGCATTCTCGGCAGCGCCAATGTCAGCGACGAAGAAGTGAAGGAAGTAACCAGACAGGTCAATGAGAATAATGTCATGAAACTGTATCTTGGCGCAGATGGACAGATCGATGCCAATCAGCTTCTGGGCATGACCGGCGGTTTCACTTCCGTGGAAAGAGGAAAGAAAACAGATGCCATCGGAGCACTGCTCGACGGCAAGCTGGATATCAAGGATCTGCTGGCACTGATCACACTGATGAGCGGCAATCATTCTTCATCCTCTCATTCATCCGGTTCCGGCGGACTGCTCAGCACCCTGCTCGGAGGTTCTCAGCAACAGCAGCAGGTACAGCAGGCTTCGCCGCTCAGTCTGTTCAATTCACTGATCAGTGCTGCCCAGCCGCAGCAGCAGACGCAGCATGCACCGTCACTGTTCTCCAGCCTGTTCGGCGGCTCCCAGCAGCAACAGCAGCAGGTTCAGCAGCAGAACAGCAATGCCCAGCTGAATGCACTGCTGCAGACACTGATGGCACAGCAGCAGGCTCAGCAGCAGCAACAGCAGAGCCAGCAGCAGTCGATGACAATGAATCAGCTGCTTGGAACTCTCCTTGGCCAGGCCCAGCAGCAGGCTCAGCAGCAGCCTCAGACTTCATCGAACAGTCTGCTCGGAAATCTGCTCGGTCAGGCCCATTCTTCCCAGCAGCAGTCGGGCCAGACCCAGAACAGTGCAGTTCTGAATGCACCGCTCTTTACAGAAGCTCCGGCACCCGGCACAGCCGCAAACAACAATGCGCTGAATCAGTTCCTGGGTCAGTCTGCCACCAACAGCAACGGTACGGTCAATGTCAATTCGATGTTTGATCTTATCAATATTCTGATGGGGTCAAAGAAATAATATGCCCAGAGAATTCTCATATGAAATTGAAGAGGAGATTGCAACCCTCTCTTCCTATGAAGGAGCCCGCGGCCGCGTCTACAGCAAAGAACTTTCTCTGATTTCCTACAACGGCGCCAATGCCGTCTATGATATCCGCAACTGGACCGATTACGGTGATGAGGAAGCACGGATGGGGAAGGGTATTACCCTGAACAGGGATGAGCTGAAGGCTCTGCGCGATGCCCTCAATGAGATGGACCTCTGAGCCGAAGCCGAATTCGTGCATTATTGCACAGGTTTTCTGCTAAAATAGAGGATAGTGAATGTGAGGTGAACTATGGGCTGGAAAGATATGTTTGGAACAGAAGTAGAAACAGCTGAAGAAACACAGCAGATCGAAGCAGTGACACCTGCCGCTGCCGTCGTCAGCGGAAGCGCTATTGCACTTTTTGAGCCTTCCACATTTGATGAAGCGACGGCGATTGCCAATAAACTCAAGAACGGCAGTGCTGCAGCCGTTAACCTGCATCGTCTCTCAAAGGACTATGCGCAGCGGACAATTGACTTTCTGACCGGTGTTGTATATGCCGTCGACGGCCGGATCGAGAAGATTGGACACAATCTGATTCTGTGCTCTCCGGCATCTGTAAAAGTATCCGGCATGATCGATCTGAACCGCGATCTTGACTGACAGTCCGGAGGTGCCAGATGCATATTTATCCTATCTATAAGAATACCCGCCGGGATATTATTGAATGCGCGACATTTCTCAACGATGAGATCTGCCTGAAGGCATTTATCAAAAGGGAACCGTCGGTCGTTACCTATATTGACGTTGCCAATATTCATCTGAAGAGTGACTTTGATCCCGATCAGACACTGATTCCGGGTTTTACAAAGCGCATTGTCAGATACCGCGACAGCGATCAGGTCTTTGTCGAGATCTGCTGGAACGCCGATGAATCCTTCACTCTGCGCTTCCCGGATGAAGAGGTGAACGTTGTACGCCAGAGCCGTTCCGCATTTGCCTTCAAGAAAGGTGACAGAACGCTTGCGACGATCGGCCGTATCCGTGCCAAGGATACCCGTGAGATCGACGGTCAGACATACGAGACGGTATATGATACGGAAGCTGAGGAAGACATCTCCCAGCAGGCACTGTATATTCTGTGGTGCTTTCCGATCCTCTATTTCGGATTCTGATTTTGTCAGGGCACATCACTTCGGTGTGCCTTTTTCTGAATCATCAGATAACAGGAGAATGATCATGGAAGAAATTGTAAAGGCAGCCGCCAAGAAGCCGGCAGCGAAAAAGAAAACAACGGCCAGAAAGAAAACAGCCGCAAAGAAAAAAACAACAACATCGCCAAATACGATGAAGCTTTCGGCAGCCGAGAAGACACTGGTCAAAAACTACCGGAAATGCAATGCCCTGGAGAAAAAGATCATTTCGGCATTATGTGAAAAGGCATCCGGCGGACTTGAGGTATTCGGCGATCTGCTGTCCTCAGTGCTTGGTCAGTTGCCTAATTAACCTCCGGTTGATATAATCATGGAAGTGTTTTCCGGAGGTGGAAATGGGTATTTTTGTCAACATACTTCTGCTTGCGGTCGGATGGTTTGCGGGCACATTTGCATTCGGCTGGCTTCTCAGCAATTACCAGGCATATAAGGAAACAAAGAACACCAGCAGTCTGATCATTGCCATTCTGATTCTTGTAATTGCCGGTGCATCGATTGCCCTGGCCTTCAGCATTTCGACCATGTCAGGTGTCTTCCTGCTGATCGGTGAGCTGGTGGCGTTCTTCATGGTCATTGATCTTTTTGAAATGACTGCCGAAAAGGCGCATGACATCGGTGTCAAGGCTGCCCGTGAAGCTGCTCTGAAGGAACAGATGGAAGAACAGAAAAAGCGGGAAAAAGAAGAAATGGCAGAAAATGCCAGGATTTACCGCGAAGCCAAAAAGGCCAACGAAAAGAAAGACAGATGATCCGGATGATTCCGGATTTTTTTGTGTTCTGCACTTTGGTACAATGGAATCAGAATTCTGAAGGTAACTGTATATGAAAAAGATCATAATGGCGCTCCTGGCCCTGAGCCTTCTGGGCGGCTGCGACAAAAAAGTGAAAGAGGCTCCGGAAGAAGAACCTGAAGAAACGGAAGTCGTTACCGAAACGGGAAAGATCTGGACGGCAGAACCGGGACTGGATGTTGAAACGGTGCGGACAATGGTGCCGTTTGAGAAAACGGAAGTTCTCTATGAGAGCCCGCGATTCGGCACTCTGCATGTACTCGGAGACTTTGAGAGGAACGGCTATCCCCAGGAATGGCTGGGCGGTTCCTATGATACCGATGCCATTATCGTTGAGAAAAACGGACAGAACGGCATCTGGAACTATGAGGGAGAAGAACTCAGTCCGGCGGATGTGAATATTCATTCCACGCCGTTTGCGGCCGGCATCGGTCCCGCCCGTCTGAAGAATGAAGACGGCACATTCAGCTTTGTCTATGGCTATGCCAGCTCATCCTCGCAGAAAGGCATCTACTACTCTGATGACTATTCCGATCGCCTGGAAGCACCGCTTGGCAGCTATGAATATGATCCTTACCGGGATGAAAGGCTGCAGGCATTCTTCTGCGTACAGGATGGTGTATTCGGTGTGGCCGTGCCAACCTATACCCAGGAACAGCCGGTATACGGGTTCCTGTTTGAGCCGTTTGCCGGCGGTGAGCTGCCGGGCTATCAGATTGCCCCGGTCGTTGATCTGGTATGCAACAAGCAGTCCTATGTCATATGCGATACCTTCGGCAATGTCCTGATGGATACGGTCACGGCCAGAGGCAGCTATGTGGAAGGCACCTATATCAACGGGCATTACCTTGTCGCTACAAGTGAGGATGTCGCATTTGTCCACGCCAATACCGGAACCCAGATCAGCTGGTCCTATCACGATGCCGGCTATTTCTGTGACGGCTATGCCCCGGTTAAGAAATACGGCCGGTGGGGATTTATCGATGAAACAGGAAAAGAAGTGACAGACTTCATCTTCAGCGATGTCACTGAACTGAACCACGGAAAGGCATATGTCAGATACAACGGAACCTACGGCATTCTGAATCTGAAGGAAGCACTGGAGGCAGGACGTGAGCTGAACATCTATACACTGTATGCGACCAACAAGGATGAAAAGCCGATCGGCAGGGTAACGGTCAATGTATCGGAACTCAACATCCGCAGGGAACCGGGCGTCGGCAATGAATCTGACGGCAACAGCCTGGAAGGCACCGTCTATCCGGTATTTGAAACAGCCGAAGGCGACGGCTACACCTGGTACCGCATTGATCAGGAACACTGGATCCCAAGCGACGGACAGTGGCTGACCTATGAAGAAGGTGCAGCGGCCTATGGGTCATGAATCAGCTATAAACCTCACACTGACGTGAGGTTTTTTCATGAAAAAAGACTCCAGATATGACCGGAGCCGGGACAATTGTATCATCTATTCAGCCCAATCGGTATGCATATAGGCCTGATGATCTGCGGTGTATACGGTAAAGCCGCTTTCATCGATCAGGCCGTAGGTGCAGGGATGGCAGCCCTTGGGCAGCGATACCGATCCCGGATTGCCGAGCAGCAGACCGTCCTTTTCATATGCTGTCGGGACATGGGTATGACCGCTCAGGACAAGCGTGCCTGCTGCCAGCGGGGGCAGATGATCGGGGGAATACACATGGCCGTGAGTCATAAAGATGCGGTGTCCGTGATAAAACAGGGTGTTGCAGTCAGACATCACCGGGAAATCCAGAACCATCTGATCCACTTCCGCTTCGCAGTTGCCGCGGACGGCAGTGATATGATCCTTCAGGGAATTCATGATTTCAATGACCTGCTTCGGTGCGTAGTCAGCCGGAACATCATTGCGGGGACCGTGATAGAGTATATCGCCGAGACACAGAATCTCAGTGCAGCCATGATGCCTGAGGGCATCAGTGACCATACCGGCACCGGAAAGGGCACCGTGGATATCGGAAACGACAAGCAGAGCATCTTTCATAAACAAAAACCTCCTCTGTGTTATTGACATTTTACCACACTGCTGATGATATAATTGTGCAGGGAGAAAACGTATGAAAAACAAATGTATTCTGGTCGGTGTGACCGGCGGCATTGCAGCCTACAAGATAGCCTCGCTGGTGTCCGGCCTGAAAAAGGCAGGCAACGAAGTACATGTGCTGATGACAAAGGAAGCCGAGCAGTTCATTACGCCGCTGACCTTCCAGACTCTGAGTGCCCAGCGGGTGATTACCGACATGTTTGCGGTCGATTTCCAGCCGGAGGTGCATCATGTTTCGCTGGCCAAGAAGGCTGATGTCTTCGTCATTGCCCCGGCAACAGCCAATATCATTGCCAAGGTTGCCAACGGCATTGCCGATGACATGCTGACAACGACATTTCTGGCAGCTGAGTGTCCGAAACTGATCGTTCCGGCTATGAATACCCATATGCTGGACAATCCTGTAACCCAGGACAATATTGAAAAGTGCCGTCACTACGGCATGCATATTCTTGAATCTTCCGCCGGCTATCTGGCCTGCGGCGATACCGGCAGGGGAAGAATGCCGGAGCCGGCCGAAATACAGGATGCGATTGCCATGATTGCTGAAAGTGACCGCTGGCTGAGCGGAAAGAAGGTACTGGTAACTGCCGGTCCGACAAGAGAGGAAATCGATCCGGTGCGCTATATCACCAATCATTCTTCCGGCAAGATGGGCTATGAACTGGCCAAGGCAGCCCGCAATCTCGGTGCCGATGTGACACTTGTCTCAGGACAGTGCAGCCTGCCGGTTCCGTCCGGGGTTGAATTTGTCTCGGTTGTCAGTGCTGCCGATATGGCAGAAGCGGTGCTGAAGCGGCAGGATGAGGAAGATGTGATCATCATGGCGGCAGCCGTTGCCGACTATACGCCGATTGAAAAGGCGGAACAGAAGATCAAAAAAAAGGATGATGATCTCAATATTCCGCTGCAGCGCACAAAGGATATTCTGAAATCGCTCGGTGCGAACAAGAGGGACGGCCAGGTTCTGATCGGCTTTGCCATGGAAACAGAGAACCTGCTGGCAAATGCCAGGGAAAAGCTTCTGGCCAAGAATACCGACTATATCATCGCCAACAGTATTGCCGACCCCGGTGCCGGCTTCGGCGTTGATACAAATATCGTCACGATACTTTCTCCGGAAGGAGAGGAGGCACTGGGCCTTCTTTCCAAGGAAGAGACTGCGGAAGAGATTCTGAACTACTGTCTGAAGAGGTAAATGAAAATGCTGCTGACAATTGATGCCGGAAATACAAATATCAGTCTGGGTGTCCTGGACGGGGACCGCATCATCGGCCGCTACCGTCTGATGACCAAGACCAAAAGAACATCCGATGAATACGGATCCTTCATCATGACCTTCATGAACCAGGCAAAGATCCGCCCGGAAAACATCGAGGATGTCATTATTTCCTCGGTCGTTCCGAAACTGATGTATGCCCTGACTTCGGCGATTATCAAGTATGTGCACAGACGTCCGATCATTGTTGATTCCCAGCTGAACACAGGCATTACGATTACAGCTGAATCACCGCTGTCCGTCGGTGCCGACCGGATCGTCAATACCGCCTGGGCCTGGCATACGTTCCATTCTTCGGCAATCATCGTCGACTTCGGAACGGCAACGACCTTTGACTATGTCAGTCCGGAAGGGGAATTCAAATATGTCGTCATCATGCCGGGCCTCGATACGGCCCTGCATGCCCTGATCGACGGAACGGCCAGACTGCCGGAAGTTGAAATCATCAAGCCGGATTCCGTTCTCGGCCGCAATACGATCGAAGGCATCCAGTCCGGTGTCGTCTACGGCTATATCGGTTCGGTTGAATATATCATCCGCCAGATGAAAAAGGAGCTGAATGATCCCGACTGCCGGGTTATCGCGACCGGCGGTCTCGGCAAGGTAGTCGCAAGCGAAACCGACATGATCGATGAATACGATCCGGATATTGCCTACAAGGGACTGAAGATTATTTATGACATGAACAAGGCACAGTGATGTGCTTTGTTTTCATATGTAGGGAAGTTTTCTGCTATTCTTTTTCTAAAGGAGAAAAATACTATGCTGATAATCAGAAACGGACTGATTCATGATCTTGAGAACAGGGAACCGTACTACGGTGATATCCTTGTCAGAGACGGAAAGATCGCTGCCATCGGCACTGATCTGAGCAGTGATGCCGAGGTCTTTGATGCCGAAGGAAAGGATGTCTATCCGGGCATGATTGATGCCCATTCCCATCTCGGTGTATCCGGCACCGGCATCGGCTTTGAAGGAAGCGACTACAATGAACTGGGTGACATCAATTCCCCGCAGATGCGCGGCATTGACAGTGTCAATCCCTTTGATCCGGCATTCCGGACAGCGAGCAGGGCCGGCGTTACGACGATTGCGACCGGACCAGGCAGTGCCAATGCCCTGGGCGGTACCTGGCTGGCCATCAAGACAACCGGTATCTGTGTCGATGACATGGTTGTCAGAGATCCGGTTGCCATGAAGTGTGCCTTCGGTGAAAATCCGAAACGATGCTACAAGGACCGCGGCAATTTTGCCCGCATGTCCACCGCTGCCCATTTAAGAGAAATGCTGTTCAAGGCGCAGGAATACTGCGCGAAGAAGGAAGCTGCCGGTGATGATCTTTCCAAGATGCCGCCGTTTGATTTCAAGATGGAATCACTGCTGCCGGTCATCCGCCGGGAAATTCCTCTGAAGGCGCATGCCCATCAGGCAAATGACATTCTGACAGCCGTCCGCATTGCCAAAGAATTCAATCTGAAGATGACTCTGGAACATGTGACGGAAGGGCATCTGATTGCCGACAAGCTGGCAGAAACAGATTATCCGATGGCTGTCGGTCCGACCTTTACCGATGCCTCAAAGTTTGAACTGCAGAACAAATCATGGACAACCCCGGGCATTCTTGCCGCCAAGGGATGTCAGGTTTCACTGATCACCGATCATCCGTTCTCACTGGAAGAATATCTGCCGGTATATGCCGGTCTGGCAGTCAAGGCCGGAATGGATCCGTACGAGGCTCTGAAGGCCATCACCATTAATCCGGCAAAACATCTCGGCATTGAAGACAGAGTCGGTTCCCTGAAAGAAGGAAAGGATGCCGACATCATCATCTGGGACGGACCGCTGTTCTCGGTACAGTCGGTTCCGAAAGCTGTCTTTATCAACGGCGAACTGATCAGATAATATTGAAAGGATATACTATGGACGAGTTTGAAATCAGAGAGAAAACAGCCGCGGGAAGAGCTTTCATGCATATGGCGAAGGAAGATGATCCCGACTATAAGACAGACCAGTATTCCGGTGTAAAGCAGCCGCCGCTGTTCAAGGCTCCGGTTTCCGAAACCATCATTCCGCTGCCGACCGATTTTGACAGCCTGAATATCCGCAATGATTTCCTCGGCGTCATCAACAGCCGAGCTTCCCACCGTGTCTATCGGGAAGAGAATATTACGCTTTTGGAGCTGTCCTTCATTCTCTGGTGTGCCCAGGGCGTCAAGGATCTGCGCGGCAAAAGCTATGCCACCCTGCGCACCGTGCCATGCGGCGGTGCCCGTCATGAATTTGAACTGTACCTGTGCATCCAGCATGTCGAAGGTCTGGCCAGCGGCTTCTATCATTATCTGCCGCAGAACCACAGCCTCGAATGCCTGAAGGAACAGGAAGAAGTCAAGGACTTTATCGGCACTTCCCTGAGCGGCCAGACCTGGGCAAACAAGGCCGGTGTGGTCTTCTACTTTGACATGGTCGCTTACCGGGCTGAATGGCGCTACGGCATCTATGCCCACCGCATTGCCCTGGTCGATGCCGGCTATATCTCCCAGAATATCTATCTGGCCTGCACGGCACTGGGACTCGGCGGCTGTGCCATCGGTGCCATTCAGGAAGAATGCTCCAATGAAGTGTTCGGCCTGGACGGCGATGAGGAATTCATTTTCCTGGCCCATCCGATCGGAAGGATCGCTGCCGAAGATCATCAGAAGGAACTGGATTTCTATGCCTTCGTGCATGATTATGACCAGTGAGAACCGCTGACTGCAGATTCATATGTTAAACTGAAAGTATGCTGATACAGGATCTTCTGAAAAATCAGGATACTTTTTCTGACAGCGAAAAACAGATCGCTGACTATTTTCTGCAGCAGAAGGAAGCGCTGCAGAAACAGGGTGTCAGAAAAATCGCTGCTGCGGTCTACGTGGCTCCTTCTTCAGTCGTGCGCTTCTGCCAGCGGCTGGGCTTCGGCGGCCTGGAGGATTTCCGGGAACAGTATCTGGAAGAACTGAACTATCATTCCCGCTTTTTTGACGGCATTGATCCGAATCATCCGTTTGATGCCGGCGACAATGAACTGGAAACGGCCGGCAAGATTGCCGCTCTTTATCATGAGACGGTGCAGGATACACTGTCGCTGCTGGAAAGAAAGCAGCTGAAGAAGGCAGTTTCGCTTCTGAACCGGGAGACGGTGTATATCATTACCCTGTCGGCACAGCGCGGGGTTGCCCAGGTATTCAAGGAAAAGATGGCAAAGATCGGCCGCCGGGTCATGATCTGCACATCGGATCATGAAACGATGTTTGAAATTGAACATGCCGATCAGGCGAAATCGGCTTTCCTGTTTCTTTCCTATACCGGCGAAAGCGAGCACTGCCTGCGCTTTGCCGGAATGGTCATGGATAAAAAACTGCCGTGCGCAGCGATTACTTCCTACGGCGTCAATCATCTGTCGGATCTGGTTCCCTGCAGCCTGCGGGTATCTTCCCGGGAAAAGCTGGTATCCAATCTCGGCAATTTCAGCTTCAGCCTGTCTTCGCTGTATGTGCTGGATGTGATCTATGCCGATATCTTCCGTCTGGATTATGAGGGAAACTACCGCCGCAAGAAGGAAAGTTCCCGGAAGGAAGGCGAGATCCGGGTTGTTTCAAGAGGCCGCAGATCGAGCAATTCAACACTGAACGAGTAGGGAACACTGTTCCGTAAAATTTTTGAAATTCAGGGAACACACGGAACGGAGTTCAAACTGCCAGCGCTTTCATTGTGAAGCGGAATTCTGTCATTTATAATTTTTCTGAAGAAGAGAGGAAACCCTATCATGGAAAAGAAACCAGTAAAAATCGTTACCATCGGCGGCGGCAGCAGCTATACACCGGAACTGATGGAAGGCTTCATCAAGCGTTATGATGAACTTCCAATCAGAGAAATCTGGCTGTGCGATGTCGAAGCCGGAAAGGAAAAGCTTGAAATCGTCGGTGCCATGGCCCAGCGCATGTGGGATGCCACACCGTATGATGTCAAGGTTCATCTGACTCTGAACCGCAGAGAAGCTCTGCCGGGTGCAGACTTCGTTACGACCCAGTTCCGCGTCGGCCTTCTGGATGCCCGTATCAAGGATGAAAGAATCCCGGGTTCCTACGGCATGCTGGGACAGGAAACCAACGGTGCCGGCGGCATGTTCAAGGCCTTCCGCACGATTCCGGTCATTCTCAGCATTATTGAAGACATGAAGGAACTCTGCCCGGATGCCTGGCTGATCAACTTCACCAATCCCTCCGGAATGGTCACTGAAGCAGCCATCAAGTGGGGCGGCTGGAAGAAGACGGTTGGTCTCTGCAACGTTCCGGTCGGTGCCCTGATGAAGGAACCGCCGCAGTTCGGTCTGACTGAGAGAGAATGCATTCACCAGTTTGCCGGTCTGAATCACTTCCACTATCACAAAGTGACAGACCAGCAGGGCAATGACCTGACCGACAAGCTGATCGACAACATGTATGATCCGAATGTCGATGACGGCACACCGGCAAATATCTTCGAATGCAAGTTCCTGAAGGAACACCTGAAGCAGATTCAGCTGATTCCGTGCGGATATCACCGCTACTACTATATGCATGATGAAATGCTGAAGCACTCGCTGGAAGAATTCAACACGGTCGGAACCCGTGCCCAGCAGGTCAAGCAGACCGAGGCAGAACTGTTCGAACTGTACAAGGATCCGAATCTGAATTACAAGCCGGAACAGCTGTCCAAGCGCGGCGGCGCCCATTATTCCGATGCCGCATGCGAATGCATCTGCTCCATCTACAACGACAAGCGCACCCACATGGTTGTCTCCACCCAGAACAACGGTGCCATCAGCGATCTGCCGTATGACTGCATCGTCGAGATTTCCTGCATCATTACCGGCAAGGGACCGATGCCGCTGACATGGGGAAGCTTCCATCCGAGTGAGAGAGGCTATGTCCAGATGATGAAGGCCATGGAAGAATGCGTCATCGAAGCTGCCATTACCGGCAATTACGGTCTGGCTCTGGCTGCCTTTGAAATGAATCCGATGGTAGAACACGGCCATGTTGCTCAGACTGTTCTTGATGAACTCCTGGTTGCCCATGAGAAATATCTGCCGCAGTTCGCTGACAAGATCGCCGAGCTGAAGGCTGCCGGCGTCTATCCGAAGGATCCGGTCGTTCAGGACCTTCTGGCAAACGGCAAATAATTGACAGGCCGGGGAATTGACCCGGCCTTTTTCACTGAAAGGGAATCCATGACGTTTACAATCAGCGGCACCGCACTGAAAAAATATGAAGGAAATGAAAAGCACGTAATCATCCCCGACGGCATCACTGCCATCGCTGATTACGCCTTTTACGGTGCTTCCGAGATGCAGACGGTCCGGTTCCCCGGCAGTCTGAAGGAAATCGGCTCCGATGTCTTCTATGACTGTGAACAGCTGCGGGAGGCAGTGATTCCCGACAGTGTCATCTATATGGGAAGCGCCGTATTTTCCCGCTGCTGCAGGCTCGAATCCGTCAGGCTTTCAGACCGCCTGACAGCCCTGCCGAAGATCACTTTCTATCAGTGTGAAAATCTGCGGGAAGTGATCCTGCCGGCAAATCTCAGAAAGCTCAGCCGGGCCTGCTTTCAGCAGTGTCACAGTCTGGCGCAGATCACACTTCCGGCTTCGCTGAAAATCATTGAAGAAAATGCCTTTGATGACTGTACGGCACTGAATGAGATCGTTCTGCCGGAGGGGATCGAAGAGATCGGCGAGAATGTCTTCTTCAGCTGTCAGAATCTGCGGCGGATCAATCTGCCGTCCTCGCTGACCTTTATCGGCAAGGGTGCCCTGGAGACGCACGGCCGGATCCGCATCGATGCCGATGAAAGCATCTATCTGGCAGCCGGCATGCTGGAGAACAACTGGAACATGAACTGGAACTTCGGTTCCAACGGCCGCTATAACGGCCGCAATGAAGACAATTATCAGCTGTATGATTCCTGGCTGGTGAATCTGGATCTGAAGCAGTGGAAGCCGCTGGCCAGAAACATTCTGGCAGTCAACTATCTGGAAAGCTTCCGGCGTCCGGAGGGAATGTATGATGAATGGATCATTGCCGAACGGGAAGAAATACTGGAACTGATCATTTCCGGAAAACGCTGGCAGGCACTGCGCAGGGCTCTGCAGCTGGGGCTGATCACACCCGGACATGTGCGGCCGTATCTTTCCCGCATCCATGATCCGGCCGTGCGGGCCGAACTGCTGCAGGAAAGCCGGCAGGCAGATCCGGAAGAAGATCTGCTGGATCTTCTTTAGAAAGGGAAGCTATGGATGAAGAACTGATTCAGATCAGCGAAGAGATCTTCCGTGAAGTGATTTCCCGCCTGACCCTGCATCTGCGCTTTATGGATATCGCCCTCAACCGCTATGTATTTGCGGCGGATGCGACCGAGTTCAGATGTGACGGCAGAGTTTTTCATTATGCCCCGATCACGGTTATCAAAATGTTCCGCAATGATCCCCGCACCCTGACCAGAGGGTATCTGCATATTGTTCTGCATTCCGTATTCCAGCATCCGTTCTTTGCCGAAAACCGGCGGCCTTCGCTCTGGAATCTGGCCTGTGACATCGCAGCCGAGGAAACGATCCGCCAGCTCGGGCTGGAATGCACGGCCCGTGATGATCAGGCGGAACAGGACCGGATCCTGGACCGGATCCGCAGGGAAGTGCCGGCCTTTACCGCCCAGAAGATCTATCACTGGCTGGAAGACCGGCAGCAGGATGAAATCAGACTGATGGCACCGCTGTTTCACTTTGATGAACATGACACATGGTACAGACTCAGAAATGTGACCGGCAGCCATGAAAAGCTGTTCGGTGATGAGGTCAAGGATGACTTATCTGTCGCCGGAAACAATATCTTTGACAAGGCTTCCCATGATACCGGGGAAACAAAAGAAGGGGAGGATCCTTCCCAGAAGGATGCTGAGATCCGCCAGATCCGCAATGCCCTGAAGGAATGGAAGGAAATATCCGACAAGATCGAAACCGACCTGGAACTTTTTCAGAAAGAACACGGCGACCGGACGGAAGCACTGGTCCAGTCGCTGGAAGCCCTGCACCGGGAGAAATATGACTATTCTTCCTTTCTGAGAAAATTCATGCAGAGCGGTGAAAAGATGCAGATCAATGATGAGGACTTTGATACGATCTTCTATACCTACGGCCTGAGGCTGTATGAGAATCTGCCCCTGATCGAGCCGCTGGAATTCCGCGAAACAAGCAGTGTCAGGGAACTGGTGATCGCCATTGATACATCCGGCTCGGTGCAGGGCAAGACAGTTCAGTCCTTTCTGCAGAAGACCTACAATCTCTTTCAGCAGCGCGAGAATTTCTTCTCCCGCTTCTGTATCCATATCATTCAGTGCGATATGGTGATCCGGGATGTGAGCATCATCCGCACTGCCCGTCAGTTTGAACAGTATATTGATACCGTTGAAATCAAGGGTCTGGGCGGAACCGATTTCCGGCCCGTCTTCAGCTACATTGAAGAAGAACTGAAGAATCACCGCTTCCGCCGTCTGGGAGGACTCCTCTATTTCACTGACGGCGACGGCATCTATCCGAAACATAAGCCTTCATGGCGCACGGCATTCCTGTTCCCGTCAGAAAACAAGGATATCACCGTGCCGCCTTGGGCAATCAGATACATTCTGGAAGGAGAAGAGTAATATGCATATTCAGGAAGCCAAGAACCAGATCAGAAACGCCGTCATCGCCTACGGCACAAAGGACGCTCACGGACGGCTGAGAATACCGACCGAAAAGCAGCGGCCGATCTTCCTGGTGGGAGCACCGGGTATCGGCAAGACGGCAATTGTTGAGCAGATTGCGTCCGAACTGAATATCGGCTTTGTCTCCTATGCGATGACCCATCATACCAGACAGAGCGCACTGGGTCTGCCGTTCATCGAAAAGAAGGAATACGGCGGCCGGACCTACAGTGTTTCCGAATACACGATGAGTGAGATCATTGCCAGTGTCTATGAGGAAATGCAGAAAACCGGCAATGACATGGGAATCCTGTTCCTCGATGAGATCAACTGCGTATCCGAGACCCTGGCTCCGTCGATGCTGCAGTTTCTGCAGTACAAGACCTTCGGCCGTCACAAGGTTCCGGAAGGCTGGATCGTTGTTACAGCCGGCAATCCGCCGGAATACAATGATTCCGTCCGGGAATTTGACATTGCCATGCTGGACCGTCTGAAGAAGATCGAAGTGGAACCGGACTTTGAGGTCTGGAAAGGATTTGCCGTAAAGAATCATGTGCATCCGGTCGTTCTTTCCTATCTGGAAATCCGGAATCAGTATTTCTACCGGGTCACGGCCACCGTGGACGGCATGTCCTTTGTAACCGCCAGAGGCTGGGATGATCTCAGCCAGATGATCTTCCTGTATGAAGAAAACAGTCTGGATGTCAATTATGATCTGATCTCGCAGTATATCCAGGATGAGGAAATCGCCCGTGACTTTGCGGCCTATTATGATCTGTATCATAAATATGAATCCGACTACCGGATCAATGAGATCCTGGACGGCAGTGCCGGCGATGAAATCAAAGACCGTGCCGCCAATGCGAAATTCGATGAACGCCTGTCACTGATTTCTCTGCTGCTGTCTTCGCTGGAAGATGAAGCGGCTGTCATCAATCAGAAGGAGAATGCCCTGCGCAGTGTACTGAAGGAAATCCGGGAAGCAGAGGCTCTCAGTGAAGATGTACTGCAGGCAAAGAAGGATCTGTGGCACCGCAAGAGTGAACTGACCGATGCCCGCGAACATGTCGATCTGGCATTCGCCTGTGAAGATCTCTATGATCAGCTGCTGCGCATGCAGAAGAGCGGCGCCGATGAAGCGGGACTGAAGCAGTATCTCAGGGAAGAAGTCATGAAGCTGAAGAATGACACAGCCCTGCTGCAGAAACATCTGGAAAACGTCTTTGTCTTCTTTGAAAAGTCATTCGGTTCCGGCCAGGAAATGCTGATCCTGGTCAGCGAACTGACAGTGCGCCCTGCCATTTCCTCCTTTATTTACAGCCACGGATGTGATAAATACTATGAGTACAACAGTCAGCTGCTGTTTGCGGACAGGGACAGTGCTCTCAATGAGAGAATCGATGCCCTTGATCTGCTGGAACTGACTGATGAAATAACGGAGTGAAAATGGCTTATACAACAGAAGAATACAGAAAATGGATCCTCCAGCAGACCGATCCTGCCTATGCAATTACAGAGCCGGATCAGAATACGATCTGTCTGAATACAGAGTACGGTGAGGCCAGGGTGGTATTTCATGACCTGGATATCATCGAACTGATGATTACAAACAACAAGGATGATTCCTATTCCTTTTACCTTCATTTCCAGCTGAATGAGCGTGAACATGCCCAGTCGCTGTTTAAGGAAATGAAAAATTCCCTTCTGAAGCTGAAGGAAAAGCAGAAGGTTCAGGTGCTGCTGAGCTGCACCGGCGGCCTGACAACCAATTATTTTGCCATGGAGCTGAACAAGGCGGCGGAAACCCTGAAACTGGATTATGAATTCGCGGCGGTGCCATACAGTCAGCTGTATGAAGCCGGCGTTGACTATGATGTGATCCTGCTGGCGCCGCAGATTCAGTATCTTCATGAGAAAGTCAGTTCAATCTTTCAGGGCAAGCTGGTTCTGGATATTCCGGCCGCAGTCTTTGCCCGCTACAGCACCGGTGAACTGATCGCATTTGTCAAAAAGGAATATGAGCAGTTTCAGAATGAGAGCAGTGAGTCATCGGTGATCAATCCGGAAAAGCCGTTCGAAAATGACTGCCGGATCCTGACGATTGCCTTCATCAATCACCGTGATGTGTTCAGAATTGCCTACCGCATCTATGATCACGGACGCAAGACACTGGACAAGGAAATCATCAAGGATACATTTGTCATCCGGGATATTGAGGACCTTCTGAATTATATTACGGCCCGCCACAAGAAAATCGATGCCATCGGCATTGCCGTGCCCGGCGTGACCTATCACGGCAATCTGTATCATCCCGAGCTCGGATTCATCAATCAGCCTCTGGGAGAGTATCTCTCGAACAAGTACAACAAACCGGTCGTACTGGTCAATGATGTCAATGCCGTAGCCCAGGGATACCGGGCATCGCATGACGGCTGCGACAACATGGTCTTCTATTTCCAGCCGCACGGACTGGCCATCGGCGGAGCCGGAATCATTACCGGTGGCATCCTGCAGCGCGGCTACAAGCATGCGGCCGGGGAACTGGGTCCGATGGTCACCGCCTTTATTGAAGATGCCGACCGCAAGATCAATACACCTGCCGGGGCTCTGGAAATCGTGATGAAAAACCTGCTGGTCTTCATCATGACCGTCGCTCCCGAGAAAATCGTTGTCTACAGCATGATGACACCAAATATGGATGAACTGCGGGCAGCCATCCGCATGCATGTGGCGGATGAATACATTCCGGAACTGATCCATGTCAGAAGACTGAAAACATACATGCTGGCGGGGGCAATGATCCACTGCCTGGAAGTCCTGCAGAAGGGTCAGAACTGCAGCAGGGAAGAAAGATGAAAACAAGACAGCTCATTCGGGCTGTCTTTTCTCATCTTCTGTTATTTCAACGGCATCCAGTTCGGTATACTGCAGTCCTTTTTCCGTCCGGTGCGACCACATCAGGGATATGCGGGATACGGTCATTGGCAGCGGCTGAACATCGAGCGCCGGAAGCGGGACATCTGCTTTTCTGAGCAGGGTAATATGGGGGAAGAACGCCTTTGTGTCATAGGGGATGTTTCTTTCCGAAAGAGCCCGCCGCAGCTGGGCTGCACAGGCATTCAGCTCCTTACTTTCCCGGATGCCGCACCACCAGATTTTTTTGAAGGAGCCATATCCTTCAAGAGTGATGTCAAATGGTTCAAAATCAACCGCTTCAATGGCTTCCATGACTGTTTCTGTATCCGGATACTCACCGATATAGGCAAGCGTGAGATGCAGGTTGGACGCATCGGTATAGTTTCCGATGATGCCGCCGTTCTGCATTTTCTTCTGCAGGCGGATCAGTTCACTGTGCAGATTCTCATCCGGCAATACGGCAATAAACAGACGCATGACAGTACTCCTTTGCTATTCTGATTATACGATATGGATCCGGACTGCGTGCACAGATCAGCGGCAGGGAAAATGCGGATGCCGGAATGATTTTGTCTGATATATACACTGCCGTTTTACTTTTGACACATATGCTGTATAATTTAATGCTATTTGAGAGGAGGTATTGCAGATGAGAAAACACAGACTTATAGTGGCTGCGCTGCTGACGGCAGGAATGATGGCAGGCTGCAGCAGCCAGAAGAACGTAACTGCAGAAACAAACGGAGAAACTTCTGCCGCTGAAACAGAAGTATCCGTAGATTATGGCACATCCAGTCTCTTCAGCAAAGATGATATCGATCAGGCTGTTGCCCTGTTAATGAAGGAATTCTTCGGCTGGGAAGGCTGTGAGATGCATAAGATCCGTTTTACCGGTGATGAATGCAACAGTGCGGAAAACATTGCCTGGATCAATCAGCTGAAAGAAGGACAGAACTATACACAGTGCCTGATCCTTTACACGGATTTCCATTCCCCGAAGGACGCGGCCGGCGCCTGGGAAGCTGACAAGGAATATCTGGATTACAACTGGGTATTCGGACGCAAAGACGGCGGTAAATGGGAACTTCTCAACTGGGGTTACTGATTTAAAAAGGACTGCTGTCATTCAGCCGTAAATGCTATAATAATCATGTAAATTGCTTTGTACCCGCATAAAAGGAGAATAATTATAGAAGAAAAAAAATTCTGGCGGAAACAGAAGAAACGCTCGTAACCGGAGGATCCAAGTTCCAGCCGGATGAGATTAATTTCGTGAGCTGTCCGTATTGCGGCGGAACCGACTACAACTGCCTGGAGGAGAGGCTGACCCCAACTTATCACAGATGTGTTTACAGATGTCTTTCCTGTATGCGTGTCGTTGAAAGATTTGTTACTCTCTCGCCCTATGGAGAGTGATTGACTGTATTTAAGGTTTAGTCTGCCGGAAATCCGACAGACTTTTTTTGTATGTGACGGGAATACACAGACTGAACCGGGAGGGCAGGATTCGTTATTTCATATAATTAAAATATGAACAATATGCATGCTTGTAAGATATGATTCGTTTTCTTACAATAGACCTCATAATACTTCTTTGGGAGGGTACAGACAATGACAGTCAAAGAACTCGAAAAAATGAACGATCTGGAAATGACAAATGCCGTCTATGACATCTTTGATGAGGATGCCCGGCTTTCTTCCCAGGCCGGACAGGTAGAATATCTGACGACAATGCGGTATATCCACAGCACTCTGAAGCCGGGCTGCCGCGTGCTGGATCTTGGCGCCGGTACCGGTGTGTATTCTTTTCCGCTTTCGAAAGAGGGATACCATGTAGAAGCTCTCGAACTGGCAGACCGTAATGTCAGAATCTTTCGCTCGCGGCTCTCAGGAGAGAATGATCCTGTACTCACGCAAGGCAATGCAATGGATCTCTCTGCTTATGCAGATAAATCATTTGATGCCGTTCTGCTGTTTGGACCGCTGTACCATCTGCGGAGCGAAAAGGACCGCTCGCAGGTGCTGAGCGAGGCAAAGCGGGTTCTGAAAGACGACGGGACTCTGTTTGTGTCTTTTATAAACAACGATATGATTCCCTTGAGCGAACTCAGTTACAATCCAGATTACTTTGCAAACGGTGATTATGATCATGATACCTTCAAGGTGCGCGACTTTCCTTTTGTGTTTTTTACTCCTTTGCAATGCCGGCAGATGTTAACTGAAGCAGGTCTGTGTATCAAAAAGGAAATTGCATCCGACGGTGTCAGTGAGCTGCTGAGGGAAAAGATCAATGCAATGGACGAAGAAAACTACAGACAGTATCTGAAGTATCATGCATATTGCTGTGAAAAGCCGGAGATGATCGGACATTCCAATCATCTTCTGTACATGACGGAAAAGAAACAGGCATAAACATTGAAAAACCATTGTTATTCTTCCGGAAACAAATGATAGATAAACAGAACAGGCGAGCTCCGGCATTTCGGAGTACTGCCTGTTTTTAAATATTCATTTCTGTTGATTTATATTAGGAATTTGATCGAACAAAAATATAAATGTTAGCAAAATGTTAGCACGACTTTGCTCGTAAATATTTTCATATGATCTGTGTGACAAAACTTAATTCGAATGACAAACTTTATGTAAACCGAATAATAGATTATCTGCTTGTTGCAACCGATCACAATATTTTTTTGGGATTGAATTGTAATTTTTATCCTGTCATTTTGTTATATAAGTAGGAGCGCCTATTTGAACAACGAAGAATTCAAAAGTATTTATAGTAAATTCTACAGACCTTTGTATCTGTATGCACTTTCACTTACCCATCATAAGGAGGATGCCGAAGATCTGGTTTCAGAAACTATGGTGAAGGCCTTTCTCTCTTACAGCGGCAAGGGAAATATTCAGGCATGGATGTTCAAGACACTTAAAAATACATTCCTGAATCAGATTCAAAAAGAAAAACGGGTGATTCATGGAGAAGAAGAATTATGGACCCTGCTTTCAGGAAACCAATATCACATGAATGAACTCCTGAAACAGGAAGAAGAACAAAAACAATGGCTTTACCGAAAGATTTACCAACTTCCGGAAAGAGAGCGAAATGTCATTCTTCTGACCGTCAATTCCGGCCTGAAAGATGAAGAAATAGCGGAACTGCTGAATCTTACTGTCTCGAATCTCAGGGTGATACGTCACCGGGCAGTCAATACGCTTAAGAAAATGTCCAGGGAGGATAATTAGTATGAATGAGAAAAAAATAGATGAACTGCTGGAAGAACGCATGAATATCAGTGAAGAAGAACAGACAGAGATGAATAAAAAAATACAGTCAGGCATCGCCAGAACAGTTTATTCAAGAGTACTGATTGTTCTTACTGCATTGGCTGTATTACTGGGGGCGGGATGGTACGGTATCTCAAAATATCAAGAGGCAGCTTCCTTTCATATTCGCGATCTGGAACCAATCATTGACGAAACTGTTATCGATGGAACTGATTATACGGAAATCATGACGGCATATGACTATCTGGCTCTTTATTATGAATTATTTGCGCCGGGGTACAGGATGGGGTTCAACAACAGAACAGCACTGGAAAAAGTTGAAAACGGTGTATATGCATATCATGCTGTGTTATTCCCATGGTTTCATGTTAATGCCGAAGGAGTTCCTTCACCTAGAATCAGTATTGAAAGCAGGGATCTGATTATCCGTGACGGGAAGCATATTCCTGATGAGGAGCCAAACTATGTGATGATCTATCGAAATTATTTCAAACGATGGATCGCCGCTCAGGATACATGGAACAGAAATCGTGCGATCCCTGCCATTCAAAATGAAATTGAGGAATTGCCTTCTTCTGCCTTTGTAGAACTTAATATCAGTTTTGCGGATCCCATTTCTCTGGAAAAGCTGCTTGAAGTCTGTTCCGGTCTGACATCATCAAGGCTTTCATATGCTGTAACTCATCTTTATATGGATACAGAAAATAATTACAGTATTATTCCGCTTGGTATTTCTTTCATAAACCCGACCTTATCGGGAAAACCTTTGACTTATAACATAGACGACAATCCATATCCATATCTTCAGGTAAAAGAAGACTGCGCAAGGCAGGATTTGTATCATGGGGCTGATTATTCCTACAATAAACAGTTCAGTTCCGCACAGCGGAGGCGTGATTATGCAGAAGAAATGACTACTCATTATGAGTCAGTCCTGAAACTGATGATTAGCAGTCAATTTCTGGGAGAGGAAGACGAAAAGGTCGTTTCCTATGCATACAGCGATATGCAGGAAAATGAATTAAAAATATATGGGATTCAGATCTTCTGTGCAAAAGATGATGCATTAAAGGCGCTGAATCTGGATAATATCAAAAATATGCAGATTGAAGATATCAAAATGAGCAGATTTGACTAATGTTGCAAAAACTTTCAGAAATGAAAGAGCCAGTTATAATCTCGAGATGTATACTTTGCCCTTTTGGTTATCTTGAATATCTTTCGAAAAGTGAACTGGATGATGTTGTTGTTACTTTAAACAAACATCTGAAAAATCATATTGATCAATAAGTGTAACAGACCTGCATTTTCGGGTCTGTTTTATTGTTTTTTATAGTTGATGATTTCATTTCTGATTAATTCATTTCTGTTGATTTCTGTTGATTTATATTAGGAATTTGATCGAACAAAAATATAAATGTTAGCAAAATGTTAGCACGAAGAACCGTGAAGCATAAAAAAAGCGCCTGTTTAAGGCACTTTTATGAACAATGGTGCCGGATGGCAGACTGCAGAACACTGCATCTGCATTATTTTTTAACCTGTTTTTCGGTATTTTAAAGCTCAAATTATACTGTTTCTTGCCATTTTTTATTTTTCTGGACAAGAGTATTCTGATAAATGTTAGCAAAATGTTAGCACGGCTTTGCTCGTAAATAGTTTTATTTGATAGGGCAATTTGAAGCAGAAACTGTGACAGTTAGCACTAAATACCTTTGTCTGCAGTCTGTTCACTAGCAAGTGGTATGAATACGGAGCAGACTGCTTCATTGCTGTCCTGTTCACAGATAAAGTAGCCATGATACTTATCGGAAATGGTCTGAATTGTTGAAAGGCCGTATCCATGTCTGTCGCTGCCGGCTGTACTGATAAATTGTCCTTCAGAATTAATGGCTGTGCCATTGACAGAGTTTCGAACCTGAATCAGGGTTGTATCCTTGACTTCGCGGATGATGACACGGATCGTTTTCTCCAGACCGATATGGATAATGGCGTTGTCAATCAGATTGGACAAAAGAAGATATAAGTCACTGTCTTCCATGGAAATCTGCTGCGTGATATTGAGAGTACAGATGAAGTTCAGGCCTTTCTGTGCTGCTTCTTCCTGCTTGATGTTCAGAACATAATTCACTGCCGGTATGATTGTCTGCACGGGCATTGGAGTATTATTTGCGGATTCATACATTTTGATCACATCATGTACCTGTTCAGAACTCAGATCTGCATTTTCCTTTTTGAGCAGGGTGATGAAATGCTTCATATCATGCCGCATACTGTTGAGCTCCTGCCTCATCTGCAGCATTTTTTCATTGGACTGCAGCTGGCTCTGAAGAATCTCCACTTCCAGTTTCCTGCTGTTTTCCTGCTGAATATGGGAATACATGGATCTGAACAATATCAGGACCATGATGATAAATAATGCAACACAATACACGCCAAGCAATAGATAATACCGCCAGGTTTCATACTCAAGATAGACAGTCTCAAAACAGACTGCCATGATATTGCAGAGGCTGATGAGTGTGGCAGCGATGATCCAGTCTTTTTCGGGCATCTCAAGTTCATTTTTCCGGATATACTTTGCAATGAAATAGAATGCAATGACATGAATTCCCTGAATCAACAGATCAAACGGAACCTGATAAAGTTCCAGGATTTCATAGAAAGATCTGCCCGGGAACAGCCACAGCATAACTGACATATCGGTGATTGAATTAATAACACCGATGACAGCAAGCGGCATGACACTGAACATCAAAGCTTTTCCTTTGGAAATATATGTTGTCAGGCACAGATAAATAAAGCAAATCAGATCAAATATGATCGTCAGCAATGACTGTGAAATTGAAAACTGATTAATATAAGTGATCAGAATGAAATTGACCGCAAATGCAGTCACGGACAATACAACGGCATTTTTATTATGCTCGGCATTCAGCGAATAGAGGAAGAATACGATCGATGCCTGCTCAAAAATATTGATGCATATATTAAACATGATTCACCTCGAGGAAAACATTAGAAAAGCTTTATAGACTGATGAATACTGTGCTTTTGGGATATCGAGGATCTGATTGTTAGATAGAAAAACTTTTCTATCGTTTATTCTTTGGATATGCTTCATATTCACAAGGAAGCTTTTTCCGATCTGGATGAAACCCATAGAAACAAGTTCTGCAGAAAGTTTTTGCATTGATTTTCGCTCGCGTATTTCTGTGCTATTTTCTAGGTGAATGTACATATCATTGTGTGTAACTTCAAAGTATATGATTTGATCATATGGAATTTTCTCTATCCCGCCAGTTGTCCTAGCTATATATGTGCTATTTGACTGCAAAGATAAATATTTTTTTATGGAATAGGTCAGATCCTCTTCAAGATTGTTCTTTCTTACAAAATAGAATGCGTTCAAGCGGAAAGAGTCATAAACGAGATTTTCATGCATTGTGCAGAATACAATAACGGCCCTGGGATACTTTACATAGATTTTGTTAGCTAGTTCAAAACCGTTCAGATCTGGCATGTCAATATCAAGAATATACATATCAAAATAATCCATAATTTTTTCATCACTTGGATTTTGAAAAGAAGAGAATTGAACCATCACATCGGTTCCATAGCACAGATGAAATATAGTGTTTTTTATAATCTGAATATCGTTTAGTCTGTCGTCAACTAATGCACAGCGTATGATCATGTTTTTCTCCACATTTTGGAATGTTTTAATAATGCCATGCAAAGTGCATTCCAGACACTCGCATAACATATAGTAAATGCATAATGCGATTCGTTCAAAGAAAAGATTATAAAAGTAACAGATACAATAATCATATTTCGTGTGAGTTTTGATCTGTTTTCACTGACTTCTTGGTCCGTTAGAGGATTATACAGATGTTGAACTGGAGCATTGGTGAATATATATCCAATTGAAATAATAAACAGCAGTATAATAACGAACATATTTAAATGGATTTTTGACCAGAGAAGCATAATAATAAAAACAATTTGATAAGAAATAAAGCAGAGGAGCCTTGTGGAAGCATGCCAGCCACCTGAATGTCTTCTCAAGCAGGTAAACGCTAGTAAGTAAATAATACCTTGTAATATGTCTCCAGCAATAAGAGAAATGAATAGGAGACATAGCATATTGGTGCTGTCATTGATAATAATATCTATCCCGTGTTTTAAAAGGGCCATCTGAGTATCAGAAAATGAATATTTTGTCTGTATTTGCGATAGATAATTTTTTTTCATAAGTGAACAATAAATTAGTAGAATAGTATGTCAATAAAGGCGGGCTGAACTGAAGCTATTTTGGGCTAGCCCGTGCGGGGGGGGGTATCTCGGCCCGACTTCTGATAGTATTGCTCAAACAGGTATTATTTTTATTGCAAGGAGGTGCTTCTATTATGAACACATTATTACAAGCTTTATTTGAACAGCTTATCAATTATGGATTAGCTTCTTTGCATTTCTGTTCTTTGAATTCACATTTTCAATCGGACTTTAGGAACTTGAAGTTCAAGGATAAAAAGAAGAACTAAATTGAAAGTATTTCCTGTAAACAAGTTTTGCATAGGATGCTAGCGGGATGCTGTAATCGATCAATTCAATATTATAAGAACTCTATTAAATGCTTCATCGGAGTCAAAAGGGAAAGGAAGGCATGATTAGTATTTTTAATCGAACACAATTATTAGTTACATATGATCGTAACAGGATTCTTGATGTGATTGAGATTTTAAAAAAAAACAAAATTGAGTATTCAATCAAAATTGAAACGCCGCAACTATCAACGCGAAGTAAAAAATTTGGATTGGGTAATCTTTATGACTCTTCTATAAAACAAATAATATATGTAAAAAAAAAAGATGAACGAAAAGCCAACCATTTATGCAATATAACTATTAGAAAGGATCAATGATGAAAGTCTGTAATATATTAATTTCAGCAGTTTTATCACTCGTAGTATTATCTCCAACAACAATAAATGCGGAAGAAACTAATAATCAATCACAAAATGATCTTAGCTCATATGTGGTGGATGAAAAAGGGAATGTGTATGCTGTTGAAAAAAATTTGATAGAAAGCAAAACAGATTCGAACACTGGTGAAAAAATAGATATTTATACGTATGATTTTAGTTTTCCTGACAATAATAATTCAGATGATAAAGATGATGAAACAGTACCCACGAGAGGCGAAGATACATCAACAAGCGCAGATTCTTCTGGCTCGGTAAGAGCAACCATATCAATTCGATATTATGAAAGTGGTAAAAATGTTTTGCTAACACAGGTATCTGGAAATTGGACAATCTATGATTCTTCAACGTATATTATTTCTAAAAATCTATCATATGGGTGTGTTGGGCCAAACCCAAACACATGGTGGCAAAGAGCTAGTTTAACTCCATATACACCTTTTGTTTACAATACAGGTTTTACGACTTATGTGCCTAATAATTTTGGAAGCGATGTAGGAGCAAATATGACATTCACACTTCAAAATGGTGGGACATGGATTTTTTATTTAGATAGTTTTGTTGTACAAAGCAATCTCGGATTATTCTGATCTATTGCTGTATGCAGATCATGACAGAATCTATGCCGCCAACAGTAATAAGATTCTGACCAGAGATGGAGATGCATATCATTTTAGCGACGATTATGGTCTGACAATTCATGCAGAATTGATTACTATTGACGTGTTTCATGAACAGTTGGATACAGTCTTTTATGAAGATGACAGCCAAGGGGAACATCTCAGAAAATATGTAGCATATTATGGAGATGCTACAGAGCATGAAAAATATCAGACGCTTGAAAATGCTGCATTAGTTACTGTGACAGGAACGGTGCGGATGAATGAAACAGATGACTGGACAGATATGATATCAATGGACAAAGACAGTGATTTTATAGCTTTGATTGAAAATGAGGCCGCCGGATTTTTCAGGGCCAGAAATGGTCTGTACACTTTGCAAAATGATATAACTAACGTATCATCAACAGAAAGTCGGTCTCTGAATATATCGAAATAGATGAAACAGAGTATAAATCTTTGTTTAAGTAATGATAGTGATTCAGAATAACTTCATTTGCCCCGGTAACTGATGATCCTGCTCTGCCTGTATGATCGCAATATATTTCTTTAAAGTATTCCTGCTGATGGAATACTTTTTCATTAAGTTGCTTTGTGTAATGGATCTGTCATGAAGATAGAGGAGAATATCACTATGTAGCTTTGGTGACATTTTATCCAGTGATCCGAGTTTCCTGCCTTGTTTCTTATGACTTGCCGCAATGCCATCCTTGGTACGCTGGATCAGCTGCAGCCGTTCCTGTTCCGCCCTGTCCAGTTCTACAATCAACATCAGCTTCACGATCCCCTCCATCGCTGTTCTTGTAACAATATTCTGCTGATCAGCTGTATCAATAAGCTTTGTAATGTAGTCACTGCATACAGTAGGATTATCGATAAATATCAGGGTGATTCCTTTGCCGATCAGATCCAGGTATTTCTGATATCCTTCTTCAGCCTGTCTGGTGAACCGGCTCAGGTCTTTGAACACGATCGTATCGCCTTCATGAAGGGCCTTCTCCAGCTGGATCCATTCGCGCCGGATGAAATCCTTTCCGGAAGAATCATCACCGTAGATCCGGACATAATCGATCTTGTGTTTTGCGGCATATTTCTTCAATGCCGTATCCTGCCGGGAAAAGTGCTGCATACCACGTTCTTCTTTTGTGGAGATTCTTTCATATCCGAAATAGTTTCCCATGATTGTCCTTTCATCGGTGTCAGAATAACGAACGTTATATTGACACTCTTTTTCATGAATGATTTAAACCTGTTAAAGTGCTTATTTTGACACTGTGAATCTTTTATTTTGAAAGAGGGTTATTCTGACACCCTCTTTCGGCAGATTTATGATCGTCTGATTTGCATCGAATTTATATTTCAGCGATGATGCTGTTCAAATCTTCTTTTCTTCGGTTCATCCGACAGCAGCCTCCTGGCTGAATACAGCTGCTGATCCGAAAGATCTGACATGGCCTCTTCAAAAGATTCATTCAGCCTGCGGATTTCCGGATTGCCGGATCTGCCCAGCAGCTCTGTAATCCTGTCGAATGCATTCCACAGTTTTTCTTTGATTGTTTCTATTCTGTCCTGCAGTGTATTGAGTGCTTCATCTACATACTTCCGGATCACTCTCATGACATTCCCGGATGGTTTTGCCGGAAGTGTGCTGCAGTCGATATCGATTTTCTTCAGCGGGATCTCCTGCATGATCTCAGAGCCTACATTCTCTGCAATGGTAAGAATGCCATCTTCCAGCACATCCACTCTGTTTTGCAGCAGGGTATTCTCCTGATGTACCGTTATATAACTTTTCGCATCCGGTGCACCAAGCATGGCAGCGGTACTTTCGGCTTGTTCGATCAGATCGGAAAGGTCTGCTTTCTGTCTCTTGAGTTCTTCCAGCCTTCCGGAATATAATTTCTCTCTCATTTCCTGCAGTTTCTGGCGCTCTATAAACGATTTCTTTTCAACACGGTAGGAAATGCCGTCTTCTGCCAGCGCATGCAGTTCTGCGCTTTCTTCGGCAGTATAGGAGAGATCTGATGAAAGGACTTTCTTCTTGCCTTTGGGAAGCTGTTCTTTCAGGGCAGTCTCTTCTTTCAGCTGCTTCACGGTTTTATTGCCGCCCTGTTCCCGGGTAATACCATTCTGTATTGAAACATGATAACCAAGAGACTGATCGACTGCTTTCTGAAGTGCCGGATGGAAAGTACGGAGTTCATTCTTATCAACAATAGCTTTCGCATTCAATTTCTCGCTGCCGTCTTCCAGCGTTTGAACGGGGACAAAGCAGAAATGCATATGCGGTGTCTGACCGATCTCATCCATATGCACATAAGCAGATACAACATTCTTCTTCCCATACCTGT
>JAZPXY010000061.1:0-9257 GCA_045543875.1 Bulleidia sp.
ATAGTCCTTTTGTTTCACTTTGTCATGCCCCGAGATAGGCTTCCAGCAGGGCCAGTGTATTCTCTGCCCCTTCGACATGGCTTCTTTCGTAGCCGTGGGAGGCATAGACACCGGGACCGATCAGAGCGTGCTTCATGTCGCTGCCGGCATTGACTGCGGCCTGGGCATCGCTGCTGTAGCTGTTGTAGATATCGACGGCATAGTTCAGCTTCTTTTCTTCCGCCAGTTTTACAAGGGTGCTGGTGACATCATAGTCATAGGGACCGTGGGCATCCTTGGCACAGATCGATACCTTGCGTTCACTGCCTTCCAGACCGATGCCGACACAGCCCATATCAACTGCCAGGATTTCTTCGGCATCCTCCGGCAGACCGCCCTTGCCGCCGTGTCCGACTTCTTCATAGGTGGTAAAGAACAGATAGACCTTGCGGTTCAGTGCCAGGCCTTCCCTGACCTTCTTTGCCAGCGCCAGCAGGATGCCGGCTGCCAGCTTGTCATCAAGGTAGCGGGACTTCAGATAGCCGGATTCAGTAATGACGGTTCTGGGATCAAAGCAGACAAAGCAGCCGTTGGCAATTCCCAGTTTCAGTGTGTCTTCCTTGGTATGGACATCTTCATCGATGACAATTTCCGTATTGTCAAAGGTTCTTTCTTCACTGACGCCTTTGGGATTGACATGAACGGAGGGGTCAATGTGCTGCAGGCAGCCGTCATAGATCTTTCCGCTGCGGGCATAGATGCGGACATTTTCCGTTTCGCAGTTGACAGCCTTCATGCCGCCAAGGTTGGAAATCTTCAGGCGGCCGTTGCTTTTGACTTCGGCAACGATGGCGCCAAGGGTATCAAGATGGGCCGTGACAATGACCGGACTGCCTTCGCCGCCGATCTCGGCCAGCACGCTTCCCTTGCGGGTCACGGATGCTTCATATCCGAGTGCCTTCAGTTCACTGACCATGGTCTTTGTCACTTCATTGGTGAATCCGGTCGGTGAGTCAACGGCCAGAAGACGTCTGGTAACATCCAGAAGATACTGTGTGTTTTCGCTGTAATTCATTTTTCCCTCCACGAGTATGTTTTTGTGATATGTTCATGCGCCTGCCCGGCGCAGATACAGACCTTCCCTTTCGGCCAGAGTGCCGATCATCTGCAGCAGCTTTTGATCTTCGCTGTAACAGGTCATATACAGATCCTCCCGGCCGGCAGTAATGAGACTGTCCCCGATCAGGATCATGCATTCATCTTTCATCAGACCGGCCAGACGTTCCGGTTTTGGATCGTCTTCCTGGATCTCTTCTTCCGGGAAGAAGAGACTGATCCGGTAATAGCAGTTCAGCTTCAGCAGAAGATCAAGCATTTTCCGGCGGATCTCAGTATACTGCGGTTCCTGCCGGAAGTATTCTGCGACCGCAAAATACTGTCCTTCGCCTTTTGCCGGCACCTGTACGGGCAGGATATCGATGATCCACATATCCTTCTCAAACATTTCTTCGATCATATGAATACAGTTTCACAGATACAGCCGGCTTTGTCCAGTTTCCTTCTTCCGCCTGCCGGTATACAATGAATACGTCCGGAAAGGAAGTGTGTGAATGTCCGAGAATCCAAAAGAACTGAAAGATGCCCTGCGGATCTGTGCCGAACATTACCGTGATATCAAGGCGATGTGGCTGAAGCTGATGGTCAAGGATGAAAGTGAAAACAGCTGGCTGCTGGTTGTCCAGCACAGCGGCGAAAGAAAAATTCTGTTCGATGCCCTGGAAGAAACCGCAAGGCATGCCGGTGATCATCTGCCGGTTGACATTGTTTCTCTCAGTGATCCGATCGGCAAAAAGTCAGCCGAAGGAAATCCGTTCTATCAAAGAAAATCAGGTCTGTTCGGAATCTTCTGAACAAACCTGATTTTTTCATTTCAGTGCCAGCAGAGCAGCTTCTTCGCCATGGATCAGGGTCGTGTCATAGACCGGCAGTTCACTGTCTTCCTGCCTGATCAGCAGGCCCAGTTCCGTGCAGCCAAGGATCACGCCTTCAGCGCCGCGCTCTTTCAGCTCATGAATGATTCTCTGCAGTTCTTTTTTTGATGTTTCGGAAAGGATGCCCTGACAGAGTTCATCGTAGATGATGGCATTGACCGTTTCGATATCGGCTTCGGGAATCAGAACATCAATGCCGGCATCGAGAATGATCTGCTTGTAGAAATCCATGCACATCGTAAACTTTGTGCCGAGCAGGCCGACTCTTGCGATATGGTCCTTCTGCAGCCGCTGCACCGCTGCCTCGGCAATATGCAGCAGCGGCAGACCGGTGTTTTCCTTTACGGCATCACTGCAGATATGCATGGTGTTGGCACCAATCAGGATAAAGTCGGCACCGCCCTTTTCCAGATCTTTTGCGGCATCGGCCATAACCGATGCACAGTAATCCCAGTCATCCCGTTCCTGGGCTTCGGCAACCGGAGCGAAATCGATGCTGGCGATCAGAATCTTTGCCGAATGCAGACCGCCCAGTTCCTTTCTGATGGTTTCGTTGATCACCTGATAATAGGTGACCGTGCTTTCCCAGCTCATGCCGCCGATCAGCCCAATTGTCTTCATGAAATCACTGTTCCTTTCCAGTCAGGGAATTCCTATTTTTTCCAGTAATGTGCGATATATTCGCGGACTTCCTGCAGTACCTCCGGAGGAATCGTCTCGAAGATATCGTTCGGACCCTTTTTGACGCCGAGATTGGCAATATACTCATCCAGGGTGATGTTCGGGTTGTCACGGACATATATCGGAATAAGAAAATCCAGAACCTGCTTCATATGTTCGGTGAGCTCTCCGCCGCTGAGAGCGGCAAGCTGTTCGTCTGTCAGTTTTAAATCTTTCATTTGACTGCCGCCTGTTGTTACTCCCATTTTAGCAGAATCCCGCGGACCGGATGCGGAAATGCAGAAAAATGAACGGGAATCCTTTACATGCATATTGTGCGGAACAGCGCTTGATGCCACAATTAAGAAAAGCACAATGTTTTGTTTCCGGAGGTCTGAAATGTATCTGCTGATTCCCCTTTGTCTTGTCATTGCGGCCGTTTTCATGTATCAGGAAAAACTCGAAAACTACCGGGCAGCCGTTGTTCTCAAGGGTCTTGCCTCTCTCTGCTTCGTCATCTTCGGCATTCTTGCCGCAAAGGAAGGAAGCATCAGCCGGAATATTGTCATCGGCCTGATCCTCGGATGCATTGCCGATGTCTTTCTCAATCTGCGCTATGTGTTCCGGGCAAAAGGAAAAGTGATTTTCCTGATCGGCATCCTGATCTTTCTGGCCGGGCATGTCGCTTATCTTCTGGCAGTGTTCCCGCTGACGACAAAGCCTCTTGCCTGCGTGATCATTGCTGTTGTCCTGACTGCACTTCTGATGATGTGGATCTTTGCCAGGATCGAAGCAGCCATGGCCTTCAGGATCTTCGGCATCTTCTATATCGGTGCCATTGTCCTGCTCAATGTTTCCGCTGCTTCCAACCTGATGTCTTCTCCTTCGGCCTTTACCGGCATCTTTGCGGCCGGCTGCTTTCTGTTCCTGATCAGTGACATTGTCCTGATTCTGAATACCTTCGGGCCGCATCAGAAATTCTCTCTGCGGGCGGTCAATCTGACCCTCTACTATATCGGCCAGATCCTGATTGCCCTGAGTCTTCTGCATCTGTAAATGAAAAAGCCGCTGAGCGGCTTTTTTCGTTACCGATCTTTTTCGAAGACCCAGCGGATCAGTCTTGCCAGCAGCCAGATCGCTGCGGCAATCAGTGCCAGAACAACAATCAGATAAAAGATGATGACGGCGATGATGATGCTGCCCTGGCTCTGTCTCTTCGGATTCGGAATCGAGCACACGAAGAAGGACAGTTCTTCTTCCGGCAGCGAATCAAAATGGGCTGCATATCCTGTTTCGGTCTTTGCAAAGCCTGCCGGTGTACTCTCCAGCAATTCCTGGCTGCTTTCAATGATGATATCAAGGCCCTTGAATTCTTTCCAGGTGGATGCCGGCGACAGCAGATAGCGGTATTCATAGACCGTTTCGTCATAGCCGGTATCGATATACGGATAGGACGGTGCCTGGACTGTATTGGTCAGGGTTTCGCCGGGTTCAAATTCCAGGCTGTAGGCAAACCACTTCATCAGTCCGTATGGATAATTGAACAATCCTGCCAGGAAGAGATCGAAACCGGCGTTTTCCCTGAGCATTTCGGTCAGGGCATTGTAGTGATCGATATCGCTGATCTCAAAATCTGCCGGCTTATTGGCCATCACAAACTGCTCATAGGTCATCTCTTCTTTTTCGATGAGCGTGCATGTGCCTTTCAGTTTTGTCGGATTGCTTTCGGTTGTCTGATATGTGAAGGCAAATTCCCCTTCGCTTCCGAAAGTATAGATGACGGCATCTTCTTCCGGGTGATTCAGGATCAGCTGAAAATGTGTTTCTTTCTCATTCTGTCCGTACCCGGACAGCTTGTCATCAATCAGCCAGCGGATCTTTGCCGGTTCATCACGGACAACATTTCTGGCATTGATATAAAAGCCTTTTGCCAGTTTCCCTTCATCCTCAACGCTGAAATGAAGCCTGTACCGGTATACCGGCAGATCCGGCCGGTAAAAGTCATCTTCCAGATAGGAATCCCGCAGCTTCGGCAGGTCTCTCTCCAGTGAAAAATCGCCGGATGTCCAAGTATAGCGCAGCTGCGGTTCAATCTCTTCGCCGTTGACAAGAACATGATACAGCGATTCGTCGTTCTCGCCTCTCTTGCCGGAGCCGTAGTGCGGAGGGCTGCCGAAGGGAAAGGCCAGAGCAGCACTGATATGCATGTCGGAAGGATTATGAAAAACATACTCAGCCGCAAAGCGGTCGGTTGCACTGCTGCTGTCGGTCAGGGAAAATGTCAGGGTCTCATGTTCGGCAATGACGGGACATTCTTCATCGGTGCTGAGGGCGCCGGTGCCGTCACTGCCGTTCCAGTGGGTATTGGCTGAATTGGCAGAAACAGGAAGCACCGGAATCAGAAAAACGGTCAGAACATATATGATGATTTTTATGATTTGTCTTTTCATAATTTAATTATACCGTTTCCCTGTGCATGACTGAACATTTCCGAAGAAAACATAGTATGATAACTGCATGCGCACATTAAAAAACAGCAGATTTCTGATATTCTTTCTGATTGCTTTTCTCTTCAACATGGCTGCCAGCTTTGCCCACCCCGTCACCCCGACGCTGATCGTGGAAAGGAATCTGGATTCCTCGATGTTCGGGGTTGCCCTGGCAGCGATGATGACCATGTATTTCCTGTTTTCTCCCCTGTGGGGAAGACTGTGTTCCTATATGCCGACAAAACGGATCCTGCTGATATGTTCCATCGGCTATGCCTGCGGTCAGATCATCTTCGGTCTTGCCCAGAGTGAGGCAGTCGTGGTCGGCGGCAGAATGTTTGCCGGTGTCTTTACCGGCGGCTGCTTTGTGGCCATGGCCAATTATATCGTCAATCTCTGCGGCGAGGACATGAGCACCCGCGGCAGGACACTGGTGCTGCTGACAACGATTCAGAATGTCGGCAGTGCCGTCGGATATTTTGTCGGCGGCACCCTGGGACTGATTTCGGTCGAAACAGCATTCCTCACTCAGGTGGCAGCCCTCTCCCTGAGCGGTATCCTGTGGTTTATGCTGTGTGAGGATGATACGCCCTATAAGGCAAAGCCTGATCATGCCCTGCAGCTGAAGGATGTCAATCCGTTCTCAGCCATTCTCTCCGCCAGAAAGTTCATGACGCCGACCCTGGCCCTGATCTTTATCATTACCGCCATCTCGGCTGTCGGCCAGAATTCCTATGAGCAGTGCTTCAACTATTACATCAAGGATCAGTACGGCATGTCTTCTGCCTACAACGGCATCTTCAAGGCCGTCATTGCCGGCCTGACACTGCTGCTAAACAGCACTGTGTCGATCTATCTGCAGCAGAAGACCGATATTAACCGGTCCTTCCTGTATATCCTGACCGCCTGCACAATACTGGTATCCCTGATCCTGATCAATCACAGCCAGATCCTGTTCATCACCGTCTATATCATCTACAGCTCAGTCATGGTGCTGCGGCTGCCGCTGCTGCAGATGCTGGCATCATCAAGGTCTGACAAGTCCAACAGCAACCAGGTCATGGGCTTCTATACCTCCATGAACAGCTTCGGCGGCATCTTCGGTGCCCTCTTTGCCGGCCTGATCTATGCAAAAGGAGCGATGCTGCCGTTTGTGCTGGCATTCATCGCCTTCCTGGTATCGACACTGCTTGCCGTCTATTACCAGAAACTGTACAGAAAAGAAAAGAATGCACAATAATTCATAGTAAAAGGGACAGCATTGGCTGTCCCTCTTTTTCATTTTCAAAGATTCTGCGTCATCTGTTCTTCTGTCTTCTTCAGGATTGCTTCGATATCGGCACCGGGAAGATCAAGACCTTCTGCCTTGTAATACTCTGTCTTTCCGATCTGATAGAAATTGTCGCACAGGGCTTTGACATAGCCATAGCCGAAGGCATCGTCAATGATATATCCGCCGGCGGTTGTGATATAGACAAGCTTCTCTGCCCTGCACATGCCGTACGGCCTTCCCTGTTCATCATAGTCAAAGGTGACGCCGACACAGTTGATGCGCTCAATGTAGTTTTTCAGTGCTGCCGGAAAGGAAAGATCCCAGTACGGTGCGGCGATGATGATCTGATCTGCTTCGGCAAACTGCCGGGCATATCTGAGAACCGGATGGTCATAGTCCTTTTCCTTCAGAGCCTGATCCCGGATCTTCAGCATTTCCTCATCCAGGCCGCTCAGCCCTTCTCTGACCGGTTCGATCACTGTGATCTCTCCTTCCAGATTCTTCATATAGTATTCGGCCAGACGCAGGGTTCTGGATTCTTTTCTGACGCAGGTATTGATGAACAGTGTTTTCATAGGCATATCCCTTTCTGTCTGAATTATACCTGTATTGTGAGAAATCATGTCAGAATGTTCGGCAAAAATGCTTTACAATGAAAACAGAAAATACCAGTGAGGGAATGCATATGATCAATCAGAGCACATACACTGCCGCCGATCTTCCCAGCACCGCCGTAGATTCCGGCAGATTTACCGAACTTGTCAGTGTTCCGGAAGTCAAGGCACGCATCAAGACGGTCATCCGGGAAGAAGGACCGATCACCGAATGGCTGCTGATCAAGCGGGTCATCAATTCCTTTCAGGTGTACAAAGCCGGCGGAAAGATCCGTCCCTTCATGGAAGAGATCCTCAGAGGCATGAAGCTGAAGATAAGTGAAGATGAAACCGGAACCGTCTACTGGAATTCTTCCCAGAATCCGAAAACCTGGAACAAGGTCAGAACCTTCGGAAAGTATGAAGAGACCTGCCGCGATGTGACACTGGTGCCGACGGTTGAGATTGCCAATGCGTTTGAATACATTCTGCAGCGGGAAGCCATGGATCAGGATGAACTGATCCGCACCACGGCCGCATTCCTTGGCTATACAAGAATGGGTTCCAATGTCAGAGCCGGCATGGAGCGGGGTCTGAAATAAGCCCTGAAACAGAAAAAGATCAAGGCTTCCCGTCAGGGAGTCTGTGATCTGAATCAGAAAGGCAGATGAGACAATGCATAAAGGGATCAAATCCCTGTTTTTTTATGCAGAATAAATACACAGGCGTATAAAATCCCTTATAATGACTGATGTTGGGGAGGAATGACTATGATAGTCAGAGATGCGATACGTTCACTGAAGAATTCCATGGCAAAGGCAGTCTTCTACTGGCTGACCTTCGTTCTGACATCGATGTTTGTCTTCCTGTTCTTCAATATTTCCATGAGTGAATCCCTCGGCTTCACCTGGATCAACAATAACAATGACACGGTCACGACCGTCACCGTGTTTGTCATTACCATCTGTCTGATCATCATCTTCTTTGCGAATGACTTCTTTGTCAAAAACAAGGCCAAGGAGCTGGCTATCCGGCTGGTGTGCGGGGCAACGTTCCTGCAGCTGGCAGAATATCTGCTGGTACAGACATTTATCCTGATGATCATTGCCATTCCCTTCGGCATTACCGGTGCCCTGATTCTCGTGCCGGTGCTGAACGGCATCATCTCTTCGATCCTGAACAGTACGTTTGCCATCGGCATCTATCCCTATGCGGTGCTGACGACCGGCATCATTCTCGGACTGGTTGTCTTCTGGACCACCTATCTGAATCTGAGCTTTGCCTACCGGAATTCCGCTTCGATGCTGCTGAATGAAAGAAAGCTGATCAATCCTCTTTCCGGCTTCAGCATGATCGATGACAACTTCGTTCTGACAGAAAAGGAAAAGGAAGAACGGAGAAAGGAACGGCTGGCCAGACGCCAGCGCGGTGCCAGACTCCGGAAGATCCTGTGCATCATTCTCTTCCTGTTCCCGCTGATTGTCTTCCATATTAACCGTGACATGGCGCTTGTAGTATCGATCTTCGGCATGGTTGGCTTCTATCTGGGAGTTCCGAATGTGATTATTCCCGAGCTGAACAGCCTGACCCGGGACAAGAAAACCGATGATCCCGAAGTCATGGCCGTTGCCGGCTTCTACCGTACTGATCTGACCATTCTCCGCAGCAACATCATTCTCTTCCTGGCCAGTGCCATCCTGCTGGTATGCATTCTGCTGGGCCGGGAAACAACCCCTCTGGAAATGATGCTGTCACTGCTGTCCTATGTGGTCATGAATGTTCTTCTTTCCCTGGCCATCATGTTCAAGTTCTCCACCGAAGTCTATTCCCGTCAGAAATACTTCATGACCCTGAACCATCTCGGCTATGTAAAGGAAGACAGAGAGAGAATCATCAACAAGGAAGTCAGCCTGCTGTATCTGACGATCATGGCGGTTGCCCTGCTGTATCTCGGCAATATCTTCCTTTCCATGGTCTTCGCCAATGTGCTTACATGGAACCAGGCGGGGCTGCTGGTCCTGTTCATGGTCATTCCCCTGGGCTTTGCCTGGCTGTTTACCCTTTTCTACTATAAGCACACGGTGCTGACACAGCCGGAAGAAAAGTGAACTGCCCGCCGCTTAGGCATTGCCTTGAAGCGGGGGCTTCCTGCGAAGTGAGTATACCCAATGGTTCCTCATATTGAGCAGGCTATCCCGGCAGTTCCTGCCGTTCTTGTATATATACGTTACTTATCAGGCATGCAGTATCTGTATGCCTTTTTCTCTGATGT
>JAZPXY010000062.1:0-6800 GCA_045543875.1 Bulleidia sp.
AAGTGTTGTCTTCCTAAGCCCGCTTGGCCTCCGACTTTCATCATTACAAGGAAGACATCCGTCTGTGTGCTGAAGAAGGATTCACATGCCTGCGCTTCTCGATGAAGTGGAGCCGCCTGTTTCCCAACGGCGACGATGAAACACCGAATGAAGAGGGTATCAAGTTCTATTCCGATGTCTTTGATGAATGCCGGAAGTACGGCATTGAACCGCTTGTCACACTTTCCCACTATGAGACACCGCTGGCTCTTGCCGCAAAATACAACGGCTGGGACAGCCGCTATCTCGTTGATCATTTCGTAAAGTATGCCGAGACATGCTTTGAACGTTTCAAGGGCAAGGTAAAGTACTATCTGACCTTCAATGAAATCAACTGCATTGAACATGCCCCGTATGTTGCGGCCGGCCTGATTCATGCCGATCCGCAGAATATCGTCAATGCCACATTCCATCAGTTCCTGGCATCTTCGCTGACTGTCAAGGCAGCCCATGAACGTCATCCCGATGTGAAGATCGGCATGATGCTGGCATACGGCCCGACCTATGCCTATACGACCGATCCGGAAGACCAGCTGCTGGCGCAGCAGAGATCCAACAACACGCTGTTCTATGCCGATGTGCAGATGCTGGGCAGATACCCGAACTACAAGCTGGCTGAATACAAGCGGGAAGGCCTTGTTATCCCGGCCCAGGAAGGCGACATGGAAATCCTTGCCAAGTATCCGTGTGACTTCCTGTCCTTCAGCTGCTACGGCTCTCATGTCGTGACCTATCACGATGAAAATGCCGAAGCCGGCGAAGGCAACGGCGGCACCCAGGCCCATATGGTCAGAAACCCGTATCTGAAGACCAATGCCTGGGGCTGGGCAACTGATCCGCAGTGCCTGCGCATTACCCTCAATACGTTCTATGACAGATATCACTGCGATCTGTTCTGCGTTGAGAACGGCATCGGCTGGAACGACAAATTCGAAGACGGCACCGTTCATGATGACTACCGCATTGACTATATGCGTGCCAACATCAAATCGATGCGCGATGCGGTCGAATACGACGGCATCCCGCTGATGGGTTATCTGTACTGGGGCTGCGTTGACATGGTATCCAACGGCGAAGGCGAAATGGCCAAGCGCTACGGCCAGATCTATGTCGATGCCGACAACTACGGCCAGGGCACATTCAAGCGCACGCCAAAGGATTCCTATTACTGGTATCAGAAGTGCATCCGATCCAACGGTGAAGATCTCGACTGATCACTGACAGTCATTTCAGGCGTATCGGCAGCGGGTACGCCTTTCCTGTCTCAGAAAGAGGGGAAGAATATGAAAAAATTCAGGACATACCGGGAAGGACTGATCATCAGAGGCACCATGTACGGCGAACCGGCTGATACAAAAAAGCCGGCCGTCATTCTCAGCCACGGCTTCATGGCAAATTCCTCCATGTGCAGGGAATATGCAAAGACAATTGCCGGCCTCGGATATCTGGCATTTATCTTTGACTTCTGCGGCGGCGGTCTGGCGGGCCGAAGCGAGGGCAGAACGGACAGAATGTCGGTTCTGACCGAGAAGAAGGATCTTCTGGCCGTCATCCGTTATGTATCCTTTCTGCCGTATGTTGATGCCGGCCGCATCAGTCTGCTGGGATGCAGCCAGGGCGGCTTTGTGTCAGCCCTTGCGGCCGCTGAGCTGAAGGAGAAGATTGCTTCCCTGATCCTGCTGTATCCGGCTTTCTGCATTCCCGATGATGCCCGGAAGGGACAGATGATGTTTGCCCGCTTTGATCCGGACATTATTCCCGAGCGGATCCGCTGCGGACCGATGCTGCTGGGCAGCCTCTATGTCAGGGATGTCATTGCCATGGATCCGTACCAGGAAATCCGTGGATATGAAGGACCAGTACTTTATCTGCAGGGAGATGAAGACAGAATCGTCAATGTCAGCTATGCCAGAAGGGCAGTGCAGGAATATCCCGGCTGCATCTATCATGAAATCAAAGGGGCCGGACATGTCTTCCATGGCAGGGACGATATCCTGGCAAAACAGTATATCCGGGAATTTCTGGCCGGGAAAAGTTCACAATAAACAGTTCTGCAGTTGACTGTTCCCTGCGGGAACGGCAGTAACATGTAATCATTAACAAACAGAGGTATAATGTAGACAAAAGAAACTGATTCAGGGGGTAATTTCACATGGAAGAAAACAATCATCCGTTCAACGAGGAAGAATTCCTTAAAAAGGTTGAACAGGCCGCAAAAAGAGGGGCAGGCCGGGGCGGCAGCATCTGGCAGACACTTCTCCATTATCTTCCGACCATTCTGATCCTGGCCATGATCTTCATGATCGGGGCAAGGGTCAATGCTTTCGGTGCCGGCATCAGCAGTATGTTCCATTTCGACAACGGTGTGCAGAATCATGACATGGCACTGGAAGACAACGGCATATTCGGCTATACCGCTGCCGATTTCCAGCAGGCGATCCTGGGCGATTCCGAGAAGCTGAAAAAGCTGGAAGTCTTCCGTCAGGATGTTTCCGATGCCACAACGATCACCAAGACCGGATTCTTCAACTGGAATGCTCTCAGCAAGACCAAGCTGATCACCTATAACGGAACCGTGGTCTACACTGTCGATCTTTCTTCGCTTTCCGCAAATGATATCAGTGTCAATGAAGAAGAGAAGATCATTACGCTGAAAATTCCCCATGCCGTTCAGGAAGAAATCAACATTCCTGAAGATGCCATTCAGTTCGGTGATACCGAGCGGGGACTGCTGGCCTTTGGTGATCTTCAGATGACACCGGAACAGATCAGTCAGGTTCAGGCCGGTGCCAGAGAAAAGATGGAAGAAAAGCTGAAGGCAGACAATGTTCTGGAAACAGCCGACAGATTCGCAAAGCTTTCGGTCTGGGAAATGTATTCCCCGATCATCAAGGGTGTAGCCAGAGATTATTCCCTGGAAGTGGAATTCCGCTGACAGATACTGATGCCTCCCGGAAACGGGAGGCATTCTTCTCTGACCAGATCATGTTTTCAGACAGAATCGCTGTGGTTCCCATATAATATTCTTGGAAGTATCAATACGATAAATCATAAGAATCAGGTCAAGAGACTGAAGAATGAGGTGTTCCATGACAAAGAAGGAACTGAAGCTCCGTGCTGTCGTATCGCCGTCGGAAACCGTCATCGTTTCCGCCTATGATGAAGAAGAGCGGCCGCAGGCATGCACGCTGGCATTCTATATGGTCAGCAGCCATATCCCGCCGTGCGTCACCATTGGCATCAATGCCACCCAGAGAAGAAGAACACTGCAGGCAATCCTGAACAACAAAGCCTTTGTCCTCAGTTTCCCGGGAACCGATCAGATCCGGGAAACCGACTATCTCGGCGTAGAGTCAGGATATGATACCGACAAGCTGGCCAACATCGGCTATACCGTCAGTGATGCCGCAGCTGTTCATGCCCCGATCATCAATGAAATGCGCCTGTCGCTGGAATGTGAAGTCATTCATACCGTGACCATCGGCTCGCATATGCAGGTGATCGGCGAAGTCAGAAGGATCCTGGCGGATACTTCGATCCTGAATGAAAGAGACAGGATCGATCTGGACAAGCTGAAGCCGATCCTCTATGACGAAGAACAGATGCGCTATCTCACAATCGGTGAGACAGCTGCCGATGCCTTCAAAACCGGAGCCGAACTGAAAAAGGAACTGAGAGGGAAAAAATCATGAGCAAAAAAATCGTTGTTGTAAATGCCGGTCCGAGAAAAGGCTGGAATACCGATACCATTATTTCCAATGCTGCCAAAGGGGCAGAAGATGCCGGTGCTGAGATTATCCGTTTTGATCTGTTCCGGCTGGAAAAATACACCGGCTGCATTTCCTGCTTTGGCTGCAAGAAAGAACAGTTCAAGGGACACTGCATCTGCCGCGACGGCCTGACGCCGGTGCTGGATGCCATCCGGGAAGCCGACGGCCTGATCATCGGCTCACCCAACTATCTCGGGGAACTGACAGCTTCGTTCCGGGCCCTGTATGAACGGCTGATCTTCCAGAATCTGACCTACAACAGGGAAACACCCTGCTGCAATGAGCATCCGATTCCGGTACTGCTGGTCATGACCAGCAATGCCCCGGATACCGGCTATCTGCAGCTGCTGAACAACTATCAGCAGACGCTGAGCCGCTTTGTCGGACCGGCGGAAGTCTTTGTCAGCGGCAATACCCTGCAGCTGAAAGACTACAGCAAGACCGACTGGCAGTGGTCGATGTTCGATCCTGAAGCCAAGCAGATCCGTCATGATACTGTCTTCCCGGAAGAATGCCGGCAGGCATATGAACTGGGAAAGAAGCTGTTTGGCTAGGCAGAGAGGATACGGCAATGTTTTTTCGGAAGAAAAAAGTGATCAGGAAAACCTGGGACAGCGAGAACTGTGTTCCGGCCATGCGGATCAGTATCTGCACCGGCGAAAAGACCGCCGGCTTCCGCAATATTCATGACGGACACTTTCAGGAAGTCGTATTGATTACATCCGATAAGGATCTGGAAGAATTCCGTGAACAGTACGGCATTGAAGGGGAAATCGAATCTTTTTACTGATCAGATATTACTGCAGAGGTATGTATGACAATAATTAACAAATATGACCGTGATGTCAGATGTGTCACACTCGATGTGACCGGCGGCAGAGAATCTGTTTCCGATTCTCTGTTTTCCCAGGAACTGAACATGTTCTATTCGCTCATTGTTCCCGGCATTGTCTGGTTTGACAGAAACGGTGACCGGGAATTTGAAGTAGTGGATTACCGCTGGGACGGTCCCCGCTATCAGGATGTCATGATCCAGGACAACAATTCCAATACCAGTACGAAGGGCGGCCGCAAGGGAAGAATTGCCGGCGCCCTGATCGGAACGCTGATCGCACCCGGCATCGGCACTGTGATCGGTGCTGCCATCGGAACCGGAAAGAAGGAAGATTCCAGTACCAGAGGCAGACCGTGTCCCATATGGAAACCAGAGAAGTGCCGGTGACGGCATTTCTGCATCTGCGCGATCTCGAAACGGATGATATCGTGCAGCTCAGTTTCCGCTGCACCTCCCGGCAGGATGCGACGATCCGCAATCACATTGCCGTAAATCTGACATCCGTTGAATATGATCCTGTACCGGAACCGGTGATGATTCCCGAACATACCGAAAAGACAGAGAACGCAAAGGATCTTTTGGCACAGCTGAAGGAACTGAAGCAGCTTCTCGACGATGAGGCGATCACCGAAGAAGAATATGCCGTACTGAAAAAGAAACTGATGGAATAATTCTACAGTATAATAAAGAAAACAGTATTATTTACGGAGGAATGAACAATGATCATCAAGGCAGTAAAATTCAGAAAAGACGGATTCTATTCCCAGCCGTTTGCATTCGGCGGCGAAGAGGGACCGGATAAGTTTGACAAAAACGTCCGTTACCGCGGCAGTCTGCAGAACTATCTGATCGACACCGGTGATGAAGTGATTCTCGTCGATACCGGTCTGCCGGCCGGAACCCCGGAAGAAAAGCCGGATGAAACCAGTGCGGCATTTACCGGCAAGGATATCTGCAGCTATATGGAAGCCTTTGCGGCTCTCGGCTACAGGCCGGAACAGGTCACAAAGATCCTGCTCACCCACAGACATAATGACCACTCCGGTGAAATCAGATCCTTCCCGAATGCGAAGATCTATGTCAATGAACATGAACTCGGAGCGGAAGAACTGAAGGGTGTTGACAACATCGTTCCGGTAAAGTTCACCGACGGTGCCTATTACAACTTCCCGGAAAGCCAGAAGATTGCTGAAGGCATTTACTTCATCCGGGCAGAAGGTCATACCAGAGGCAACAGTATCATCATCGTCGAAAACAATGACAGATTCTATATGATCCACGGTGACATCACCTATGTCGATGAAGCTCTGTATGAAAACAAGCTGTCCGTCGTATTTGACGATCAGGCAGCTGCCAGAGAAACGCTTGACCGCGTTCGTGAATTCGTCAGAAATCATCCGACGGTATACTGCGGAACCCATACGCCGCAGGGCTATGAGAGCCTGGAAGCTGACCGCATCATCGATCTCGATCATCCGGCTGAAACAAAGTTTGACAAATACAATTTTGAAGAGATTGAAGCATCCGGCAAATATGTCTGCTCGATCTGCGGCTATGTCTATGACCCGGCCGAACATGACGGTGTGGCATTTGAAGATCTGCCGGATGACTGGAAGTGCCCGCGCTGCCGCCAGTCAAAAGAGAAATTCAACAAAGCCTGAGAAAGCCAGAAAACGCATAAGAAAAGCTGAAGAGATCATTGATTTCTTCAGCTTTATCCTTTCTCAGGAGAAGACCCCGTTCTCTATAGAGCGGGGATGAATCCGGATTGATCTGTATGAATTGCTGCAAAAATTATCTGACTGTACTCAGAAAAGTACAGTGATTTCGATCTTCAGCGTAATAATACAGGTATGAAGAAACAGATGATTTTAAATAGATGCAGGCTGTATCTCAATGATGCCCAGATGACATCTGCCATAAAGACTCTCGCTTCCTGCCGGTATATATACAACCTCTATCTCGATGTCTGGAATACCGCATACAGATATACCGGCATAGGCATGTCATACAACTCCTGCTGTAATAATATGACGGAACTCAAGAAGGTCCTTCCATGGCTCAGAGAAGCTGAATCCACCGCTTTGCAGTCTTCCCTGAGAAATCTTTCCGATGCCTTCAATGCGTACTTTGACAAAAGAACAGAGAAGCCTGTC
>JAZPXY010000063.1:0-20451 GCA_045543875.1 Bulleidia sp.
GCTGATCATGAAGATCTATACCTCTGATCCGGCCGTCATTGAGAAGGGTGTTCTCTATTTTGAGTGGAGCATTCCGACCTTTGTGCTGATGGGAATCTCTCTGACCCTGACCCAGATCCTGCGCTCCGTGCGGGATGTGAAAGTGCCGCTGTATACATCGATTATCAGCTTCTTTATCAATATCTTTTTCAACTGGGTATTCATCTTCGGCCATCTCGGCATGCCGCGGATGGAGATTGCCGGTGCGGCCCTCGGAACCGTGATTGCCAGAGTGGCAGAGACGGCACTGATCGGCGGCTATTTCTTTTTTAGGGAAAAGAACATTGCCTACCGTCCGAAAGACATTCTGATGAAGTGCGGGGATGTCACCGGCAAGTATTTCAGCTACAGTCTGCCGGTCATGGCTTCGGATTCACTGCTGGCCTTCGGCAACAGTGCCGTTGCCGTCATTATCGGCCATATGGGCACTGCCTTTGTGGCTGCCAATGCGATCATAGCCATGATCCAGCGCTTCTGCACCGTGTTTACTTCCGGTATGGGACAGGCAGCCCATACCGTCATCGGCAACCGCATCGGGGAAGGCCGCCGCGAGCAGGCCTATCATGAAGCGCTCACACTGCTTTCGCTGTCGGTGATCTTCGGTCTGATCACAGCCGTGATCATGCGCCTGATCGGACCTTCCATCATCCGCTTCTATGATATTTCACAGGAAACATATGACATCAGTATTCAGATGCTGAATGCAATGTCACTGATGATTCTCTTCCAGGCCATGCAGTCGACCATTACCAAAGGCATTCTGAGGGGCGGGGGAGATACCCGGTTTGTCATGCTGATTGATGCCGGTTTCCTCTGGATCATCTCGGTGCCGCTCGGCTATCTGACCGGTCTGGTCCTGCATCTCGATGCGTTCATTGTCATGCTGTCGCTGCGCATTGACTGGGTGATCAAATCACTGATCGGATCGTGGCGGGTCATCAGCCGCAGATGGATGAAGGAAATCGATCTCTGATCAGGAATCTTGACAAAAAATAGTTCGTCGCCTAACATTATATTTGTTAGGGAGCGAACTATTTTTATGTCTGAAAAAGAAAAAAGACTCGGCTTTGAACTGAGAGAGCTGAAGAACGTCATGAACCGCTACACTGACGGCAGAAGGGTCAGTCTCGGCTACGGCGATATCAGTTTTGCCCAGGGCGGCATCGTGCATTATCTGCACCGGAACAGCGATCATCCCGTCTATCAGCGGGAAATCGAGAAAGCCTTTGATCTCAGGCGTTCGACGGTGACCGGTCTTCTGCAGGGTCTGGAGAAGAACGGATACATCGAAAGGGTATCGGTGCCGGATGACGGCCGGCTGAAACAGATTGTCATGACTGATAAGGCTCTGAACATGGAAAAAGACATGCAGCGGATGTTTGATGCCGGTGAGAAAGTCTTCTTCCGGGGCTTCAGCAGACAGGAAATAACGCAGCTGTTCGCTGCGCTTGACAGAATCAAGGAAAATATCAGGGAGGAGGAAAAGAAGCTATGATCAAACGCCTGGCCAAGGAAATCCGTGAATACAAAGGTGCTTCGATCGGCGCACCGCTGTTTATGGTAGGTGAAGTTGTCATGGAACTGAGCCTGCCGTATATCATGTCGGTGATCGTCGACAAGGGCGTCGGCATGGGGGACATGTCCGTGGTCTATAAATACGGACTGATCATGATCATCTGTGCATTCCTGTCGCTGTTCTGCGGCGTCATGAGCGGCAATCTGGCAGCCTATGCATCCACCGGCTTTATCAAGAATGTCCGTGAGGACATGTTTGCCAATATCCAGTGCTTCAGTTTTGCAAATATCGACAAGTTTTCCACCTCGGGTCTGATGACCCGTCTGGGAACGGACTGCACCAATGTGCAGAATGCCTTCATGATGATTCTGCGCATGTGCATCAGGGCACCGCTGACGATCATCGTTGCCATGATCATGACCCTGCGGATCTCGCCGCGCCTGTCACGGGTATTTATGGTGGCACTGGTATTCCTGGCGCTGTCGCTCGGTTTCATTACGACAAAGACACATGCCAGATTCTCGCGGGTGTTCCGTCAGTATGATGCCCTGAACGAAAGCGTGCAGGAAAATGTAACGAACATCCGTGTCGTCAAGGCCTTTGTCAAGGAAGATGCGGAAACGGCAAAATTCAAGAAAGCCGCAAAGACCCTGCAGGGGCTGTTTGAAAAGGCAGAATCCCTGATCGTTCTCAACGGTCCGATCATGTCGCTGACCGCCTACTCCTGCATGATTGCCCTGTCATGGTTCGGTGCCCATATGATCACCGGCGGTGAACTCGGCACCGGTCAGCTGATGTCGATGTTTACCTATACGATGAATATCCTGATGGGACTGATGATGCTGTCGATGATCTTTGTCATGCTGACAATGTCGGCAGCCAGCGCCGGCCGTATTGTTGAGGTTCTTGATGAGAAGCCTTCGATCGTCAACCCTGAGAATCCGGTAAAGGAAATCAGGGACGGATCGATCGATCTCAATCATGTCGGCTTCGGCTACTACGAAGGCAAGGACAAGGAAGTCCTGCATGACATTGATCTGCATATCAGGTCCGGTGAAACCATCGGCATCATCGGTGCCACCGGTTCCGGCAAGAGTTCACTGACACTGCTGCTGCCGCGCCTGTATGACGTCAGCGAAGGCGAAGTCATGATCGGCGGCAGAAATGTAAAGGAATACGATCTTGAAGTCCTGCGTGATTCTGTTGCCATGGTGCTGCAGAAGAATGTTCTGTTCTCCGGCACCATCAAGGACAATCTGCGGTGGGGCAATGAAAATGCCACTGAGGAAGAAATGGTCGATGTCTGCAAAAAGGCAAATGCCGATGACTTCATCCGTTCCTTCCCGGACGGCTATGACACTTATATTGAACAGGGCGGCGCCAATGTCTCCGGCGGCCAGAAACAGCGCCTGTGCATTGCCCGGGCACTGCTGAAGAAGCCGAAGGTGCTGATCCTGGATGATTCCACATCGGCCTGCGATACGGCTACCGACCAGCGTATCCGCACGGCCCTCAGGAGCACGATGCCGGAAGTTACCAAGATCATTATCTCCCAGCGTATTTCCTCGATTGAGGATGCTGACCGTGTCCTGGTTCTGGACAACGGATATATTTCCGGATTTGACACACCGGAAAACCTGGTCAGAAACAACCAGATCTACCAGGAAATCTATGAGACACAGAAGAAAGGGGAGGACGAAGAATGAGCCAGAACAGATCCCAGAGAGTTCCGTCCGGCGGTCCCCGCGGCAGAGCCATGATCACCGGCGAAAAGCTGGATACCAAGGTTCTCGGAAGACTGATCAGCTTTGTCATGAAACGCTACAGCTTCCAGATCATCGTCGTTCTCTGCTGTATCGTTCTTGCGGCCTGGGTACAGGTGCAGGGATCGCTGTTCCAGAGAACACTGATTGACGGCTATATTACCCCGATGGTTGAAAGCGGATCGGATGATTTCGGACCGCTGGCTGCCAAGCTGATGCAGATGGCCATGATCTACGGCTGCGGCATTCTTGCCAATTTCATCCATCAGCGCATCATGATCCGTGTCACCCAGGGATCAATTGAAGAAATCCGCGAGCAGCTGTTTGAACACATGGAAAAGCTGCCGATCAAATACTTTGACACCAATGCCCACGGCGACATCATGTCGATCTATACAAATGACACCGATACGCTGCGCCAGGTCATCTCCCAGTCGATTCCGCAGTTCTTCAACTCACTGCTGACGGTTGTCATGGTATTCGTATCAATGATTACCATTTCCGTACCGCTGACGCTGCTGGCTGTCTTCATGGTCTTCATTCTGCAGTATCTCCTCCGCAGCATCATGAAGAAGTCTGGAACCTACTTCATCCGCCAGCAGAATGACCTCGGAAAGGAAAATGCCTATATCGAGGAAATGATGGAAGGGGCCAAGGTCGTCAAGGTCTTCAACTATGAGAAAAAGGCGATCACCCATTTCAACGAACTGAACAACAACCTCCGTGATTCCGGAAACAATGCCAACCGCTATGCCAATATCACCGGACCGGTCACCAACAATGTCGGCAATATCTCCTATGTGCTGACAGCAATACTTGGCTCGCTGCTGGTACTGGGCGGCTTTACCAATCTGACGCTGGGACAGCTGGCAAGCTTCCTGGCTCTGAACAAATCCTTCAACATGCCGTTCTCGCAGGTAGCCCAGCAGATGAACGCTGTCATCATGGCCATGGCTGGTGCCAGACGTATCTTCGCCCTGCTGGATGAAGAACCGGAAGTCGATGAAGGAACCGTAACCCTGGTCAATGCCAGGGTCGTCAACGGCGAAGTGCAGGAATCCGAGTATGAAACCTCGCAGTGGGCCTGGAAACATGTGCACAGTGACGGTTCGGTTGACTATGTGCTGCTGAAAGGTGATGTCCGCTTCAATGACGTCCAGTTCTCCTATGTGGAAGGCAAGCAGATCCTCTTTGACATCAATCTGTATGCCGAACCGGGCCAGAAGCTGGCCTTCGTCGGTGCCACCGGTGCCGGCAAGACAACGATGATCAACCTGATCAACCGCTTCTATGACGTCCAGTCCGGCAGTATTACCTATGACGGCATCGATGTCAAGCTGATCAAAAAGAGCGATCTGAGAAAATCCCTCGGCATCGTTCTCCAGGATACCCATCTGTTTACCGGCACGATTGAAGAGAATATCAAATATGCCAGACCGGAAGCGACCCATGAAGAAGTCGTCGATGCCGCGAAGTTCGCCAATGCCGATTCCTTCATCCGCCATCTGGAGAACGGCTATGAGACAAAGCTGAGCGGCGACGGCAGTTCACTGTCACAGGGTCAGAGACAGCTGCTGGCAATTGCCAGGGCAGCCCTTGCAAATCCGCCGGTGCTGATCCTTGATGAAGCGACATCATCGATCGACTCCCGTACCGAGAAACTGGTTCAGAACGGTCTCGACAATCTGATGCGCCACCGCACCACATTCGTCATTGCCCACCGTCTCTCAACCATCAAGAATTCCCATGCCATTATGGTCATGGACCACGGCCGCATCATTGAACGCGGCAATCATAAGCAGCTTCTTGAAAAGAAGGGCATTTACTACCGACTGTATACCGGTGATCTGGAGATTGATTAAGGCATACAGGGCAGGGACCTGTGTCACTGACACGGGTCCTTTTTCTGTGCGTCGGGAAGATCATAACAACTGAGGCAAGGCTGTTGACTTTTGCGGGATAGTATGAGTAAATTGAAAATGGTTTTCAATTTATGAATCACAAAAAGATCTACCGTACAAACCAGAAGGAACTGATTCTGGATTATATCGAAAAATATCCGCAGGAACATTTTACGGCAGCGGATCTTTTCATGTGCCTGAAGCAGGACGGAAATCAAATCGGCCTGACAACGGTATACCGGCATCTTGACCGGCTGGTGGATGAAGGGGTCCTGATCAAGTCGGTTGTCGATGAAAACACGCCGGCATGCTTTGAACTGAGCGGACACAGAGGCCACGGCAATTCAGCCTGCTATCACTGCAAGTGTCTGAAATGCGGCAGGCTGATTCATCTGCACTGTGATGAGATTGCCAGACTGGAAGAACATATCCTGGCTGATCATGACTTCATGGTCATGCCGGAACGAACGGTATTCTTCGGCATCTGCCGTGAATGCCGGGAAGGGGGAGAAGAACATGCTTAAAAGAATAAGTGCTGCCTTTCTGGCAGCAGTGATGCTGCTGGCCGGCGGCTGCACACCGGCGGAAGAAAGCAGGGAGACAGACGGCCTGCAGATCGTGACGACAGTTTTCCCGGTCTATGACTGGCTGCGGGTTCTCTGTGAAGGGACGGATGCCGAAGTGACGATGCTGATGAAGAACGGCTCCGACCTGCATAACTTTCAGCCCAGTGCCCAGGATATCATCAGCATTCATGATGCCGATCTGTTTGTCTATGTCGGCGGTGAGAGCGATGAATGGACAGAGGGTGTGCTCAGGGAAGCAGGAAAGAATCTGACGGCTGTCAGCCTGATGGAAGATCATGATGTACATCTGCTGGCAGAAGAAGTCAAAGAGGGCATGACCGTTTCCGAAGAACATGATCATAGCGAAGAACATGATCATGAAGAACCGGAAACAGATGAACATGTCTGGCTCTCACTGGAAAATGCCGTGCATTATACGGCGCTGCTTTCCGAACAGCTGCAGAGCCTGGATCCGGAACATGCCGAAATCTATCAGAAGAATGAAGCAGCCTATACCGAGAAGCTGATGCATCTGGACATGGAATATGCCCGGACAGCCGAAGAGTCGGCAAGCAGAACCGTCATATTCTGTGACCGCTTCCCGTTTGCCTATCTCGTCAGAGATTACGGACTGGATTACTATGCGGCATTCGTCGGCTGTTCGGCGGAAACCGAAGCCAGCTTTGAAACGGTTGTATTCCTGGCCGGCAAGCTGAAGGAACTGCAGCTGAAACATGTCTTTACCATTGAGAATTCATCGGATTCCATTGCCCGGACCGTCATTGAAACATCCGGCCAGGATGCCGATATTCTCGTTATGAATTCCATGCAGTCAGTCAATGGCGAACAGATCAATGCCGGTCTGACATATCTTTCTGTCATGGAAGAGAATCTTGAAGTACTGAAGAAAGGCCTGAACTGAATTATATGAGTCTGATTACATGCCGCAATCTTGTCCTCGGCTATGAGGACGGTCCGATTGTCAGCGATCTGAATTTTACCGTATCCAAGGGGGATTACCTGTGCATTATCGGTGAAAACGGATCCGGCAAGACAACCCTGATGAAAACACTTCTCGGACTTCTCAGGCCGTACGGCGGCGAAGTCCTTTTCGGCGACGGCCTGAAGCAGGAGATGATCGGCTATCTGCCGCAGCAGACACTGGTTCAGAAAGACTTTCCGGCTTCGGTCCGGGAGGTTGTTCTCTCCGGCCGCCAGAATCATCTCGGCAAACGTTTCTTTTACCATAAGAGTGATTATGAGGAAGCTGAAAAGCAGATGCAGCGGCTCCGCATCACGGAACTGAAAAACCGCAGCTACCGTCATCTTTCCGGCGGTCAGCAGCAGCGGGTCCTGCTGGCCAGAGCCCTCTGTGCAACCGATCAGCTTCTGGTGCTGGATGAGCCGGTTACCGGTCTGGATTCCCAGATCACGAAGATCATGTACGATACCATCAGTGACCTGCATAAGGACGGCATGACCGTAATCATGATTTCCCATGACATTGATGCTTCACTCAGATATGCAACCCATATCCTTTCGCTGGAAGACACCCATTTCTTCGGAACCCGGGAAGAATATCTGAAAAAGAAGGGAGGCAGGGCATGAATTACGCAATCCTTTCGGAATATCTGCGCTATCCGTTTGTCCGCTATGCCCTGATCGTCGGCATTCTGATTTCGCTTTGTTCGGCGCTGCTTGGCGTTTTGCTGGTTCTCAAGCACTATTCCTATATCGGCGACGGTCTTTCCCATGTCGCCTTCGGAGCCATGGCGGTTGCGACCGTTCTGCATCTGACTTCCCAGAAGATGCTGCTGATACTGCCGGTTACCGTTGCTGCTGCCATTCTGCTGCTGAAGCGGGGCCGTGATGCCAGAATCCAGGGCGATGCCAAAATCGCCATGCTGTCAGTAAGTTCACTGGCCATCGGCTATCTGCTGATGAACCGGTTCTCGGCATCAGCCAATGTCTCTGCCGATGTCTGCAGCACCCTGTTCGGATCAACATCGATTCTGACGCTGACGAGCACGGAAGTATGGCTGTGCGTCTTTCTGTCACTGGCAGTTGTGGCTGTCTATATTCTGCTGTATCCGCGCATCTTTGCCGTCACCTTTGATGAAGAATTTGCCCGTGCTTCCGGCACCAATGCGGATTTCTACAATCTTCTGATTGCCGCGGTTACGGCGGTGATCATCGTCCTGGCCATGAACCTGGTCGGATCACTGCTGATTTCGGCTCTGGTCATCTTTCCGGCCATTACCGCCATGCTGGTGTGTCATGATTTCCGCTCGGTATCCATTGTCTCGGCAGTACTGTCCGTTGCCTGTGCCGTTGCCGGCATGCTGGCAGCCATTGTATACGGAACACCGGTCGGCTCAACCATTGTTGCCTGTGATCTGGCAGTATTCTGCATTGTATATGTCATTTCCCTGATGAAAGGAAACAGAGGATGAACAGAAACTGGAAAAAAGCACTGATGATTCTTATGACTGCGGTTCTGTTTGCCTGCGGCACAAAGGAAGAAACAGTCAGTCAGCCGGAAACGGAATCAGAAGAAACGGCAGCTGAAGAAACTGCCGGCAGTGAAACAGACAGTCAGGATGAACTGCAGGATCTGACCTTCATGAACGGTACCACGCTTTACAGCATGGTTCTCAATATGGTCAGTGATCCGGCCCATTATGACGGTCAGCGGATCCGGGTGCGCGGCTATTACGCTCTCGGAAGGGATGAAGAGGGCAATACCATTCATGGCTGCATCATTCCTGATGCCACTGCCTGCTGTCAGCAGGGATTCATCATTCAGCTTGCGGAAGGAGAATACCCGCAGGAAGGACAGTGGTATGATGTCGAAGGAACATTCCGCTATGAGATGAAGCAGTTTACCACCAATGTCATTCTTGAGGATGCCAGCATCATTCAGATCATCGGATAATAAAAAAGGCCCAGAGGCCTTTTTATTTGATTTTCCGGAAGATGTCCAGCACCTTCATGGTTACAGCATCCGGCGTGATGCGGGAAAGATAGCGCTCGCAGCTGCTGACGAGTCCGGGCGTGCTGAGCAGGCGGTTCACCCGTACATCATCCAGTGATTTCGCTACGACCCGGCTGCGCTTCAGGGCCAGCGGCATAAAGCTGTAGTCAGGTGATTCTTCTGCAGCAATACCGATGAATTCGGTGTCCTTGATCCAGTAGGGACAGACACAGGTGACATGGATGCCGCGTTCTTTCAGTTCATAATGAAGGGCCTTGCTGTAACTCTGCACAAAGGCCTTTGTGGCTGCGTAGATGCCAAGATAGGGCATCGGCTGAAAGCCGGCAATGGAAGCGATCTGCAGCACCCAGGCACCTTCGGAAAGCCAGGGAATGCAGATGTTCGTCACTTCGGCAAGTGCCCGGCAGTTGAGATCGATCATATTGACGGTATCATTTCGGGAATGGGAAGAAATACTGCCGATTCGGCCCATGCCGGCAGCGTTTACCAAAGCAATGATCTGCACGTCTTCCTGCTGCAGTCTTGTTTCCAGAAGATTCAGTGCCGTTCTGTCAGTGATGTCCATCGCCAGGATCTCACAGTGCACTGACAGCGATGCGGCGGTTTCTTCCAGGCGTTCGCGGCGGCGGGCAATCAGCCAGATTTCATCCGGCGTCAGCCGCTGTTCCAGAGCCGCAGCATATTCTTTTCCCAGGCCGCTTGAGGCGCCGGTAATGATGACAATTCGTTTCATAGAATGCTCCTTTGCTGTATTGAAACGGCAGGTTCAATTTTGATGTCAATTATGATTATAATGGAAAAAAGAGGTACATACATATGCGAAATATACTGATCGTCATTGATATGCAGAATGATTTTATTGACGGCAGCCTCGGAACAAGAGAGGCGGAAGCCATCGTTGAAAATGTCAAAAACAAGATTCGTTCCTATGATCCGAAAAATGTGATCGCAACCATGGATACCCATGAGCCGGACTATCTTTCGACCCAGGAAGGGAAGTTTCTTCCGGTTGAGCACTGCATCCGCAGTACCGAAGGATGGCAGATCCGCAGTGATGTGGCCGCGCTGATGGAACATGCGGCAATCTATGAGAAGCCGACCTTCGGCAGCAAAGCCCTTGCCGAGCACCTGATGCATGTTTCAAGGAAGGAAGAAATCAGCCTGGAACTGGTCGGCCTCTGCACTGATATCTGCGTCATTTCCAATGCCCTGCTGCTGAAGGCATACATGCCGGAAGTGCCGATTTCCGTTGACAGTTCCTGCTGTGCCGGCGTCACTCCCGGCAAGCATGAAGCAGCTCTGGAGACGATGCGGTCCTGCCAGATCAGAGTCATCTGACAGGAATCGTGAAAAAACTAACAAATACTGATTATTTAACTTTCATTTTCTCCGGAAGGACGTATAATTGGATATGTGTTTTATCACATTCTGGAGGAAATAACATGAATAAACTGATGAAAGCTGCGGCTGTTCTGGCACTGGCATTCAGTGTCGGATGCAGCAGTCAGCCGTCTGCTGCCGCGGAAACACCGGCAGCTGAAGAAGAGGCCGTTACTCTGAAGGTCGGCTCTCTGAAAGGCCCGACATCCCTTGGCCTTCTGAACATGATGAAGAGCAGTGAAGAGGGAACAACCGAAGGTTCCTATGAATTCAATATCGTCACTGCTGCAGATGAACTGGCAGCCGGCATCGTCGGCGAGGACTATGACATCGTCCTGGTTCCGGCAAACCTGGCAAGTGTTCTCTACAAGAAGACAGAAGGCAAGGTTTCTGTCATCGACATCAATACTCTCGGTGTTCTCTACTGCGTCAGCAGCGATGATTCCATCACATCCGTCAAGGATCTCGCCGGCAAGACCGTTGTAACAACCGGTCAGGGAACAACACCGGAATATACACTGCGCTATCTGCTGGCTGAAAACGGCGTTGAAGACTGCACGCTGGATTTCAGATCCGAAGCTACCGAAGTTGTTGCTGCCCTGAAGCAGGATGCATCTCTGGTTGCTGTTCTGCCGCAGCCGTTTGCAACTGCTGCCCAGATTCAGAATGAGAATCTGAAGGCCAACTTCTCCCTCAGCGATGCCTGGGATGAACTCGGCGGCGATTCCCGCATGGTTACCGGCGTTACAGTTGTAAAGAACTCTGTACTGGAATCTCATCCGGGTGCTGTTGCCAAGTTCCTGAATGACCATGCTGCCAGCGTTGAAGCAAGCAAGGATACCGACAAGACCAGTGAACTGGCTGTTGAATACGGCATTGTTGAAAAGGCACCGGTTGCCAAGAAGGCTCTGCCGAACTGTGCTCTGGTATGCATTACCGGCGAAGAGATGAAGACTGCTCTGTCCGGCTATCTCAATGTCCTCTTTGAAGCAGATCCTGCCAGTGTCGGCGGTGCTCTGCCGGAAGACGGCTTCTACTACGTAAAGTAAAGAAATTATGAAAAGAAAAGTGCTGATTATACTTGGGTGGGTATGCCTGTGGCAGCTGCTTGCGGCTGCTGTCCATAACAATGTTCTTATGGTTGGACCGCTGCAGGTTTTATCAGCACTTTTTTCTATGATTCAGCAGTCTTTGTTCTGGATCTCCATTCTTGCAACCATGCTCCGCATTATCAGCGGCTTTCTGGTCGGAACACTGCTGGCAGCTGTGCTCTCCTGGCTGGCGTATGAACATACCCTGGTCCGAGAGATCCTGCAGCCTCTGATGCTGTTTCTCAAGGCGGTGCCAGTTGCTTCCTTCATTGTCCTGATCCTGATCTGGGCAGGGGGAAAATGGCTTTCCTTCTGCATCAGCCTGATCGTCGTTCTGCCGATTGTCTACGGCAATGTGCTGGAAGGACTGATCAATACACCGGTGAATCTTCTGGAAATGGCACAGGTGTTCCGGATGCCGAAGAAGACGGTGATCCGCCGCATCTACAGCCGTTCGGTTCGTCCCTATCTTGTCAGTGCCCTGTCGCTTGCCTGCGGCATGGCTGTCAAGAGCGGCATTGCGGCTGAAGTGGTTGGACAGGTGCGCAATACCATCGGCAACGGTCTGTACATGTCCAAGGTGTTCCTGGCAATCGATGAACTGTTTGCCTGGACAGCGGTCATTCTGGTGCTGTCGTGGCTGTTTGAAAAGGCTGTGGCTGTGCTTCTTGAGAAAGCGGGGAAACGTCTATGATCCGGATCAGCCATCTGTACAAGACATACGGACAGCAGGTCATCCATGATGATTTCAGCTGCCGGTTTGAAGAAGGAAAGAAGTATCTGATTGCCGGTGAATCTGGTATCGGCAAGACAACACTGCTGCGGATGATTGCCGGTCTTGAAGCATACGATCAGGGATCCATTGAAATCACCGGTGAAAAGTCCTTTGCGGTGGTATTTCAGGAAGACCGGCTGATTGAAGATCTGTCAGCGGCGGAAAATGTCCGGCTTGTCAATCCTCTCTGCAGTGATGAAATGATTCGCCGGGAACTGTCGGAAATTCTGCCGGAAGACCAGCTGGACAAGCCGGTCAGTGAATTGTCCGGCGGCATGCGCCGGCGCACGGCGCTTGTCAGAGCCATGCTCAATGACGGCCGGATCGTCATTCTTGATGAGCCTTTTGCCGGTCTTGATGAAGAAAACCGCCGCCGGGCACTGGCCTATATCGATAAAAAACAGAACGGAAGAACCATTCTGCTGTGTTCACACGAAGATGATGATCTGAATTCATACATACGGATCGATCTTGAAAACAGACGGAATCAGTGACATGACAATGCCGCTGATTCTTTTTTTCTGCACAGAAAAAGGCTTCAGCAGCTGTATGCTGCTGAAGCCCTGAATCATAGATATGTCAGTTCCGGGCGTAGATCTCACAGAGCCGGAGCAGGATCTCGACATTCTTTTCCATCGACTGCACCGGAACGTATTCAAAACGGCCGTGGGCATTTTCATAGCCGGCACTGAGGTTCGGACAGGGCAGGCCGCGGTGGGAAAGGGCACTGCCGTCGGTGCCGCCGCGGAAGGCGAGACTCTTCGGCTCAACGCCGCAGTCGCTGATCGCCTGCTTCAGATAATCGATCATATAGGGAACAGTATCAATGACTTCCTTCATGCTGCGGTAGGTCTCATTGATTGTCAGTGTGACCATGCCTTCGCCGTATTTCCGGTTCAGTCCGTCAGTAATCTTGCGCAGGTATTCTTCGCGGATTTCAAACTGTACGGAACTGTGATCGCGGATGATCATTCTCAGCACTGCTTCCTCGCAGGAGGCATTGCAGCTGATGACATGGAAGAAGCCCTCGCGGCCTTCCGTATACTGCGGTTTTTCATAGGCCGGCAGGGCACTCATGAATTCATTGGCAATATCGACAGCATTGATCATGATGCCTTTGGCTGTGCCGGTATGAACGCTGATGCCTTTGATATTGACAATCGCTTCGGAAGCGTTGAATGTTTCATCTTCGTAATAGCCGAGCCAGTCACCGTCCAGGGTATAGGCAACAGGAGCCCCGAAGCGTTCCAGGTCAAGATCCTTTGCCAGGCCGCCGACTTCTTCGTCAGGTGTAAAGGCAAGGGAGATCTGTCCGTGCTTCACTTCCGGATGGCGGCAGTAATATTCAGCCATTGTCATGATTGCGGCAATGCTGGCCTTGTCATCGCCGCCGAGCAGTGTCGTGCCGTCGGTCAGAACCAGATCCTGATGGAGGTAGTTCTTCAGATTCGGAAAGTCAGAGACTTTCATGATGATATTCTTTTCTTTGTTCAGAACAATGTCGCTGCCGTCGTAGTTCTTCAGCAGCCATGGCTTTACATCGGTTCCCGAAGCATCCGGGGCGGTATCCATATGGGCCACAAATCCGACTTTTTTGGCATCATAGTCAAGGCTGGAAGGCAGAATGCCGTAAACGACGCATTTGTCTTCATCCAGGTATACATCGGAGACACCGATCTGTTCCATTTCATCTCTCAGCATCCGTGCCAGATCAAACTGCTTTGCCGTTGTCGGCGTGCATGTCACACCCGCTTTTGACTGGGTATCGACCTTGGCATAGCGGACCAGGCGTTCGAGAACGCCGTCATAAAATTCACTCATAGTTGTATTCTCCTGCTTTTCGAAATTATACCACGAATGATAATATAGGAATGTTCGAGGAAAAAAATATGGCTAAGTTATATTTCTATTACGGCGCCATGGGCAGCTCCAAGACAGCCAATGCCCTGATGGTCGCATACAACTACAGCGAAAGGGGACAGAAGACACTTCTGGCCAAAACCAATATTGATACCCGTGACGGTTCGCATACGATCCGCTCCCGCATCGGTCTGGAACGGAATTGCATTCTGCTTTCCGATCTCTGCCGCATGAAGGATGAAGAAATCAGGGAATATGATGCCGTCGTCGTTGATGAGATCCAGTTTGCTTCAAAGGAACAGATCGATCATCTGGCATATATCGTTGACTATCTGGAAGTGCCGGTGCTGTGCTATGGCCTGCGCACGGATTTCCAGCTGAATCTGTTCGAAGGCAGCGAAAGGCTGCTGGCCATTGCCGATGAGATCAAGGAAGTCAAGACGATGTGCTGGTGCGGCCATAAGGCAACCTGCAATGCCCGCTATAACAGGCACGGCATTGTCCGTCAGGGCAGTCAGGTCATGCTCGGGGCAAATGATGAATATATTGCCCTCTGCCGGAAACATTTTCTGGAAGGAAATCTGTACGGCCCTGAAAAAAGCAAAGAAGAATGAATCCGGTTCTGTGAACCGGATTTTTTTCTGGTATATTGAAAGCAGGAAGAGTATCAGCTATGAATATCATTCAGATTATCTGCAGCGCTGCCTATGTAATTTTAGGCATTGTTGACTGCCTTCATGCCGAAACGGGGAAGAGCCGCTTTGCCAAGCCTTTGCTGATGCCGTGTCTGATCATGATCCTTCTGCAGAGCGGGAAAGCGAATCTGCTGATCGCCGCCGGTCTGTTCTGCGGCTGGCTGGGTGACATTGCCCTGATGTTTCACGGCAAAAAAGCTTTTATTGCCGGACTGACGGCATTCCTGACGGGCCATATTTTCTACAGCATCTGCTTTTTTGTCATGCCCCAGGCTTCGCAGCTGCTGTATGTTTTTCCGGCACTTCTTTTCTATGCCCTGATCAGCAGGATGATCCTTCCGGAACTGCTTCCGCATGTCGGGAGAATGCTGAAAGTGCCGGTGACTGTCTATACATTTGTCATCCAGCTCATGTCGTTCTGTGCCTTCCTGTACGATCTGGCACTGCCCTCAGCAGGCAGACACATGATTCTTCTCGGCAGCCTGTTCTTCATCATCAGTGATACGATCCTGGCCTTCTGTAAATTCACCGGCCGCCGCCAGCATTATGTCATGGAAACCTATCTCGTCGCCCAGGCCCTGATCTGTTTCGGATATCTGATTCATGTCAGCTGAAAAAAAGCCGTCCTCAGGACGGCATTTATATTATTTGGGATGATAGAGCTTTTTCTGCTGGTAGACCGGGTCAAAGGTGACATTTACACCGAGCTTGCGGAAGACGTTGGCATCTTCCAGCGGCAGGATGACGGTGGAATGTGCTTCTGATCCGCGCAGCTTGTTCAGCTGGGCCATTGCCTTGGCGGCGTTGGCATTGGTCTTGGCAGTGATTGCCAGGGCGATCAGCAGTTCGTCGCTGTGCAGGCGGGGATTGTGATTGCCGAGGTTGTTGATCTTCAGATCCTGGATCGGTGTGACATATTCCGGCTCGATCAGGTGCACTTCCTTGTCAATGCCGCCGAGGGCCTTGATGGAATTGATGATGACGGCAGCGGAAGGACCGAAAAGGGAAGATGTCTTGCCGGTGACGATGCGTCCGTCCGGCAGTTCGAGAGCCATGGCCGGCAGTCCCGTGTCATGGTTTTTATTGCGGGCGGCGAGCACGACATTGCGGCTTGCCTCGGTGACACCGGTCTCATTCATCAGCAGCTTGATCTTGTCAACGGCAGACTGCTGCAGCTTGTCGTTGAAGACATCGGCCTGAGCCTTGAAGTAGCGGCGGATGATTTCTGCCTTGGATGCTTCCTGGGCAGCTTCATCGTCAACGATGCAGAAGCCGACCATGTTCACACCCATGTCCGTCGGTGAACGGTAGGGTGAAACCGTCAGGATGCGTTCAATGATGCGGTTGAGAACCGGGAAGATCTCAATATCACGGTTGTAGTTGACGGCTGTCTTGCCGTAGGCTTCCAGATGATAGGGATCGATCATGTTGATATCATCAAGGTCGGCTGTTGCTGCTTCATAGGCCAGATTGACCGGGTGATGCAGCGGCAGATTCCAGACCGGGAATGTTTCAAACTTGGCATAGCCGGAGCGGATGCCGTTGGCGGCATCGTGATACAGCTGGGAAATGCAGGTTGCCATCTTGCCGGATCCCGGACCGGGAGCGGTGACGACAATCAGATTGCGTTCTGTCTGCACATACTGGTTGCGGCCAAGTCCTTCCGGCGAGACGATGAAATCAACGTCTGTCGGATAGCCCTTGATCGGATAATGCAGATAGCTTCTGATGCCGAACTGATTGAGCTGGGAACGGAAGGCATCAACGGATGTCTGATGCGTATACTGGGTAATGACGACACTGCCGACATACAGATCGAGGCTGCGCAGGGTATCAACAAGGCGGAATACTTCCTGATCATAGCTGATGCCGAGATCACCGCGGGCCTTGGCATGTTCAATATCGTTGGCATTGATGCAGATGATCAGTTCCACTTCGTTTTTCAGTTCTGTCAGCAGCTTGATCTTGTTGTTGGGATCATACCCGGGCAGGACTCTTGAGGCATGGAAGTCTTCGAACATCTTGCCGCCGAATTCCATGTAGAGCTTGCCGTCAAACATATTGATTCTATCGAGAATCTTGTCTCTTTGCATTTCGAGATACTGTTCAGAGTCAAATGCTTTTCTTTTCATATGCGAATTCTCCCTCGAAAGTATAGCAGAAAGATTCATTAATTTGTAATTATGTAATATTATTTTCGGGTACTTATGATGAACCTTGAACAGGAACTGCTGATGTACCGCTTTCCTGACTTTGGGAAACTGGAAAAGGCAGGCTTCGAAAAACAGAATGGCATCCGGCGTTTTGAAACGCTGATCGGCGAAGGCGCATTCCGGGCCGTGATCACAGTCAGTGATCAGGGTGTCACGGAAGGAAGTGTTGCTGACGTCGATACCGGCGAGGAATATGTGCAGGTCAGAAGGGCCGGCCGGCGCGGCACCTATGCAGCGAAGATCCGTCAGGAATATCTGCAGCTGCTGGAAGAACTTGCGGCATCCTGTTATTTTGAGATTCCTTTCATGCTGCCGCAGGCTTACCGTATTGCCTGTGAGATCGGCAGCAGCTTCGGCCAGAAGGGAACCAGGCCGTTTGCCAAAAAGCCGCATTGCTGTGCCTTCGGCCAGGAAAAGAACCGCTGGTATGCAATGATCCTGGCAGCGGATGCGAATGCGCTGCTGATGCGGGAGGGAAAGACGGAAGTGCTGGAAGTCAGATGCCCGCCGGAAAAGCAGGAAGAACTGCTGGCAAGAAAAGGATTCATCAGGCCGCTGCAGATGAAAAAGGATCACTGGATCGGCATCATCCTGGAAGAGATGGTCAGCGATGAAGAAATCATGGCGCTGATCGGCCAGAGCCGGCGCATTGCCGAAGGCCGCAATCGTCCGGAAGGAAGCCGGAAGGAATGGGTCTATCCGGCCAATCCCCGCTATTTTGATCTTGATCACGGCTTCTCGGTTTCCGATCAGCTTTACTGGAAACAGAGTTCAAGGGTCAGTGTCGGTGATCTGGTCTATCTGTATTACGGCATGCCGTTCGGAGAGATCCGCTATCTCTGTGAAGTGACGGAAACAGATATTGTCAGCAAAGGAGCGGATGATGGTCCGATCCGCATGGAGACACTGATGCGGATCAGACGGCTGAAGTTTTTCAGCGGTCATCTGCTGAACCGGAGCCTTCTGAAAAAGTACGGATTTACCAATTTCCGCGGTCCCCGCTATATGAGCCGGGAACTGAAGGAAAAAATAGAAGAACTGTATGGAAAGATCGAGGTGTGATATGAGTGAAACCATCAGAGAAAGAAATACGATGGATCCTGCCTTTATGTGGGATCTGAAGCCGTTTTATGAAAGTGATGCGGCCTGGGAGGAAGAACTGAAGACCGTGGATGCGGCAATCGCGGAAGCTGCGGCCTGCGAAGGAACGCTGACAACAGCGGAAGCTGTCCGCCGGGCCCTGGAAAAAAACCGGGACCTGCAGCGTCTCATCAGCAATCTCTCCGGCTATGCCATGCTGCGGCGAAGCGAAGACAACCGCAAGGCGGAAGGCATTTCAATGTACAGCCGGGTATCGGCAGCTGCCGCAAAGGCAGCAGCGGCTGTCTCGTTCCTTGAGCCGGAAATCCTGGCCCTGGACGCAGACGTTCTTGCAAGCATTATCCGTGATCCGGCCATGAAGGAATGGGAGTTCTGTCTGCAGGATCTGCTGCGTCAGAAGGCACACATGCTCAGCGGCAGGGAAGAGATGATCCTGGCATCCTTTGCCGAAGCCTTTGCGGCTCCTTCCCGGGCATCGGAAGCACTGATGGATGCAGATATGGTATTTGAGGATGCGCTTGATTCGGAAGGGAATGCCCATCAGGTGACCGGACTCAATTTCATTCTTCTCCAGAATGATCCTGACCGCACCCTGCGGGAAAATGCCTTCCGATCCTATTACAAGGGCTACCGGAACCATATCCATACCCTGGATGCGACGTTTGCCGGCATGGTTGCCCAGGCAGTCAGCGAGGCAAGACTGCGCGGCTATGACAGTTCCCGGCAGATGGCACTTGCCGCGGATGCGATTCCGGAAGAAGTCTATGATACGCTGATCAGCACCGTCCATGAGCATATGGCTGACATGCACCGCTATGTGCGTCTGAGAAAGCGGCTGCTGAAGCTGGATGAACTGCATTATTATGATGTCTATACGCCGCTGATCCGTACTGCCGGACAGCGCTATACCTATGAAGAAGCACAGCAGATGGTGCTGGATGCCGTAAAGCCGCTGGGGGAAGAGTACGGCAGTGCTGTTCGGGAGGCATTTGCGAAGAGATGGATCGATGTCTATCCGAACCTCGGCAAGACCGGCGGTGCCTATTCTGCCGGCACCTATGATTCATTTCCGTACATCCTGACGAATTTCAGCGGCACCCTTGACAGTGTTTCGACCATTGCCCATGAAATGGGACATTCCATGCATACCTGGCATACCAACCGCAGCCAGCCGTTCCAGTATTCTGACTACAGTCTGTTTGTGGCCGAAGTTGCCTCAACGGTTAATGAGAACCTGCTGATCGAACAGCTGCTGCAGAAGGAAGAAGATCCGTCCCGCCGTCTGTCGCTGCTGAATCAGTATCTGGAAGGCTTCAAGGGAACCGTCTACCGCCAGACAATGTTTGCGGAGTTTGAAAAGGAAGCGCATGCCATGGCGGAAAGAGGGGAATCGCTGGATGCCGATGCCCTCTGTGATCTCTATGAAAAGCTGATCAGAGAGTATTTCGGAGAGGATCTTGTCATTGATGAGGAAGTCAGATATGAATGGGCAAGGATCCCGCATTTCTACATGCTGTTCTATGTCTATGTCTATGCGACCGGCTACTGTTCGGCAGCAGCCCTGTCGGAAAAGATCCTCAGCGAAGGAGAACCGGCGGCTAAGCGCTACCGTGAGTTCCTGTCGATGGGATCTTCGGCATATCCGATTGATGAACTGATCCATGCCGGGGTTGACCTGCGTACTGCTGCACCGCTGCATGCGGCACTGGCTAAATTCGCCTCGGTTCTGGACGAAGCCGAGAAGGCTGCCGATCAGCTCGGACTGTAAAAAAAGGTTTTCCTGAGAAATCAGGAAGACCTTTTTTCAGATAAACATTGCGAACAGGTTGGCTCCGATGACGGTGATGATGCCGGCGGTGACAATGGCCAGAGAACTCATGGCACCTTCGACTTCACCCATCTCCATTGCCTTGGCAGTGCCGATGGCGTGGGCGCTTGTGCCCATGGCCAGACCCTTGGCAACCGGATCAGTGACGCGGCAGATTTTCAGGACACCTTCGCCGATGATGTTGCCGAGAATGCCGGTAACAATGATCGATGCCACGGTAATCGGAACAATGCCGCCCATTTCCTCCGAAATGCCCATGCCGATGGCGGTTGTGATCGACTTCGGCAGGAAGGTAACAAACTGGGCGTGCGAGAAGTGGAAGATCAGGGCAAAGACAAGGATCGATACCAGACTGGTGATGGTGCCGACAAAGATGCTGATCAGAATCGCCCGGAAGTTTTTCTTCAGACGGTCAAGCTCCATATAGAGCGGGATCGCCAGTGAAACCGTTGCCGGCGTCAGAAGCCAGCTGAGATATTTGGCACTGCTGTTGTAGTCGGCATAGTCGATTTTGAACAGCAGAAGAACGGCGATGGTCAGAATGATCGATATCAGCAGCGGGTTCATGAGACCGGAATTGAATTTCTTCTTCAGCAGAACCCCGATATAGTAGCAGACAAGGCTGAGGACGACGCCGAAGGTCGCCGAACCGGCAATGAATTCACGCATGATCCTTTTCTCCTGAAGACCTGTGCATGATCTTCTGGGCAGTGATGCCGGTAACGGCC
>JAZPXY010000064.1:0-25389 GCA_045543875.1 Bulleidia sp.
GAAGAAAAGGTCTATGAAAACGGCAAGGGAACCATCTTCTTCCATGAAGACGGAACCATGACCTGGGAAGACCTGGCCGAAAACATTGCCGATGAAGCTGTATTTACCTTTGTGAACTGAACAATGATCCTGCCTGAGGCAGGATTTTTGGTGATGTTCAACGATGTAGTGGGCAGTACATGAATGGGTACAGTGATATACAAAAGAAAGAACTACTATAACTGCATAAGGCGGTTATAGAACAATGATTAAAGATAGTTTTTTTAAAGATCTTGCGCCTGTAGAGGCAGAGATGATCCGGGACTATGTCCTCCATGAAATGTGTCCGGAGCTTGAGGGGACAGCCAATGCTGAGAACCTGAACAGATCTGTTAAGAGATGCGCTCACTGCGGATCGGAGAGAATTATCAGATATGGATATAACAATAAAACACAGAGATTTGAGTGTAAGAACTGCGGAAGAACATTTTCGTCTACGACAGGGACTATGTTTTATGCATCAAATACCGACTTTGAAACATGGTCGGCATTTATCGACTGTGAAGTAAAGGGCCTGACATTAAGTGAAGAAGCTTATACGATCCATAAATCCAGGACAACATGTTTCAATATGAGGCAGAAACTTTATAAAGCTGCTGAAAAAGTGCAGAGAAATGTTCTTCTGAAAGGCGACGTAGAGATGGACTGTACGTTCCTTCCAATCAACTTCAAAGGAACCAAGCCATCAAATATGATCAGAAGGAGTAAACGACGCGGAAAGCATAAACGTGCGATTCATAAGACAAAGACAGAGAATAAGGAGCCGCAACTATGCATATACACGGCACTGGATGAGGATGACAATATCGTTTTCAGAGCGGCGAACTGTGGCGGAGAACGCGAGAGCACATATATGAAATACGATAAGTTCATCGACAAAAAGGCATGTATCATTGGTGATCGCGGTGTTCAGTTACGAAACTACATCAGAAAGACAAACCGTCCGTCGGATCTGATACCGGTAGATGAAAAAGACAGATTGATCTTTACGACAGAGAACGGAAACAGTCTGGCGAGAGTCAATGAGATGCACAGTGAACTGAAGAAAGAGTGGCGATACAGACATGGAATATCAGTACGACATATCCAGGGATATATCGACTGGCTGGTGTATCTGAAAAACCTGAAGTATCAGGTTGAAGGAATGTATAGGAAGCACAGGGCATATATCGATCTTATGGCAGAAAAGGTTCCATTTATCAACAGGTTGATCTGCCGTCTTCCGTTTCCGGTAGACGTAAATGAAGTTTATGGGGAAAAATACAACGGCATTTATGCCTTTTCATGACTTACCAACTGTATCGTTGAACATGGCGGGATTTTTGTATCTTCAGACATGCTATTATAACCGGGCAGGAGGAATGATATGGGACTGTTTGATTCCGGAAAGAAAAAGAATCCGGTGCATCTGTCGGAAGGGGCAAGATGCTGCCGGTGCCGCCGTCATATATAACGGTGACAGATACTGGTATCTGAAAGGGAATCTGTACTGCGAAAAATGCGGCAGGAGAAAACTTGATGACGATGAAATGATCTTTGCCCTGACCATGGAGGACGACTGATGATCTATACGGATATGACAAAAAAGGCAATCAATCTGATGTATGAAGCCCATCAGGGACAGCAGGACAAGGGCGGCTTTCCGTACTGCTTCCATCCCTATCAGGTTGCCCAGGACATGGAAGATGAAATCGCCTGCACCTGTGCGCTTCTGCATGATGTCATCGAAGACACTGATATCACCCTGGAAGATCTCAGAAACATGGGTTTTCCTGAGGAAGTCACGGATGTGCTGAAGCTGCTGAGGCACGAAGAAGGGATTCCCTATATGGACTATGTCAGAAACCTGGCTGAAAATCCAATCGCCCGGAAGGTTAAAATGGCTGATCTGAAGCACAACAGTGATCTGACCAGACTGAAGGAAGTGACAGACAAAGATCGGGAACGGATCGAAAAATACAGGCAGGCAGCTGCCTTCCTGGAAGAAACTGAAAACAGGTAAAAATAACGGCATGAGATATTCATGCCGTTTTTCAGATTATGAATGATATGACAGCCAGTGTCAGCAGGTTGGCAAGAGGTACCGTGACCGTGTCATTGCCGCCGGTGCTGGCCATTTCCGAAAGTGAAGAGACAATGCCGATGATCAGCGAGATCACCAGTATCTGGATGGTGCTGTAAGGGGAGAAAAAATGCAGCGAGGCAAAGCTGGCCAGAAAGGATACCAGCGCCATTGCCGCACTGCCTTCCCATGTCTTGTTGTGGTCAGCAAAGAAGAGCCGGATCTTATGCTTTCCCAGCGGCCTTCCGACCCAGGCTGCCGCGATGTCACCCAGTCCCCAGCTGGCAGTTGCACACACCAGCAGGTACGGCTTTTTTAACAGTCCGCAGGAAACAGCCAGGAACAATGCCTGGGAGAGAAACAGCAGGAGAAGACTGCTGCGGATCTCACCGGGCTTTTTTTCAACAAACAGAGCCGCATAGTGCTTCCAGTTTTCGGCAAGCCACAGGATCGGATAGACGACTGCCGCAAAGAGGATCAGGGTCAGGGTTCCGGCCTGCCAGCTCTGTCCCTTCATGGCCGCGAAGATGGAAGAAGTAAAGGCAATCACATGCAGGAGCTTGCGGAAGACATTCTTGTTCATGCGGAAGATGCCCTGGATCACGATCAGCACGGCCGCAAAAATAATGATAAAGATCAGAAAGTCCCGGAAGGTGATCAGTGTATCACGCCAGAGTCCTTCATAATACCAGAGGTGCCGGTAGTTCAGCGCCAGCATCGAGGCACCGAGGATGGTCAGCACCCAGCCGGTCACAATGCCGACAGTGCGGTAGTCCACCCGGTTGGCAAAGCGGGCGGAATACAGGGAGGCAGCGGTTGTGACTATGATGCACAGCAGCATGATATGCCATTTTTCCAGGATGATGGCAGGGTGAATGAGAATATGCGAAACCGATGCGATCAGAGCCGTAAAGGTCATGATGAAGGTACTGGTGCCGACTGCTGTCTTGTGGTCCATGCCCAGCATCAGGGTAAACACCACCAGCATCATCATGCCGCCTCCGGTGCCGACAAAGCCGGTTCCAAAGCCGATCGTCAGACCGAAGAACAGCGAGACAAGAATGCCTTTCCAGTCCAGCTTTTCGCCTTTGCCAGCCGTATTCTCATGCCCGGAATCAGGCTTGATGAGAAAGCGGATGCCGATAAAGAAGGTCAGAAACAGAGTGAAATTGCCGAGCACGACATTGCCGGCCAGAAAGGCGGCATAGCTGCCGGCAGTACACATGATGAGAATGCATGCCATCATGATCCAGCCCCGTTTCAGATCAATATTTTTATGCTTCGCATAGGTATAGGCAGTCACAGCCGAACCGAGAATGTCGGAGGCCAGGGCAATGGCCGTGGCCTGATAGGCACCGGTCTCACCCTGAAAGGAAGGACAGAGCACAATCAGAATCGGGACCATGACCGTCGCTGCCGAAAGACCGGCCAGTCCGGTTCCGACACCGGCACCGATGGAAGCAATCATCAGCCAGAAAATTTCCATTTGTTTTCCTTTTCCACTTAAAATCATAATCGACACCTGTTGATTACACAAACGACAGATATAATGAAAGTGTCGAAGAGGTGAGAATCATGAAACAATCAGCTGACAGACGGATCATGATGACGAGAAAACTGCTGCGGGAAGCCTTCCTGAAACTGCTGCAGGAAAAGCCGATCCATGCCATCTCAGTCAAGGAGCTGTGCGATTCGGCCGGCATCAACCGCACGACCTTCTACAATCATTACGGCAGTCCCTATGATCTGCTCGACGATCTCAGCGAAAGCTTTCTTTCCTCGATCAGCGAGCGGCTGGCCGATGCCGATCCGGAAAACCGGGAAAGCGTACAGGAGCGGGTAGGGACAGTCCTTTCCTATATTCTTGACAACCGTGATCTTTCCATTCTGCTGCTGCGAAGCAATATTCATCCCGACTTTGCCGAGCGGCTGTTTGCTCTGCCGCGCATCCGCGAACTGTTTGCGGCATCGATTTCCGGCCAGGCTTCCGAGGAAGAGAGAAAGGACATGGTAACCTTTGCCATCCACGGCAGCTACCGGCTGCTGCAGGAATGGATCGCTGCCGAACATCCTCTGCCGGCCGAAGCCGAAGCGCAGCGCATTCTTTCCCTGGCCCGCCGCGTATGTCTTCAGCCATAAGAAAATGCGGCATTCATGATATAATTCAGATAACCGAATAACAGGAGGTGATCCCGTGGAATACCTGAAGAAAAACGGCGACCTCATCTTTATCATCGTACTGCTGATTGCCGGGCTTGCCTCAGCCTTCCTGGCTGCCGATTTTTTCACGTCCAGAACCTTTACCGAAGGAACCCTGGCCTATCTTGATGAAAAACGGAATACGGTCATGGAGATCACCGCTGCTTCCACAGCCGCATCGGCTGCCATCTCCCTGATTCCGGGCGATGCCGGCAGTGCCATTGCCGACAAGCTGGCCGATCTCAGCATGTATTCGCTGATCGTCCTGTGTGCGATCTTCCTAGAAAAGTATCTGGTCACCATTACCGGCTCGCTTGCCTTCCGCATTCTGATTCCCGCCGCCTGTGCCGTCGGCATTGCCTATTTTCTGCATTTCCGCACGGCCCGTTTCCGGCAGCTGGCAGTCCGCCTGGCAGCCCTCGGCCTGGTGCTGTTCATGGTCGTTCCGGTCAGTGTGCAGACATCCAAGACGATTGAGCAGACCTATGAGGATTCAATTACCCAGACGATCGATCAGGCCAGGGAAAGCTCGGAAGAAGTTGAAAACAATGCCAAAACCGACAATGCCTGGAACAATTTCATCTCGACCATCAGCGGCGGCGTATCCAGTGTGCTCTCCGGCTTTGAGAATGTTCTCAACAACTTCATCGAAGCCCTGGCAGTCATGCTGGTGACATCCTTCCTGATTCCGCTGATCGTTCTTGGCTTCTTCTGGTGGGTGGTAAAGATGATCTTCCAGCAGATCCCTGAGGCGCAGCGGCCGCAGTTCCCGTTTCATCCAAAAGAAAACCAGCAGGGCAGCCTGTAATTCTTCCTTTGCTTTGCCGGCGTGCTGAATACAGTGCGCCGGCTTTTTTCATTGTATCCGGCTTGACCGTTCCCCAAGGGAACGGACGTACACTTGTGCCATGAAAGACCGGAATCAAAATGCTGAGTGTCAGTGAGGTATGCCGCCTGACAGGCGTCAGCCGCAAGCGGCTGTATTATTATGATCATATCGGACTGCTCAGACCGTCCCGCCGCAGCGGTCCCCAGAAGGCAAAGCAGTACAGCATGAAAAATGTCGAGCGCCTGCAGCTGATCCTGCAGTACCAGGAAGCCGGCCTCAGACTGTCCGAGATCAGAGAGCTGATCGACGCCGGAAAAAATGACCGCAGCCGCATCCTGCAGGAAACCAGAGGACGGCTGCAGGAAGAGGAAAGGGAGATCAAGGAAAAGATCTGCCGGATCGATGAGCTGATCAGACAGAATCAATGAACGGAAATCTCTGTACAGAAACATGCATCTGTCCGGCATTGGTGGAAATAATCACAGAAATTAAAGCGCTTTCATATTATAATGACTGTATTAAGTGAAGGGGCTTTTTATTATGTCCGATCATAAACAATACGATGTAATTTGTGCCGGCATTGCGACCTGGGATACGCTTTTCACCGGCATCGAAAACGATCTGATGGAAATCGACGGCCTGCTGGCAAAAGGCTATTTCGCATCTTCCGGCGGTGATGCCGTCAACGCCTCCGTCAGTATGGCCAGACTCGGCCTGAAGACCGCTGTCTGTGCGGCTGTCGGCAAGGACAGTGCCGCCCAGCTGATCCGCAGCGAACTGGAAAAGGACCATGTTGACTGTTCCTGGCTGTATGAAAGCGAAGAATTCCATACTGCCGCACCGGTGCTGCTGGTCGATCCGGAAGGGGAACGGCATATCGTCCGCGTTCCCGACAACGGCAATCAGTTCTTTACCGAAACCATGGTCAGCGATGAACTGCTGGACCAGGCCGGCCATCTCCATCTGGCCAGTGCCAATGTCCTCCGTTCACTGGACGGCAAACCGCTGGGAAAACTGTTCCAAAGAGCCCATGCCAGAGGCCTGACCACCTCGCTGGATGCCTCCTATGACCGGCTGGGCAACTGGATGAACAATATTGAAGACGCCCTGCAGAACTGCGATATTTTCATTCCCAGCCTGCAGGAAGCAGAAATCTATGCCGGCAGCAGTGACCTTGATGAGATCTGCCGCTTCTTCTCCCGCTATCCGCTGCAGATCTTCGGCATCAAGCTGGGAGAAAAGGGCGTCCTGGTCACCGACTTTGCGAAAAAGGTACAGCTGCCAAGTCTCTGGCACGGCACCCCTGTCGATACGACCGGAGCCGGTGATGCATTCCTTGCCGGCTTTGTCAGTGCCTGGATCAAAGGCTATGACATGACAAGCTGTGCATCCATCGGAAGTGCCCAGTCATACTCCGTTCTCAGAGCTCCCGGAGCCAGCCGTTCTGCCGGCACCTGGGATGATGCCCTGAAGCTTCTCGAAGAGAATCAGATCACCCTGCAGAAAAGAACCTAAGGAGAAACGGCCATGAAAGAAATGCTGCATCATCTGCTGAAGAATATGGAACTGTCTGTCGGCAGCGGCGAAAACTACTTCACCATGAGCAGAGGCAGTTTCCGCTACCGCAAGCGGCAGCGCTGGCGGCACCGCCTGTATCCGTCCGGCTATGAAGAAAGAGAAGACGGATTCATCCTGACATACCGTGACAATGCCGACGATGAAGAATACATCGTCGATGTCAGGCAGAACCATGGACGCTATGATGTTTCCCTGCGCTCGGCGCCATCCCGCGTCAACCGCTTCTGGATCTCGTTTCTCAGCGATGCCTGGGAACATTTCTACGGCTGCGGCGAGACCTATTCCACCCTCGATCTGAAAGGGGAAAAAGTCCGCATCTTTGTGGCCGAGCATCAGAATACTAGAAGAATCTCCGGCAAGCTGGTCCGCGATACGGTTGCCGGCAAGAATCCGGAACGGGATCTGCCGTTTTCGGCCTATGAATCCTACTATGCCCAGCCGACCTTCATCTCGTCCCGGAAATATTATTTCCATGCCGATACGGTAAAATATGCCGAATTCGATTTTACCAGTGAGAAGCGTGTCACCCTGATGTTCCAGGAGCGGCCGACATTCCACATGGAAGCCGGCAGGGACTTCCGGGAAGTATCGGAAAAGCTTTCAGCCCTGCTGGGTCATTACGGCAAACTGCCGGAATGGCTGTATGACGGCATCATACTTGCCGTTCAGGGCGGCACGGAAACCGTCGATGCCAGAGTGCAGAAGGCACTGGACAGCGGCGTCAAGGTCAATGGCGTCTGGTCCCAGGACTGGTGCGGCTGCCGCCGTACCGGCTTCGGCTATCAGGTCATGTGGAACTGGGAATATGATCACAGTCTCTATTACGGCCTGCCGGAAAAGATTCAGGAATGGAAGAAAAAGGGAGTTCACTTCCTTGGCTACATCAATCCTTTCCTGGCCATTGAAAAAGAACTGTATCAGTATGCCCATGAACACGGCTACTGTGTAAAGGATAAGGACGGAGCTGACTATCTGGTCACGATCACGACCTTCCCGGCAGCGATGATCGATTTCACCAATCCCGCTGCCTATGACTGGTACAAGAATCTGATCAAGGAAAACATGATCGGCATCGGCCTTTCCGGCTGGATGGCCGATTTCGGTGAATACCTGCCGATGGACTGTGTCCTTTATCAGGGCAATCCCGACCGCATGCACAACCAGTGGCCGGCCATCTGGGCCAGGATGAACCGGGAAGCAGTGGAAGAGGCCGGTGTGAAGGGTGAAGTATTCTTCTTCATGCGGGCCGGCTATACCGGCAGTGTCCGCGATGCCTGCTGCATGTGGACCGGTGACCAGCATGTTGACTGGTCCAAGGATGACGGACTGCCGTCAGTCATTCCCGCCTCGCTCTCGCTTGGCATGAGCGGCCAGGCCATCGTTCATTCCGATGCCGGTGGCTATACGACCGTTCTCAGCATGACCAGATCCAAGGAACTGCTGATGCGGTGGCAGGAGATGAATGTCTTCTCGCCGCTCTTCCGTATGCACGAAGGCAACCAGCCGGGCCGCAATGTCCAGTTTGACAGCGACGCGGAACTGCTTTCCCATCTGGCTAAAATGTCCCGCCTCCATGTCATTCTCAAGCCCTATCTGCTGAAGCTTGAGGAAGAGGCGCACAAGGGCGTGCCGATGATGCGGCCCGTCTTCTATCACTACGATGATCTGTATGAAAACTACAAGGAATACATGCTCGGCGAAGATCTGCTGGCAGCGCCCGTCCGCAAGGAGGGAAGACGCGACCGTCATGTCATCCTGCCGGATGATGAATGGATCGAAATTGCCACCGGAAAGGAATACCGGGGAGGCACCTATCTGATCCAGGCACCGCTGGGATCGATCCCGGTCTTTGTCCGCAAAAATCATACGCTGATCAGCGATGAAACAATCAGGGAACTGCAGGAGGAAATGAACAGATGAATCAGGAAAAGAAACATACACTGCTGTCAAGAATGGCCTATGGCGCTGCCGATATCTACGGCGGCGGAGCCTTCGTTGTCATCAGTACGTTCTATACCGTATTTCTGACCAAGGCAATGGGCATGCCGGCAGCCATGGCCGGTACGATCCCCCTGATCGGCAAGGTCTGGGATGCCGTGACTGACCCGATCATGGGCAATATCTGTGACCGTACCCGCTCCAGGTTCGGCGCCAAGAGATTCTATATTCTGGTCGGATCGCTGCTATCAGCCCTGACCTTCATCCTGATGTGGATCACGGCTCCGTTTGCCTCAATGGGCGCGAAATATGCATTCTATGCTCTGATGTACATGCTGTTCAGCACCGGCTTCACGATCGTCATGGTTCCCTACAACGGCCTGCTGCCGGACATGATCGATGACTATACCGAGCGTTCCCGCTACAGCAGCGTGCGCATGATGTTCTCGACCTTCGGCGCCATTCTCGCCGGCCTGATCCCGACTGTCCTGATCAAGGACAACACCAATCCGGCTCCGTATCTGATCGTAGCCCTGATCTTCGGCGTCATCTTTACGGTGACGATCCTGTGGACTTTCTTCGGAACCTGGGAAAAACAGAAGGAACCGGTCAGAGTACCGCTCAAGGACAGTTTTGTGCAGTCCTTTACCGTATATAAGTCAAAAGCATTCAAAATGTTCATTGCCATCTTTCTGCTTGGCCAGGGGGCAGCCGATTTCGTTACCGGCCTGGCTGTCTATTATGTCGACGATGTTCTGAATGCCTACGGCGGCGGCAATTTCACGATCCTGATGGGCGTGCTGCTGATTGCCCAGTTTGCCGGCACCATCCTGTTCGGACAGATCATGCAGAGAACAACCAAGACAACGCCGATCCTGATCGGTTTCCCGATCCGCATTGCGGCAACGCTGGCGATGCTGCTGTTCTCGCATGAAGGTGCGAACTTCACCATTATCCTGGTGCTGTCATTCATTGTCGGTCTCGGCATGGCCGCATCCTCGACCAGTATCTATGCGATCCTGTCCGACATGGCGGATGTCGATGAACTGATCACCGGCATTTCCCGTCCCGGCACCTGCTCCGGCATGGCTACCTTCATCCGCAAGATCGCAACTGGTCTGTCTTCCGCCGTCATCGGTCTGATGCTCGGAATGATCGGCTATGATGAAGTCGCCGCCAGCTCCGGCATGCGCCAGGCCGCCTCCGTGCAGAGCGGCATTGCCTATATTTATATCTTTGTGCCGGTGCTGCTGATGGTACTGACGATCCTTGTTGCCAGAAAGTTCCCGATGCAGCAGAAGGAATTTGCAATCATCAAGAAGGAAATCGCCCGCCGCAAGGGTGAGGATCATACTGAAACGACGGAAGAAGAAAAGAAAGTCTGCGAAAACGTCACCGGCTTTGCCTATGACAGGCTCTGGAACAGGGACAACGCCGTCAGACTGTAGGAAAGAGGAATACAAATGAAAATCGCATTTATCGGACTCGGCATCATGGGCGAAGCCATGTGCCGCAACATCGTGCAGAAACATGACGATACTGTCTATGTCTTCGACTTTGTAAAGGAAAAGGTTGATCTGCTGGTCAAAGACGGTGCCATTGCCTGCTCGTCCGGCCGGGAAGCAGCCGAGAAGGCTGACATGATCATTACCATGGTGCCGAAATCAGAACATTCCAGATCGGTTGTGGAAGAAGTGCTTCCGGTTCTGAATGAGACCAAGATCTATGTGGACATGAGCACCATCGATCCGGATGTCTCGGTTGAACTTTCCGAAATGGTAAAGAAGACCGGTGCCGAATTCCTCGATGCCCCGGTCGTCAAGTCGAGACCGGCAGCTGAAGCCGGAAAGCTCGGCATCTATGTCGGCGGCAGTGAAGAAGGATACCGCCGCATCCTGCCAATATTGAAATATATGGGCGAAAACATCATCCGCATGGGTGAAAACGGCAAGGGCCTGATCATGAAGATCTGCCACAATGCCCTGGTATCCCAGATCCAGAACGGCGTCAACGAAACATCTTCGCTTGCCGCAAAGAACGGCATCGATATCCTGACCTTTGCCGAAGCCATCAGCTACGGCGGCGGCCAGAACTTCTATCTCGACTCCAAGAAGAATGTCATTGCCAGGGAAGACTACACAACCGCATTCTCAGTTGCCAACATGCACAAGGATGTGCACATCTGCCTGAACCTGGCAGAGCAGTGCGGCCTGAAGATGCCGGGTGAAGAAAATGCTGCAGCCGTCTATGATGAGGCAATGAAACGCGGATACGGCAGCGAAGACTTCTCAGCCACCGTCAAGGTCGTAAGGGACAGATGATATGATCGAACATCTGAACAAAGTCAATGACGTGCCGATTCTTTCCGTCAGTGATCCTGCCTTTGCAAGCTACGGCCGCATCATCTGCGGCCATGATACTGACGAACTGACGGACTGGATGGAAAAGCATACGGACATACCGGAAAACGGCAACGTCTATGTCGCCTCAGTGCCGGAAATGGAACAGACAGCCGCGAAGAAGGATTTTGAAACCGTCTTCTACGGCGGCATGCCGATCCAGATCGGCTACTGCAACGGCCGCAACACAACCTATAACGGCTTTGAATATCACAAGGGCAGCGAGATCAACATCGCCGTCAGTGAATTCATGCTGGTGCTGGCCCATACCTGGCAGATCAGAGACAATACGATCAGAACCGAAGATGCCCAGGTATTCTATGTGCCGAAGGGATGTGTCATCGAAATGTTTGAGACAACCCTGCATCTTTCGCCGTGCCGGACAGGTGATGAAGGCTTCCGGGCCATTGTCATTCTTCCCAAAGGAACCAACACACCTCTAAGTGAAGAAGAAAAGGCAATGCGCAATCAGAGCCAAGATCCGGAAGCACAGCTGCTTCTGCAGCGGAACAAATGGGTCCTTGCCCATCCTGAAAGAGAACCGCTGATGCGCCAGGGTGCCCATCCCGGACTGATCGGGGAAAACAAGGAACTGAAATACTGAGGGAGAGAATATGAACAAGAAATTCCAGGCTGCCTATGTGCCGATCGGTGTCGGCACCTTCCATATGCCGTCCGCCCAGGCACAGTTTGATGCCTCGGCAGCACTTCTGAAAGAGATCTGTGAAGATACGGCTGTACCGGAAGAGATGCTGCTGAATACCGATCTGCTGAACCGTTTTCTGGATACCGTTGATCCGGATCTGATCATTCTGCAGAATCTGACCTTTGCCAATGCTGCCTATGCCTCGGAAGTCCTGCACCGCTTCAAAGATGTGCCGATCCTGCTCTGGACACTGCGGGAGCCGGTCATTGACGGCGGCAGGCTTAGGCTAAACGCTCTGACCGGTGCCTTCTCGGCTGCCAATACGATCCGTCAGTTCCGTACCAATCCGTTTGAATATGTCTACGGCGGACCCGGTGAACCGCAGGTAAGAAAGACACTGACGGCGATGATCAAGGCTGCCAGAGTACGCCATGAAATGCAGTCGCTGAAAGTATGCGCCATCGGCCATACGCCGCAGGGATTCGGCTTCGGCAGAGCTCTCGACAATGACCTGCTTTCCGTCTTCGGCGTCCGCCAGGATGCCATCGAAGCCCGGGAACTGATCGATACCGCCAAAGGCTATGGTGACGAAGAAATCAGAGAGTATCTCAAAGATGCCCTGAAACGCACCGTCGGTCTGGAAGATACGCCGGAAAAGAACCGGATGGACTTTGCCAGACTGTACAAGGCCTATGCCGAATATGTAAAGAAAAACAATATCGGTGCGGTTGCGTCCCGCTGCTGGCCGGATTTCTTCACCAGCTTCGGCACCCCGGTCTGTGCTGTGCTCGCCATGCTCAATGACCTCGATGTGGCAGCCGCCTGCGAAGCTGACATGTACGGCGCACTTTCGATGTGGATGGGCATGAAGCTGAGCGGCAGAAGTGTCTTCTTCGGTGATCCGGTTTCCCTGAACGAAAAGGAAAACACCATTACCTTCTGGCACTGCGGCACCGCTGCCTGTTCACTGGCAAGAAAGGATACCGGTGCCTGCATCGGTGAACACTGCAACCGCCATATTGGTCCGACCATGGAGTTCGGCTGTGAAGAAAGCGAACACGCTGTCATCTTCCGCATCGGCCGCAACCCGGACGGAACCTACCGCTTCTTCATTGCCTCCGGCAAAGCCCTTGACCGTCCGAAGCAGTTCTTCGGAACTTCCACGGTCATCGAAACCAGAGAGAACAGTGAAAAGATCATCTATGAAGCCGTCAAAGCTGGATGGGAGCCGCATTATGCCGTCATCTATGAAGATGTCGCTGATGAACTGGAAATGCTGGCCCACATGTTCGGCTGTGAAGTGACAAGATACTGAGGGTGAGAAAGCCATTTCGGCTTTCTCATCTTTTTTTGCTGTCAAATCCCTCCGGCATGGGCCGGGAAGGATATAATACAGGTATGAAATCAATTGATATTCAGCGGATCACTGACCGCTTTCAGACCCGGATCCTGACGGAATGTGATATCGATGACATTCTCGTGATCACCGCCGGCAATCCGCTGTTTTATGAATATACGGAAGCCAGAGGCACCCGCGAAGCGATCCGGTCTGACATGCAGACACTGCCGCCGCATACAGCCGCTGAAGACAAATACTATTTCGGCTTCTTTGAAGAAGATCATCTGCTGGCTGTCATGGATCTGATCAGCGGCTATCCGGAGGAAGAGACCGCCTTCATCGGCTTCTTCATGATGCATCCTTCCTGTCAGGGAAGGGGAATCGGCTCCGGCCTGATCCGTGATGTCTGTGCATATCTGAAACAGCAGGGATTCACAAAAGTGCGTCTCTGCATCAATCAAGGCAATCCCCAGTCTTCCCGTTTCTGGCACCGCAGCGGATTCCGTGATCTGTACGAGGCAGAAAGGGGAAATGAGACGGTCATCATTGCCGAAAGAAATCTGTAGGAGGATTTAACCATGAAAACAGCAGTAGCCTATTTTTCCGCATCCGGGGTCACCGCCGCCAAAGCCAGAGAGATTGCTGAAAAGCTGAATGCCGCTCTCTGTGAAATCAGTCCGGCAGTACCCTATACCAGAGAAGACCTGGACTGGCAGAATTCCTTCAGCCGCAGTTCCGTGGAAATGAAAGATCCGGCATCGCGTCCGGAACTGGCAGCCAGGGATCTTGATTTCAGTGACTGTGACAAAGTCCTGATCGGCTTTCCGATCTGGTGGTATACAGCCCCGCATATCATCAATACCTTTCTGGAAACCTATGATCTTTCCGGCAGGGAAATCGTTCTGTTTGCGACATCCGGCGGCACCCGGATCGACAAGGCCGTCAAGGACCTGCAGGCGGCCTATCCGCATCTGAATATCAGCGGCGGCAGCCTGGTGAACGGAAGCGTTGAAAGCATTCTCTGAAACAGAAAGAAGAAACCATGAGCGAGAAGGATATCAGCCTGCAGCTGGACAAAACTTATGAATCACAGAAAATGAGCGATCTCACCGAGAACGAGCTTCGTTATGCTCTGACCTTTTCAAAATCGATTGATGTCACCAATAAGGTCATGGTTCTGCAGTACGGAACCGAAGCCCAGCGCAAGGTCAGAACCCTTTCTGAATCAGCCCATCTGAACATTCCCGAAAGTGACCTGAATGAGATCGAAACACTGCTGAAGAAGGTGATCCGTCAGCTCGATGAGTTTGAACAGGACGTCATGCGGAACAGAAACCAGAGTCTTTCTTCGGAAAAGGCACTGGCCGCATTCCGCTCCCGCTACGACAGCTTCAATTCAAAGCTGAGTGAATGTGCCAGAAGACTGGAGATCCTGCGCAGTGCCCTGCTGCACCATATTGAACGCATGGACCGGTATTACGGCGATTACCTGAAGATCATCCGCGAATATGACATGTATCTGTATGCCGGCGAAGAATGCCTGAAGGAACAGCGGCAGACACGTCTGAATGCGCTGCTGCAGAAGGCCAGGACCAGCAGCCTGATGGAAGATGCCGTCAAAGCCAGAGACTTTGAAGAAGCCTGTCATCTGTTTGAAAAACGGCTTGGTGATCTGGCCTTGAGCAGGGAACTGCCGCTGCAGATGATGACCCAGCTGAAACTGATCCAGGGCACCGATACGGTTATGGCTGCCAACCTCAGAAGACTGACCATGGACATTTTTCCGCTCTGGCGCAGCCGCATCGTTCTGGCCATGGGGAACGGCCGCGGCACTGTCATTGATGCAGATCTGTTCAGGGAGGCAAACGCCGCCCTGAAGAAGGCAGTACAGACAGTTCTGAAGGAAGAGGAAGAAAAACGGCAGGCACAGCAGAAGGGAAACTCACTGTTCCGCTTCTGAACCGTGCCTGCGGTTTTTAAAAAAGACCTGTCAGATGACAGATCTCAGTTCAGACATGCCCATTCTTTGCCGGCATGGTAGACGTAGTTGTAAGGATTGACCATTTCTGCCTTCAGCAGGTTTCCTTCCACGCTGATGATTCGGAAGACAGCCTTGACATCGGCGAGAACATCGGCTTCCATCCGGGAAATATTGGAAATCAGATCGGCCGGTGCAATACGGTTGTTTTCATCGACAATGACATACCGTCCGTGATCGTGCCCAAGGCGTACTTCATCACCGATCCGGAAGTTGTAGTTCGCAGTTCCTTCCGCTGCCAGTGTGACCTTCATGACAGCATTGTCCGCAGTTTCTGCGGGCATGTTTTTCATTGTATTCATTTTCGTACCTCCTTGATACGTCCAATGTTATAACCGGGTTCTGAAACAATTTCAATAGATTTTCAGAAACTTTTTCACCACAGACAGAAATGGCAGCGGTTACATCTGAAAGCGCTTTTCTGCGCGGGAAACTTGAACAATGCGGCATAACTGCCTATCATGTGAAATGAGAAGGAGGTGTCTATGCAGAATAACAGGTATGTCAGATTTCTTCTGAAGCTGATCATGTCGGCTGCCGTCTTTATCCTCGTGCATTTTCTCATGAGTACGGTGATCCGGCACGAACCCTATGTATTCAATGTCATTCTTGATGTCATCGCACCGGTCTTCTTTGCCATAGCTGACACGGAAGTGGAAAAACGGTCACACCGGCGCAGAACCGCCGGACAGTAACATGCCCTGGCATGTTTTTTGCTGAAAGGATCAGTATAGTGAATCCGACGATGGGGGAAACAGAAATGGAAATCTGCAGAGAGCTGAGATTCGGCAGTATCGGTACAATGCTGTTCACATCCATGGGCATCAGGCCCATGAAACAACTGGATCTTCTGGGTCTGCTTTTTCCGGGTCTGTTCGTCGAAGAGATCCCGGCGGAAGAAGGCATCCGGGAAGCAGAATTTGATGACCGGAATCTGGTCATCAGAGCCTGCCGCGTGCATGATTCGCTGTATGTCGGATCCAGCCGCCGGGTATCTCAGATTCTTGGCCGCCTTGCCGGCACGGCAAAAGGAAACATTGAAAAGGAAAGAAAGACTGCCGAGCTGATGCAGAAACGGGCAGCTGAGATCATCTGCACCGATGACGAGTATGCCTTCTTTCTGAAGGAACATATCCGTTCGCTGCTCTATCATCTGGAAGATGAGGAACAGGAAGCCTTTGTCATCCTCTGTGATTCCTGTCTGAAGGAACTGATGAACAGGGAAGGCGAAGAGTGCAGTCCCGATGTTCTGTTCCCGCTCGATCCGGAAGTCTTTGAAGGCATTGTCTATCATGCCTGCAAACAGTTTAAACGAGACAGCGGCGAAGGCATCGTCAACTGCTGGCTCTGGCTGCTGCTGGGCTCGCTGCTGCGGAATGAAAGCGGCCGGATTCTGCGGCTGTATGATTCCTCATTCGTCAAGGTCAACCGGGTCCCGGGTGAAGACAATACGTTTGCCGGCCATATGGATTATCTCCTGCATCCGGAAGAATATGAATCGGTATATTACGGCGACGAACTGGAAAGAAAATATCCCGGTATTGAATTTTATTGTGACCGCTGCGGTGAACATCTGAATGAACAGGAAGGATTCGATGATCATCAGAGTCCCTGGAGATGCACAGCCTGCGGCTTTGAAAACGAGATCAGCGAATATGTCATCTATGAAAGCACGGAAGACCGGCGGATGGGAATGAAGCCGATCGACGGTGAAGAAATCATGCGGGCGATCCGCCGGCGAAGAGAAGAAGAACAGGAAGACTGATCTTCTTTTTTGCTTTACAATGGAAGACAGAGGAAAACGTATATGAAACCAGTTATCATCAAAAATACGGCGATCGGTGCCGGCATGCCGAAAATCTGTGTGCCGGTTGTGGAACCGTATCCTGCCGATATTTTCAGGGCTGTAAAGGAAATCGCAGCTTCATCTGCCGATATGATCGAATGGCGGGCAGATCATTTTGTCAGCCATACGGATGAAACCGAACTTCTGAACATGCTGGCGGAAGTGTATCCGGCCTGCGGGGAGAAGCCGCTGCTGTTCACGCTGCGCAGTGCGGATGAAGGCGGATACTGTGAAGCTGACAATGAAACCTATCTGGATCTTCTGCAGGCAGTCATCCGTTCCGGCAATACCGATCTGATCGATGTCGAGATGGCAAAAGGCGAAGAGATCTGCCGCCAGCTGCTGAAGAATGCCCATGTCCATTCCCTGCCGGTGCTGATGTCGAAGCATCACTTCAAAGAGACACCGCTTGATGAACTGCTGACAGCGGAAGCGGCAACGATGAAAAATCTCGGTGCCGATATCTGCAAAATTGCCGTCATGCCCGCCGACAGGGAAGACGTTGTCCGTCTGCTGCTCGTCACCGAACAGCTCAGCCGTGACTTCAGCGATATTCCGATCGTTACCGTATCGATGTCGGGAATGGGACTGATCAGCCGCATCAGCGGTGAGATCTCCGGTTCGGCCATTACCTTTGCGGCCATGCAGAAAGCTTCTGCCCCCGGCCAGATCGGGCTGGATGAAATGCAGGATCTTCTGAAAAAGGTACACGACGGCATGATTCAGGCAGATAGCTGAATGAAATGATGAGGTAAAGCAATGAACAATATCAGCCGCATTTTAACAGTGCTGTTTCTCTCGGCACTGACAGTGCTGGGATCTCTGCTTCCCGTCCGGGCCGATGACAGCGAGTTTGATGTCTTCCTGGAGAACGAATTCAAAAAGTTTATGCAGGCCGAATACCTGGATCTGCATTTCGGTGTCAAAGACTACAGAAGCTACGGACTGGAGAAGCCGGCTGTTGCCATGCCGTCCTATTCCTATGAAAAGTTCGCTGAATCAGTCAGCAGACTGCAGGCTTCGCTGGATCAGCTGCATCAGTTTGACTATGCATCCCTGGATGAAGCCCACCAGCATGATTATCTGGTCTATGAAGCCTATCTGAAAAACTGCATCGCCCGCAATTCCTATCCGGACTTCATTGAATGCTATAATCCGTACAGCGGCGATTACAGCGATCTGATCACGATCATGACGGAATTCATCCCGTACAGCCGGGAAGATGCCGAAGACTATCTCACCCTGACAGCCGATTATGCCAGAGTGCTGGCGGAAATGGATGAGTTCACCCGCCAGCAGGCTGCGAAGGGATACTTCATGAGTGATGCAACACTTGATGTCCAGCTGAAATCAATGAAGGATTTCATCGCCAAGGGCGAAGAAAACCCGTTCATCATCATTTACGGCAAAAACATCGATCAGCTGGAGGATCTGAGTCAGGAAGAAAAGGAACAGTTCAAGCAGAGAAACCGTGACCTGGTTCTGAACTCCGTATATCCGGCCGTCGAGAAATCCATGCAGGTACTGGAAAGCCTGCGCGGCAGCCGCAGTATTTCCGGATCAGTCTATGAATACGAAAACGGTCCGGCGTATTATGAAGCACTTGCCATTGAGAAATGTTCCGATGACAACAGTCTGGAAGAGAAAAGAGATTATCTGAACAAATGCCTGAAAGACATGATGAATTACATCACAATGCATATCGGCAGTATTGACAATGCAATCACTGACTTCAGCAGCCCGGAAGAAGTGCTTTCTTATCTCGGCAGCCATATGGAAGGGTTCCCGGCCGGTCCGGAACTGAAATATACGCCGTCCTATCTGGATCCCAGCGTGGCAAATCCCTCGGTCATGGCATATTACATGCAGACGCCGATCGACAGCGTGACTGACAACGTCATCCGCATCAATGCCAATGCTGTCAAAGATGATATTAATACACTGTACTACACGCTTGCCCATGAAGGTCTGCCCGGTCATATGTATCAGTTCACCTGGTTCTATTCCCAGAACCCGAATCCGATCCGTCATATTGCCGGCAGTATCGGCTATACCGAAGGCTGGGCCCAGTATGTTGAAAGAATCATGCTGCTGAGATCACCGCTTTCCACAAGAGACGGTGAGTTTAATGCCTGCAATGTCTATCTCGGCTATATCATGCAGGCGTATGCTGACATCCTGGTCAACGGCTTCGGCTACACCACTGCTCAGCTTGGGGCTGCCATGGAATCCTGCGGCTTCAACATTCCGGAAGCTGATCTTGTACCAGTTTTTGATACCGTTGCCGCATCCCCCGGCCAGATTCTGCCGTACGGCTACGGCCTGTGCAAAATGTGGGAATTCAATGAGCGTGTACATACAACTCTCGGCGATGAATTTGATCTGGAAGAATTTCACCGTCAGATCCTGACCTACGGACACCGTCCGTTTGATCTTGTCGAAAGCGATCTGCAGAAATACACAGAAGGAAAAGGATATGAACTCGTTTCTGATTTCACCCTGTTTGAAGCTTCTGCTACCGAAAACATCGTCAGCAAAATCATCCAGTTTGTTACCGATCATATCGTTGTGATCCTGATCGCTGCTGCTGCCTTCATGATTCTGATCCTCTGGCTGCTGTTCCTGCTGATCCGCGGCATCTACCGCCTGATCACAGGCAAGAAGCCAAAGAAAAAGAACCGCCGCAAGGAACAGCCGGAAACAGAGGAAATGCATGATGCCTAAGAAAAAGCGGGGATTTTTTGCCAGAAGAAAAAGACTGAATCTTCTGAGTGAAAAGGAACGAAGGGAATATGTCACGCAGACGGTGCTGAAAACCGCTGCCAGACAGAGAGAAAGAATCTACGGCATCAGAGCAGAAAAAAAGGAAGAACCTGAAACAGATCCTTCCGATCAGCAGGAATGAGTGGGGACAGCCAGTGGGCTGTCCCTTTTTTCATGTATGCGATATGATCTGCCAGCCGTATTCACTGTTGCCCAGCAGATAAGTTTCCTGTACGTATCTGCCGGCAGATTCAGATTCACAAAGGAATTCAGCTGTCCGGGAATATCCGGGAAAGGAAGTGCTGACATGTTGATCACCGCTGTAGGCAACCGTCCGCAGAGTGCATTCCAGCCGGGAGGCGAAGGTACATTTGACAAGAACCGCCATTTCCGCCAGCTCTTCTTCACTGAAAAGGCGGGAACAGAACGGTCGGCAGATGACTTCCGGTTCCTGTCTTTTCTGCAGGTATTCTTCCAGGGTCAGCCCCTGTGACATGATTTCTTCGGCGATGAGAGGATCATTGAGAAAGCGGACATGCCATGGCTCATAGCCATAGCCGGTAATATGTTCCTTTCTTTCCGGATAGCGCAGGATGAATCCGTGTGCTGCCAGCCGGGCATGGATCACCGTCCACAGTTCCGGATGCTTCAGCAGCTCGGCATTGCTCATGACATTCTGACCGTCAATGATCGGATAGAGATCTGCTGCCAGGCCGGTCTGATGTTCGGAATAGCCCGCCGGCGCCACCGTCTTTGCGGCATATCCGGCGCCGAACTCAGCCGTGAAGTCATCCATGATCTGCTGCTGAAATGCCCTGGTCCGGCAGGCAGAATCGGTATCGATTTCAATGCCGGCCTGCTTCAGTTCGGCCTTCAGTTCAAGATAGGCATGAAAGGCCCGGGTTTCCATTTCAACGTCTTCCCCGGCAGAGTTCAGAAAATGTTCCGTTTCCAGACTGTCATCCCAGTCCGGCGGCACGGGATGCAGCTGATTGACAAGTACAAGATAATCCATCTGCTTCTTTCCTTTCTACATTCTAATGCATTCATGGCCCGGACGTACAGACAGAACGGCTTTGGAAGTTTTTTGGGCATATCTTTCCGTCTGGAGAGCGGATATGTTTTGGGTATGAAGAGAGAGCCGCAAAGCCTTCATATGCATATTGACCGTTCCGCGAGGAACGGAAGTACATTTGAAGAGCCTATGAAATCAGTCAAGGAAATCTGCAGTCTGGCAGGGGTAACGCGAAAGACATTGTTTTACTATGACCGTATCGGTCTTCTCAAACCTACCCTCAGGGTCGGCAGCCAGGCCCACAAATACTATGACGAAGAAGCTGTGGAAACACTGCAGAAGATCCGCCTGTACAAAGAATGCGGCCTGAAGATTTCCGAGATCCGCACCATGATCTCGGAAACCGACCAGTCAGAAAAAACCGTCCTTGAATACGGTATCCGCAGGCTGCGGAATTCCCGGACGGAGATTGATGAAAGAATTTTTCTGGTCCGGCTTCTGCAGATCACCGGTGTTTCCTCGCGCATGATCCGCATCCTTTCTGCCTTTACTTCGGCTGAGATCTGCCGCATCGGCACAGCAGTTCTGAAGGAAACAGAACTGGCGGAAAGAATGCATGCGGATCTGGCAGGGGATACAGACGGACAGGATCCGCTCACTGACAGTCAGAAGCTTGCCTGTCTGCTGCGCAAAGAGGGAAGTGAGATCAGCCGCCAGGAAAGAGAACTTCTTGATCAGCGGCTGCAGAAGGAAAACAGCCGCTATCATCTGAACGGACAGCAGCGGAAAATGATCCGTGAGCCCCTGCATGCCATTTCCCTGCTGGCAAAGGAACCGGCCGACAGTGAAAGGGTCCAGCAGCAGGCGGAAAAAATCGCCGTGCTGCTGGGAGAAGAGGGAAAGAAAAATGCCCTGGGAAGAATCTTTGCGCTGCTCAGCAGCGATCAAACAGATTCCGGGATCTCTTCCAGTGCCGAAGCGGTGCTCTGGATTTTCTGGCTGAAACATGCATTTGCGAAAACGGAGGGAACAAATGAGTGAGTATCTGAAAAACGTCGAAGCGGCAGAGGCTCAGGTCAGGGCCGCAAAGAAGGATCTGAACAATGCCGAAAAGGCAAAGAAGGCAGAAATCAAGGCGGCGGAAAAACGCCTGCAGGCTGCGGAAGAAATGCTCAGCCGGCCGCAGAAGACCTTTGCCGGCATCAGCCTGTATCTTGATCATCTGGAATTTCAGGATCAGCGCTGCCCGCTGGATGACAGTATCCGCACCGATATCAGTGTCGCTGACAAGGTGTCCCTGACCGTCAGTACAGCCGAAACATCATTCACTGCTGTCACCGATGCCAGAAATGAAGCCAAGGCCAGGGAATTTGCCAATGACATTCATACCGCTGCCGGCAGCCGCCAGTGGAACAAAGAGCGGGCCGAGCGGGAAATCAGTGCCGCAAAGGAAGAACTGCAGAAAGCGGAAACAGACCGGCGGGAAATTGAAAGCTGTCAGGCAGTGCTGAAGGAACGCCAGGACAATCTGGCATATCTCCATCAGTCGGCATCACCGCATGAAGCAGCAGCTCTGCATCAGCGCAACAAGAGCCGCAAAAAGAGAAATATCATTCTCGGTGCAGCTGCAGTGCTGCTTGGACTGAGCATTCTTTCAGCTCTGTTCGGAAAAAGGCCGGAGCCGGAAACAGTCAGTGCTCCGCCGGCAGCGGCAGAAGAAAGCAGAAAAGAAGAAACGGTAAAAAGTGAACCGGCCGAGGAAATCAAAACCGAAGAGCCGGCAGCTGCCGAACCGGAAGCCCCGGCGGAAGAAAATGTTCCGGGGGACGGCATCCGTCCTGAGTTCCGTGCCGCCATGGAAAGCTATGAGGCATTCTTTGATGAATATGTCGCATTCATGCAGGCAGCCGATGATGAAAATACATCAGCGGAATATCTGATGCAGTACACCGAATATCTGGCAAAGTATGCCGATGCCATGGAAAAGCTTGAAGCCATCGATGAAAGCGAACTGAGTCCGCAGGAAGATGTTCTTTACATTGAAACCATGAACCGCATCAGTGTCAAGCTGCTGCAGGCAGCCCAGTAAAAAAAGAAGTCCGTATTCAGCTGAATACGGATTTTTGTTACTGCGAATATTTATCTGCAGCCTGTGCCAGCACCTGGCGGAAGTGCTCCCTGAGAGAAGCAGGGGAGATAATTTCAATGGCATCGAGGAACTGCTGGGCCAGGAAAACAGCACCGGATTCGGTTGTCGTGCAGCGCACGAGACTGGTGTCATCATTGCTTTCCTGCACATTCATGTCCGGACCGAGAATGTCCCGCAGCTGCGGCAGGATCCTGTCGGCACAGCGGAAGATTACGGATATTGTTTCACCGGCAAACATGAACAGCTTGTTTTCGGCATAGCGGTAGGCTTCCAGGTTTTCCGTCCGGCTCAGCTTCCGCACCGGTTCGGTCTGAATGACAGGATTCTTGATCTTGTCAATGCGGAAATGGGTGAAATTGACATACTTGGGATTGGTGGAAATCAGATATGGCCTTGCGTCCTGCCATACGATATAGCGGGGCTCGATCACATACGGATCTTTCCGGTAGGTTTCCTTTTTCAGCTGCGGATCATAGCGCAGGTAGGAAAAAGACAGTTTCTTCCCGTCCCGGATGGCTTCGGAAATGATTTCGATATTGTACAGGAGAACCTTGTTCTGGGATTTCAGGCGGTTCGGCAGATAGACAGAAGTGCGGAATTCTTCCCGCTGTTCCTTCGGCAGTTCGGAAAGAAGCTTGCCGATCAGTTCCTCACTCTGTTTCTGATTGATGATATGAGACGCATGAATGGCATTGCACAGCAGCAGGATCTCGCCTTTTTCAAACTTCCTGGTCATCAGGTAATACCCTTTGCCGTTGTCGGAAGTATCGGATATTTCATATCCGGCCTGACGCAGGATCTGAATGTTGGAATAGACGGTCCGGCGTTCGATCGATGTTCCCAGGCGCTGATCGATCTTTTCGATCAGTTCATTGGCAGTCAGAATATGATTCTCGTCTGATTCTTCCTGCAGTATCTGCAGCAGGGTAAAGGAAATATGTTTCTTTTCAGCCATATACAGACCTCTCTTGTATTTTCAGTGTAGCACAGCTGGCATGTTTTTTGCCATGCGGCTGAGGGCTGTGATACAGAGTCCCGATGCGCTAAAATCAAAGAGAAAGAAGAACGCGTATGAATACAGAAAAGAAACAGTTTCAGATGTCAGATGATGCCTCCGGTTTTGTGAATCTGACCGCAATGATTCCGGATCTCATTCCCGAGATCCGCTACTATACATCCTATAACTTTATCGGCGAACGGATCCGCGGCTATGAAGAACCGGCTGCGCTGCTGACAAAAGAAGCAGCGGCGGCTTTGCGGAAGGCATCTGAGCTTCTGAAGAGCCAGGAGTACCGGCTGAAAATCTGGGATGCCTACCGGCCCCAGACAGCGGTGGATCATTTTGCCGTATGGGCAGAAGATGCGGCGGATATCCGCATGAAGGAATACTTCTATCCTGATCTGAACAAGAATGAACTGTTTGCCAGAGGCTTCATTGCCGCCCATTCCGGACACAGCCGCGGCAGTACGGTTGATCTGACCCTGTTTGAAATGAAGACCGGCAGGGAGGCAGACATGGGCGGACCCTTTGACTGGTTTGGTGAACTGTCACATACTGACTGCCCGGACATCACGCCGGAACAGTATCGGAACCGTATGATTCTGAAAGAGGCAATGGTCAGTGCCGGCTTTCTGCCGCTGAAGGAAGAATGGTGGCACTTTACTCTGAAGGATGAACCATTTCCGGATACGTATTTTACTTTTCCCGTATCCGTATCCTCTCTGAACAACGGCTGATATCGCATGCCAGCATGCCGCACTGATATAATATAGGGCAGTAAAAAAACATCATTTTTTACCGGAAGATCATTCAATATACGGCAATATCCCCAGGGGATCATTCCCGACTGAAGTGTTTTCGCGTTTGCAGAAGATTCAGCAGAACAGCTGAAAAGGAAAACATGATGGAAAACAAGGAACCGGAACTGAACAAAGAGTACAGACTGGACGACGAATCAGTGGAACAGGCTGCCGGCGGCATTATCAGAATTCCCGGCAGCGGCCGTCCTTTTGATGACAAAAGCAAGGAGAACACCTGCTGCCCGAAATGCGGCAGATACCAGCAGGCTGCCGTCTGCCGGAATGTGGAAGGCAGAGGCCCGGTACTGGTCATTACCTGATATGACTGCAATCTGAGATGGCTTAAAGAATCATTCTCTGAAAATGCAGATCTGACCTATACCTTTGTGGAAGAGAATACCGACGGAAGCGATAATTATCATGTGATCCCGCAGCCGTTCTGATTCATATCTGCATTCAGGATCAGAAAGAATACCGTTGAGTGTAAAACTAATTGCTACATAAGTATCGTCAGCCAAAGAATGACGCTCAGAAGTGGCTAAAAATACGTTGAATAAGTATAATGAAATCAGAAAAACTGCGCGAATTGGCACATTAATAGGCAGAACGAAAAGACAGTGGCGCATGGGTGTGTAAAAGTAAATGCAACACTGCGATTGATTGTCACAAACGTGATGAATGCCTGATGAATGATTACTTATTTCTTCTTAAGGAGAGTAGGTTTGAGAAGCACATCATCGAGTGGGATC
>JAZPXY010000065.1:0-10451 GCA_045543875.1 Bulleidia sp.
TGCTTTCTATCCGTCACATGAGGCAATTGACTTCTATCATCATTACAAAGAGGACATCGCGCTGTTTGCCGAAATGGGCTGGAATGTATTCCGTCTGTCCATCAACTGGGGCAGAATCTTCCCGAACGGTGACGATGAAGAGCCGAATGAAGCCGGCCTGCAGTTCTATGACAATGTCTTTGACGAGTGCAAAAAGTACAATATCGAACCGCTGGTTACGATCTGCCACTATGAAATTCCGTGGGCCATCGTCACCAAATACCATGGCTTCTATTCCCGCAAGACGGTTGATCTCTTTGTAAAATACTGCGAAACGATCTTCCGCAGATATAAGGACAAGGTCAAGTACTGGCTGACATTCAATGAAATCAACACACCGCTGATGTCTCTGGTCGGCGGCATGAGCAACATGTACAGCCTCGGCCTGATGGAAGATGAAGACATCAATGCCACTGAACCGATCAAGCTGTCTGACATCAAGAGCGACACCCAGAAGAAGTGGACGGCTCTGCATCATGAATTCATCGCTTCTGCCAAGGCTGTCAAGCTGGCCCATGAAATCAATCCTGACTTCATGGTCGGCTGCATGATCTGCCATATCACTCTCTATCCGCTGACCTGCAACCCGGCTGACATGCTGCAGGCACAGTATGAGGATTCCCTGAAGAACGATCTCTGCGGCGATGTCCATGTCCGCGGTGAATATCCGTGCTTCGTAAAAAAGATCTGGAAAGACCAGGGTGTCACACCGGACTTCATTCTCGAAGGTGATGAAGAGATCCTGAAGGAAGGCAAAGTTGACATGTATACCTTCTCCTATTACATGTCCAACTGCGTCACCACCGCCAAGGATGCTGAAAAGACAGCCGGCAATATGTCGATGGGTGCCAAGAACCCGTATCTGAAGGCTTCCGACTGGGGCTGGCAGATCGACCCGACCGGTCTGAGATGGACTCTGAACAAGCTGGCTGCCCGCTATCCGCATACACCGCTGATGGTAGTCGAAAACGGCTTCGGTGCCTTTGACAAGGTTGAAGAAGACGGCTCCATCCATGATCCGTACCGCATTGACTACTTCCGTGAGCACATCAAGGCCATGGGTGAAGCCATCGATGACGGTGCACCGCTGATCGGCTACACGACCTGGGGACCGATCGACCTCGTATCCGCCAGCACCGGCGAATATGCCAAGAGATACGGATTCGTCTATGTCAACAGACATGATGACGGAACCGGCGACTTCTCCCGTTCCAGAAAGGATTCCTTCTACTGGTACAAGAAAGTCTGCGAAAGTAACGGCGAAGATCTTGCCTGATCCATGCATCATCCTTAGAGGCTGCAGAAATGCAGTCTCTTTTTTCTTAAGAATCTGTTAATACCGTATGGCGGTGATTTTGAGTACAATATATACAGAGGACAGCAATGGAACTGATACGGCCGGTAAGAATTCCGCTTGAAAGAAAAACCGAAGACGACACTCTGAATTCCTTTACGGAAGCCTTTCTGAAGCAGTCATTTGCCCTGCTTTCCGGATGGTTCCCGTTCAGTGCGGAAACGATGCTGGAGAAATTCCGGAAAAAGGATCCCCGCTTCCGTTTCTCGGTATCGGTCAGGGAATCGCTGATCTATGTTCTCTTTTCCCTTCCCTGGCTGAATGCGGAAGGAAAACAGATTACAGATCCGGAAGATACGGAAAACAACTTTGTCAGCCTGCTTGTCGGTCTGGCTTTTGATGGCAAAAAGGAAGTCATCGCCGATCTTGCCCTGTATCATCTGCCGGCAGCCATGATGCACAATCAGAAGATCCGTGATGCCTTTGAGGAAGAAAGTGACTGGCTGTACTGGGAATCCTATATTATCGATGAGATCTGTCTGCAGGATCATGAACTGCAGGAGGACGAGGAAGTCCTGATCTATACCAATGCCTATACCGGAAAGGATGAACGGCAGCGCGGCATCTTCACCCGTCTGATGGAACTGTCGGAAGCCTTTTTCGAAAAGAACCGCAGCCGCATCACCCTGTATTCCGTCATCTCTCTGGATCCCGATGTTGCCTGCTACGGCAAGGACAAAGTGAACGGTCCGTATATCTACAGCATGAAGGATGAACCGACGCGGCTGCTGAATGCCGAAATCATCCGGAAGCTTGGCTTTGAGCCGCTGAAGCTGGAAACCGATGAAGAGGTCGAGGACGGCTCGCTGCTGTGGTTTGCCTGGAAGAAAAAGACCAGCATTCTTCTCGATCCGGAAAACTGATTCGCAAAAAAACTCACTGTGAAGTGAGTTTTCATTTCCCTATTCCCTGCTTACGTAGTCTTCCAGAATCTCCCGGCTCCAGTCAGCACTGACCCTGCCTTTGGAACGCATGACGCCGACTGCCTTTGCCAGAGTTTCATAGACGATCTTCGTGCCCTGGGAATCGGAATGATAATTGACGGCATTCTCACTGCGGATGCCGATGTTTCCGGCAGTTTCGACGGCATCGATGTTGGCGCCGATGAAGAGGAATTCCCAGCCGTACTTTTCTTCCTGGCGGCGGATCATTTTCCTGACCTGATCAGCCCCATAATGTCTGGAAGCATTTTCCATGCCGTCGGTGGTAATGACAAACATCGTATGGGCAGGGACATCTTCCCGGCGGGCATATTTGTGGATGTTGCCGATGTGATGGATCGATCTGCCGATGGCATCGAGCAGTGCCGTTGTTCCGCCGACTTCATAGTCAGCCGCTGTCAGATCCTTTACTTCGGCAATGGGAATGCGGTCATGGAGAACCTTAAAGGTATGGTCAAAGAGGACGGTTGAGACCAGGCACTCCCCTTCCTGGCTGCGCTGTTTCTTCAGCATGGCATTGAAGCCGCCGATCGTATCGCTTTCCAGTCCGGCCATGGAGCCGCTGCGGTCAAGAATGAATACAAGTTCCGTTGTTCTGTTTTCTGTCATCTGATGATTCCTCCTTTATCTGAAAAATGTGACCGTACATCTTCTGTACGATCACATCTTACGTTTTATGAGGAGTGATTGTGTCGCCCGGGAAGCGACAGTTGATCAGACACCGAGTGTCGGCTGATCAAAGGCAAACAGGGCATCGTTGATATCAAAGATATTGTAGTTTCCGTTTCTGATGAAGTATTCGACGATGATGTCAGCCTTGCTGGAAGGAGACAGGGCAAATCCTGCCTTCATCAGCATTTCTTCCGTTTCCTTCAGCGGCAGTTCCAAAGCAATGGCAAAGGCAAGCACAGTCGGCTTGCTCGGCTTATAGGACGGATTGGAGCGGATCTTGGAGAACAGCTTGCGGTCAATGTTGGCCTTCTTGTAGCATTCGCTGTCCTTCATGCCGGCTTCATCGATCTTCCGCAGCAGCATTTCCGAGAAACTCTCATCGACAACCTTCAGGCGTTCCTGCAGATCCTCCATGGATTCGCATGCATCATATGCCGCATACGGATATTCCTCTTCTGCCGGTTTTCCGGCAAAGGCAGAGCTGATCAGCTCTTTGGCATTCTGCCAGCGGCGGCGCCGCTGACTGAGCTTGTCGGAGTGGGTATCGACATAGTTCTGATCGATATACTCCTGGATGTCACTGTAGAGACGGGATCCGATCTGGAAGGCTTTCTGATCAAAGATGACCAGATACACCAGCATGTCATGATCGGTCAGAAACGATGTGATTTCGTCGGTTGCCGTCTTCAGGGCTGCCGCCCGCGGATAACCGTAGGCACCAGCTGAGATCAGCGGAAAAGCCATTGATTCACATTCATGTTCCAGACCCAGCTGCAGAGACCGGCGGTAGCAGCTTCGAAGCAGCTGTTCCTCATTGTGCTTTCCGTCCTGATAGATAGGACCGACGGTATGGATCACATAGCGGCACGGCAGATCATAGCCGCCGGTGATCTTGGCATCACCGGTTTCACAGCCGTTCAGGGTGCGGCATTCTTCCAGCAGCCGTTTCCCTGCCGCCCGGTGAATGGCACCATCCACGCCGCCTCCGCCAAGCAGGGAATTGTTGGCAGCATTGACAATGGCATCGCATCTGACTCTGGTAATATCATCACGGATCAGTTTCAGCGGCATCGGCCGTCCTCCTTCTACTGCAGTCCCTTGATGTACTGCATATCAGCACCGCAGTGCGGGCATTTTGGCTTCTCAAATGACGCTTCATAGCCGCATTCCGAACAGGTGCAGCTGCGGGAATACATGAATCCCGTGACTGAAGCAGGGTCCTCTATTTTTTCATGGATCCAGTGCGGGACCGCTTTCTGGATCGCCGCCAGAGCTGATTCACCTCTGGCAACTCTGATTCCTTTTTTCTTCCGATTCATTGATTCTTCCTTCTTTTTGATCACTGCAGACCGTTCAACGCGGAGAACATCTGCTGTAAGAAAAAGGAAATACGCGGTGTACTCTGTATTTCCCAAAATATGTCATACTAATTCTTCTTAAAGGGATTGGTAAAGATCTTCTTGATCGGAGAGATCAGCTTCTCCCCTTCATTTCGCCATCCCCTGGCAGTTTTCGTATTACAGTACGGGCATTTCAAAGCACGGTCAGGTATACTTTTTCCGCATTTTTTACACTGCATATTCTTTCTCCTGTGCTTCCATTATACCGCACATCCCCGCTTTGTTCATCCCTTCAGGCTTTCAATGAACCAGCGGTTCTTTTCCAGGTACAGCTTTCGCCGCTGGCCGCGGATCAGAACCGTATACTGCCGGCCGACCGATCCGGATGAAGAAATCCGGGAACCGGCACTCTGATCAAGGATCCGCTCAATGGCAAAACGAACGGGAATCCCGTCCGCATTCGGCCAGAATACTGCCAATGGCTGAACCGTTCCGTCCTGCTTCATCAGAGCCTGCACATCTACATACCGTTTCTGAGACATATCATCCCCCTGTATGCATCATAGCTCCTGATCCGCATCCGGCTGTACGCAGTCAGGTACTTTTCCTGACTTCCGCAAACCAGCGGCCGGAACTTTTCTCATAGTACAGGCGGCGCCGTCTGCCGCCGATATGAACGATATGGCGGATGCCGGCAAAGCCGGTATCGGAAAGCACTTCGCTATCGCTGCAGCCCTCCCAGTCAGTCACTTCATGGCGGATCATTCTGCCGGTCCGGTCCGGCCAGCAGACAGCGGCAGGAAGAATCCTGCCGTCTTTCTGCCATCTGACTTCACAGTCGAAATAGACTCTTTGGGCATCGTAATACATCAGGCACCGTACTTCCGGAAGGCAATGGCTTTGGCACAGCCCATGATGAATTCCAGATCATCCCTGATTTCCTCAAAGGAATCAAAGACAATGGCCTCCCCGCTGGTCAGGCTGTCACTGTACAGGTCATAGCCCTGCTCGATCAGCTCACCGGTCCTGGCAGCAAGATCTTCCAGGGTGCGGATGTCTTCCGCTGCTCCCTGGCCATAGGCAGTGCGCAGTTCAGCTGCCGTCCTCAGCAGATCTGCCCGCGACTGTTCCATCATTTCGATATTCGCAAGCATTTCCCTGGCTGTTTTCATTTCCGTCCTCCGCTGACAAATCCGTCGATCAGTTCCGCAATCTTTGTCTGGTGAACGATATAGCTGCCATGGTCTTCCCCGGGCAGGATCATGATCCGGGCATGGGGAATATTGGCGCCGATCCGCAGCGTATCTGCTTCTTTGACAGCATCATTGGCTCCGGCCAGCACCAGTGTTCTGGCTTTGATTCCGTGCAGCATCTTCATATCAACATGCGGTTCTTCCAGCATCAGTTTCAGCTTCGGATCGGGATGGATGAAATGCATGCCTCTGAACAGCCAGCGCAGCGTATCCTTCATCTGCATCGGATCGGTATTGGTGCCGGAAATGATCATTTCCTCAATGCGGTCACACCTGGCAGCAGCGTACAGTCCGATGATGCCGCCGTCACTGAAGCCGTAATAGACAACATGATGAAGATCCAGATGCTCAATCACGGCGACAATGTCATCTGCCATGTCTTCATAATGCAGTTCCGACGGCTTTTCACTCTGACCGTGGCCGCGTGAATCCGGTGCATAGCATGTATATTTGTCTTTCAGCACTTCGACTGCCTCATCAAAGATCGTATGATCTTCATCATTTCCGTGTACCAGGATCAGCGGCCGGCCGGTTCCTGTCTGCTCATAGAAAAGATTGATTCCGTTGACATGAATATACATATAAATACACCTCTTTCAGTTTTCACTTATCAGTTTTTCCCGGCACCTGCCGCAGTATTTCATGCATATCTGCAGGCAGCCGCTTCCATGCCTCAGCTGCAATATCCTTCGGAATGCCGTAAAAAGCTTCAGCCATACTGCCGGCAATGCAGGTCAGGGTGTCACAGTCGCCGCCCAGTGATACGGCGGTGCGGATCACATCCTCAAAGTCCTCTCCTTCCAGAAAGGCAGTGATGGCTTCCGGGACAGTCTCCTGGCAGCTTTCAACATGATGATACACCGGCCTGATCTCATCACAGGTGCGGGAAAGATCATAGCCGAATTCTTCCGCAACATATTTCCGGATCTGTTCCTTGTCATAGCCGTTCCGGGCCAGCCAGATCACGGAAGCGACAGCTTCTGCCCCCTTGATGCCTTCGGGATGATCATGGGATACCCCGGCAGTAAGGGCAGCAATATGCCTGGTCTTTTCCAGACTGTCATACAGCCAGCCGGCAGCCGATACCCGCATGGCACTGCCGTTGCCAAAGCTTCCGTAGGGCCGGGGATCTTCAGCAAAGATCCAGTAAATGAATCTGGCGCCGTAACCGGCATCGGGATAAAGCCTGCCCCATTTCTGCATGCTTCCGGTGCAGGCCTGCATGACGGTGTCATCATCGGCATCACTGCCGCATTTCAAAAGTGCTTCGGCAACTGCCGCACTCATGACACTGTCATCGGTAATCTGAGAATCCGCCTGAAACAGCGGAAAATCCTTTGTCTTGTCACCGCGGTCAAACTCATACGGTGCTCCAATCATATCTCCAATCAATGCGCCTAACATTTCATACCTCCTTTTTACAGGAAAAGAATACGAAAAAGACGGAAGCTTCCGGTCGCCTGCCGAACGACATTTCGGAAAGCCACATTATTTCTGACTGTCTTCTGCTTCGATCAGCAGGCCTTCAAACGGCTGCAGTTCCAGCCTGCCGGCCTTGTTGTCATAAACGGCGGTTTCATGCGTATCCAGCAGTACAGTGCCGTTCTGCAGAGCCGGATCACTGTAAATGACAGGCGCATCCGAGAAATTCAGAACTGCCAGCACCTGCTGTGTACCGGAATTGCGCCGAAAGGCAATGACTGCCTTCTGAGCGGCACCTTTTGTGATCCAGGTGAAGCCTGTGCGGTCGTAGTCTTTCTGCCAGAGGGCAGGACTGTTTTCATATACCTCATTCAGCTTTCGGCAGAATTTCTGAAAGCCGGCATGGACGGGATCTTTCAGGGAATCCCAGTCGAGTTCTTTTTTCTCATCCCACTCAAAGATCTGTGCCAGTTCATTGCCCATGAAATTCAGCTTTTTGCCGGGATGGGCAAACATATACAGATACAGCAGCTTTGCCTGCCGGATGCGCTCATCATATTCCCCTGCCATCTTGTTTACGATCGTGCCCTTGCCGTGGACAACTTCGTCATGGGAGAGCGGAAGCAGATAGGATTCGTTGTAAAAATAATCCATGGAGAACAGCAGGCAGCCAATGTCACGGCTGCGGTCTGCCGGCTTCTTTCCCATGTATTTCAGGGTATCGTTCATCCAGCCAAGATCCCACTTGTAGTCAAAGACGAGACCGCCTGCTGAAACCGGCCTGGTCGTTCCGGCATAGGCTGTCGAATCTTCTGCTATCAGCATCACATCGGGGTACAGTTCCTTCAGGCCGCGGTTCATTCTCTGCATGAAACGGACGGCATCCTGATTGACGCCGCGCTGGCTGTTTCCCTGCCAGTAGATCAGATTGCCGACAGCGTCAAAGCGCAGGCCGTCAAAATGATACTGTTCGATCCAGAAGGCACAGGCCGACTGCAGGAAGGAACAGACATCACCGCGGGAATGCATGAAGTTGCAGCTGCCCCACTCACTGTAGCCGACTGCCGGATGCGGGTATTCATACAGGGCAGTTCCGTCAAAATTCCAGAGAGCATAGTCATTGACGGCAAAATGGACAGTGACGACATCGAGGATGACAGTGATGCCTTCCCCATGACAGCGGTCAACCAGATACTGCAGATCACAGGGTCTGCCATAGCGGGATGTGGCACTGAAAAAGCCGGTCTGCTGGTAGCCCCAGGATTCATCGGCCGGATATTCTGCCAGCGGCATCAGTTCCAGGGCATTGTAATGATTTTTCTTCAGATAGGGAATCAGCCGGTCAGCCAGTTCCCGGTATCCGATCCAGCCTTCTGCCGGATCACTGCTGCCGTCCCATGGTTCTTTCCGCTGCCATGAGCCGGCATGCAATTCATATATGTTCAGAGGCTGATCCTTATGATCATTTCTCTGCTTCAGCCAGGATTCGTCGGTAAACGCATATGTCAGATCACAGACAACAGATGCCGTGCCGGGACGCTTCTCACTTTGAAAAGCATAGGGATCGGCATGGTCAATGCAGTTCTTTTCATCTTTATAGATCCGGTATTTGTACATCTGTCCGCTTCTGGCAGTACTGACTTCAGCTTCAAAAAACTGACCGTCATAGATCCTGTGCATTTCCACTTCCTGCCAGCCGGAGAATTCTCCGATCAGAGCCACTTTAAATGCGGCAGGTGCATAGACCCGGAATACATATCCTTCTTCGGCCGGATGGGCACCGAGAAATGACCATGCATGAAACATACTGCCGGCATAAAAGCTCTGATAGTCTGTCATAGTTCCTCCTCTGTAGTGTTTGTATATTACGGCTGCTGTTCATCGTCTTCTGCCAGCAGATACCGCAGAAACTGTTCTTTGTTTTTCAGAAACATACCGTAAATGCGGAAACTGTCCGTCTCTTCATAGGTGCAGGGGTCAATTCCGTCTTCAGTAAAGTTCAGAATCTGTGCTCCCGGCAGTGACAGCAGGATCGGCGAATGGGTAGCAATGATGAACTGGGCCCCTTCCCGGGCACACTCATGGATCCTCAGCAGCAGACTGAGCTGCCCCTGGGCCGACAGTGCTGCTTCCGGTTCATCCAGCAGATACAGGCCGTTGCCGCTGAAACTGTCGCGGGCCAGGGCCAGAAAGCTTTCGCCATGTGATTTTTCATGGAAATGTGCCTGCCGGGTGATGGTCCGGCTGTATTCTTCTTCCTGGGTGGCAACGTTGTAAAAGCTTTCCGCCCGCAGAAAATAGCCGTAGGAAAGACTGCGCACGCCTTTAATGAGGCAGAGCGAACGATACAGTTCGGAATGGCTGTCACGGGTGCTGAAGGCATAGTTGCGGGTGCCGCCTTCCGGATTGAATCCGGCTGCAACGGCAATTCCTTCCAGAAGCGTGGACTTTCCGGTTCCGTTTTCACCCGCAAAGAAAGTTACGGGATGGGAAAAGGAAAGTTCCCTCAGATCCCGCAGAGAGCCGATCTGGCGCAGATAGCTGCCGGCTTCGATTTCATTCCATTCAATTTTCAGACCGCGAATGAACAGATCCTGCAACGTGATCACCCTTCCTCTGTCTCAGCAATGACCGCATCCGGCATGATAAACATGATGCGGGCATTCAGTTCATCTTCAAATTTATCATACAGACGACCGGCGGAAAAAGTCCCTCTTGCGCATGTATGCACAGAATTTGCCACATAGCCGCAGCGGCAGCCCTGCTTTCCGTAGACGGCTATCGCCTCGTCATCAAAACAGTTGTCGTATTCCTTCCGCAGCTGCACATGCATGCCGACACGGAACATCTCATGGCCGCCGTAGCGGTCAATGCCGGTGATTGTAATATAGTATTTCCTGTTTTCCATAGCAGTACTCCCTTGCCTGGGAAAACGGTACAGAAATGACCAGACAAAAAATACGCCATCGGGCGTATTCTTTCTGACTTTGAATGTAAAGTTAAACGCTAAAATCACACGACATTTACTTATACAAACTTGCATTTAGTCGTACAAATATGATTTCTTGATTTTGATGAATGCCTGATGGGAAAGGAATTGATTATGACGAAACATCTTTCCCAAAGCGATCGTATCCTAATTGAAAAATATCTGGATGATGACATGACTTTTACGTATATATCCCGCCGGATCGTCAGATCCGTTTCAACAGTATCACGAGAAATCAGAAATCATCGGACTTTCACCGGTGATTATGACAGACTGTCTCCAAATGGCTGTTCTTTGTATCAGAGCTGTGTCAGAAGAAATCTCTGCTCAACAGAATCGATCTATACATGCCGGAACAGATGTAAGTTCTGCAGGGAATATGACTGTAAAACTTTTTGCGAGCATTTCGATTCGGCAAAATGTGAAGCCCTCAAGGCGCCT
>JAZPXY010000066.1:0-11661 GCA_045543875.1 Bulleidia sp.
CGAGGTGACGGAAGACAAGGATGTCATCGTTCTGGAAACGAAGTCGATTCCTCAGGGCATCAGTGCCTGCATCAACTTCAATCCGGATGATACGGTTGAGGCCAACAAGGCCAGCATGCTTGATGCCATTGACAATGTCAGATCCGGTTCGGTTACCTATTCCATCAAGGATACGACAGTTGATGGTGTCGAGATCCATGAAGGCGACTACATGAGCATTTTTGAAAAGGATATCGTCTTCACGTCCAAAGACAAGGTTGAGGCAGTCACGCATCTGATTGATGTCATGTGTGATGAAGATACCGAAATCATCACCCTGATCAGGGGCGAAGACGGAACCGATGCGGAATGCGAAGCAATTCAGGCATATATTGAAGAACACTACGATGTTGATGTGGATCTGGAAGACGGCGGTCAGCCGGTCTACAGCTTCATGATCGGTGCTGAATAAGCAAATCAGACACGGCTGAACAGCCGTGTCTTTTTCATGTCCGGATGAGATGATTTCAATCGAAAGCAGGGAGGATTTGTTGCATAATATAGTTAGCAAAAATGAAATGAGAGGTAGATCATTTATGAGTTTCCCAAAAGACTTTTTATGGGGCGGCGCAATTGCCGCAAACCAGTATGAAGGTGCCTGGCTGGAAGACGGCAAGCAGCCGAATGTAACGGATATTGTTGTCGGCATCATGTCCAGAAAACCGGGCCTGAAATGGAACGAAGAAACAAAGAAGTATGAGATGTGCCTGGATCCTGACAAGGTATATCTTTCCCATGATGCCGTTGACGGCTATCACCGCTACCGCGAAGACCTGAAGCTGATGAAGGGAATGGGATTCAATTCCTTCCGCACTTCCATTGCCTGGGGACGCATTTTCCCGAACGGTGATGAGGAAGAACCGAATGAAGCAGGTCTGGCTTTCTATGAAGACATGTTCCGCTGCATGCGGGAACTGGAAATGGAACCGGTCATCACGCTGTCCCACTATGAGACACCGCTGCATCTGATCACCGAATACGGCGGCTGGTCGGATCCGCGTCTGATCACATTCTGGAAGCGCTATGTGACAACCGTATTCACAAGATACAAGGGACTGGTAAAGCTCTGGCTGACCTTCAATGAAGTCAACAACATGTTCCGCATTCCGCTGGTGGCGGCCGGCGTCATGACGATCAAGGATCCGGTCGATCCTGAGGATCCGATCGGCTCGACAACGAAGCAGGACATCTGGGATGCCTATCACAATATTCTCGTTGCCAATGCCGAAACGGTAAGACTTGGCCATGAAATCGATCCGGAAAACCAGGTCGGCTGCATGCTGACATCATCGAGTGTCGCCACCTATCCGTATAACTGCGATCCGCAGAATGTCTTCGGTGCCCTGGAATCACAGCGCATGGCAAACTTCTATATGGGTGATCCGTTCTGCCTCGGCATCATTCCGACCTATCTGAAGAAGGTATGGAAGAAGGACGGTGTCACGGTTGAATTCACACCGGAAGAACTGAAGCTGATTAAAGAGAATACTGTCGACTTCTTCTCCTTCAGCTATTACCGCTCCAGCACCTATGATCATGAATATGCCCTGAAAGGCGATACCGGCGGACTGGTCGGAAAGGAAAATCCGTATCTGAAGGACAAGGCACCGCAGCCCTGGGGCTGGCCGGTCGATCCGGAAGGCATCCGCTATACCCTGAACGTTCTCTATGACCGCTATCATCTGCCGCTGTACATTGTCGAAAACGGTGTCGGCCTGGATGAGAATCTGAATGAAGAGGGAACCATTGATGATGATTTCCGCATTCACTATATTGAAGAACATATCAAAAATGTAAACCTGGCAATTGAAGACGGCGTTGACTGCCGCGGCTATCTGTACTGGGGACCGATCGATGTCGTATCAGCCGGCACCGGTGAAATGAAAAAGCGCTACGGCTTTGTCTATGTTGACCGATTCAACGACGGCCACGGCACTCTGGAAAGAAAGATCAAGAAGTCCTATTACCGCTTCAAGGAAATCATTGAAAGCAACGGGGAAGTGCTTCTGGAAGGAAATGAAGAATGAAACAGCTCGGCATCTCGGTATATCCCGAACATACAACAAAAGAAAAGGCATATGCCTATATGCGTCTGGCCGGAAGTCTCGGCTATAAGCGTGTTTTTACCTGCTTTCTTTCCATTACCGAAGGAAAGGAAGAAGCTGTGCGCAATTTCCGGGAATTCTGTGAAGTTGCCCACGAAGCCGGCCTGACTGTATCGGCGGATACAAATCCGCGCGTGTTTGAAGATCTCGGCGCAACCCCGTTTGATCTTTCGGTCTTTCATGAGATGGGCCTGGATATTATCCGTCTCGACGGTCATTTCGGTGAAATGGAAGATATTGCCATTACCCACAATCCCTACGGCATCCGCATTGAATACAATGCCTCCGGCACGATCGGCGTCGAGAATATGCTGACATGCGGCGCTGATGCCGAAAACATGTGCTTCTGCTCGAATTTCTTCCCGCAGAGACATACCGGCATGGGACTGGACCGCTATATTGAACTGACATCCAGATACAAAAATGCCGGCATGAGAGTCGCATCCTTTGTGTCCTCGCAGCAGCCCGATACCTTCGGCCCCTGGCCGGTCTATGACGGACTGCCGACACTGGAGATGCACCGCGACCTGCCGATCGACCTGCAGCTGCGCCATCTCAATGCCATCAATCTCTGCCAGGATATCCTGATCGGCAACTGCTTTGCCTCGGAAGAGGAACTGAAGCTGCTGGCTGATACCGATCTGACAAAGATCAACATGCGCATTGATCTGGCCGACGACATCAGCGAAACAGAAAAGGAAATCGTCTTCTGGAACCAGCATACCCACCGTGATGACTGCAACGATCTGATCGTCCGCTCCAGCTGGCCGCGGGTTGTCTTCAAAGGCAAAAGCATTCCGGTACGTCCGCGCAAAGACAGAATCGCGCACCGCGGCGATGTCGTGATCGTCAATGACAATCTCGAGCACTACCGCGGCGAAGTCTGGATCGTCCTCAAGGATATCGAACTGTCCGATCAGTACAATCTGGCCGGCCGTCTGCCGGAAGAAGAACAGATCCTGCTTGACTGGATCAGACCGCGCTTTGCCTTTGGCTTCCTGGAGGCGAAATAGGATGGAACCGATCATCATGAACTTCGACAGGAGCGTAAAGCCGGCGGCGGAGATCACTTCGCTGCTTGTTGACGGCGAAACTGTACGCTACTGTTTCTCAAACGGCTCGGATGTGATCGTATTTACCGACCGGCGGATCATCATTGACGACAAGGACGGACTGCTGGCTGCCCGTCATGATCTGACATCCATTCCCTACAGAAGCATCGTCAAATGGCATACGATCAATGCGGCTGCCATTACCGATGCCCATGCCGTACTGGAATTCTGGACAATGCTGGATCAGTATGTGATCAATACCGACCGCAGCCTGAATCTGCAGCCGATCCATCAGCTGATCAGCAGCGGCATACTGTAACAGACATGCCCGGCACTGCCGGGCATGTTTCAGAAAGAAACGAGGAAAACTATGAAATATGCAGTTCTGGCGACATGGAAAATGGCTCTGGAAGGGACAAGGAAAGCTGCTTCTCTTCTGAAGGCGAATGAACACAGCGGCAGGGCGATCGTGGAAGGAATTGCCATGGTCGAGGATGAGCCGTCCTTTCATTCCGTCGGCTTCGGCGGCCGTCCGAATGCGGAAGGGCGGGTGTTCCTGGACGGCGGCTATATGGACGGCGATACACTGCATTTCGGAGCCGTCGGTTCAGTTGAGAATTTCCGCTCAGCTGTCCGCATTGCCTACAGTCTGCAGGAAGGCGATGCCAATAACTTTCTGGTCGGCGAAGGGGCAGAGCGCTATGCCGAAGCCCATGGCTTTGAAAAGCGCGACAATGTGACAGATGAAGCGATGGAACTCTATCTGAAGGAAAAGGACCGGCTTCAGGAACTGAGTGCCTATGACGGACATGACACCGTATGCTTTCTTGCCCTTGATCAGAACGGAACACTCTGTGCCGCGACTTCGACTTCCGGACTGTTCATGAAACAGCCGGGACGTGTCGGAGATACGCCGCTGCCCGGTGTCGGCTACTACGCGGATTCAAAGATCGGCGCTGCCGCCGCAACCGGCATGGGCGAAGAAATCATGAAAGGGGCGCTCTCCTACGCCGCCGTGCGGCTTCTGAAAGACGGAATGAGTGCCCGGGAAGCAGCCGAAACGGCAGTCAGGGAACTGGATCAGGAACTGAAGGAAAGAAACGGATATGCCAATCCGATGTCACTGATCGTTCTGGCCAGGGACGGATCCTGCGGCGTCGGCACCAACGTTTCCTTTACCTGGTGCTATGCTTCGGATTCCGAAGAAGCTGCCGTCCACGAAATCATCATTTAAATATGAAAGACACTGTCCGGCAAAGACAGTGTTTTTTTCAGAAACAGACAGTGAAACTTTTCTGTTTTTCAACAATTGGCGCCGGCAATTTGATAAACTGTTAAGAGATATATGGAGAATTATAACAAGACATTAAAATTGAGCGGTTCTGCCATCGATGAGATTTCCCATATGCTTGGACGTTTTCTCAGTGAGGCAAAAACCGAACATGCGACAAGACTCCGTATCCGTCTCTCCATCGAAGAGGCACTTCTGCGCTTTCGCGATCATTTCGGCGCCGATCAGGAGATTCATGTCTTCATCGGCCGCAGTCTGCGCCGCTATGAGATTCAGATTGACCTGGCAGCTGAAGCATACAATCCGCTGACGCTGAAGGAAAATGATCTTGAAAACTGGAGCAGCTCGCTGCTGACAACCGTCGGCATCTCACCCAGCTATTATTACTCCGGCGGCCGCAATCATCTGCGCCTGGTTCTGCCTTCCGAGCGCATGAATCCGGTCTATAAGCTGCTGATCTGTGTGCTGCTGGGTACTTTTTTCGGTCTGGCCGGAAAGGCGCTGCTTCCCCACAGCATCCGCCTCAATATCATTGACGGCGTACTGCAGCCGTTCTTTGATCTGTGGATGAATACCCTGACTCTGCTCTCCGGACCGCTGATTTTTATACTGGTACTGACAACGATTCTGAATATGGGCCGCATTGATGCCCAGGGCGGCGACCGGGTCCGGATCCTTGCCCGCTACATCGTCACCAGCATTGTCGTAGGTCTGGCTTCACTGCTGATCATGAACCTGATTCTGCCGCTGAGCTATCAGTCGGAAACGATCGGCGCCAGCCAGGTCTCAGGTCTTCTGGATGTGCTGCTCGGCATTGTTCCGAAGGACATGATCAATCCCTTTATTGAGGTCAATACCGCCCAGCTTGTCTTTATGGCAATTTTCTCCGGCAATGCCATTGCCCTGCTGAGGGGAGAAGGCGATGTGCTGACCCGCTTCGTCAAGCAGTGCTATGATGTCGGCCTGCTGCTGGCAGACTGGGTCGGAGCTGCTGTTCCGTTCTTTGCGGTAACGCTGCTGACCCTGGCATTCTGGAATGATCAGACGGATCTGTTCATCTACATGTGGATCCCGTTTCTGATCTTTGCCGTCATGGCAGCCGGCATTGCGGCTATCTCGCTGCTGCATGCCCATCTGCGCACCCATGTGCCGGTTTCGCTGCTGATCAGAAAGCTGAAGCCTTCCTTCATGGTGTCCCTGCGGACAGGTTCACTGAATGAAGCGTATACTTATATTGAAAACGGCTGTATCAAGTCACTCGGCATTGAAAGGCATTTTGCCAAGGCACTGCTGCCGCCGGGACTGGTTCTGTACATGCCGGTATCAACGATGGAACTGATCGTATTTTCTGTCTATGCGGCATGGATCTATCAGTGCCATGCATCATTCGGATGGTATTTCCTGATGCTGTTCCTGGCGGTCGTGCTGTCAATGGCATCACCGCCGGTTGCCGGTGTCAGTCTGATTTCCTTCATGACGATTTTCAGCCAGCTGGATATTCCGACGGAAGCCCTGGTCGGCGGCATGATTGCCGACATCATTCTCGGGATTGCCGCCGGTGCCTTCAACCAGATGCTGCTGCAGCTGGAAATGCTGACGGAAGCGAACCGCATCGGCCTCGTCAGCAAAAAGGTATTAATGAAAGAAAAAGATAAAAAAGAGAGGGTAAGTGAGCATGGATGATAAAAGACAGATGGCAGATATCCTGATTGCATACTGCCGTGAACATGCCCCCGGCGGATTTGTGCTGAATGAGACGAAGTCAGATGATGCCGTGAGTCTGGAAATGAAAGGCGAGAGGGTCACCGGTCTTGTGACCGTCTACTTTCTGCAGTTTACAGTTGCCGAATACCGCATCCTGGATGAGAATTCGGAAACCGTATTCTATCTGCATTTTGAACTTGAGGACATTGATCATGCCCAGGAACTGTATCATGAGATGCTGGAAAGCCTGCGAAAGTTCAGTACGGCAAAGACAACGGAAGCTCTGCTCTGCTGCTCCTGCGGTCTGACCACTTCCTATTTCATGATGAAGCTGAACGATGCGGCCGAATCTATGGGTGTAAAGATACATTTTGATGCCGTTCCCTATGAGCGGCTGTATGATACCGCCAGAGACAAGGATGTGATTCTGATTGCCCCGCAGATCGGCTATCAGCTGAAGAATGCCAAAACCATTCTGGCCGACAAGATCGTCACCGAAATACCGGTTCAGATCTTCTCCAGCTATGATGTACTCGGCCTGCTGAATATGGTCCGGAACCTGACCGAAGAAAAGAGCGGCGGGGAAGAAGCGGCAGAAGCAATCGGAAGCATCCGCAAGCTGGAAGAGGCAGACGGCACGCTGCTGGTTGTATCGATCATTGATCTCGAACAGAGAACCCAGCTTGCCTACCGCCTGTATGACCATGGCCAGATCACTGCTTCCAGCCAGATCGTCAAGGACAGCTACCGCTTTTCCGATGTGAAGGATGTCATCTCGCTGGTCAAGACCATGAAGCCGCAGATCAATGCTGTATGCCTGGTGACGCCGGGATCGGTCAGCGAGGGAAAGCTGACCTATGAAAAAGCCAATATTTACAATGAAGACATAAAGGAATCCCTGGAAAAAGAATATAATACAAAGGTATGGCTGATGAATTTTGCCGATGCCATTGCCCTGGGATATGCCGTGACTGCCAACAAGGGAGAAGATACCGCATTCTACTTCCTGCCGACCGGTTCCTTCCTCGGCAATATCGGCATGGTTGTCAACAACCGCCTTGTCCATCATGCCGGCGGACATATGGGCGGCAAACAGCTTGACGGCATTACATCCATCACAACATTCCCGCAGAATCCGTATACGCTGGCAGCTACGCCGGAAGGAAATGTAGAGCTGGCAGCCCGCTATCTGACCGGCCTGATCACCTATACCGGCTGCGATCATGTGGCATTCTATGCCAAGCGCATTCCGGATCCTGAGGAACTGCGAAAGAAAATCAGTGTATTCCTGGAAGAAGAATATATTCCGGAACTTGTCAAGGTAGACAGTATCCGCGAATATCTGTATGCAGGTGCCCTGAAATATATGGAAGGACAGGTTGAATAACTATGAAGATCGAATTCAAACGTGAAGAAAACAGACTGACTGCTGCCGTATCCGGCCGCATTGACACAAACAGCGCTCCGGATGCGGAAGCCCGGATCATGGAGCAGCTTGACGGCATTAGCGAACTGGTTCTTGATTTCAGCCAGGTTGACTATATTTCCTCTGCCGGTCTCAGAGTTCTGCTTCTTCTTCATAAACAGATGCTTACCCGCGGCGGCATGAAGCTGATTCATGTCAACGAAACCGTGCGTGAGGTTCTCGATATTACCGGATTCATGGATATTCTGAACGTAGAAGAGGGCTGAAAATGACCTCCGCCCCGCAGAAATGGACATTGCTGCAGCGCCTGAGAAAATCACTCGGCGCCAAAATGTTTCGCAGAATTTTTGCATTTACTTTTATTCTGTCCATGTTTGCGGCCGGCATCGGCTTTTCTCTGTATACCGGAGCAGCCACCGGTGAATATGCAAGGCTGACATATCACGCGGCCCGGACAGCCTGGAATTCGATTGACCGTGATACCGTGACGGTATTTATGGATACGGTCTTTGCGGCCTACCGCACGGTCAGTCCGGAAACGGAAACACCGGATGCGGCATATCTGCAGGAGGCCGGAAAAATCCGCAATGAGCAGTTTAATGCAATTGAAAAAAATCTTGAAACGATCTGCAAAAGCAATGAAGTCGATCGCCTCTACTGCGGTGTTTTTGACCGCGTGAACAGCCGCATGCTGTATGTTCTTGATGCCAATCTGAATGATACAAACCAGCCGCCGGGAATGTTCCTCAGCTTTGACCGCACCGGAGTGTTTGATGTTCCGGCAAATAATACGACCAACCGGTTTATGCTGATGATTGACAACAACTATGGCTTTTTCTGTTCCAGTTCATATGTCATCGTAAATGACCCTGAATATGTATATGCAGTATTCTGTGATGTTGACATGAGCCGTGTCTTTTATGATTCGCTCACCTTTATGGGTGTCTTCATCATGATCCTCGCCCTGGTTTCCCTGATCACTGCCTTTACCTTCAGCTGGTATATGCAGAATACGGTTGTCGGTCCCATCAACAAGCTGGCATCCGCGGCCGGCAGCTACAGTTCTGACCGGCAGCACGGCGAGATGACAAATACCCACTTTGAGAATCTTGATATCCGGACCGGTGATGAGATACAGAATCTGATGGAAGTTCTGAAGGACATGGAAAAGGATATTTCCGAGTACTATCTGAACATGATCGAAGCATCCCTGGCCCAGGAACGACTGAGTTCGGAGATGGAAATTGCCGAGCGGATCCAGGAAGGAACACTGCCGAGCAGATTCCCGCCGTTTCCGGAACTGACTGACAGTTTCGACATCTATGCCCTGATGGATCCGGCCAAGGAAGTCGGCGGCGACTTCTATGACTTCTTCATGCTGAATGAGGATCAGCTGGCATTCCTGATTGCCGATGTCTCCGGCAAGGGAATCCCGGGTGCTCTGTTCATGATGATTTCCAAGATCATGATCTACAACAGCGCCAGAATGATCGGTCCTGATCCGGCTCTCATCCTGGAAGCAGTGAATACCGGCATCATGGAAAACAACAAGGCAGAAATGTTCGTCACCGTATGGCTCGGCATTCTTGATATCCATACCGGCCATCTTGTTGCCGCAAACGCCGGCCATGAATATCCCTTTGTTCAGAAAGCCGGCGGCAGCTTTGAAATGCTGAAGGACAGACATGGATTTGTCATCGGCGGCATGGATATGGTCAAATATCATAACTACGAGATTCAGATGGAAAAGGGCGATGCGATCTTCGTATATACCGACGGTGCACCGGAAGCAGCCAATACGGAAGGTGAAATGTTCGGTACGGAGCGGATCGGAACTGCTCTGAACAGCAATCCTGAACGCAGCATGGAAGAACTTCTCAAAGACGTCAAGGAAAGCGTCAATGTCTTCAGTGAAGGCACCGAGCAGTTTGATGACATTACCATGCTGGGTCTGCGATATCATGGAGATACACATATGCATGAAATGACAACAGAAGCATTACTGGAAAACATACCGGCAGTCACTGAGTTTGTGGATAAAAAGCTGGAAGAGATTTCCTGTCCGCTCAAGATCATAACCCAGATCAATATTGCCGTTGATGAGATTTTCAGCAATATTGCCCGCTATGCCTACAAGCCTGACAGCGGTCCGGCAACCATCCGGGTGGAAGCGGAGCAGGATCCGCCGGCAGCAGTCATTACCTTTATTGACAAAGGCCGTCCCTATGATCCGCTTTCCAACGGTGATCCGGATGTCTCCCTCCCGGCGGAGGAGAGGGAAGTCGGCGGTCTCGGCATATTCCTGGTCCGCAAAATGATGGATGAAGTCACGTATGAATACAAGGACGGCAAAAACATCCTGCGGATCAGACAGTACATCAGCAAACAGAAAAAACAATGACAGATCCTGTTGTGAAATACGAAACCAGAGGAGAAAGAAATGAACCTGATAGATGCAAAAACAGATGAGAACACAATGACGATTTATCTGAAGGGGCATGTCGATTCCGGCAATGCCGCAGATGTCGAGGCGGAGATCAGAGAAGCACTGGCTGCCGAAAAAGTTTCTGCCATCATTGTCGATGCCGATGAGCTGGAATATATTTCCAGTGCCGGCCTGCGCATTATTCTGCGCCTGCGCAAAGAATATCCTGATCTTGCCATTGTCAATGTCAGCAAGGATGTATACGAAGTCTTTGAAATGACAGGCTTTACCGAAATGGTGAATATTCAGAAGGCCTTCCGCCGTATTTCCGTTGAGGGATGCGAAGTGATCGGCCAGGGTGCCAACGGAAAGGTATACCGCATTGATCCCGATACCATCGTCAAGGTCTATAATGACGAGAATGCTCTGCCCGACATCAAAAGAGAACGTGAACTGGCCAGAAGGGCGTTTGTGCTCGGCATTCCGACAGCCATTCCCTATGATGTTGTCAGAGTCGGCAGCGGATACGGTTCGGTATTTGAACTGCTCAATGCCGCATCCTTCATTCAGCTGATCAAGGAAGATCCTTCACGGCTTGACGAAATTGCGCGCATGTCTGTCGATCTTCTGAAAAAGATCCACAGTACGGTTGTCAGACCGGAAGACATGCCGGACATGAAGGCAGTGGCTGTTGACTGGGCTGAGTTCCTGAAAGAATATCTGCCGGAAGCAGAATATGACAAGCTTCATGAGCTGATCACGGCCGTTCCCGATGACAACCACATGATGCACGGTGACTATCATCTGAAGAATGTCATGCTGCAGGGGGACGAAGTTCTCCTGATCGATATGGACACACTCTGCCACGGTCATCCGGTATTTGAGTTTGCGTCCATCTTCAATGCCTATCAGGGATATCTGGAACTGGATCACGGCAATGCCATGGAATTCCTCGGCATTCCCTATGAGACCTGTGAAGAAATCTACCGCCTGACCCTGAAATACTATTTTGAAGGAAAGAGTGCGGAAGAGACGGAGGCAATCTCCAAGAAGGCACAGATCATCGGCTATACCCGGATCATGCGGAGAACCATCCGCCGCGGCGGATTTGACACTGAAAAGGGACGGGCAACCATTGAAAACTGCCGCCGCCATCTCCATGAGCTGCTGGCAGAAACCGATTCCCTGCTCTGGTAAGAGAAAGGAAAACTGCATCGCCGATGCAGTTTTTTCTCTGCTATGCCGGAAAAAGATTATGATTGACAGCAGAAGGAGAATGCAATGCTTGAAAAACTGTTTGTAGATGACCGCGGATTTTATGAACGGGTATTCCGGGTGGCGGTTCCGATCATCGCCCAGAATATCATTACCATCGGCGTCAACATGATGGATACGGTCATGCTCGGAAAGTTCGGAGAAGTGCAGCTGTCAGCTTCGTCGCTGGCCAATGACTTCATCAATATCTTTCAGATCCTGTGCATGGGCATGGGATGCGGCGCCGCGGTGCTGACGGCCCAGTACTGGGGAAGCCGCAATGTTGAATCACTGAAAAAGGCAGTGACGACGATGCTCAGGTTCATGATCGTCATTTCCCTGCTGTTTACGCTGGCCGTTATCTT
>JAZPXY010000067.1:0-46630 GCA_045543875.1 Bulleidia sp.
TACTCTGAATGGCTCAACATCCCAGGGGTTTCTGGTTCGTGAAGCAGCAAACAAAAAGACTGAAGGATTTGGTTTTGATGAACTTGTTGAATGGGTCGAACAGCATAAATTAAACATCGGCGCATGCTTCAGTGTTGATACCCTGGATTTTTTGGCAAAAGGAGGAAGGTTATCAAAAACATCTGCGATCATAGGAGACACTTTACGAGTCAACAGATGACCAGCATGCACAGATCATATGGAAGTTCTCCGACATCTTTAAACGGTTCGTGGAAGAACAGTAAAACTGAACATCTATCAGAAAAGAGCTCCAGATTGCAGAATCCGGAGCTTTTCTTCTGAAAAAGTTCAATATTTTTTTTAGTCCTTACTTGACATACGCTGATGAGCCGGATGCCTTTCCGTTCCGCGGCAACCCGGTGCTGCACGGCATTGCCGAAACCTGCCGGAGGGGGCATATGATCTGTCTGAGTGCAACGCCGGATCAGGAACTGCTGAAGAAGGTCAGAGCCGGGACAATGGCTTCCCTGCAGCTGAATGTGCGGCCGCACGGCCATCCTCTGCCGGTGCCGGCAATCAGGATCATCCCGGAAATGTTCATGATCGTGCCGCTGCTGAAATGGCTTCGGGAACACCGCAGCTCACCCTGCATGGTCTTTGTGCCTTCCATCCGTCTGGCCCATCAGCTGGCAGCCTTTCTGTCACTGTTTTATGACTGCACGGTCTGCACCGGAAAGACTGAGGACAGAGATGCGCGGATTGCCGCATTCCGGGAAAAGAAAAGCGGCATCATGGTATGCACGACGGTCATGGAGCGGGGCATGACGATCGATAATGTGCAGGTCTGTGTCTATAAGGCGGACAGCCGGATCTTTGATGAGGCCGGACTGGTGCAGATGGCAGGCCGGGCCGGAAGGGTATTTGCCCATCCGGACGGCGATGTGCTGTTTCTCTGCCGCCGCCGCAGCGAAACGGCAGAACGCTGTGTCACTGCCCTTCAGGAGGCAAATGCATGCGCTGCCTGATGTGCGGAAACAGGAAAGACAGCGGCACGTTCCGGGATATCTTTGACGGCGAGGATCCCTTATGCGAGAACTGCCGCCGCCGCTGGCAGAAAAAGAAAATGCATTTCCGCCTGGAAGGCATTCCGGCGGAAAGTTCCTATGTCTACAACGATGCCTTTTCCTCCTGCCTGATTCAGTTCAAGGAACAGGGAGACGAAGCGCTGAAAGATGTGTTTCTGCATGAAGTGCGCACGGAACTGCGTTTTCGCTATCGCGGCTATACGCTGTGCCTGATGCCGAGCAGCGCTGAAAAATACCGGGAGCGGGGCTTTCATCATCTTTCTGCCATGTTTGAAAGCCTGGGACTGCCGATGCTTGAACCGTTTGTCAAGATCTCCGGCCAGAGCCAGAAAAAACTGGGCCGCCGGGAGCGTCTGGAAATGAAGTCGCTGATCGCTCTGAAGGAGGGTGCGGTTCTGCCCGAAAAGGTACTGCTGTGCGATGATACGGTCACGACCGGAGCGACCCTTTCCGGAGCCCTTTCAGTCCTGCCGGAAAATGTCAGAAAAGTGCGTATTTATACGGTTTCCGCAAATGTCAGATGGCTTTAGGTTTCATTGCCTTTTACTCTCTATATCTGTATAATATTAGGGCTTGAAGTTTAAGAGAATGGAGGTTTTATGGCGAATTTTATTCAAAAGTTATTCAATGAAGACGGCCGTAAACTGAAACAGATAGAAAAGAAGATCCAGAAGGTTCTGGATCTGGAAGATGAATATGCCGCAAAGTCGGATGAAGAACTGAAGGCAATGACTCCGTATCTGAAGGAAAAACTTGCCAACGGGGCAACGCTGGATGATATTTTTGCCGAAGCTTTTGCGACAGCCCGTGAGGCCTGCCGCCGCGTCATCGGCGAATTCCCGTATCCGGTGCAGCTGATGGGTGCTGCCGTCATGCAGGGCGGTGACATTGCGGAAATGAAGACCGGTGAAGGAAAGACCCTGACATCGGTCATGGCAGTCTATCTGAATGCCCTGGAAGGAAAGGGTGTTCATGTCGTTACTGTCAACGAATACCTTTCTCAGCGTGACTCGGAATGGATGGGACAGATCCACAGATGGCTTGGCCTGACGGTCGGCCTGAATCTGCGCCAGCTTTCCAAGCCGCAGAAGCGGGCAGCCTATGCCTGTGACATTACTTATACAACAAACTCCGAACTTGGCTTCGACTATCTGCGTGACAATATGGTCACAAGGGTGCAGGACCGGGTTCTGCGCGGCCTGAACTTCGCTCTGGTCGATGAAGTCGACTCGATTCTGATCGATGAATCGCGTACGCCTCTGATCATTTCCGGCGGTCAGAAACAGACGGCCAACCTGTATCTGCAGGCCGACCGCTTCGTCAAGCGGCTGAAGGAAGATGAAGACTACGAGCTGGATGTCAAGAGCCGTTCCGTACAGCTGACGGAACAGGGCGTTGCCAAGGCTGAGCGGGTATTCCGGATCGAGAACCTGTATGATCTGACCCATACCCAGCTGCTGCATCATATCAACCAGGCGCTGAAGGCCAACTACGTCATGATGCGCGATGTTGAATATGTCGTTGACGAGGAAGATGATGAGATCGTCATCGTCGATCCGAATACCGGACGTCTGATGAAGGGACGTCAGTGGTCGGATGGTCTGCATCAGGCGGTGGAAGCCAAGGAAGGCATTTCCATCAAGCAGGAAACGACAACCCTGGCAACGATCACCTACCAGAACTTCTTCCGTCTTTACAACAAGCTGGCCGGCATGACCGGCACAGCCAAGACCGAGGAAGAAGAATTCCTGGAAATCTACAACATGTTTGTCTATGAGATCCCGACCAACCGTCCGGTTGCCCGTATCGACTATCCGGATGCCGTCTACGGAACCAAGAAGGCCAAGTTCTCGGCTCTGGTCGATGAAGTTGTTGAGCGTCATGCCAAGGGTCAGCCGATCCTCGTCGGCACGATCGCTGTTGAAACATCTGAACTGATCTCGAAATATCTGAAGGAACGCAAGATCCCGCATCAGGTTCTGAATGCCAAGAACCATGCCCGTGAAGCTGAGATCATTGCCCATGCCGGACGCAAGGGGGCAGTTACGATTGCCACCAACATGGCCGGCCGAGGCACCGATATCAAGCTTGGTGAAGGTGTCAGGGTACTCGGCGGTCTGTGTGTGCTTGGTTCCGAGCGACATGAATCCAGACGTATCGACAGCCAGCTGCGCGGCCGTGCCGGACGTCAGGGTGACCCGGGCATGTCCCGTTTCTATGTTTCCGTGCAGGATGATCTGATGATCCGTTTCGGATCCGAGCGCATGGAAGGCCTGTTCGCATCACTGGGTGATACCGCCATTGAATCCAAGACGGTCACCAAGTCGATCTCCAGTGCCCAGAGACGTGTCGAAGGCGTCAACTATGATGCCCGCAAGCAGCTGCTGCAGTATGACGATGTCATGCGCCAGCAGCGTGAGACCATGTATGAACAGAGAAACTTCATCCTCGAAAACGATGATGTTCACTCCGTCATTCATGACATGTTCCGGCGTGTCATTTCCGACATGGTGGCATCCCACGTGGACTTTGAATCCCGCCATCAGGAAGTGGATGCGGCCAGCCTGGTCAAGGGTCTCAACGATATCGGCTTCAAGAATCTGGTTACTGTTGAAGACATCCAGGGCAAGGCCAATGAAGAAGTCATTGAAATCTGCCTGGACAAGGCATGGCAGGATTATGAAAACAAGATCGAGCCGATCAGAGAGCGGATGCTGCCGATTGAAAAGGAAGTTGCTCTCCGCACCTTTGACCGTGCCTGGTCCAACCATATCGATACCATGGACAAGCTCCGCGGCGGCATCGGTCTGAGAGGCTATGCTTCGAAGAATCCGCTGCAGGCATATGTCCAGGAAGGCTATGAATTATTCCAGGGAATGATGCAGACAATCTCGCAGGAAATCGTTGCTTACTGCATGAATGTCCGTGTCGTCCCTGCTCAGAACAGACAGGAGGCGTAATATGGAATTATTTGAAATGAAACAGAGCGTAGCTCGCAGCCAGGCCAAATTGGAGTCGCTTGGCTCCTCTCTTTGACCTCGCGTCTAAGCAGGAGAAAGTTAAAGAGAACAATGAATTGATGAATGCGGCTGATTTCTGGAACGACCAGAAAAAAGCCCAGAAGATCATCAGAGAAACAAACCAGATGAAAGGCCTGCTGGACACGTATGAAGGCCTTAAGGCAGGGCTCTCGGATCTTTCCGACGGCATTGCCGAGCTGTCTTCTTCCTTTGATCCGGACATGAACGAGATCATTGAGGAAGAATTCGCTGACGTCATGAAGAAGTTTGATGCCTTTGAGATTCAGGTGCTTCTGTCCGGTGAGTATGACAATCACAATGCCATTCTCGAAATCCATCCGGGTGCCGGCGGAACCGAAGCCATGGACTGGGCATCGATGCTGTACCGCATGTATATGCGCTGGGCGGAAAGACACGGCTACAAGATCACCCTGATGGACTATCAGGAAGGTGAAGAAGCCGGCATGAAGTCCTGTTCGGTTCTGATCGAGGGACCGATGGCCTACGGCTATCTGAAAGCCGAAAACGGCGTGCACCGTCTGGTCCGCATCTCACCGTTTGATTCCAATGCCAGAAGACACACCAGCTTTGCCTCGGTGGAAGTCATGCCGCAGTTTGAGGACGATGTGGAAATCGAGATCGACGAAAAGGATCTGGAAGTTATTACCATGCGTTCTTCCGGTGCCGGCGGTCAGCATATCAACAAGACCGACAGTGCCGTGCGCATGATTCACAAGCCGACCGGCATCGTTGTCTTCTGCCAGACCCAGAGGTCACAGCTGCAGAACCGTGAAGCCTGCATGAACATGCTGAAATCCAAGCTGCTGCAGCTGAAGATCCGGGAAAACGAAGAACGGGCTGCTGCCGTCAGAGGCGAAGTCAAGGCCAATGAATGGGGCTCCCAGATCCGTTCCTATGTCTTCCATCCGTATTCGATGGTCAAGGACCTCAGAACGTCTTTTGAAACCGGCAATATCCAGGCTGTCATGGACGGCGATCTGGACGGTTTCATCGACAGCTATCTGCGCAGCCAGATTCAGGGCTGAGCCATGCGGAAGTCACTGACAGTTCCGATCACTGAAGATTTAAACGGCCTTAAGATCAAGGCCGTTTTATCTCAGTCAGTCGGATTATCCAGACGTGAGATCTCACGCCTGAAGTTCAGCGAGAACGGAATCCTGCTGAATGGCGAACAGGTCTATATTACTGCTTTGGTCAAAACCGGAGATGTGCTGGAAATCAGTTTTCCCGACCGCGACATTGCCCATTACACACGAATCAGCGGCCGGCCGCAGATCCTGTATGAAGACGAGGATCTGGTCATCGTAAACAAGCCGGCCGGCATGCCGTGTCATCCCAGTCATGAACATCTTGATGATGACATGGGGACACTGCTGCAGAATTACTACGGAACTGCCTTTACCGTAAGGGCAGTCGGCAGGCTCGACAAGGATGTTTCCGGAATCATGCTGTATGCGAAGAATCAGCCGGCAGCGGCCAGGCTTTCCCGCCAGCGTGCCGACGGCATTCTGAAGAAAACCTATACGGCTGTCGCGGAAGGTCATTTTGATAAGAAAGCTGATGTGCTGACATACCGTCTGGCCCGCAAGGAAGGCAGAAGGGACCGCCGCATTTCCGGCAGCGGTCAGGAATGCGTCACTGAATACAAGGTGCTGCAGGAATACGAAGACCTTTCGGTTCTGACAGTATCGATCATCACCGGCCGCACCCACCAGATCCGGGCCGGCATGGCCTATACCGGCCATCCGCTGTGCGGCGACAGACTGTACGGCGGCAGCACGGAGAAGATCAACCGTCCGGCCCTGCACTGTTCGAAGCTTGTCTTTCAGAAGCCGTTCGGCAGTGAGATGATCACGGTGGAATGTGAAATTGCAGATGACATAAAAAAACTTCTGATTTGAATCAGAAGCTTTTTTTCATGCCTGCTGAGGGGTGCTGGCCCGGCTTTTCCAGGCACCGCTGAACAGATAGGCAGCTCCTATCAGCATCGGTATTGTGCCGGAGATGGCATTGCCGAGCCAGAAGCCGACGATGCCGAATTTCAGGTAGACACCGAGCAGAAGTGCCAGGCCGCTTCTGCCGCGGATGGCGTCCAGCAGGGCAACTGTCAGATTCAGGCGGGAATTGCCGGAACCGTTGATCAGCGAGAAGGCGGCCGGTCTTACGGTTGAGCCGATGTACTGGATCAGGGCAGCCGGCACATAGGTGAGCGACAGTGCCAGAACATCGGGATCATCCGAGAACAGGCCGAACAGCCACTGCGGCCGGAATATGGTAATCAGGGCCATGACGACGGCCGGACCGAGGACAACGAAGAAGGCGGTATAGACAACCTTCGGAACGCGGCTGATCTTGCCGGCACCGAGCGCCTGGGCAATCATTGCGCCGCCGGCACTGGAGACAGCCTGGGAGACCAGATTCAGAATGCTTTCGATCTTTCTGGCAACGCCGGTAACGGCGGTTGCGGCCACACCGTAGGTATTGACATAGGAATTGACGAACAGCATCGAGAAGGTAATGGCAGCCGACTGGATGACCATCGGAATTCCCAGGGACAGCAGGGGATGTATGACATTTTCGCTGATGCGGAAATGCTCAGGCTTAAAGTCAAAATTGAACTGTTCGCGGTTGCGGTAGAGCAGGCTCAGGGCAAACAGGAAGCTGACAGCCTGACCGATGACAGTTCCGAGGGCGGCGCCGAACGGTCCCATTTTCATGCCGGCAACGAATACCAGGTCGAGAATGACATTGATGATCGAAGCAATGGCAATAAAGATGAACGGGTGGCGGGAATCGCCCATGCCGCGCAGGATCGCCGATACCAGGTTGTAGCCGTAGATGAAAATCAGACCGAAGATGCAGGTCACGATATAGTCACGGGTCATGTCCCAGGAATCCTGGGGTGTATTCAGCCAGCGCATCATGCCGGGATAGGCAAACAGACAGATCACGGTCATCAGAACCGCGGCCGAACCGAGCAGGGTAAACAGGGTTCCGACCATCTCGCCGACACGGTCGCGTCTGCCTTCTCCGACATAGCGGGAAATCATGATCTGACCGGCATTGGAAAAGCCCATGGCAATGAATGTCAGCAGCATCAGCAGATCACCGCCGATCGATACCGCTGCCAGGCCGCTGGAGCCGACAAAGCGGCCGACGACCATCATATCCACCATATTGTAAAATGTCTGCAGCAGGCCGGAAAAGAACAGAGGCATGGCAAACTGCAGCAATGTCCGCGGCACACTGCCCGATGTCAGGTCGCGGATCAGTTCTTTTTTCTCACTCATATTTCACCATCCGGCATATATGCTAACATAAATGGCCGGATGAAAAAAGCACAGCAGATGCTGTGCCCAGATCCAGTCGGTATACCAGAAATAGGCAGTTTTCGAAGCCAGTTTCTGGGGCTGTTCAAAATGAATCTTTTTCCTCTGAAAGAGATCAATGCCGTCCTGTACTTCAGGATTGAAGTATCCGCCGCAGTCACTGTCATCGATATTCATCGCAAAGGTCAGCTGGCCTTTTTCATTGCGGCGGCGGAATACGATCTGTCTGTTCTGGAGCCAGACCTGATGATAGTCACCGTCGGTGAAGACGGAGTAGCTTTTCCGCATCTCGCAGAGACGGGCAATATAGTCGGTCAGTTCGTTCCATTCCGGCTTTTCGAATTCCGGCCGCAGCTGGTAGTCGCTGAATTTGGTGCGGGCTCCCTTAACGCCCCATTCACTGCCGTAATAGATGCAGGGAATGCCCGGCATTGCAAACATCAGGGCATAGGTCAGCGGCAGGTCCTTCGGATCTTCCAGTACGCTGGCCAGACGGTCGACATCGTGGTTGTCCGCAAAGGACAGCAGATGCCTGCCGCGGTAGAGCGTCCAGGGATCACTGCCGAACTGGCGGTTCAGGGAATAGCTGATTTCAAAGAGATTCTTTGAATTCATGGAAGAGAAGAGTCCCTTGCGGCATTCATAGTTGGTGACGCTGTTGAGCAGGCCATCCTGCAGCAGCACGTTGTAGTCACCGCCGATCATTTCGCCGATGAACAGGAAATCCGGATCATAGGAACGGATATGGGAACAGAGTTCACGCATGAAGTTCCGGTCGACCATATAGGCAACATCGAGGCGCAGGCCGTCAACGCCGAATTCGGCGATCCACTGATCGACACGCTCGATCAGGAAGCGGCGCACCGTCTCATTGTGCATGTTCAGCTTTACCAGTTCGTTATGGCCTTCCCAGCCTTCATACCAGAAGCCGTCCTGGTGATTGTGATCATCGAAGTTGATATGAAACCAGTCCTTGTACTGTGAATTCCATTTATGTTCAATGACATCCTGGAAATATCCGAAGCCGCGTCCGACATGATTGAAGACACCGTCAAGAATGACCTTGATGCCGGCATCATGCAGGGCATCGCATACCTTTGCGAAGTCATCGTTGGTTCCCAGCCGGCAGTCAATGCGGCTGAAGTCACGGGTATCATAGCCGTGCCGGTCACTTTCAAATACCGGATTGAACAGTACGGCAGTGATGCCGAGTTTCCGGAAATGCGGGATCCAGTCAATGACCCTCAGGATGCGGCTGACGGTGATGCCGTCATTATGCTTCGGCGCTCCGCATAAGCCGAGCGGGTAGATCTGATATAAAATCTGATTATAGTTCATCAAAGCTTACCATTCCTTTCCTGAAGCAGGCGATCATTTCCGATGTCAGGGATGCATCGTCAAGACTGTCGATTTCTTCGTCTCTGTCTGCCCAGCGGGCTTCCTTCAGCTCGGTTTCATCAATGGTTATGGCATCGCTGCCTTCAGCCCGGCAGAAAAAGCCGAACAGAAGCGTAGAGGAGAAAGACCAGGGCTGGCATTTGTAATAGTGCAGATGCCCGACATCCAGGCCGGCTTCTTCCTTGACTTCGCGGATCACGGTTTCTTCAATTGTTTCGCCGATCTCGGCAAAACCGGAAATCAATGCATAGTTTTTATAGGTACTGTGGGCAAACCGGGTAACGAGGATCTGATTCTTCTCATTGATGACGGCAACGATCACAGCCGGAGAGATCTTCGGATAGACAATATTGCCGCAGCGTTCGCAGCGCATCGCCCGTTCTTTTTTGTCCCGGACCATCGGATAGGAACAGCGGCCGCAGTACTGATTGTCATTCATCCACTGATAGATCTGCCAGGCAGTAACAGCCGCAAAGCCGAGATGCTTCGGCTGAAAGCTGCGCATCTGGCGGATATTCAGGGTAACATGGGCAGCCTCGGGCTCTTCGATCAGAAAGAAGCCGGTGCTGTTGATCTCAAAAAGATAGGTATAGGAAGTGTATGCCGCAAGATCTTCATAGCGGAAAAAGGTTTCATCCGGCTTGACGACTACCTGGTTTCCGGCAAAGGCAAACAGATAATCACCCCGGCGGGGTGAACGCGGCAGATATTCATTGTGCAGTTTCAACGGGTATATGTCCTGTATCATATAAATAAAATGCCCCTTCGGGCTCCCAACAAAATTATTATATATCAAATAAAAATCAAAAAACAGACTGTGTTTGCATACACGAATTGGTATATTAAAAGTGAACAAGGAAGTACCTGAGAAACAAGGAGGTACATCACATGAAAGAGGTATTGCTCAATTACAGGTAAACGTCTTCTGAATAAGAAGACAAAAAGAAATTGAGAAAAAACAGAAATCAATGCTGAAAAAGGAGGTATTGATTATGAAGGAGATTCTGCTCGAAATTCAGTAGCCGTCCACCAGGATAAATGCAGAAATGTCCCGGGGGACGCAGATAAAATGTTAAACAAAAAAGAAAGTGAAAGTCTGCATGAGGGCAGACCAATGGCAAATTTTGGTTAACAATTGAATACTGAAATCATGCAGCGAAAGCTGTAAACATAGAAATCAATATTTCATGGCGATGGTGAAAGCATCGCAATCCCGTAAAAAGAAATAGAATTTCACCGGAAACAACGATTCGGATATTTGAATAACAAAAGATCCCTGTAAAGAAAGGGATCTTTTTTTAACGGAATCTTGATGCGGCATAGGTGGCGGCCAGTGAACAGGCAAGCGGCAGGATGAGCGGGATCCGCACCGGCAGAAAGACCGGCAGGAGGAATCCGAACAGGGATACGGCCAGGGCATGATAGATGATTACAGTCATCTGGGCATACTGGATCCGGCTGTTCAGGTCACGGGAAAGCGTGACGGCGTGCAGGAAGTCACCCAGACGCTTTCTGGTCAGCTGCAGACCGGCATGTTCATAGGAAGTGTTGGCACCGGTGCCGATCACGGCTGTGACATCAGCCGGCACAGATGCGATCCGTTCCGGATCGGAAGACAGACAGGCAGTGACGGCATTGGCATCCGAGAGATTCTGCAGCAGGCGCTCCACTTCATAGCGGGCCGGCTGGTGAATGACATTCTCGAGTTCCAGCTTTTTCTGCAGCAGGGCAGATTCATCGGCGGTTCCGTCGGTCAGCAGGCAGACATCGATATTCATTTCCTGCAGGTTTCTGAGGGCGTCACCGGCACCGGGAATGAGCGGCCGCACGGCTGCGATCAGGCCGATGATGCGGTCGTCTTCGGCAAACAGCAGTACCCGCTTGCCTTCCTGCCGGAGACTGCTGATCAGGGAATCCCATTCTTCGGTATCAATGCCGCGGCTGATGATGTCTTCCAGGAAGCCGGCATGGTAGCGGCTCATGGTCTTGATGGCCTGACGGCCCTGGGAACTGAGGCGGGAGAAGGCCTGCCTGTCGATCCCGGAAATCTTGCGGGTTTTCAGATATCTGGTAATGGCTCTGGCAAACGGCATGTCTGATCTGCTTTCCAGGGCATAGGCAATATATTCAAGTTCACCGGAACTCATTTCCCGGGAAGGAATGAAATCGGTGACGGTCAGTTCGCTGTCGGTGACGGTGCTGTCCTGTTCCATGACCAGCTGATCAATATTGCCGAGCATTTCCAGGGCATCCACGGAGCGGAACAGAATATGTTCAGAGGCAGCTCTGCGGGCGGTATTCATGACCGCATTTGCCGAAATCATGGCAAGCGCCGGCAGGGCACTGCAGGCCAGCACCGCCAGGGAGCCGGCCAGGGCAGAGCCGATATCTTCTGCGGAAACATACAGGCCGATCCCGGAAAGGCATGCGGCCAGAACAACATAGAAGAACAGACGCTTTGTGAAACTCCGGAAGGGTGAGCGGAAAGAATTGTCGGAAGCCGTTCTCTCGGCCATTTCCGCCAGTTTCATCATCGCTGTCGTATTGCCGACTTTCTCGGTTTTCAGATCGATCGATCCCTTCAGGCATTTTGAGTTGGCATAGACATAGGAGCCCTTGCTTTTTTCAACCGGCCGGTCCCATCCGGTCAGGCCTGATTCATCCATGACGGCAAAGCCTCTGACGACACGGCCGTCAGCCGGAACCGTTTCGCCGGGACGGATGACAATGATCTGATCGACTTTCAGCTCACTGGTCGCTTCCAGTTTTTCATGATGGTTTTCGTATACGGAAGCGGTTGCCGGCAGGGATGCGGTGACGGAGCTGCGGGACTGCAGAAGGGTCTGACGGCGGTTCTGCATCCATCTCTGGATCAGCAGCGCTGCCAGCATCGTGCAGGCGGTATCGGCAAAGAACAGACCGGCATCGGCATCCTTGCGGATCATCAGGAAGACGCCGGAAGAAAATGCCAGAACTGCCAGCAGCACCAGCATTGTTTCACCGGCATATCTGCCGCTTCTGATTTCCTGGCGGACATCGGGAAGCACGGATTTCAGGCTTCCGAAGGAAAGCAGGGCAGTCAGCAGCGGCAGCCGGGATCCGAAGGGCATATACGCCAGAATCAGTGATGCGGCGGCGAGAACTGCCGGCAGGATCATGGTGCTGTTCAGGACGGGCCGGATCTCTTCCGGTTCTTTCTGCGGCAGGTGTGTTTCTTTCAGATATGCCTGGTAGCCGGCCTCGCGGACGGCCTGTATGATACGGTTTGCGGAGATCAGGTCCTCATCGAACTCCACCCGCATGGTGTGGCTTTCGATACTGACATCGGCTTTTCTGACGCCGTTCAGTGAACTGACGCGCCGTGCAATGGAATCAGCGCTGACCTGAATGGACAGATCCGTAACCGAAAATGTCTTTTCAATTACTGTCATAATACCCCATTAATTCTAATGAAAAACCGTTCTGAGTCAATGCGGATGAAAAAACGCAGATGTTTGTCATTTTGCGAACATCAGCAGGGAAGTATGAAAGAAAAAAGGGTATGATAGTAGTCAGATATAAGAGAGGTATGCCATGACTGCAGCAGAAAGAATCAGTGCTTTACGAAAATATATGGAAGAGGAACAGATCGACGTCTATTACATTCCCAATGAAGACGATCATCTTTCCGAAGAATACACAGCGGATTACTTTAAATGCAAATCCTATATTTCCGGTTTCTCAGGCGAAGCCGGATGTGTCGTCGTCACCCGTGACTTTGCCGGTCTATGGACGGACGGCAGATATTTTACCCAGGCAGAAAAGGAACTGGAAGGCAGCGGCATCGAGCTGATGCGCATGGGCCAGGAAGGTGTTCCTGATGCCCTGTCATTCCTGATTGATCATACGCCGGAGAACGGCACCCTCGGCTTTGACGGCCGTCTCGTTCCGGCTGCGGTTTCCCTGCGTCTTTCAGAAACGCTGAAGCGCAGAGGCGCAAAGCTTTCCGTTCATCATGATCTGGCCGGAAAGGTCTGGGGCAGTGAACGGCCGGAAATGCCGAAGGAAAAGATCTGGACTCTGGCAAAGAAGTATACCGGCGAAAGTGCCGAAGAAAGAATTGCCCGCGTCCGTGCAGCCATGAAGGAAAAGGGTGCTGATGTGCTGGTGCTGACAGCCCTGGAAGATCCCTGCTGGCTGCTGAATGTGCGCGGCAATGACATTGCCTGCACACCGGTTGCCTATGCCTTTGCGGCGGTGACCGAGGACAGCGTTTCCTATTATATTGATTCTGACAAGCTGACAAAGAAGACGGCCGCCTATCTGCAGGACAACGGCGTAACCGTCAAGGAATATGAGGCACTGGCCAGGGATCTGGCCGGCCTGCACGGAAAGACGGTATGGGCTTCGCTGCGGCATCTGAATACGGAACTGTATTCGGCTCTTGATCAGGACAACCGGATCATCAATGAAGCTTCACCGGTACAGATGTTCCGCGCCGTCAAGAACGAAACAGAAATCAAAAATATCCGCAATGCTCATGTCAAGGACGGCGTTGCCATGGTCCGCTTCATCAAATGGGTCAAGGAAACTGTCGGTGAAAAGCAGATGACCGAGGTCACAGCCCAGGATCATCTGTATGCCCTCAGAGCGGAACAGAAGGATTATGTCGAACCTTCCTTCACGACCATTTCCGCCTATCAGGCCAACGGTGCCATGATGCATTATTCCGCCACCCCTGAAAATCATGCCAAGGTTTCGCCGCGCGGCTTCCTGCTGGTAGATTCCGGCGGCACCTACAAGGACGGAACAACCGACATTACCCGCACGATTTCCCTGGGCCGACTGACAAAGGAAGAAAAGATGCTGTATACAAAGGTTCTGCAGGGTCATCTCGCCCTCGGCCATGCCCGCTTCCTGTACGGCACCTGCGGCAACAACCTGGACATTCTTGCCCGCCGGCCGCTGTGGGATATCAATATTGACTACCAGTGCGGCACCGGCCACGGCGTCGGCCATGTGCTGAGCGTGCATGAAGGCCCGCACGGCATCCGCTGGGGCATGGGCACACCGGCAAGACCGGCAGTGCGCCTGGAACCTGGCATGATCGTTACCAATGAACCGGGTGTCTATCTGCCGCACAAGCTTGGCATCCGCATTGAAAACGAACTGCTTGTCACAAAGGGAGAAAAGAATTTCTACGGTCAGTTCCTGTATTTTGAAGATGTGACCTACTGCCCGTATGATCTGGAAGCCATTGATCTGAAATATCTCAGCGATGAAGAAATCGGCTGGCTGAATGACTACCATCAGAACGTATACCGGACACTGGCTCCGCACCTGAATAAGGAAGAACAGAAATGGCTGCGCAGTGCGACCAGGAAAGTAAAGAGATGAAACTGGTATCGTGGAATGTAAACGGCCTCAGAGCCTGCATGAAAAAGGGATTTGCGGATTTCTTCCGGGAAGCAGATGCCGATATCTTTGCCATTCAGGAAACAAAGATGCAGCCGGAACAGCTGGAAGATGCGATGCGCTTTGAAGGCTATCATATGTATATGAACAGTGCCGAGCGCAAAGGCTATTCGGGAACGATGGTCTATACCCGCAGTGAGCCGCTTTCGGTGCAGTATGAAATCGAAGGCGACGTGACAAAGGAAGGCCGTGTCATTACCCTGGAATATCCCGATTTCTGGTTTGTCTGTGCCTATGTGCCGAATTCCAAGGACGGACTTGCCAGACTTCCCTACCGGATGGAATGGGAGGAACTGCTGAAGGCGCATCTGAAGAAACTGGATGCCGTCAAGCCGGTCATCTATACCGGCGACCTGAATGTTGCCCATGAGGAAATCGACATCCGGAATCCGGAGTCCAATCATAAGAATGCCGGCTTCTCGGATGAGGAGAGGGAAAAGATGAGCGAACTGCTGGCGGCCGGGTTCAGTGATACCTTCCGTACCCTGTATCCGGAAGAAGTCAGATATTCCTGGTGGAGCTACCGTTTCAAATCAAGGGAAAGAAACACCGGCTGGCGCATTGACTACTTCCTGGTATCCGACCGGATCATGGACCGAGTCAGCGGTGCTGACATTCATACTGATGTCATGGGATCGGATCACTGTCCGGTTTCACTTGATATATCTTTTTGACGGGATTCCTGTATAATAATGAATGTTTTTAGGAGGATGAATCACTATGGATGTCAGATCTATGGTCAATGGATATCGTGAGGAACTGCTGTCACGGCTGGCGAAGCTTGTGGCCATCAACAGCGTTGAGGGGACACCGAGTGCAGATGCGCCGTTCGGCGAAGCACCGAAGGAAGCACTGCTGTGTGCACTGGATATGATGGCAAAGGACGGCTTCCGGACAGTGGATGTTGATCATTATGCCGGCTATGCCGAAATGGGCGAGGGCGAGGAAGTAATCGGAATCGTCGGACACCTGGACATTGTGCCGGCAAGGAAGGAAGACGGCTGGGATACCGACCCGTTTGTCATGACCGAAAAGGACGGCGTTCTCTACGGCCGCGGTGTCAGTGATGACAAGGGTGCTGTCGTTGCCAGCATGATCGCCATGAAAGTTCTGCGCGACATGAATGTTCCGATGACAAAGAGAGTGCGCCTGATCATGGGCATCAACGAAGAAAGCGGATCAAAGTGCCTTGAGCATTATGTGGAAAAGGAAGGCTCCTGTGACTGGGGCTTCACACCGGACGGAGAATTCCCGGGTGTGCACGGCGAAAAGGGAATGGTTGCGGCGGTATACCGCTCAAAGCTTACCGGCATCCGGGCCATTGAAGGCGGCACGGCAAGAAATGTCGTCTGCCCGAAGTGTACGGTGACGGTGGACAAGGCCAGCTTCTCCCGCAAGAAACTGGAAGACTATTTCAACAACAACAATCTTGAATTTACGATTGATGAGACAGAAAAGGGAATTGAGATCACGGTTGTCGGTGTGGCAGCACATGCCAGTACACCGGAACTGGGTGTCAATGCCATCTCCTGGCTGTTTGCCGGCCTGAAGGAAGCGGGCTATCAGGATCCGTTTGTGAATTTCTACTGTTCCCATATCGGTCTGAATACCGACGGCGAAGGCCTCGGCTGCAAATGCGAGGATGAATACGGTGCCCTGACTCTGAATGCCGGCGTGATCGGCATGAAGGACGGAATCATCGAAGGCTCGATTGACATCCGTTTCCCGGTAACGCTGAGTTCCCGCAAGGTCGTCTCGATGATAAAGGAACGTCTTTCCGATGAGGGCGGCGAAGTGGAAATCGTCAATACTGTGGAACCGCTGTTCTTCTCGCCGGATTCACCGCTGGTCAGATCGCTGCTCAGTGCCTATCAGGAAGTGACCGGTGATTATGAGACGATGCCGATGACGATCGGCGGCGGCACCTATGCCAAGGAAATCGAAAATACGATTGCCTTCGGATGTGCCTTCCCCGGCAGAGACTACCGCATTCACAATGCCAATGAATGGGTCACGGTCGACGAGCTGCTGCTGCAGGCCGAGATCTATGTCAATGCCATTCTCAAGCTGATGAACGTATGATTGTGAGATCCTGCTCTTCGGAGCAGGATTTTTCATGCCGGTGCATGAACGCAGGGGAAAGATGGTATAATGAAAATGTTATGAAAAAAGCCGCAATTCTGTATGATTTTGACAAGACGCTGTGCACCAAGGATATGCAGGAATACAGCCTGATTCCGGCCCTGGGATATGACAATCCGGGCGAGTTCTGGAATGAGGTGACGGAACTGAGCATCCGCAACCATATGGACAGCATCAGTGCCTATCTGTATATGCTGCAGCACAAGTTTGCTGAACAGAACAATCCCATCCGCAAGGATATGTTTTTCAGTCTCGGCAAGGAAATCGTTCTTTATCCGGGCGTGGAAACATGGTTCCGGCGCATCAATGACTACGGCCGCAAAGCCGGTTTTCTGATCGAGCATTATATTATTTCCTCGGGCATGAAGGAAATCATTGAAGCGACACCGATTGCCGATGAATTTACCCGCATCTATGCCTGCCGCTATTACTACGAAAACGGTGTGGCCGCATGGCCGGCCCAGGTCATCAACTATACGACCAAGACCCAGTATGTCTTCCGCATCAACAAGCAGGTGCTGGATGAAAATGATGATGAGGATCTCAACGGCTATATCGCTCCGAAGGACCGTCCGGTTCCGTTCTCACGTATGGTCTATATTGCCGACGGGGTGACCGATATTCCCTGCATGCGCCTGGTGAAGGAATACGGCGGCAAGGCAATTGCCGTCTATAACCGCAATTCTGCGAAGGCGAGGAATACGGCAAAAAAACTGATTGATGACGGCCGTGCCAACTATATGAGCGAAGCTGACTACAGTGCCGGCAGTGACATGGAACAGCTGATGATGAAGATCATCGATCATATGAAAGCAGACGACAGGCTGGAAGAACTTGAGGGGAAATACAGATGACAGCAGCGAAGAAAAAAATGAAACTGAAGAATCCGCTGGTGATCATTCTTGCCGTGATACTGGCGTTTGTGGCTGTCGGGTCGTCCTTTTCAGGCTGCCTGCATCTGACTTCCGACCGCATTATCGTTGCCGTTGATGCCGCATACGGCGGCGAACAGACCGGATATACCGGCCTGATCAATGAGTCTGACTATGCCGAAGGTGTCGTCAATGCCCTGTGTACAAGACTGCAGGAAGACAGCCGCTTCATCACCGTCAGGACCCATGAGGCGGGAACGTCGCGTTCGATTCTGAATATTGTAAAGGATATCAACGAAAGAGAAGCGGACATGGTGCTGAGCATCCATGCCGGCTATGACCCTGATCCGGCAAAATCCGGCATGCATATCTACGCTGAAAAACCGTCTTCTGCCGGACATGAGCGCAGTCTCGCCTTTGCCGAAAGCATTCAGCAGGCATTTGCCGAAGAAAGAGAAGCGGAGATCGGATACATGTACTATGAGCCGATCGCTGAGAATAAATTTCAGCTGAAGATCGTTCCGCCCGATGATGAGACCGACTACGGCCTCGACACCTGGACGATCATGGAAAAGTCACTTGGACCTGCCGTTGTCAGTGAGCAGATCTATGTAAGCAATGAAGCGGATGTCAGTGCCTGGGCGAATGAAGAAGCCTATGCAAAGTCAGCCGAGATGTATTATCAGGCATTCTGCGATTACTACGGTCTGAGACCGCTGCCGCAGCAGGAGAAAAAACAGTAAAAGAGATCATTCTCTTTTTCATCTGCAGGAGCCAGCTATGAACAATGAATATTTCAAGGCATCACCGCTCGCAAACGGTGTAATGATGATCACGGACCTCAGCGGTGTCTTTTTCTATCTGATTGAAGGAAAAGAAAAAGCGGCGCTGATCGACACCGGCACCGGTGTCGGCAGTCTGCATGAATTTGTCAGGACTCTGACTGATAAGCCGCTGATCGTGCTGATTACCCATGTCCATCCCGATCATTCCGGCAATATCTATACGTTTGAAGACGGTCAGGTATATATTCCGGAAAGGGATCTGCCGTTTCTGGAAACGGATACGGTCAGCTATGAATCAAGGAAAGGGTATCTGCTGGCAATGAATCATATGACGCTGCCGTGTCCGGATGAGGCAATTGTCCGCTGCCGGCCGATGCATACAGCTATTGTCAGGGACGGGGATGTCTTTGACCTTGGCGGCAGAAGCCTGGAGGCGGTGGCAGTGCCCGGCCATACCCTCGGTTCAACTGCCTATCTGGACCGTACCAGCCGCATCATCTTCATGGGCGATGCGGCCAACCAGAATACGCTGCTGTGCTGTGAGACATCAGATACTCTGGAAAACTATTATCATTCCCTGCAGCGTCTGAAAGGCATGGAAGATGCCTATGACGCCTTCATCATCTGCCACGGGGCGCCGCTTGCCGCAAAGCGCACGGTTGATGATCTGATCACACTGTGCGAAGAAGTCATGCAGGAAACAGAAAAGGGCAATGTCATCGGAAAGATCGCAGAAGGCCTGAATCCTTACGGCGACGGCCGCAGAGTGCGGGATATCGATGAACGCTATAACCGTCTGGACGGCGGTACCGGCAATCTTGTCTACCGGCCGGCAGCAGTATTTAACAAAGGAGAACGAAATGACTGAAAACATGAAATGGATCAGGGAGCCGAAAGAATATACGATCGGACCTGACAGAATCGAAATCGTAACCGAGCCGCATACTGACCTCTGGCAGCGCACCTATTATCATTTCCGCAATGATTCGGCACCGGCTCTGCAGTATGAAACAGATGAGCAGTATTTTTCCTTTACCGTAAAGACAGACTTCACCGACAGCCATCACCGTTTTGATCAGTGCGGCATTGTCATGTATCTGGATTCGGAAAACTGGCTCAAGGCATCAGTTGAATATGAGAATGAATCGTTCCAGCACCTCGGGTCGGTGGTGACCAATCACGGCTGGTCCGACTGGGCAACAACAGCCATTCCGGCTGATGTCAGAACCATGTGGTCCCGCTCCAGCCGCCGCGGCGATGACTACTGCGTTGAGTGTTCCGCTGACGGCACTGCATTCTCCCAGATGCGTGTCTGTCATATGCATGAAGGCGCCGGCACGATCCGTTTCGGCATCTATGCCTGCAGTCCCGAAGATTCCAGTTTCCGGGCTGTATTCACGGACATGAAGATCGGTGAATGCATGTGGAAGGCACATGACGGCCAGCAGCCGGATGAAGAATGACAGAAAGAGACAGTAATGGAAAGACAGTTTAGAGCCGGTGATATTGTCCGTCATTTCAAGCGGGAAACCGCTGATGCATCGACCGATCAGTATCTGTATGAAATCGTGGGTGAGGCAGAGAACAGCGAGACCGGTGAGATGGTCATGGTCTATCGGGCGCTGTACGGAGAGAAAAGACTGTTTGTACGGCCGCTGGCAATGTTCATGAGCGAAACCGATCACCAGAAATACCCTGACATCAGACAGAAGTACCGCTTTGAAAAGGATGACAGTGATGCCTGCAACGTCAGCTTTGAAAGCACTGTGACGGATGAGGGCGCCTGTGTCAGTGCCATGCAGATCGATTACGGTGACAGCCGGATCGATGAGGCTGATCCGGATTCTTTCGCTGTATATATGAGTTCTTTTGCGGAGGCAGGACAGGATGCCGGGAAACCGTATGCATATTATGATTCCGCAAAACCTCTGGAAATTGTCAGAACCGAGATTCACGGCTCTGTTCTGAAGGCATATTTCCGTCTGGCATCGGCACCTGTTCTGACCTGGCTGAAGGAAGGACGCAATGTGCCGGCAAGGCTCTCTTTCCGGATCGAGCAGAAAAAGCCGCTGAAGGCCCATTCCCGCGACGGCCGGGATCTGATCATCAGCGGCAGATACCGCTGCAGTGCATCATCCTGGAAGGATCTTGAAAACCGGGAACTGTCAGAGTATGAGGATGTGCAGGACCGCATCAGCTATCAGTATCACCGCGGCACGGAAAACGGACTGATTGTCTATTTCCACGGAAACGGTGAAGGTGATATCAATGGAACCACCCATAACAATGCTGCCCAGATCCTTGCCAACAGAGGCGGAAGCGTATGGGTAAGCGATGCCCGGAAAGTATTCGGAGATGTTCATGTCATGGCCTTTCAGGCACCGGATATGTGGTATTTCGCAAAGCGTGACAACCTGACCGAAATCTGCGGTGATGAAATCATGCAGGTTATTGCCCGGGAAAAGATTGATCCGGACAAGGTCTGGATCGCCGGTATTTCTGCCGGCGGCTTCATGAGCGTGCGAATGATCCTCAGGTATCCCGACCTGTTCACGGCTGCGATGATTACCTGTCCGGCTCTGGATGCGGCCAATGCCCGCAGTCATACCGATGATGCCAATCTGACCGATGCAGAACTGAACCGGCTCAGGGATGCCCGCACTGCCGTATGGCTGGTGCAGGGGGAAACCGACAGCGCCGTAGATCCCGAGCTGTGCGCAAAACGGATCTGGAAGTTCCTGTCTGAGAACAGACAGACGGTTTCAAAGCATTATGAAGGGGAACAGGGGATCGCTGCCGCATTTACGACATATGAAACAGCCGGCGGACGGTATCGGATGAGTCTTTATGAAACGTCTGATCTGAAAGAAATCACCGGCATCTCCGGTGATGTCAGACCGGGAGGCAAAATCAGTACCGTACAGGATTATGATCTGTCCGGAATCCCGCAGGAAGTGAAATACAATGACCACTGGACATGGATCTTTACCTTCCGGAATGATCCGCAGTCATCCGACGGCACCCATATCTGGGAGTGGGCCAAAAAAATATCTGAATGAAAAAGAAAAAATGCTGAAGATTTTCAGCATTTTTTTACAGGTGGACTGTCAAATTATAAGCAAAGGAAAGGATAAATTAAGAAATACCTTTCGACTTTTTCTTAAAACATGTCATATCAATAAAACAACGCAACTAGATGCTGCGTTGTTTTTGTATATGCTGTTATAAGTAAAATATTTGACAATAATATTTTATTACTGAGCTATCGCCATGTAAACGCCAATAAATTTAGTTATTTTTTTTGGCGAAACATTATTAGCAATTTCACAAGCATATGTAGTATTGCTATTCTACTGTCGAAAACAGATACAGCAAATCGTTTTATCTGTAGTTTCTGATTATTTCAAGGACCTCATCATGCGAAATATGCCCGTAATCATATTCATTCCTGCTTCTGCCGCTGTTAATAACGACAGATGTCTCCAGAGCCCACCGGACAAGCCGTTGTAACCGATATTCGTCTTCGTGGCCATCTTTTTTCAATTCTTCCCATTCCGCCGCAAGAACCGGATTGGCAAGGATCTCTCTGATCAGTTCTTCATTTTCCTGACGTGTTCCGCCGACCGCCTTCTTAAGTTCTTCTGTTTCAAGATTCTGTTTTTCTGTCATATCATTCCTCTTTCATTAATACACAAAGCGTAATATTCTTCTCAATTATATTCTTGTTCTGCATCATCCGCAAACCACTCTGCGAACCAGGAAAGATTCAATCCAATCCAGTATTTGTTTTGCCACAGATTCTTCTAAAGAATTATCCATCACTGCACCTATAACTTTCATCAAGAACGGATAAACGGATGTCGGTGTTTTCATACTAGATAAAATGCCCGGCTCAGAAGGATTATCTCCGAAAAGGACTCAGAACTTCAGGATGCCATGCAGCAATGCTGTTTTGTTTTATTTCACTTTGGTTTATTTCTCTTTATTTCTGTTCGTTTTATTTATAGAAATTTTGTTTTCGAAGAATGCAAAATGAAAAAGTCGGTCCCAAAGTCGGTCCCAACTCTGTTTTGAGTATATTTGAAAATGCTCAAAAAGGCGATAAATAAAGGGGATTTGATCAATCCCCTTTATCAGGCAGTGGAGCTTACGAGGATCGAACTCGCGACCTCATGATTGCGAACCATGCGCTCTCCCAGCTGAGCTAAAGCCCCATCGGAATATGCTAATATAGCATAATCCTATTTGAGTGAAAATGTAAGGGCTGATTTGTGATTTTTGTATTCGACATCCAGGATGGCGCCGTTGATCATTGTCATCGAGGGAATCGTATGTCCGATGTCTGCCTGATACAGAACCGGCAGATCACCGAGGGCACGCTGAATGGCTTCTTCGTAAGTCATGCCGGTATCACTGGATTCAAACAGGACACGGCCGATGAGAACAGCCTTGGCATGATCGAACCAGCCGGCATACTTCATCTGCAGCAGGGTGCGGTAGAATACTTCAGCGCCAAGGGAGAAGTTGTCAAAATACCAGATGATTCCGTCATCCTTATAGCGGCGGCAGAATTCCTTTGCACCGTCATATCTGGTGCCGATCAGGTCTTTCAGGACATCGATGCAGCCGCCGATGCAGCGGCCCTGAACATGCAGGGAATCAACTGTGCCGAGCCATTTTACCGGCGTATCATATTCGATCTTTTCGGCCAGGAAGCCGGGTGTCTTCATATAGCGGCGGTAGCTGGTCTGAACCGGCAGATTGCCGCTGATGATCTTCAGATTGTCCTGCAGGTATTTCGGAAGCGGCAGGACATCGTAGCTGCCGGCGTTGCAGCCATAGATCGTAGCGACATCGTATTTTGTCGTGAAGGGAAACAGGATGCCGGTCGGATCGGATGCGCCCATCAGCCATTTGGGATGTTTCTTCATGGCACTGAAGTTCACATACGGAAGAATCTCAAACAGAAAATCGCCGCCGGCTGCAGCCATGACAAAATCCACTTCGTCATCCTGAAACAGGGAAACGAGTTCTCTGGCCCGGCCTTCGGCGGTGCCGCCGCGCATGTCATTGAGACGTACGGATTCGGTCTCTTTGATTCTGTATCCCTTTCGGCGCAGGGTATTCAGGGAGCGGTCAAAGTCTTCCAGCTTGCGGCCGACACCAGCGCTCGGCGCGGAAATGCCGATCATATCATTTTTCTTCAGAAATGAAGGATATATCATGATTTCACCTCGCTATGCTAACAGTATATCATCTCCGGCTGATACAATTGAGGAAAGGAGGCAGCCATGAGTCATGTTCTGATTACCGGCGGTTCGGAAGGAATCGGTCTTGAACTTGCAAAATGCTTTGCCAGAGACGGCTATGATCTGATCATTGCCGGCCGGGATGAGAAGAAGCTGCAGAATGCGGCTTCTGTTCTGGAAAAACAATATCATGTCAGCGTCAGAACGGCTGCCGTTGATCTGAGTGAACCGCAGGCGGCAGAGAAACTGCATGAAGCAGTATCGGATATGGAAATATCTGTTCTCATCAACAATGCCGGGATGGGAACGGCCGGGAAGTCCTGGCAGATTCCGGCGGCAGAGGATGAACGGCTGATTGCCGTCAATATTACAGCCCTGACCGTTCTGACAAAGCTGTTTCTGAAGGATATGCTGGAAAGAAACCGGGGAGTGATCATGAATGTTGCCTCGACCGGTGCTTTTCTGCCGGGTCCGTATATTGCCTCCTATTATGCCTCAAAGGCCTATGTGCTCAGCTACACGCAGGCTCTGGCGGAGGAAGTGAAAGGTACGGACGTGCATGTCTGCTGTCTCTGTCCGGGTCCTGTTCATACCGGTTTCTACCGCAAGTCGGGTCAGAAGATGCCGGCTTATGTGATGGATGCCGATAAATGCGCATCCTTTGCATACCGGATGATGAAAAAGGGAAAGACAGTCATCATACCCGGTGTCCTCAGCCGTCTGGCCGCAAAAGTTCCGAAAGGAATTGGCATGCGCTTTGTCGCCAGGACAAAAGAAAGAAATCTCATAAAAAAAGATGACTGAAATCAGTCATCTTTTGAGAACCAGGATCTGATATGTTTCCACTGGCGGGCAAAGAAGTTCCTTTCCCGCGGGATGGTGACCGTATAGTCATTTGTATACAGAACCTTGTCACCGCCTTTGACGATCAGGGAACCGGTGATTTCCTGGTCTTCATAGGTGGTTGTGACTTCATCAGGCAGGCTGCAGGCAATTGAAGTCTGCCATTCTTCCGGAATATCCAGAATGAATGCGTCCGGGGCTTCGATATAGATCATTTCCTGATGATCGAAGGAATGATTTACGGTGATGGTATGCATGACTTCGCCGGCGGTGAAGAATGTCTTCCGGCGCCAGCCGTGCAGACGCCGCATTGTCTCAGCCGCATCGACAACATGCAGGGGATCATCCATTGTTCCGCCGGCATTGCCGGTAACAACGATCAGATTGAGATCATTGATAGCTGTCCAGTAAGCCAGGCAGTAGCCGGCTTCATAGGTGAATCCGGTCTTGCCGCCGATCATTTCGGAAATGTCCACTCCCTTCTTTTCGGCCGCAACGGCGGCAGTGGAGTAAATGTCAATGCCGTCAGGGAATGTGGCTACCGGTCCGAGATGGTATTCTGCGGTGCTGAAGATGTTCCGGAACATTTCATTCTGCAGGCAGTATTTCAGCAGCTTTGCCATGTCCCGGGCAGTGGAGTAGTGATCGGGATCATGCAGGCCGGATGTATTGACAAAGTGAGTATTCTCCATGCCCAGCTGCTGTGCTTTCTGATTCATCAGGTCGATATAGGCACCGATACTGCCGGCAACCCTGGAGGCCAGGGCATTTGTGGCATCGGCAGCCGAAGGCAGGGCTACGGCATACAGCAGGTCGCGGATGACCGGTTCATCGCCTTCGGAATAGGCAATGCGGGAGGCATTTTCTTCGACCAGGCCGTCGATCATGTCGAAGGTGATGGTAATTGTTTCATCATAGTTCTGGATATTCTCGATGGCGATGATCGCTGTCATCATCTTGGTCATCGATGCCGGATACATCCGTTCATCAGGGTTCTTTTCAGCCAGCACCTGGTCACTGTCGGAATCAATGACGATCATGTACTGACTGTACAGGCCGTCGGTCAGGGTGTCATCCGTTCCTTCGGCAGAGACCGGGAGCGTGCTCAGGGCTATGCAGGCAGCTGCTGCAGCTGCCATTCTTTTGATCATTCTGTTCTTTTTCATGTTAACTATTATATAAAAATAGAAATATAAGGAAAGCAGAAAAGGCGCACAAAGCGTACAGGGAATGCAAAATCCGTGTTCAGCCATAGGATTTTCGTTCCCGAAAGGATATAATAATACACGTTCAGATGCAGGAGGACAGTATGAAAATCGGTATTATCGGCGCGATGGATGTGGAAATCGTGACACTGCTGGACAGAATGATCATTGCCAGGGCAGAGGAAGCTGCCGGAATGAAATTCTATGTCGGAAAAATCGGAAAAATCAATACGGTAATCGTCCGTTCGGGTATCGGCAAGGTGAATGCGGCTACCTGTGCCCAGATCCTGATTGACCGCTTTCAGGTCACGCATATCATCAATACCGGAATTGCTGGTTCTCTGGATGCCCGCATCAACATCGGCGATGTCGTGGTATCAACGGATGCCGTCTATCATGATTTCAGTGTCGGCATCTTCGGCTATCCGGCAGGACAGGTTCCCGGCCATAACGGCGTCGGCTTTGCGTCTGATCCGGAACTGAGAAAGCGGATCATTGATGCAATCCGCAGTGCTGCACCGGAAATCGGCGTGCATGAAGGCCGGATTGCCAGCGGTGATCAGTTCATTTCCTCAACTGAGAAAAAGACATGGATCCGGGAAACGTTCGGAGCCCTGTGCACGGAGATGGAAGGCTGCGCTGTTGCCCATACAGCGGAAAGAAACAATGTGCCGTTTGTCATTATCCGCTACATTTCGGACAAGGCGGATGATTCGGCGACAATGGATTATGAGGCCTTTGAGAAACAGGCAGCGCGTAATTCTGCCGGCATTCTCTTCTCCGTCATTCATTCCTTTGAATAGTCAGGTGCCTGCGTGCACCTTTTTCATTCGCAAAAATTGCTATAATGATGCCATGGAATGGTTCTGGTCACTGAACAGAAAGGAACTTCTGGTTCTGGCAATATCCGCATTCATGTTTCTGACGTGTCTGTATCAGCTCTGGAGATATCACCGGGCAGAATGGAAATATGCCGCAAAATACCGGCTGAGAAATGCCTTTCTTCTGTTTGCCGTGTCGCTGCTGGTATGTGCATCTGTTTTCCTGATGCCGAAAGAGGAGATGCCGGTAGGACTGACAGCGATTCCGGTGTATGCAAAGGATCCGTATGCGGTCATCAATGATGATGAACCGTTCTTTCTGGCGGAGGAAAAGGATGCCGAACCGTATGAGCGGTACGGCGAGCGGGATAGTCTTGGCCGCTGCACGGCTGCCATGGCCATGCTGGGGCCGGAGCTGCTGCCGGCAGAAGAACGCGGCGATATCAGTACAGTGATTCCCAGCGGCTGGCAGTCAGCACGCTATGATGATCTGGTGGAGGAGGGGTGGCTGTTTCACCGCTGCCATCTGATTGCCTATGAACTGAGCGGCGAGAATGCCAATGCCGACAACCTCATCACCGGCAGCCAGTATATGAACATGGAAGGCATGCGGCCGCTTGAGAATCAGGTTTCTTCCTATATCCACCGTACCGGCAACCATGTTCTTTACCGGGCAACGCCTGTCTATGAGGGCAGCGAACTGGTTGCCAGAGGTGTGCTGATCGAGGCGTACTCCATCGAAGATGACGGTGAGGGAATCATGATGAACAGATTCTGCTTCAATGTTCAGCCGGGCATTGTGATCAGCTATTCCGACGGCTCCAGCCGCCGCGAATGATGTGTCAAAATGCCGGAAAAGCCTGTAATACAGGCACTATTTGAGGCTCATCTATTGAAAAGGCGGTAAAATGTTCTACAATGAGTTCAGATAAGGAGGCCAAAGTTTTATGGCAGAAGTTAAAGTTATTACAAAGAAGACAATTGCTGAAGATCTGGCTGCGAAATTCGATCTTACAAAGAAGGATGCCAACGAGGCAGTTAACTTTGTCTTTGATGAAATCGCCGCAACGATCAAAAAGGGCGGTGAAGCCAATATCAACGGTTTCGGCAAATTCTCCGTTGTTAAGAAAAAGGCTCGCACAGGTCTGAACCCGGCAACCGGCGAAAAGATCAAGATCAAGGCTACGAAGTCTCCGAAGTTCAAGGCAAGCAAGACACTGAAAGATCTTGTCAAGTAAGCAAATCTCATCAAATATGCAAAATAAAAAGAAGGGATGCTGTATCTCTTCTTTTTTTGATGCTTATTCTTCGATCCAGACACGCTTCATGACCTGGCGCTCTATCGGCATATCAATCCAGTCGGTGCGTGTTTCAGCGATTCGGTCTACAGCTTCCATGCCTTCAACAACCTTGCCGAAGGCGGCATAGCTGCCGTCAAGATGCGGGGCATCCTGATGCATGATGAAGAACTGGGATGAAGCAGAGTCCGGGTCCATGGCTCTTGCCATGGAAATGACACCGCGGGTGTGCTTCAGCGGATTCTGGACGCCATTGGCAGCGAACTCACCCTTGATTGTTTCCTTGGAGCCGCCCCTGCCGGTTCCGGTCGGATCGCCGCCCTGGATCATGAAGTTGCGGATGACACGGTGGAAGATCAGGCCGTCATAGAAGCCTTCCTTTACCAGCTTTGTAAAATTGGCGACTGTGACCGGAGCTGCTTCTGGATCAAGCTCGATTTTGATCACATCACCGTTTTCCATTTCAATTACTACCATTTTATTTTCCTCCTGAATAAAAGGGACGCTGAGCGCCCCTTAATCATATACTGAATCTTAGCGTAAATGCCAGATGTCGTTGTTATATTCCATGATTGTACGGTCGCTGGAGAAGAAACCGCTTCTGGCGATATTGACAAGCATCTTGCGCTTCCACCAGGCTCTGTTTTCATAGTCCATCAGAGCTGTTTCCTTGACGGCACAGTAGCTTTCCAGATCGAGCAGGGTCATGAACCAGTCCTTGTTGATGAGGTTGTCCTTCAGCTCATTCAGCATCGCTCTGTCACCGATCGCACACAGTTCATCGCCGGCAATGAAGTCGACGCATCTGTGAATGGAATGGGAACGATAGTAGTAATCACAGGAATGATAGCTGCTGGTATTGTAGAGGCCGATGACTTCATCGGATGTTCTTCCGAAGATATAGATGTTGTCATTGTCGACAAGGTTGCGGATCTCGACATTGGCACCGTCGGCCGTACCGAGGGTAACAGCACCATTCAGCATGAACTTCATATTGCCGGTGCCGGAAGCTTCCTTTGAAGCCAGGGAGATCTGTTCGGAAATGTCGCAGGCAGGAATGATCTTTTCTGCCTTTTCGACGTTGTAGTTCTGAACCATGACAACCTTCAGATACTGACTGACAAGCGGATCATTGTTGACCAGTTCCTGCAGGCAGAGGATGAGATGAATGATATTCTTTGCCATGCGGTATGCCGGGGCAGCCTTGCCGCCGAAGATGACGGTGATGGGACGCGGCGGCAGAGCACCGTCCCTGATCTGCAGATACTTGTAGATGACCCAGAGAGCATTCATCTGCTGGCGCTTGTACTCATGCATGCGCTTGATCTGAACATCAAAGACTGAATTCGGATCGATTTCGATGCCTTCCTTTTCTTTGATGAATGCGGCCAGGCGCACCTTGTTCTGATATTTGATCTCTTCCAGTCTGTCGAGAGTGTTTTCGTCATTGTAGTAACGGAGCAGTTCTTCCAGATGATAGGCATCCTGTTTCCAGCCTTCGCCGATCAGAGCATCAATCAGGTTTGTCAGCTGCGGATTGGAATGCATCAGGAAACGGCGGAAGGTAATGCCGTTGGTCTTGTTGTTGAAACGATGCGGATAGACATTGTAGAACGGCTTCAGTTCCTGGTTTTTCAGGATCTCTGTATGTAGGGCCGCTACACCATTGATGGAGCGGGAATAGTGCATGTCCATCTTGGCCATGTGCACGCGGTTGTGATCATCGATGATCATCAGGTCAGGATTGCCGCTGAAGGCACAGTAAGCCGCATAGTCAAGGCCTTCGATGATCGGCATCAGGTGCGGAACGACTTCTCCCAGATAGTCGAGCGGCCACTTTTCCAGGGCTTCAGCCAGGATCGTGTGATTGGTATAGGCACAGACATTGTTGACAATGTCGGCAGCCCGCTTCATCGGAATGCCTTCCAGCATGAGCAGGCGGATCAGTTCCGGGATGACCATGGAAGGATGGGTGTCGTTGATCTGTACGGCAACGTACTGATCAAGATGGTGCAGGTCATGACCGGCTTCCTTTTCCTTTCGGAGAATCAGCTGGGCAGCGCTGCTGACCATGAAGTACTGCTGGTAAATGCGCAGCAGCTGTCCGTCTCTGTCGCTGTCATCGGGATAGAGGAACAGTGTCAGGTTCTTTTCAATATTTGTCTTGTCGAACTGAATGCCGTCATGAACGATGGATTCATCGATGGTATCCAGATCGAACAGGTGCAGCGTGTTCTTGTTTCCTTTATAGCCAATGACATCCATGTCATACATGCGCGACTGATATGTCTTTCCGGCCAGCTGTACCGGGAAGGTGATGCCGGTGTCACACACCATATTGCCGCCGTCCAGCCATTCATCCGGAATCTCAAACTGCTTGTGATCACGGAACTGCTGCTTGAACAGACCGAAATGGTAACGCAGACCGATGCCGTCGCCGGGCAGGTTCAGAGTGGCAATCGAATCGAGGAAACAGGCTGCCAGTCTTCCCAGGCCACCGTTGCCGAGAGACGGTTCCTTTTCAACGGCTTCCACTGCTTCCAGGGATTTTCCGCTGTTTTTCAGGATCCGGTCCATCTCATCAAACAGTCCGAGGTTGATCAGGTTCTTGCCGAGCTGTTTGCCGATCAGGAATTCAGCGCTGATATAATAGACTTTTTTGTTTCCCTGAACTGTCGGAATCTGAGCGGATCTCGCTTTGACCAGTTTAAGACATGCGTCATAGAGCTCTCTGTCACTGGCTGTTTCGATCTCCTTGTGCAGCAGGGATACCAGTTCTTCACGAAGTTTCATATGCTTCTCCTTATATATGCGTTTTACGCACATTCTTTGGTAGAATAACAAAAATCAATTGGCATTGCAAACAATTTAAACACAATGAGTAAACCGGTTTAATCATTTGTATGCCAACAGCATGTTTCAGATGGTTATGGTATAATATCTCCGATATCGGGGAGAGAAAGATGACATTCATTCTGAACTTGCTGCAGTCACTGTTATACGGATTCATCATGGGCATTGTCTGCTGGTTTCCGATCAGCCCGGCAGCCCACATGACACTGATGAAATCTTTTCTGCCGCTGCAGATATACAATGATTATCTTTCCAATCAGGCATTCTGGCTTCTGTTCCGATCTTTGATACAGATCGGCGGACTGCTTGCCGTTGTGCTGCTGTACGGCAGCCGGCTCAATCCCTGGCAGAAAGGACTCCGCCCGCAGCGGAAACGAAAGATCCAGCGGCTGTGGCTGATGATCCTGATCAGCTGCCTTCCGGCCGGTATCCTCAGGCTTCTGCTGGATGATTTCATCAATACCACTCTGAGTTCGGGATGGGCACTTGCGGCAGCGCTGATTCTGTTTGCCGGCATCATGTTCTGGATCAGCCTGAAGGACCATCAGATCAGGACAGAAACGACGGCCCAGATCCGTCCGAGTGATTCTGCCAAAATCAGCCTGTTCCGTTTTCTGGGACTGCTTCCCGGCATCGGCCATTCAGCAAGTATCATTGCCGGCGGCGAGCTGCTGGGCTTCAGCCGTGAAACGGCTGCGGAATATGCATTTATGACGGCGGTTCCAGCCATTGCCGGTTCATCCGTTCTCAGACTGATCAAGTTTATTCTGTCAGATACGGCCTTCAGCCTGGAAGGACTGGGCGTCATCATCACCGCAGCAGCGGTCTGCTTTGTCACATCGCTGTTTGTGATCCGTTTCCTGCTGAACTATCTGCGCCGGAACGATCTGAAAGTCTTTGCCCTTTACCGGGCGGCACTCGGCATTCTCGTGCTGATCTTCACCCTGACAAAGGTCATTTCATAACAGGAGTAGTCAATGAATTTTAATATCAGTGCCGGCAGTCTGTTTCTCGAAGGACTGCTGTCATTCTTCTCACCCTGCGTGCTGCCGCTGATCCCGCTGTATATCAGCTATCTGACCAGGGACGCAAGGGAAGAAAACGCAGACGGAACATACACATACAGGCGCCGGAAGACATTCTTCCTGACGCTTTGTTTTGTGCTGGGAATCTGCACGGTGTTCTTTCTGGCCGGGCTTGGATCATCTGCCCTCAGAACCTTTTTTGCCGATCACCGGACAGCCATGCAGATCATCGGCGGCATTCTTCTGATCCTGTTCGGACTGGTTTCCCTGCATGTGATCGAAATTCCCGCTTTGAACCGCACCTATCAGAAGAATCTGAATCTCAGCGGCAGGATGTCTTATCTGAAGGCGTGGCTGATGGGCTTCTTCTTCAGCTTTGCCTGGTCACCATGCATCGGACCGATGCTGGCACAGGCAATTGTCATGTCCTCCGCAGCCGAGACAGCCGGCGAAGGCTGGCTGCTGATCGGCTCCTATACACTGGGCTTCATTCTCATGTTTCTGCTGCTGGGACTGTTTACCGGAGAAATCCTGAACTTCCTGAAAAAGCACCGTGACATTGTGAAATATACCGGCATTGCCGGCGGCGTTGTCGTACTGCTGATGGGAGTCTATATGCTGTGGCAGGGCTTCTCCTCTTCCCGCATGCCGCAGGAAACTGCCGCGGATCAGACGACACAGGAAACAGCCGAAGAATATCACGATCCGACTGTCGATGAGTTTGATTTCACGCTGCCGACATGGCAGGGGGATACCGTCACGCTTTCCGACCTGAAAGGAAAGGCTGTGATTCTCAGTTTCTATGAGACCTGGTGCCAGTACTGCAATCAGGAGCTTCCGACTTTGCAGAAGATTCATGAAACGATGGATGATGTCAGGGTCATCATCGTAACCACACCGTCTGTCGGCAGTGAGGGAGACAGGGAATATGTTTCCGGATTTCTGAAGAACAAGGGCATCACCGCCCAGGTTGTTTATGATGAGAATCTGGAAATGACCAGCACCTTTGCTGTTGCCGGCTATCCGACAACGTTCTTCATTGACAAGAATGGTGTCTATACCGGATATTTCCCGGGTTATGCGCCGGAAGACATGATGCTGGAATATATCGAAACACTGCGCTGAAAAAAACAATTACAGGTTATTGCATGCAGGAATGCGCTGCTGTATAATCATTCTGTCCAGAGGGCAATAAAAAAAACGGCTGAAGTGCCGCAGTATTTATTGCCCTCTTTTTTATGTTTTGAAAAGACAGGAGACGGTGATCATGAAGTACATTTTTGTAACAGGCGGAGTCGTGTCGGGACTCGGCAAAGGCATTACTGCAGCGTCACTGGGAAGACTGCTCAGACAGCGCGGCTTCAAGGTGATTTCACAAAAGCTTGATCCCTATATCAATGTGGATCCCGGAACCATGTCTCCGATTCAGCACGGTGAAGTGTTCGTGACCGAAGACGGAGCTGAGACGGATCTGGATCTTGGTCATTATGAACGATTCATTGACGAAGATCTGAACAAGTATTCCAATCTGACAACCGGCAAGGTGTACTGGAATGTGCTGCGCAAGGAACGAAGGGGAGAGTATCTTGGCTCGACGGTTCAGATCATTCCCCATATCACCGATGAGATCAGACGCTTTATCTATAATGTCGGTGAGCGGGCGGATGCTGATATTGTCATTACCGAGATCGGCGGCACGGTCGGTGACATTGAATCACAGCCGTTCATTGAGGCCATCCGTCAGATCTATATTGAAAAGCCGGAGGATGTCTGCTTCATTCATGTCACCCTGGTCCCGTATATTTCCGGATCGGATGAGTACAAGTCGAAGCCGACCCAGCATTCGGTCAAGGAACTGCAGAACATGGGCGTGCGTCCCAATATCATTGTTGCCAGGGCTGACGGCATCCTGCCGGAAGATGTGAAGAGAAAGATTGCCCTCTTCTGCAATGTCAAGGAAGACTGCGTCATTGAAAATACGACGGTCAGCGATCTGTATGAAGCACCGCTGATGCTGGAAAAGCAGAATCTTTCGGCTCTGGTCTGCCGGGAGCTGCATCTTGAAGCAGGTGAAATCGATCTGCAGGAGTGGCAGGCAATGACAGAAAGGATCCGCAGCCTGCATCAGGAAGTGACGGTTGCCATCGTCGGCAAGTATGTCCGTCTGCACGATGCCTATCTGTCGGTTGTCGAAGCACTGAAGCACGGCGGCTATGCCCATGATGCCCATGTCCATATCCGCTGGATCGATTCGGAAAATGTCACCGAGGACAGTGCTCCGGAACTGTTTGACGGCGTGGCGGGAATCTGTGTGCCGGGCGGTTTCGGCAGCCGCGGCATCGAAGGCAAGATCATTACCGCAAGATATGCCAGAGAGAATAATATTCCCTATCTCGGACTGTGTCTGGGCATGCAGATTGCAGTCATTGAGTTTGCCCGCAGTGTCCTGGGCTGGAAGGATGCCGACTCCAATGAATTCAATCCGGAAAGCAGCCATAAGGTCATTGACTTCATGCCTGGCCAGAACGATGAAATCGATAAGGGCGGCACAATGCGTCTTGGCGCATATCCCTGTGTCATTAAAGAGGGAACACTGCTTGCGGAATGCTATGAAAGAAGAGAAATCCGTGAGCGCCACCGTCACCGCTATGAATTCAACAATGCATACCGTGACGAATATGAAGCCCGCGGCATGGTCATTGCCGGTACGTCACCGGACAATCTGCTGGTCGAAGCAGTGGAGATTCCGGCCTGTGATTTCTTTATCGGCGTGCAGTATCATCCGGAATTCAAGAGCCGTCCCAACCGGGCTCATCCGCTGTTCCGAGGATTTATCGGTGCTGCCCTGAAGAAAAAAAAGGCATGAACAGCAGTTTTCAAGTATGATACTAAAGTAAAAAAAGAAGGGAACAGTATATGGCAGACAAGATTATTGTTTTGGATTTCGGCAGTCAGTACAATCAGCTGATTGCCAGACGCATCAGAGAATTCGGTGTATACAGCGAGCTTCATCCCGGCAATATGAAACTGGCAGATATCCTGGCCATGGGTGATGTCAGAGGTATTGTCTTTTCCGGCGGTCCCAACAGCGTCTACGATGCGAATGCGCCGAAATGCGATCCGGAAATCCTGACTTCCGGTCTGCCGATTCTCGGCATCTGCTACGGCATGCAGATGATCCATCATATGAGCGGCGGCAGGGTCACCGCAGCTGAAAAGAAAGAATACGGCCGTACCGAGATTACAGCCGATACCGATTCGCCGCTGTTTGCCGGTCTGCCGCAGAAACAGACCGTATGGATGAGCCACGGCGATCAGGTGACGGAGCTGGCAGAAGGATTCCGCCCCCTGGCTTCCAGTGCCACCTGTCCCAATGCCGCTTCCGGAAATGATGAAAAGAAAATCTATACCCTTCAGTTCCATCCTGAAGTCAGACACAGTGAATACGGTCTTGATATCCTCAGAAACTTTGTATTCCGGATTGCCCAGGCAAAGGCAAACTGGACAATGGCTGACTATATCGATACCCAGATCAGGGAAATCCGTGAAAAAGTCGGTGATGACAAGGTTCTGCTTGGTCTTTCCGGCGGTGTCGATTCCTCGGTTGTCGCAGCCCTGCTGAACCGGGCCATCGGCAAAAACCTGTACTGCATGTTTATTGACCACGGCCTGCTCAGAAAGGGCGAGGCTGAATCGGTCATGGATACCTTCTCCAGAAACATGGATCTGAATCTGATCAAGATTGATGCTTCCGAACGGTTCATGGAAAAACTGAAGGGTGTCAGTGATCCCGAGGCAAAGCGCAAGGCCATCGGCAATGAGTTTGTATATACCTTCCGTGACGAAGTCGCAAAGCTGCTGTCGGGAACAGACATCCGCTGGCTGGCACAGGGAACCCTGTATACTGACGTCATCGAATCCGGCACGGATACTGCCCAGACAATCAAATCACATCATAATGTCGGCGGTCTGCCGGAAGACATGAACTTTCAGCTCATTGAACCTCTGAACAAGCTGTTCAAGGATGAAGTCAGAGAACTCGGTACCCAGCTCGGCCTGCCGGAGGAAATGGTATGGCGTCAGCCGTTCCCGGGACCGGGACTCGGCATCCGTGTGCTGGGGGAAATCACCGAAGAAAAACTGCAGATCGTCAGGGACAGTGATGCGATCCTGAGAGAAGAAATCCGCAGTGCCGGTCTGCAGAGGGAAATCTGGCAGTACTTCACCTGCCTGCCGGATATTCATTCCGTCGGTGTCATGGGTGACCAGAGAACCTATGACTATACTGTTGTTGTAAGAGCCGTTACATCCATTGACGGCATGACAGCTGACTGGGCAAGAATTCCTTATGATGTCCTGGACAAGATTTCAAACCGCATTGTAAATGAAGTGGCTCATGTCAACAGGGTAGCTCTGGACATTACTTCAAAGCCTCCGGGAACAATCGAGTGGGAATAGTGCAATCAGGATTAGATGTGCATCAAAAGTGGGGGAAAATCATCGCAAAACAGCCTGTTTTGATGCCTGAATCCCATAAAAATATATAAAATTCATGAAAAAAGCCGTCCATGTGACGACTTTTTCAGTATCCGGGAATTTGTTTGATACCATTTTGATACCATTTCTGGAAAAACACTATTCTGAGTGGGTAATTCGGTATATTCTCCGCGGTTTGATCAGGACCCGGAGCCGGAACATGTATGAATGATAAATGCTGGCAGTTATGTAATTATTTGAAATTGATCGTCCACTCTATGTAATCTTCTTTGCTGATTCTGCCTTCTTCTAAATCCGCTTTCTTTTGAATCCAATCATCCAGAAAATCAAACATAAGTTCATTGCTGAAATGCAGAGAGTAGTCATCTTTTCCTTTCTTTTCAATCAAAATTGGGAAATCGCGATCATACTCCAGCAGGTGAAATGCAAAATCCAGCATGTTCGTATGAGGTTTGTTGCTTAGATACAGCGAAGTAACACCTAATACTGAACTGATTTTTTCCAGCATTTCTTCCTTCGGGACGTGCGTCCCGTTTTCATATTGGGAAATACGGATCCGGCCGTTTTCGCCAGGAGGTAATCCAACCCTTTCAGCTAATTCTGTCTGCGTTAATCCCCGGAACTGTCTGACGAAGCGGATGCGATCGCCCATAGTCAGTTCCATAACACGAAACCTCCTTTCCTCATCACGAATATTCTAGCATATACCATTAAATAATGTAAATTTAAAGCTTTACTGTTCGGTGTTGACGTAAATTAAAAACTTTACTAAACTTAGTATACAGTAAAGATATTAATTTACTATATAGAAAGGAGAAGATATTGTGGATAACAGAACATTTTTAAGCGCTGCAGATGTGGCGGAAGAACTTGGCTCTTCAAAAGCTTATGCTTACAAACTGATCAAAGTCCTGAATAAGGAACTTGAAGAAAAAGGATATATTGTCATTCCCGGTAAAGTGAATCGCAATTATTTCCGTGAAAAGATGTATGGAGGAACCAGAAAAGAGTATGCCGGTTTACAAAGACAGTAAAACAGGAACATGGTATGTTTCCAAACGTTATCAGGATTGGGATGGCAAAGAAAGACGTCTGTTCAAAAGGAACTTTGAGACAAAGAAAGAAGCGAAGGAATATGAATCATCCTTCATATCGCAGAAGAAGGGAAACCCAAGTATTCGATTCAAGGATTTCATAGAGATCTATTATGAAGATCGCAGGCAGAATACAAAACCATCCACGTTTCTTACGAAGAAAAACGTGATAGAAACCTGCATACGTCCATATTTTGATGATTTTCGGCTTGCGGATATCACACCGAAAGAAGTGATGAAATGGCAGAATACGATGCTGACTAAGACCTGCAAGACAGGAAGGAAATATTCGAAAGAAACGCTGAGGTCAACCCATGCGCAGCTGAGTTCTATTTTCAATCATGCAGTTCGCTATTATGGTCTTCAGATGAATCCGGCACAGATCGTAGGAACAATCAAGAATGATGAAGTGAAGGAGCCTGATGTTTGGACGGTAGATGAGTACAGAAAGTTTTCAGAGGCTATTATTAATAAGCCAGTCATCTATATGGCATTTGAAGTTCTTTTCTGGTGCGGTTTAAGAATCGGAGAGCTGATGGCTATAACTCCGGAAGACATTGACTTTGAAAACAAAACACTTCATATATGCAAATCGTTGCAGCGGATCGGCGGCGAAGATGTGATCACAACACCGAAGACAAAGCGCAGCAACCGTTATGTGGATATGCCGGAGTTTCTTTCTGATGAACTCAAAAACTACATGGAGAATCTGTACCAGGTCGAAACAGGACAAAGAGTATTCCCTATCACAAAGAATGGTATGTATCACGAAATGCAGCGCGGCTGTAAGGCAAGCGGTGTCAAGAAGATCCGTATTCATGATCTCAGACATTCCCATGTATCCATGCTGATGGAACAGGGTGTTTCCCCGATCGACATTGCCAACAGAGTCGGTCATGAAGCAATCCAGATTACGTATCACTATGCACATTCCTATGACACCAAAGGAAAAGAAATTGCCAGTCTTCTTGAAAAACTGGAGGACAAGGAATATGAGTCATAAGAATAATGACAGACAGGGAAGATGGAGGGATAAAATTGTATCTTTCCGAGTTTCTCGGGGAGAAGATGAAATGCTGGAACGGAAGGTGGCACTGTCCGGAAAGACGAAGCAGGACTATATCATTGATACTCTGCTGGACAAGACAATCACAGCACTGCCATCACCATATGTCATCTTCAATATCCGCAAGGAGCTGTGTCGTTTTATCGAATTATACGGATCTGATCTGAGCCCATATGACGAAGATCTGAAGCAATGGATGCTGAAACTAATTCAATGTTTTGACGGAAAAGAAAAAGCAAAAGTAAATACAGATGAGGAGCCACGCCAATGAATCCCGCATTAAATACTGCATTAACTTTTGCCAAATCCAATATAAGAGTTTTTCCGCTGAAAAACAATTCCAAGAGTGAGCAGGTACTGCGCTCCTGGAAAGAAGAAGCTTCCTGCAATAAGTTTCAGATCAACGGATGGTTCATCGGAAGAAATTATAATGTCGGAATCTGTACGGGCAACGGCCTTATTGTCATTGATGTCGACTGCAAACACTCCAGAGAGGGAATCAATCTGATCAGAGAATATGCAGACCGGTTCCCAAAGACTCTGGTCATTCAGACCCCTTCAGGAGGTTATCATCTCTATTACAAAGTAGACAAGGAAATCGGTAATCGTGTCGGGCTGTATAAGGAAATCGACATCAGAGGTGAAAACGGATATGTCGTTGGAGCTGGCAGCACGATCGGTGATAAAGAGTACAAAGTTATTAGAGATTATCCGATTGCAGAAGCAAATGAGGCCGTTTACAGCTTCCTGGAAGGTCCTAAGCAGGAATCCAGACGAGATATCTATTCTTTTGAAAAGATCGCTCAGGGAAAACGGAATGACACTTTATTCCATCTTGCCTGCTATCTGCAGAAGAGAGGATTAGCAGATCAATCAATTCGCGAAGCTATTTCGAGTGAGAACGAGATCAAGTGTGATCCGCCTTTATCTGCAAAGGAACTCAATACACTGATCAACAGTGCATTGAAATATAACAAAGGTACTTATGAGACTGGAAGTGAAATCACCTATGGCGGAAGATTCACCGCCGCTGAACTGTTATCAGGTCCGATCAGTGAGACGCAGGATATTGTGGAAGGACTTGTCAGCGTTGGAGTTACTCTGCTTGGAGCTCCGCAGAAAAGCGGTAAGACCTTCTTCTGTCTGCAAATGGCAGATGCATTATCTTCCAGCAAAGAATTCCTTGGTAAGAAAGTGATTCAGGGAACTGTACTGTATCTGGCTTTGGAAGATCATAAAACCAAGCTGCAGAAGCGCTTGATGGCTATGGGATTTGAACCGAAAAATAATCTGATCATCGATATCCTGAAGCCGGATCCATTCTTCGATCTGGAGACAAGGATCAAGGAAGAACTGGAAAAGAATCCGGATCTGAAACTGGTTGTGATCGATACCTTTGCCAAGATCCGTTCGCGTGATGACAGAGACTATGAAACAGAATATGCAGAAGTGACCAGGTACCATAATCTGGCATTTCAATTTAACCTGGCAATCATTCTGGTAACTCATCTTCGTAAAGAGATCAGCCCGGATCAGCCCTTTGATGCGATCTATGGCAGCCGTGGCCTTACAGCCGGTGCTGATACGATCCTGGTCATGTATAAACGCAATTACCTCAGCAACTGCAGGCAGCTATATGTCCAGGGGAAGGATATTCCGGATGATGAACTGACTATTTATCAGAACGACAGTTTTCTGTTTGAAGTCACAGAGAACGATTACGATGAGATGATCGATGAGAACCTCGTGCGGGTGATCAACTATATCGTTGCCAACAAAACGTATGAAGGGTCCCATGATGCATTGTGTTCGAAGCTGTCATTGCCGCTGAGAGGGAAGGGATTACAGGTATTGCTGACAAAGAACAAGGACCTTCTTTCTGACACGAATATCCAGTATGAGATCCTTCCCAGAACCAGCAAAGCAAGGCAGATGAAGCTGGTCTATCTCGGTGACGAAAGTGTATAAAAGTGACGGTGTGACGATGCTATGACACTGTCAAACAACCGTCACACCGTCACCATTGTCAAAAAGGCATTTCGGCTGAACGGGAAGGAATTCCATTTGTGTTACTTTCTCGCAAGCAACGTATTTGTCGCAACACATACAAATTTTAGGGAGAATTCCCTAAGACCCGGTTGAAAAGGAGGATTCATGGCAAATAGAAAAAGCACTCGAAATATTGGCTTTCGGGTGACGGAGGAAGAGTGGAGACAATTTGATGATTTAACGAAAATATATAGGAAACCTAAGGGGACGATTCTTAGACAGCTTATTCAGGGATTTGTTTATCAGCCCTGTCCAGCTTTAGAGGCAATTCAATGTTTAAAACAGCTTCGGTATATTGGAAACAACATTAATCAGATCGCCCATGTAAGTCAGAAGACTGGGAATATCGATACACCGCTCTTGAAGGATTTGTACAGGCAGCAGTTAGAACTGATCGAATCAACAGCTGACAAACTGATGGCTCCGATAACGTTTGATATAAGAAAGGTATTGGGGAATGATTTACGGAATGATGAGTAGATCATTCCTTTTACTATGGCAGGTGGTTGTGTGATATTCAGTGTGATTATAGAATTCAGGCGTTTCTGAACGGCTTCACATATGATTGTATTCACATCCACCGGATTTTTTTGCCTACTCTGCAAATCTTTCTTCCAGGAAAGTGATCCATCGTGCATATCTGTCGCGGTTTTTCTTCAGAATGACACAATGGTAATGCATGGTTGCTTCCGGATCAAGAATTTTAATAAAGATACGTCCGCTGTTTTCATTGCTGCGGAAAAGACGGATCGTAAGGTCGGAAGCGAAGGCCGGAAGAGTGGAAGCATTAATGACAGCACTGAGAGCTTCCAGAGAGTCCTGCAGGATGAACCTGGAATCCGGCATCATTTTCATTGTCAGATCACGCCAGATGCCGATGTCGCCGGCCATGACAAATGTTTCTCCGTTCATCTGGCTGAAAGAAAGACCCTGGTCTTTGAACAGAACAGCCGGATGGGCGGGAATCAGAGAAAAGAAAAGAGACTCACTGCCGCACGGAATGCAGACCGTATCTTCATCCTCGTATGTGTGGGAAAGGATCACAAATCCATATTTTCCTGTCCGTAATCCTTTCAGCAAAGCATCCTCATTTTCCATTTCCGAAGAGACTTTCATCTTAGGGAAAAGCTGTGTCAGATGCAAAGGCATTTCCATCATCGGACCGGGCGTACAGTAACCGGCGGAAACCGTATGGAGGGAAGAATCGTAATTCCTGACAGCAGCGATCATATCTTCTTCTGACTCAAGTATTCTTCTTGACATGACCGCAGCCATCCTTCCGGTTTCATTGAGGGTGATCCTGTTCTTTGTTCTGTCAAACAAAGAGACTCCAAGCAGATCCTCGAGTTTCTGCATCGAGCGGCTTAACGCAGGCTGGGAGATATGAAGATGTTCCGCGGCAGCGGATAAGGTACCGTAATCATACAATGCACACAAAGCTTCCAGCAGGTAGATCTCGATCATAAAGCTCTCCTTCACTATGCGTTTCAATTATAGCATAATTAACTATCCGGCATTGTACATGGGCTTGAAAGCGCACTATTCTGTAAGTGTAAAGAAAAGGAGAACTCAGATATGGAATACTTCACATTGAACAACGGAAACAAAATGCCGATGGCGGGAATCGGGGTATTCCTGCTCAAACCGGAAGAAACAGAACTCTCCGTCTTAAGTGCACTGGCTGATGGTATCCGCCTCATCGATACAGCAAATGCCTACATGAATGAAAAGGCTGTCGGACGTGCCATCGCAAAAAGCGGTGTGGCAAGAGAAGACATCTTCCTTGTCACAAAGTTATGGCCGACTGTCTACACAGATGAAAACGCAGTCGATGAAACTCTGGCCAGACTGAACCTGGATTATGTGGACCTGCTGTTCCTGCATCAGCCGGCAGGCGACTGGCGAACAGGTTACAGGATGATGGAAAAAGCTTATAAGGAAGGCAAGGTCAAAGCACTCGGTCTTTCCAACTTCCCGATTGAATGGCTGAAAGAAATCATTGAAACAGCAGAGATCAAACCGCAGATGGTCCAGGTCGAAGCACATCCGTACTATCCGCAGACAGAACTCAAAAAGGTGCTGGCTGAAACCGGCATGGGCCTGATGGCTTGGTATCCGTTGGGACATGGCGACAAGAATCTGATCAATGAGCCTGTCTTCACAAAGCTGGCGGAAAAGTATGGTAAGTCCAATGCCCAGATCATTCTGAGATGGCACGTACAGTCCGGCAACGTCATCTTCCCGGGTTCCAGAAATCCGGCTCACATCAGAGACAACTTCAATATCTTTGATTTCACCCTTACCGATGAAGAAATGGCAGAAATTGCCAAAGTGAACAAGAATGTCCGCTACTACAACGCAACGATCGAAGAAGCACAGAAATACACAAACATGAATATGGACTTCAATGCCCAGGAATAAGGAGAAACAGCATGGAATATGTCACATTGAATACAGGCGCGAAAATGCCGCAGGTCGGTTTCGGTGTCTTTCAGATCCCCGATGCCGATGAATGCAGAAGAGTCGTACTGGATGCCATCAAGGCAGGGTACCGTTCTTTCGATACCGCTGCTTCCTATATGAATGAAGAAGCAGTCGGTGCTGCGATTAAAGAAGCAATCGAAACAGGTCTTGCTACAAGAGAAGAACTCTTCATCACATCCAAGATGTGGGTTCAGGATATGAAGAACTATGACATGGCAAAGAAGGCCATCGAAACATCACTGGATAAGCTCGGACTTGAATATCTGGATCTTTATCTGCTCCATCAGGCAATGGGAGATTACTTCTCCGCCTACAGAGCGATGGAAGATGCATACAAAGAAGGGAAACTGAAGGCAATCGGCGTTTCCAACTTCTTCCCGAACGTTCTGATGAACCTGGTCGAAAATGTTAAGATCAGACCGGCTGTCAACCAGGTGGAACTGCATCCGTTCTTTGCTCAGACAGAAGCACTGGAAAACATGAAGGAACTCGGTATCCAGCCGGAAGCGTGGGCACCTTTGGCTGAAGGCAAACACGGTATCTTCACGGACCCTGAACTGACAGCGATTGGTGCAAAGTATGGCAAGAGCGCAGCCCAGGTCGTCCTGAGATGGAATGTGCAAAGAGGTGTAGTCATTCTGCCAAAGAGCACAAAGCCGGAAAGAATGGCCCAGAACAAAGATCTCTTTGACTTCACATTGACTGATGAGGAAATGGAACAGATCACAGCGAAGTCTCTGGATCATTCTGAGATTATCAACCATTTTGATCCAAAACTTGTTCAGTTCCTGAACAGAAGAAACATTCACGATTAAAGGAGAAGCATATGCAAGAAAAACTGTTTGCATTATCTGATGCGTTCTGGAATGCGATGAAAATGAGGGATGGCGAAACGATGTATTCAATCGCTGATCCTAACTGCAATTTCGTTCATATCGGCACCAACGCCAGTCTGGACAAGGAAGTGAAATACTACACAGACGGCATTTTCCAGCCGACAGATATCACCGTTCATAACCGTGAACTCCATTCCTTTGGTGATACTGCGATTGTCCTGACCGATGTCGATTACGGTCTGATGCTCGACGGCAGTCCGACAACGCATCACTTCATGGTGACGGAGGTCTATCAGAAACAGAATGATGACTGGAAGCTGATCCAGTTCACATTTACAGCATTAGTACATTAACAAATGAAAAGGTCAGCCTGGCTGGCCTTTTGTAAAACAAGGAGGAAGCATTGACATATACAAGGAATACATCAATCAGTGAAGTGATCAATGATCCTGTCTTTCATGGAAAGGGCAGGCTGCTGTTCCCGGTTCAAAGGGGATATATGTCAGGAAATACCCTGGGAAGCCTGGATCTGACATGGTATTCGGAAATTGACGCTGATATGACTGTAACCATCTGCAATCATCTGAAGAAAAGAGCAGAAGCAGGAGAAAAGATCTTCCTTGATATCTGGAGTGAGGAAGAGAAGAAAGTAGACCCACGTAAAAATGATACCGGTCTCTGGTATTTCAAAGGAGAGCCCGGAAGCCGCTTCGCTGTATGCAATGCCGGAGGCGGGTTTGCCTATGTCGGTGCCATGCATGACAGTATGCCCCATGCATATACACTGTCACAGAACGGATACCACGCCTTCGCTCTGATATACAGACCGGGAGCACAGACTGCCTGCGAAGATCTGGCAAAAGCCATTGCCTTCATCTTTGAACATGCTAGAGAACTTGACATCAATACGGACTGCTATTCTCTATGGGGCGGAAGTGCCGGCGCTAGAATGGCAGCCTGGCTTGGCTCATATGGTACTGCTGCCTTCGGTGAAAAATCATATTCCAATGCCGGAACTGTGGTTATGCAGTATACCGGTCTTGGTGAAGTCTTTGGCAATGAGCCGCCGACCTATAACTGTGTCGGAACGGCAGACTGGATCGCTTCATATCAGACAATGGAAAGAAGAATTGAAAGAATCAGAAGGAACGGCACAGATGCCATGATCGAAGTCTTTCCCGGACTTGGCCATGGCTTTGGTCTGGGCAGGCACACAAAAGCGGAAGGCTGGATTGATCGGGCTGTAATCTTCTGGTAAAAACAGATGATACCGGAAAGGAAAAGAATATGACAAAAGTATTATTCATCAATGGAAGCCCTGAAAGACAGGGAAACACAGCAGGTCTTGCAGCAGCTCTTTCGTAACGCCCGGCTTTAACAATTCCTGACAATAGAATTCGTAATCCGGCTGTGAATACAACGGTTCTTTCTTTGGAACGGCCGGCGGCAGGTCGGTTCTTTGGAAGATTCTCTTTCTCTCATCTTCACTCATTGCACGTACATCTGCTTCTGTCCATTCGTTCTCTGCCATCTTTGTCGCAATGACAGACACCAGATTCTTTGAAACATGCACTGTTTTGGCTATCTGGTTCTGAGATAGGCCGCCTTTCTCAACATAGTGTGCTACTTGCAGGATCTTTGATTCTTTTGGAATCTTTGACATCAGAAACCTCTCTTTCTATGACGGAAAAGCTGCACGGTGTCTTTTCCGTACAGCTCTATCATAGATTCAATTGTTTCTGTTTATATCGGTACCGCTTCCTGCCGCCGATACCACCGACGCTACGGTACCAAAAGTGCTGACGGGATGGTTCCGCTTCGCCGCCGTTCGCACTAATTTGCACTGCGTTGGTGATTAATCGCTTATTTACTGATTTTTTTGGACATTACATCGCGATATTTCACCACGCGTGGCGAATTTAGCGCCATATTGATGAATAAGTCAATCTTCTCATACCTGTCTTTTGGTTCTGACAGTATGAATGAAATCAGATTCATCCAATCCTGAAGATTGTCCCTGTTGTATCCTCCATGCGCATTCATAAAGCGCTTGGCCAGTGAATGAATCTCATTGATCGGATCCAGCGGATTCTCTTTATCGGGCAGCTCCTTCAACAGCTTTGAATCGTATTCTTCATGTGTCAGATTCAATTTCTCAATCAGGATACGATGCGACTTTTCTCCATCATGAATCAAATGCAATCCTGGTTTAATGTGAGAACCTAATGCGTTCCATGTACTGCGCAAAGATGGTTTGGATGTATTCTCGTATATCAGAAGAATATGGCCTGCTTCGTCGTATGCTGCGGCTACACATAGTTTGTTTCTGGATATACCTCTGTATTCTTTGCCGTTCTCCTTGTGCTTCTTCTTTGATTCAACAACAGTGAAGAATGATTCATCCAGATAGATATTGCCTTCGAGGATAATGCCTTTCTGGAAGTCCTTCAGAACTGCAAATACCTTGAACAGCCAGTATCTGCCTGTAGAATATGCATTCCGATTATCCCTGGCGCTGGTGGTAATCGAATGAAATCCAAACAGATGAATCAGATACTCGATCCATTCTGAGATTGGTATTTTCCGGTCTTCGAAGATGGTTCCTGTCAATGCCGAAAAAGAATGATGACAGTCATTACAGAAAAGACGAATAATGCCAGTCCTGTATTTGCCGTAGGAGATGATTTTCCCTGATCCGCATAATCGGCAGAAAGTTACTTCAACAGAATTGATCAAAACAATTTCTTCAATAGATGAAGATCTGTGTTTGGCATCATACCATTCATGGACAGTTGCACTGATCAGTTTCCGGGACAGAGAATTCTCCTGTGTGTGATCCCACGGGAGATACTTCAAAGAGCCTCCCCAAGAGGAAGCGTCGTCCTTATATTTACACATAGTTTGGCGGTCGGATCTTTCAGGAATGAATTAACGGACCGCCAAGCCTAGCATTAATTCATTCCTGAAAGGTTCCTAGTTGTTCCCTTTCCAAGAACGAATTAATTATACGTTAGATCTCGTTTTTTACCAACGCAGTGCAAATGAGGACTTATAATTTAAAAACAGACTTTAAGCAGACTTTATCAGCAGCTGCTCTTAGTGTATACACTTTGAAGACTGATACCACTCACTGATACCATTTTGCTACCATGCGGATCGTAAACGTGGTGGATGTGAGTGGATATTGTAGATAGAAACGCATGA
>JAZPXY010000068.1:0-6738 GCA_045543875.1 Bulleidia sp.
AGGAGCGTTTCGACCACATCATATCCATCTTCTTCCAGCATAGACCTGATCAGCGGTCCGCTTTTGTCTTCGCGTTCTCCGCGGGAACCTTTGTCGCTGAGAGTAATGATCGCGGCGGGAAACGGACGGTCAGGCTCCAGGTAAAGCTGTTCTACAGTATCACCGCGTCTGCCGGTTCCGCCTCTCAGCACTTTTGCAAAAACGCCTTCCCGCGGCATGATGCAATCACCCATGATCTTGTGGATCGCACAATGTGTGTGGCACTCTTTGCCGATCTGCGTCATTTCTAAAAGGGCATCATTGATCCTGAACCTTGTTCCGACCGGAAGGGTCCGCAGATCAAATCCTTCGACTACCAGATTTTCGCCAAATGCACCGAAGTCTACCTCTGCTCCGCGCTGACGGAATTCCTCAATTTTCTCAAATGACAGCAGGCTGACCTGACGATGCCATTTCCCGGCATGGGCATCTCCCTCAATACCCCAGTCTTCCTTCAGGACGATCTCAGGCACTTCGTTTTTCTGCGTTCCTTTCGCCGGGCTTGTACATACCGCCAATACTTTGCCGACAGCAGCTGTTTTTTCTGTTTGTGTCATATATTCCTCCTATCCGCCGATTTTAACCATCCGGTTCTTTTCGGTGATCTTCTCAAAATTCTCAAAACAGTGTTCCTGCGGTTTATGGAATATCGCGTCATGCAGGATCTCCTGCAGCTTTTCCTGTTTGTCTTCGGCACTGTATCCTTGCCGCAGGACCGGTCTGAGATCAGCAATGTCGCCGTAACAGAGACAGGGTTTGATCTGTCCCTGTGCACTCAGACGTATCCTGTTGCAGGAGCTGCAGAACTTACCGTGTACTGCGCTGATGAAGCCGATACTGCCTTTCCAGCCGGGAATATGCACATAGACCGCCGGTCCGTTTCCGTGTACCGACGAGTCATCAATGATCTGAGGATAATATTCTTTCAGAGTATTGAAGACTTCTGTATTTGATATACCTTCTGTTTCTGCGCCGGATCCGATTGGCATCATTTCAATAAATCTGACATCCAGCGGATATGTCTCCGCCAGTCCGGCAAGGGGCAGTATCTCATCCGCATTGATATCTTTCTGAAGAACAGTGTTGATTTTCGTTCTGATGGATGAATCTGATGCTGCTCTGATTCCCTGCATGACTTCCTCAAACAGATCTCTTCCGGTAATCTGCTCAAAGCGCTCCCTGCTCAGTGTATCCAGACTGATGTTGACCGCATCCAGTCCGGCATCCAGCAGGGCGGGCAGATAGTGCTCCAGAAGGACACCGTTCGTTGTCATGGTGACCTGTTCGATCCCGGGGATCTGTTTCAGTCTTCTGACCAGTTCAGGACAGCCTCTTCGTACCAATGGTTCCCCGCCGGTGATTTTCAGTTTTGTGATACCGAGCTTCACTCCTGCAGATACGATCTCAGCGATCTCTTCATAGGAAAGAATATCTTTCATCGGAACCAGCTCTACGCCTTCCGGCATGCAGTAACGGCAGCGCAGACTGCAGCGGTCCGTAATGGAGATCCGCATATAATCGATATTTCTTCCATATTGATCAATCATGCTGTATATTCCTCCGTCCTGAGAGGCAATCATAAATATTGCAAATCATGTTTCTGTCCTGTACTGTGAAAACGTACAGGATAAGGAGTAACGGACATGGATTTTACCCATTTTGACAAACAGGGCAATGCCCGCATGGTAGATGTTTCCGGGAAGGAAATCACGACCCGTACAGCAGCGGCTGAAGGATACATTACTGTGAGCCGGGAAGTATTTGAAGCAGTGGCCGGCAGGACAGTCACCAAGGGTGACGTGCTGACCGTTGCTCAGACCGCAGGGATCATGGCCTGCAAAAAGACCTCAGAACTGATTCCCATGTGTCATCCGCTGAGCCTGACAAACGCAGCGCTGACATTTGAAATGATGGAAGATACCTGCCGGATCAAGGCAGTATGCACCGTCAGGACAGACGGCAGGACCGGAGTGGAAATGGAAGCTCTGACCGGTGTTTCCACGGCATTGTTAACGATATACGATATGTGCAAAGCGATCGACAAACGAATGGTCATATCCGATATCCACCTGGTTGAAAAGCATGGCGGGAAAAGCGGAGATTTCTTCTTTGAAACCGAGTGACTTTATCTGCAGACTGCCTCACGGCAGTTTTTTTCAGAAGTGTTCCCGTACCGTTCCGGGATGAGACAGGGTATATCCGCCGAGCGCTTCGATCCGTTGACGGAATTCATCGGAGCGCAATACTTCCAGCAGATGCTGTACCATCTCCGTATTCATCGCGTCATCCCGTATCAGCAGGTCATACTGTTCAATGCATATCGGCAGGAAATCCAGACCGTACAGCTTTGCGGCTGAATAGATGCCCATGCCGGCATCCGCTGTTCCTGCCGCGATCTGCGCAGCCACAGAAGTATGTGTAAACTCTTCGCGGTCATAGCCGTAGATCTTTGTCGTATCAAGTCCCTCTTTCCGGCACAGATAATCGATCAGGATCCTCGTACCGGAACCTTTCTGACGGTTGACATAGCGCAGACCTTCTTTATTCAGATCTTTCAGACTGCTGATCCCAAGCGGATTTCCCTTTGCGATCATCAGTCCCTGCGTACGTCCGACGCATTCCACCAGTGAAACACCGCCATTTGGGAAATACTTTTTGATAAAGGCAGTATTGTAAGTACCGTCTTCTTCATTCAGCAGATGTGTGCCGGCAATATGTGCTTCTCCCCAGCGAATTGCCATCAGACCGCCCATGGAGCCGACATGGCTGGAACTCATAAACATTTTCGGATCCGTTAAGTGGATCAGGTCAGCGCATTCGTCCAGCAGGGGATCATGGCTTCCGATGGCTACCAGCGTATGATCAAGGATCTCTTCATCTTTCAGAAGACGTACTTCCACTTCATCCCTGGCTGAATATCCTTCGGTTCCCTGCGGTATGACAAGAATGCCGTCAGCTTTCATGAATGATGAAACGACACCGCTTCCCCGGCTGAGCGGAGAGGCTACGGTCTTTCCGTTTACTCTGCCAAGGCGGACTCTGACATATTCCTGGTATTTCAGACCGGAGATCACATTGCGCGCAAGAACGGCTTTGATCATCTTTTCTTTTGCCGGTTCTGCGCTGTACCACATTTCCAGCATCGGACGGACGATCTCACTTAGGACCAGAATGCCTGAAACAGGGTAGCCGGGAACACCGAGCACCGCTTTGTTTCCGCGCAGACCGAGTACGGCAGGCTTGCCGGGTTTGATCGCGATCCCGTGACAGATAACCGTACCGGCTTCTTCAATGATCTGTGCTGTATAATCCTCCCTGCCCGCGGAAGATCCCGCGTTCAGCAGGACGATGTCGCATGATTCAAGCGCAGCGGACAGCGCATCACGCAGAAGGTCAGGCTGATCCGGCACGATCGGGAATGTTTTCGGTTCTGCTCCCCATTCTTTTACCATTGCGGAAAAAATGGAGGAGTTGAACTCAACGATATCTCCCGGACCCGGGTTGGCGGAAGGAGGAACGATCTCATCTCCGGTCGGAATAATACCGATCACCGGTTTGCGCAGAACTTCAGCTTCCATGACACCTGCCGCCAGCATGGCACCGATCGCGGCAGGAGTAATGGTCATATGGGAACCGAGGATCATCTCACCGGCACAGATATCTTCTCCGATCTGGCGGATGTGCTGCCAGGGAACCGCCGGTTCATATACAGCTGCTTTGCCGTTATCCTGGTAGATCACGTCTTCGATCATAACGACCGCATCGCATCCGTCCGGGATCGGGTCACCTGTATCCACGACCGTAAAATCATCCGGATCCAGGTATACCGGGGATGTTTCACCGGCACCGAATGTCAGGGAAGACCTTAAGGCGATCCCGTCCATGGCACTTGCCAGATAATGAGGCGCGCTGATATGTGCATATACCGCCCGGGCAGTGATGCGCCCGTGTGATCCGGATACCGGAATGATCTCTGTATCATACCGGAACCCGTTTTCCCTCAAAGCGGAAAAATATTTGGTTCTTGCCTGTTCCAGAGGCATATTTGTCAGATAATGAAACGCCATATTTCAACCTCCTGTCAATCTTCGGAATAAAAACGGACTGAGACGATCTGTCCTGCCGGAATACCCTCACAGTCACGCGGGATACCGAAGAACCCGTCTGAACCGGACAGTCCGGTGATCAGACCTGATTTTGTATGGATCGGCACCGCATACAGGATGCCGTTTTCTTCCTGCAGCGATACACCCATATACTGCGCTCTTCCATGATTTGCGCTGATTGCTTCCTTCAGTATTGCCGGTACTGTTCTTGTGCCGGCTGTTTTTCCCAGCAGACGTCCAATCATGGGCTTTACAAAAAGCTGGCTCACAAGATATGCGGCACCGGGATGTCCAGGCAGTCCGAATACGGGTTTCCCGCCTGCAGAAGCCAGTATCGTCGGTTTGCCGGGTTTCATGGCGATCCCATGAAACAGGATCTCCCCGAATTCTTCCATGATGCGTTCCGACGCATCTTTTTCACCGACCGAACTGCCGCCCGAGATCAGTACCATACTGCACTCATGCAGAGCTTTGTCCAGCATCTGACGCAGCAGCTCTTCCTGGTCCGGAACAATACCGTAACAGACAGGGATTCCTCCCGCGTCTGATACAGCCGCCGCCAGCATTGCCGAATTCACATCACGGACCATGCCTTCTTTCGGTGTTTCATCCACACCGACAAGTTCATCACCGGTGGAAATAATTCCGATCATGGGTTTCCCGGCCACACATACTGCAGTGCAGCCCATTGCGGCCAATGCCCCGATATCACCCGCATTCAGTTTTCTTCCGGCCGGAAGCACCTGTTTTCCCGGGAATACATCATCACCGCGGTAGATCATATTCATGCCCGGCGCCGCGCTTTTCAGAATACCGACTGTGCCGTCGCCATAGTCTTCCGTATATTCGATCATGACGACCGCGTCAGCTCCCGGAGGGACAGCTCCTCCGGTCGGAACGGCTGCGCATTCTCCCGGACGCAGTGTTTCCCCGGCTGTTTCACCCATCAGGATCTGTTTTCTGCAGGTCAGGATTACCGGAATGGCATCCGAACATCCGAATGTATCTGATGAACATACCGCATAACCGTCCACGGATGAACGGTCAAATCCGGGTACATATTCTGAAGCCTTGAGAGGTGCGAACAGGATCCTGCCGTGCGCCTGTGATAAAGGAACTTCTTCCGGAACCGACTGTACAGAGAGGGGCATCTCCAGAATGATCGACAGCGCTTCTTCCGGTGTTTTTACTTTCAGCATTGGTATCTCCTCTTATGACATATCGTAATAAGGTTTGCGGCTGGCCTGTGTTATATTGGAAATAACAGGAGCTTTTGAGTATGGAATCCAGATATGAACGAAATATTCCTGCTGTCAGTGCAGAAGAGCAGGATATTCTGAAGCATAAAAAAGTATTTGTGGCAGGCTGCGGAGGCCTTGGCGGTTATGTGTTGGAGTATCTCGCAAGAATGGGAGTCGGTGAACTGACATTTGCGGATGGAGATGTATTTGAAGCATCCAATCTGAACAGGCAGATCCTTTCTTCACCGGACATGCTTGGCAGCTCCAAAGCACAGGCAGCTGCTGAGCGGATCAGGAAGATCAATCCGGATGTGAAAATAAAGACCTTTGATGTTTTCCTGAATGCTGAAAACGCGGATGCAATGGTATGCGGACAAGATCTGGTCATTGATGCCCTTGATAATGTTGCCGCAAGACTCCTGCTGGAAGATACATGCGCAAAGCATCAGGTCACGCTGGTGCACGGTGCGATCCAGGGCTGGGCTCTGCAGGCTTCAGTCATCCGTCCAGGTGAAGGAATACTGCACAGGCTTTACGGAAATGACGGGGCTTCTGCTTCAAAAACCAGCCTGCCGTTCACACCTGCGGCATGTGCTGCCATGGAAGCCGCTGAAGCGGTCAAGCTGCTTTGCGGAAGGCCGTCATCCCTGGATGGGAAACTGCTGATGGCAGATCTCAGGACAATGGAATGGACTTTGGTCCCGCTGCACTGAAACAGCGCTGTACTTACCCGGTCTCACCGGGTTTTTCTTCCACTGTGAAATACTCCAGGACGAAGTCACGGAATCTGGAAGCCAGTGCGGAAAGATACTTTTCTCTCCGGAAACAGATCATCATTCTCCGTGAGAAACGCTGGTCCAGGATCGGGATCAGACGGATATCCTCTTTCTGGTACAGATATGCGCTCGTACGGGGTACAAACCCTATGCCCAGCCCCCCGGAGATCATCCGGCAGTGAAGCTCCCTGGTGTCAGCGAAGCAGACGGAAGGGAAACGGAGCGCAAGCACGCTGCAGATATGATAGGGATATTCTTCCCCGGATCTGCCGCTGCGCAGGAATATGATATTTTCATCTTCGAACATTTTGGCGGATGCCACCGTGCTTTCCGCAAGGCGATGTCCTGCCGGAACAGCCAGATAATACCGTTCCTCATACAGCAGCATTCCCTGATATTTCTCATATTTATGTGTGTCGGGATATATCAGCATATCAAACTGGTTGATGTCCAGATGTTCCTGCGTTTCAATACTGCCGGTCAGTTCAAACTCTGCCTGCGGTTCGATTTTCCTGAATGCCGCCAGGCATTCTCCCAGACGGTCACTGAATCCGGCTGTGCCGATCCGGATCCTGG
>JAZPXY010000069.1:0-7341 GCA_045543875.1 Bulleidia sp.
GGCTGCTTCCCGTATTCATCACAGCTTCCTCGGCGGACTCTCCGAGCATTCCCTGAGCATGGCTGAAATGAGTGAAACGGTATGTGAACATTATCCCCAGCTCAACCGTGATCTGATGATCGCCGGGGCACTGATCCATGATATCGGCAAGACCGCGGAAATGAGCGGGGCGGTTACGACCGAATATACCCTGGAAGGCAAGCTGGAAGGACATATTTCCCTCGCCAACGGCTGGCTGACGGAAGTGGCATCGGAACTTGGCTATGAAGAAACGGAAGAAGCGGTCCTGCTCCATCATATGATCCTTTCCCACCACGGCCATTATGAATACGGCTCACCGGTGCTGCCGATGCTGATGGAAGCGGAAGCTCTCTGCATGCTCGACAATCTTGATGCCCGCATGAATACCCTCAAGGCAGCGATGGAAGGGGTAAAGCCGGGCGGATGGACATCGCGTCTGTTTGCCCTGGACAACCGCCAGTTCTACAAACCGAAAGGATGATCTGATTCTTTATGGATATACGTTTGAAAATCGTGCAGTGGTCACACAGCCTGCTGCAGAAGGCCGGCCGGGGCGGCTCATTTCCCGGGGTTCTGGCACTGAAGATGGATCCGGATTTCATCAGCCGCTTTCATATGCCGAAAACGGTGATCCTGGTGACCGGAACCAACGGCAAGACCACAACCAACAACCTGATTGCCGAATCCTTAAGGGCAGCCGGCATCAAAACCATCAACAACCGCCGCGGCGACAACCTGAATGTCGGCATTGCCTCGCTGCTTGCCGCCAATTCCGACAGCAGCTTTCATATTCAGGCTGATGCCGCCGTCATTGAAGTCGATGAACTGACCCTTTACCGCCAGTTCAGAAACCTGCATCCGACCCATCTGATCGTCACCAACTTTTTCCGCGATCAGCTTGACCGGGCGGGGGAAATGGAAACGATCATCCGCCGCATTCAGGAAGTGACGGAAGACTTTGAAGGCGACATCATTCTCAACGGTGATGATCCCAATGTCATCCGCATTGCCGACAGTGCAAAGAAGGCTAAAATCCATTTCTTCTCGGTTGATGAAAACCCGATCAGCCGCAAGACCACCGATGAGGCATCGGAAGGAAAGTTTTGCCCGCGCTGCGGCCGGCCGCTGGTCTATGACTATTACCAGTATTCCCATATCGGCCGCTTCCACTGTGATCATGACGGCTTTGGAAAAATCGATCCGGAAGTACGGGTCACCGAAGTTGACTATCAGAAGGAACGGTTTGTATGCGGCGGCAGAAGCTTCCATTCTTTCCTGAATACGATCTACGGCGTCTATAACTGTGCCGGCGTGCTGACGGTCCTGAAGACCCTGCATCTTGATCCCGCCTGTGCTGACAGCGTCTTTGCCAGCTTTGTCATCAAGGAAGGCAGAAACGAAGTCTTTCAGCTGTCGCAGCCGTGTGTCATCAATCTCATCAAGAATCCGACCGGTGCCAATGAGGTCATGAAATATATCACTGCCCAGGAAGGAGAGAGAAATCTCTGCATCTTTCTGAATGACAATGATCAGGACGGACATGATGTCAGCTGGATCTGGGATGCCCATTTTGAGCGCCTCAATATCCCTGAGATCAAAACCATTGTCTGCTCGGGTCTGCGCGCCTACGATATGGCGCTGCGTCTGAAATATGAAGGCCTGGAAGACAGGGTAAAGGTTATCGAAGAAGATACCGCTGCCGTGCACTGGCTGAATGAACAGAATATGCCGTCCTATATCATGGCAACCTATACCGCCCTGCACAGAACCAGAGCGATCCTGCGCAAGGAGGAAAAGAAATGAAACTGAAGATACTGTGGATGTATCATGATCTGATGGATCTATACGGCGACAAGGGCAATATTGAAGTCCTGCGGCGAAGAGCCGAAAAGCGCGGCATCGAATGCATTGTCGATACCTGCACGCTGAACGAGCAGAAGACAATCGAGGACTATGATCTGTTTTTCCTCGGCGGCGGCGCCGACAGGGAACAGCAGCTGATCTACAAGGATCTTCTCGGACGCCGGGACGGCATTCAGAAGGCAATGGACAGCGGCACAGCCTTCCTGCTGATCTGCGGCGGCTATCAGCTGTTCGGAAAATACTACAAGGATCAGGACGGCAATGTCCTGGAGAGTCTGGGCTTCTTTGACTATTACACTGTTGCCAGCGACCGTGACCACCGCTGCATCGGCAACATTGCCCTGGAAGCCACGATTGACGGCGATACCTTCAAAATGGTCGGCTTTGAAAATCACGGCGGCCAGACCCAGAATGTATCGACACCGCTCGGCAAGGTTCTTTCCGGCCACGGCAACACCTATCAGAGCAGCTATGAAGGCTTCCTGAATGATCAGGTGCTGGCCACCTACATGCACGGACCGCTGCTGCCGAAGAATCCGGCTGCCGCCGATAAGATCCTGCAGCGGGCACTGCGCCGCAATTACGGCAGCGTGACGCTGGAAAAACTGGATGACAGCCTGGAGCTGAAGGCCCAGGAAGTCATGCTGAAAAGACTGAAGGTACTGTGATCAAGGCCGTATGCTGATACGGCTTTTTTCCTGTTCCGCGAATATGCTATGATGGACACACAGCAATCTGCAAAAAAGAGGTAAATGACAATGAAGATACTGAAGACCATTTTCAGCAGAACAACGTTTCTGATTCTTATGGCAATTCTGGAAATACTGATCATCTGGGCCCAGTTCATATGGCTGAATGAGGCTGCCGGCTGGATCGAAGGAGCACTGCACGTCATCGGTGCGGTAATCGTGCTGTTTATCGTCAAGAACAGCCGTCATCTTTCCAGTGACATGCTGTGGATCCTGCTGATCATGGTCCTGCCGGTGATCGGCACTGCCATCTATATGACCCTCGGTGCCAACCTGATGACCAGCAAAACCTTCCGCAGCCTGCGGAAGGGAACTGCCGAAGCGAAGAAGTACTATCACCAGGATCCGCGGATCCTGCAGGAAATCAAAAATGCCGATAAGGAGAGAAAAGGCCAGTTCAGCTATATTTCGGAAAGCGCCGGCTTTCCGTTCTATGAAAATACCGGCTTTGACTATTATCCGCTGGGTGAAGACGGCTGGCCCGTCATGCTGGAAGAAATGCGCCGGGCCGAAAAGTTCATCTTCCTGGAATACTTCATCATTGAAGAAGGGGAAATGTGGAACTCCATGCTTGCCGTTCTGGAAGAAAAGGCAGCGCAGGGTGTTGATGTCAGAGTCATGTATGATGACCTTGGCTCACTGATGACGCTTTCCGGAAAGTATGCCTCCCGGCTTGAGGAAAAGGGCATCAAGTGCATTCCCTTCAACCGTCTCAATCCGATCATCGGCAGTATCATGAATCACCGTGATCACCGCAAGATCATGGTCATTGACGGAAAAACAGCTTTCTCAGGCGGTGTCAATCTGGCTGATGAATATATCAATACCAAGGTGAAATACGGACACTGGAAAGACAATGTCATCCGCGTCAAGGGCGAAGCAGTATGGTCCTTTACCGTCATGTTTCTGACGCACTGGAATGCCCTGCGGAAGGAAGATGAAGACTTTGAAAAATTCCATGTCATTTCCATCGGCGGAGAAAAGGACGGCTGGATCGCACCGTACGGAGAAACACCGCTGGATATGGAAATCACGTCCCAGAACATCTATATGGGCATTCTCAACCACGCCGCGGAATACTGCTGGATCATGACCCCGTATCTGATCATTGATACGGAACTGATCAATGCCCTCATCCTGGCCGCCAAGAGCGGCGTGGATGTGCGCATCATGACACCCGGCATTCCCGACAAGAAGTTTGTCTTTGCGGTTACGAGATCCTATTACCATGCCCTGATCGAGGGCGGCGTCAGGATCTTTGAATATACCCCCGGCTTCGTGCATGCCAAGGTGTTTGTCAGCGATGATGAGGTGGCCACCGTCGGCACCATCAATCTTGACTACCGTTCGCTGTATCTGCACTTTGAAAACGGCACGTTCCTGTATGGCAGAGAAGGTGTGAAAGCCATCCGTTATGACTTTGCGGAAACCTGTGAAAAGTGCCATGAAGTCACCCTTGAAGAAAGCATGGGAAAACCGCTTTCTTCGCTGATCCTGGCACTGATGCGGGTCATCGCCCCGATGATGTAGAAATCAGGCTCCTGCACGGCAGGAGCTTTTCTTTTATAAAAAAAAGGGAAGGCATGCCTTCCCGGAAAAGATCATCAGTAAATGATCAGCCGCTGATCTTCTTCAGCACTTCATCCAGATCCTGCTTCGGCGATTCATTGAACGTGATGCTGATGCAGTCATTCTCGTCATAGCGGGGAATGATGTGGAAGTGCAGATGGTCAACCGACTGGCCGGCGCTCTCGCCGCAGTTGGTGAGAATGTTGACGCCGGATGCACCGGTACTGGTGACGATGCGGGCAGCAAGCTTTCTGGCGGCAGCCATGCATTTCAGAACGGTTTCCTCATCGGCTTCAAGAACATTGCGGACATGCTTCTTCGGCATCACCAGCGTATGGCCGTATGTTACCTGGGAGATGTCGAGGATCGCGAGTACATCATCGTCTTCATAAACGACAGATGACGGAATTTCATGATTGATGATCCTGCAGAAAATACACATAACGGATACTCCTCCTGAACAGCATTATATCACCGTGCGGAAAAGAAAAGACCATGGTTTGCGCCATGGTCTTTTTAATCTCAGTTTCCGGAATCTTCTGCGGTTTCGGCAGCCGGTGCTTCTTCCTTCATCTCCTGAACGAAGTTGTTCGGATAGTCGGAAGCGACAGCATCATACAATGTCTTGTCGTAGATGTGGAAGTTATACTTCCTGAACCAGTAGGTTGTTGCATCATTGGCAACGGCACTGACATTCTGCAGGGTGGATACTGCTTCATCCTTGAAGTTCTGCGGATCGTTGTCATCGATGCGCATGACGATGAATGTAGCGCCGTCGGTTTCAGCAACCACGAACCAGCCGTCATCCGGCACGGCACTGTGCAGCATCGTTCTGACGGTGGAATCCAGGTCAGTGGATTCAATCGTATAGATCGTGGAAGTGCCTTTCGATGCCGAGTTGTGATCCTTGGCAGCTGTGGCGGCATCCTTGGATCCGTCCTTCAGCTCGCTCAGTGCGGCATTGGCATCATCCTGGCTGGTGAATTCCAGCAGGGTAGCCTTGACCGGAGCATAGTCAGCTACGACCTTGTCATAGTTTTCAGTGATGTATTTCGGTGTCAGCTGTTCTGCCTGCAGGCTCGGGATCAGATAGTTTTCCAGATATTCCTGCTCGCTCATGCCGATCTGTTCAAGGTGCTTGGTGAAAGTATCGCCGTAATATGTCTTGTAGCTGCTGAGAGATTCTTCCGCCTGGGTCTTCATCTCATCGGTCAGCTCAACTTCTGCCTGGGCGATCAGGCGGTTGACATCATTGACTGCCTGGGAGGCACCGTTGGAGCCTGCCATGGCGGCGTAGACATCGCCTTTGGTAACGGTCTTGCTTCCGACCGAGAACAGCGGGGTGCTGCTGTCGGGAAGCTTTGCGGTGGCATCTGTGCATCCTGCAAGAACACTGACAAGAAGGGCAGATGCAAATACGGTATTGATCTTTTTCATCTTTCTGCCTCCTCAGTTGTTTCCTTCAGCTTCGGTTTTTTCCGAAGTGCTTTCTGCTGTTTCCTCAGTCACGCCGAGGGCATCCTTGATCTGCTGTTCCAGTTCCGTGTTGCCCTTGAAGTCAAAGCCGATCTGCTGTGCCTTGGCCCAGAGAGCCTTGTTGGCCAGCGTTGTATCATACTGGCTTGTCAGCTGCAGATACGGATCGTTGTCGGCATTGTCTGCCGCAAGCTTTTCCGGTGTGGCGGCCGTGCACATGATGCGGAAGTATCCGAAGTTGTCGGAGTGGACCCAGTCACTGACTTCACCCTCGTTCAGCGCCAGAGCAGCTTCGAGGAAGGCAGAGTCAAGTGAAGAGGAGTTTCTGTCGATGACACCGAGGACACCGCCGCTGGAAGCGGAGGATGTGTCTTCCGAGAACTGTACAGCCGCATCAGCGAAGGATGTGCCGCCTGCCAGAGCGTCGTCGACAGCCTTCATGCGGGCCTGTTCATCAGCCGTGGCTTCCTTGGCCGGGCTGTCCGGATTCTCATACTGGATCAGGATGTAGGAGATCTGGCGGATCTGCAGTTCATCGAAGTGTTCCTTGGCATAATCGGCACTGACCTGATTCAGCTTCTGCTGGAAGATCATGTAAGTCTCCAGATCATCGAAGCCTGTTTCCTTCAGGGCCGAATTCAGATAGGTCTGATAGGAACTTCCGTACTGATTCTGGAAGTTGGCGATGACAGCCTCGGTCTGGGCCTTGGCCGTATCTTTGATGGAGTCGGTGGTTGAAACGCCGGCTTCAACGACAGCCTTTTCAAACAGCTGAATCATTGCGCTCGGACCGTTTGACGTATACAGGTCATCGTAGAACTGTGAAGCCGTGACATCCTTGTCAGTGATCGAATAGACGACGTCTTCACCGTTGACAGTTTTTCCTTTCAGTTTTCCTTTGTTCGTGTCATATATGTAAAAAATACTGATGCCCGTAAAGACACATACCAGCAGTACCACGAACCAGTTCTTTTTCAAGAAATCGCTCATTTGTAGCCTCCTTAATGAAAAAACGCCTCCTTATTATAGGATAAGCGGGAGTCTTTTGCAATTTGCTTGTCTGAAAGTTATGTGAATATGCATTTTTTCTGTTTCCCGCAAAGGAAAGCACAAAACGGCTGTCAATTAATCGTAAATCAACACGAAACACCTGTTTAATGTTATAATCCCATGCGGAAGTGCAGGTGTTTTAAAATGAAAACATTGGAAATCAGAAATCTACATGTAAAGGTAGAAGATAAAGAAATTCTTAAAGGCGTGGACCTGACGGTCAGGGAGAATGAAATTCATGCCCTGATGGGTCCCAACGGCAACGGCAAGTCAACACTGCTGGCAGCCATCATGGGCAATCCGAAATTCGAGGTTACCGAAGGCGAGATCATCTATGACGGCAGGGATCTTCTGGCCATGCCTGTCAATGAGCGCAGCATCGCCGGCCTGTTCCTGGCCATGCAGTATCCGCAGGAGATCCCGGGTGTCACCAACAGCGATTTCCTGAGAGCTGCCATGAATGTCAGAAGGGAATCACCGGTGCCGCTGTTTACATTTATCAAGGCCATCGAAAAGACCATTAAGGATCTGCAGATGAAGGAAGACTTGGCGCACAGATTCCTCAATGAAGGATTCTCCGGCGGTGAAAAGAAGCGCAACGAAATCGTTCAGA
>JAZPXY010000070.1:0-167857 GCA_045543875.1 Bulleidia sp.
ACCTCCTCATATAACTTCGTTGTAGTTTCGCAGACCACATACGAAATTATATGCCAGGAGGCTTTTTTTCATTATCTCTCCGCTAAAGCTTTCTTGGACCCTCCGGACTATCCGGGGGTTTTAATGGCTATGCCAAAAAACAGAGGATTCTTTTGAATCCTCTGTTCTGCGATGTAAGTTACTCGAATTATTTCAGTTCGGAGAAGTACTTGATTGTTCTTACCATCTGAGATGTGTAAGAGTTTTCGTTGTCATACCAGGAAACAACCTGTACCAGGAATTCGCCATCAGCGACCTTGGATACCATTGTCTGGTTAGCATCGAACAGTGAACCATACTTCATACCGATGATGTCGGAAGAAACGAGCTTCTCTGTTGTGTAACCGAAGGACTCGTTGGCAGCAGCCTTCATAGCTTCGTTGATGCCTTCAACAGTTACATCGTCAGCCTTGACAACAGCGTGCAGGATTGTTGTGGATCCTGTAGGAGTCGGAACTCTCTGAGCTGCGCCGATGAGCTTGCCGTTCAGTTCAGGAATAACAAGACCGATAGCCTTTGCAGCACCTGTGCTGTTCGGAACGATGTTGGCAGCACCAGCTCTTGCTCTCTGGACGTCACCCTTTCTCTGCGGGCCGTCGAGGATCATCTGGTCGCCTGTGTATGCATGAACAGTTGTCATGATACCGGACTGGATCGGTGCATAGTCATTCAGAGCCTTTGTCATCGGAGCCAGGCAGTTAGTTGTGCAGGATGCTGCAGAAATAACTGTGTCTGTCGGCTTCAGTGTTGTGTGGTTTGTGTTGAATACGATTGTCGGCAGATCGTTTCCTGCAGGAGCAGAGATAACAACCTTGCGAGCGCCGGCCTTAATGTGAGCTTCAGCCTTAGCCTTGCTTGTGTAGAAACCTGTGCATTCGAGAACGACGTCAACGTTCAGTTCGCCCCACGGAAGTTCTTCAGCATTCGGCTTAGCATAGATCTGCAGTGTCTTGCCGTCAACAGTGATTGTGTTGGCTTCATCGTCTGCAGTAACTGTGTGCAGGTTTTCACCGATCTTTCCGCAGTAGCCGCCCTGTGCTGTGTCATACTTCAGCAGGTGAGCCAGCATGGAAGGCTTTGTCAGGTCGTTGATAGCAACAACTTCATAGCCCGGAGCGCCGAACATCTGTCTGAAAGCAAGACGGCCGATACGGCCAAAACCATTAATTGCAACTCTTACATCTGTCATATTGTCTTTTAAAGACCTCCTTATGTCGCTATTAAAATTATAAGATTTACCACTTTTATAGTCAATTAAGATTCATTGGATTTAGGTGAGAAATCCGCTTATTATGCATGCCTGCTTTGGTTTTCTTTTTTTCCTGCGCCGGCATTGCTTCACTGCACCGGCATCTGCAGCCACCCGGAGCCCGGCGGCGCAATCAGGCGGGCGCCCCGGAACGCCATGGCAGCAGTCCAGACCGAAAGAGCCTGATAGCCGTCATCCGTTCTGACAATGATCAGGGCGGCAGCCGCTTCTTTCCGCTCACTGCCGGAATACAGGGGCAGAGCCAGGCAGACAGAATTGCGGCGGATGTCAAAGACCGGCACCGCCATGCGGCCGTTCCAGCGGGCCGCTCTGACCGCCAGGTCCGCAGCCTTCTTCAGGCCGGCTTCCAGATCACGCTGCAGCCGGGCATCGCTGCTGATATACCCGCGGATTTCCGCAGGGGGCCGCTTCTCAGCATACATCTGCTTCAGATGCTCATCATACGGCAGCACTTCCAGGATAAATCCGGCCGGCAGTCTGTCCATGCCCTCAGAAAGAAGCTGCCGGCAGTCGCAGTGCACTTCCCTGTTCCTGTCAAAAACGAGATTTTCTGCATCTTCCGCACCATACCAGTGCGGTGCTTCCGGATACAGGCTGATGCGGCGGTTCAGTTCTTCTCCGCCTTCACCCTTGCCGCGGCAGGCAAAACCGGCAATCATCCATTTTCTTCCGGCTGCTTCAGTATCATCAGGATTCTGCTTCAGCAGACAGTAGACCGGATCAAAGTCATTGTCCGCCAGACCGGTATTGAACACGCCGTATCCGTTTTCTTCACAGATTTTGTTCTCCAGCCAGGCTTTGTAATAGCTTCCCTTCAGACAGTCGCCGAGAATGCGGCGGTTGAGGGAAGGATCGCTGTTCTCTTTTACGGCCAGACTTCCCAGTTCATTCAGAACCGTCTTCCAGTCACTTACCAGAACCTGCCTGTTCATGATTTCTTCCGGACGGATGGCTTCAATCGCTCTGAGTTCAAAGGCATGATCTTCCGTTTCGCTGATGCATGCCTGCAGCGGCACGCCCCGTCTGTCGCGAAGATCAAGATCAGCCCTGATTTCAAGACTGCCCGGTTTTCCGGAAACATAAACCTTCTGTTCTTTCTTCTGACGGTCATAAAGATCGATCAGCCAGTATTTCAGTGAACCGGCACTTACCAGGCCTCCGACCGCATTGCCGATCACATCGTTTCTATCCGGATCCTGATTCAGATCATCTGCCAGCTTTTCCGGCACCTGCAGCTTCTGCCGCATTTCTTCCGTCTCTGGAAGCAGATCAACTTTCTTCAGCAGAGCACTTTCATCAAAGATTCCGGTCAGTTTCAGATCCGCCTGGAATTCCCCGTTTTCATCCCTGCCGCAGTGCAGGATCTCAAAGTTGCAGATCTGCTTTTCCTGCAGGCCTGCATAGTCCGGCTGCACATTTTCTCTCCGTACTGTTCCGGTGAGTGTCGGTCCCAGTTCAATCAGACAGTATGTGTCCGTCTTCTTCCGGATCGGCACACTGATCTGATTACCTGCATGACAGCGCTGCAGAAAGCTTTCTGCTTCCGATGCAAGATAGCTGGCATTGGCTCGGGCCGGACGTACCGTTCCGGAACCTTCGGTGCCGCGGAACCAGCTGTACTCTCCCTTCTGCAGGGCTTCAATGATCAGCGGATGGGCTGTCTTTTTCAGCATGATCAGATAATCACCGCTGACCGACAGCAGATCCGCATGATCCTCAGCATCCCTGATCATCCGGGCAAAGCAGTAGAACTGCCGGTTTTCTTCGCTTTTCGGCTTCGCTGTTTCGGCCGTTTTCATGACGGCAGGCGGGGCTCCGCTGCCGCTGCTGAAAACCGCCCGGTTATGTTCGGTCTGAATAAACGGCAGCTGGGGCAGGATCTGGGTCAGGCTTTTGATGCCGAAACGTTCTTTTGTATAGCCGGCGCTCTGCAGCACCGACAGCATCTTTGGCAGACTGTCCTCCTGGCCGTCACTGTATACCGCCGCCAGCAGGTCACAGATATGACGGATCTCTTCTTCGGAAAGCTGCGGCACTTCATTTCCTTTTGCCGGCAGCGGATCTTTCGCTCCGTTCGGCACAAACCTTGCCCGGTTCTGCACCGTCTGAATAAACGGCAGCTGGGGCAGAATTCTGGTCAGGCTCCGGACGCCGTAATATTCCTTGGTAAAGCCGGCTTTCTGCATCACTGCCAGCATTTTCGGCAGATCATCTTCAGCCCCTTCCGGATAGACTCCGGCCAGCAGTTCCCTGATCTGTTCCTTTTCTTCTTCACTGACAGTTCCGGCTTCTGCCGCATGCGGCGCCGGATTTTCTTCTTCCGCAAACATCGGAACTTTCCGCAGTCTTGTCACCGCTGCTGCACAGTATTCCTTGGCCCGCTTCATGCCGGCCGCTGAAGCCATACTGCTGCTCTGCAGGTACTGTTTTTTATATTGGCCGTACACATCGGCATAGCGGAAATACTCTTTCAGTGCATCCAGCGGTTCTGCTGCTTCTTCCAGGCCGCTGTCCTGCAGTTCCTGCAGGCGCTGTTCCGCCTTCCGCAGATTCTGGGGAACGCCCCGGCCGAATACTTCCATCATGGCTGCATTAAAAACAGCGTGCCGGTCTTCACCGGACGCATAGATCAGATACGCTTCCTGATACTGTTTGTTCAGAAAATACTCCGCCGCTTTCGCAAATGGGGTCATACTTGCCTCCCTGTCATATCAATTATTGTTTCTGGTGAAAAAAAGACAGAAGAAATCCTCTGTCTTCAGGCAAATTCATTCAGGTAAAGGGGCCGCTGACTGATCGCGAATGCTTCCTCAACTGTGTTTACACGCTTGCTGAAAAGACGCGAGAACAGTCTGGCATCATTCAGCCGCACCATTGTCGATCCATAGGTTTTTACCTTCGCTTCCGGGAACAGTCTGGTCAGATTTTCTGCTTCCGAAACATGCAGGTGAATCACCCTTCTTTCCTGCAGGGCCGCATTGCACAGCTTCATCAGTGACATGGAATCGAGGTAGACGATTTCCTCAACACACAGTTCATCACCCTGGGGAATCATGACCGCATAGCCCTGGATCTGATCCTTGCCGTTATAGTAGGCAACGATCTTGCCGCCCTCGGCAGTGATTTCTTTCTTGTAATTCACAAAATACTGCAGATCACGGGCATAGAAGCCGTTGAATCTGCGGATAAAGGCAGAATATACCTTCAGCAGATCGATCGGTGTCGGCTCATAGGCACAGCCGAAATTGGTAATCCGTCTGACGTCCTTGCGCTCCAGCCGCACATCGCACCGCTTGTAGATGGTGCGGAAGCCGAACGGCTCATAGATGACCGGTGCTTCCGACTGGATCAGTGTCAGCAGTTCGGAATGCTCACAGGCATCCAGCACAACTTCCATCAGCTGCTGCATATAGCCTTTGCTGCGGTATTCCGGCAGTGTTGCCACGCCCATGATCATGGATGCCTGCAGCACCCTGCCGTTGAACATCAGCGCATGGGGATTGCGGATCAGTGTGGAAACGATCTTCCCGCCGGCAATATTGACATAGCAGTTCTCCGGTTCGTAGATATTTTTGAAGAAATAATCCAGGTACCGCGTATCCTCATTGGGAAAGCATATACTGAATATATTCTTGATCTCTGCCGTCTGTTCTGCAGTTGCTTTCTTTATCATAAATGGTTCCTCATCATACGTATTCATCATACACGAGAATCAATGTCCGCCGCTGACTTTTTCCGCCAGTTCATGAATCCTGACAAAGCGGTGCTTCATTCCCGATTTGGACACTGCCGTTCCGGTGCGGCGTTCATAGATGGCCGCCAGTTCATTCAGGGAGCTTTCCGGAAATTCCTTTCGCAGGGCAATCACATCCAGAAGCTTTTCATCCAGCTTGGTGATCCGGTCTGCCTCCTCCAGGATGCGGATATCCTCAAGCTGCCGCATTGCGGCCGCCTGGGTCTTCATTTCATTCGCCACATCCATGTTGTTGAGACGGGTGATGGAATTGGAGAAATCACGGGAAATGCGGATGTTCTCAAACTTCATCAGAGCCTGATCTGCTTCGATCAGACGCAGGAAATCACCGATCTTTTCCGCTGCTTTGATATAGACGATGATCTTGCTGCGGCGGGGAATGCTGCGGGCATTGATATCAAAGCGCTCCATCAGCCGGATCAGGAACTGGGCATGTTCCTCGGATGTCGTGACAATTTCCAGATGGTACTGGGTCTTCTCCGGCGGATTGATGCTGCCGGAAGCCAGAAAGGCACCGGCCAGATAGGCTCTGGCATTGTTGTCCGTCTGGACGATTTTAGCCAGCGGCCGGTCCAGCAGGCCGCGGGAGCTGTAAATGCCGAGATCACGCAGAATGTCTGCCGCCGAAGACAGAATGCGCATGCCGTAAACCCGGTTCTTCTTCAGATTCATCTTGCGCTTTACAAACATTTCGACATCGGCGTTGTAGCGGTCCTTGACAAGCGAAAAGATGCGCCGGGCAACAGCCGCATTCTCAACGCTGATCAGAATTGTCATGCCGCGGGAAGACAGCGACAGTGATGAGCACATCTGAACCAGGGCTGAAAGCTCAGCTCTGGCATCGTTGCCGGTCATGACCTTCTGGGCGGTTTCCTGTTTTACTTCTGACGCAAATGACATCAAAGATCCTCCAGCAGCCGCCGGATCGCCTTTTCGATACGCAGGGAATCGTGGCGGATCAGGCTGCTGTCAAATTCCAGCAGCTGTTCAGGAATGATTTCATAATCATGTTCCTGATTTCGCAGAAGAACCGGAACACTGCCTTCCTTTTCATAGCGTGCCGTAATTTTCTCCGGCATTTTATCGTTGCACACAATGACCGCATCAACGGGTGCCCCGTGATCGATCAGTGCCTGCACATGGTCTTCCACCGCATAGCCGTCCGTTTCCCCGGGCTGGGTCATGGCATTGCAGAAATAGACCTTGCGGCCCTTTGCCTTCTGCAGTGCCTTGCCGATTTCGGGAATGATGACATTCGGCAGAATGCTTGTATAGACCGAGCCGATTCCGTAGATGATCAGATCGGCTTTTTCAATGGCCTTGACTGCTTCCGGTGTGGCGTGGACCGGAACATCGTAAAAGACCCTGCGGATATGGTTGGAACGGTCAGGAATGTTCGCTTCCCCCTTGACGATGACATCGTCCTCCATCATGGCATACAGGGAAATGACCTGGGTCGTGGCAGGGATGATATGACCCCTGACATTCAGAACCTTGCCGATCGTCTGCACTGCTTCCAGAAATGATCCGCACTGCTGAGTCATGGCTGTCAGGATCAGATTGCCGAGATTGTGGCCGGCCACATCCTCTTCATTTCCCATCCGGTCTTCAAAGCGGTAGTCCATCAGGGTGCCCATCAGCGTTTCGCTCTCTGCCAGGGCGATCATGACATTGCGGATGTCGCCCATGGCCGGAATATGAAACTGCCGGCGCAGACGTCCGGTGCTGCCGCCGTCATCGGCGACTGTCACAATGGCAGTAATGTCCAGATTTTCAATATTCTTGATGCCGCGGCAGATCGCCGACTGACCGTGGCCGCCGCCGATGATGACCGCTCTCTTTTTCCTGCGGCTACTCATGGATCCACTCCTTCTCATCCCTGTGCTCGAGATAGCAGTTATACTGCTGACGATAGTGTTCATAGAGATAGTTGGCTATGGCAACACTGCGGTGCTGGCCGCCGGTGCATCCGATTGCCACGGTGAAATGATTCTTGCCTTCCTTGGCATACTGATCAAAGGCATAATCCGTAAAGGTCAGGAATTTCTGCAGGAATTCCTGTGTCTCCGGCTTGTCCATGACATAGTCATAGACCTCTTTGTCATTGCCGGAATACGGCCGCAGGGAAACGATCCAGAACGGATTCGGCAGAAAACGCACATCCACCATCAGGTCGGCATCCATCGGCACGCCGTATTTATATCCAAACGACAGAAAGGAAATCGAGAAATTCGGAATGCTGGATTTCGAAAAGAACTTTTCGATCCGGCGGCGGAATTCCTTCTCTGCCAGGAACGATGTATCTATGGTGATAAACGAATTGTTGGTATTGCGGGCAAACATCTGCCGCTCAACCGCAATTGCTTCTTCCAGGGTGTTGGCCTTGTTGAGGAACAGCAGCGGATGCATGCGGCGGGTGCTCTTGTAGCGGCGCAGAAGAACAGAATCCGAAGCGTCCAGGAACAGCACCTGCACATCGATTCCCTGGCCGCGCAGATTGCGCAGAAATTCCGGGAAATCCTGGGCAGATGTCGACAGGGCAATATAGCTGTAGCGGGGATCGGTGCTGCTTTCGATCATATCCACCAGCAGGCTGACCAGCTGTACCGGGAAATTATCGATGACATGATAGCCCATATCTTCAAGGAAACGGGTTGCTGTACTCTTGCCGGCTCCGCTCAGGCCGGAAACCAGAATCACCTTCTTTTTCTGCATGTTCTCACCACCTGCTTATAATTCTATCATAGGGAAAAAGGAAGGATTCAAAACATCCTTCCTCTGCTTTCATCAAGATTGTCACAATAATATCTGACCTTCAGTCCGGCCGGATGACCGTTCGGTTCTCCCTGCAGGATCTGATCGCCTGTCATCATATGGCTGAGCATGGCTGCTGCCGCATCCTCTGCCCTGCCGCTGCCGGCTTTTGCCAGCAGTTCGGCACAGCCGAGATCCATGGCATTCCAGCCGTTGATATGATACTCCTGCTTCAGAAAGCCGATCATTTCCGCAAATTCATTTCTGTCCATATCAGATCCTTTCATATGCCCATTCATGATTCTCATCAAGCAGATCCACCAGTTCCCTCATGTCGGTAATAATGAGGTTCGGCTGTTCTGCTTCGATTTCTTCCCGCTTGGACGGATCGGAAAGATAGGCGACAGAGAAGACGCCGGCTTCCCTGGCTGCCTGCACATCGGAAACATTGTCGCCGATATAAATGCAGGAATCATGGCCGCGCTTCAGTTTCTTGCCGGCATAGAGAATGCCGTCCGGTGCCGGCTTGGAAAGCTGGTACATGTCACGGCCGAGAATGACGCCGAAGCAGTGGGCCAGGCCAAGCTGACGGAGCCAGAGCTCACAGGAAGAAGTCATACGGCTGGAAACAACTCCCAGCATGTATCCTTCCGACCAGAGCAGATCCAGTGTTTCCTTGACATGCGGGAACAGCGAGACTTCATCGCTCCAGGAGAATGTGCTCTGATATTCTGAATATTCCTCTACCATCTGATCGGGATCCTGATCCGGGAACAGCCTGATCATTTCATCCCGCAGCGGCGGTCCGAAGACTTCCTTCTGCTTTTCGGCTGTGAAATCACGGATATCGCCGTATTTCTTGAACAGATAGCTGAAGCACTGAATAACCATCTGATGGCTGTCCATCAGGGTGCCGTCCAGGTCGAACAGAATGATCGGCTGGGTCGGCCGGCGGTTATGAACGATATAGTAGAGAATCAGTCCAACCAGTTCTACGCCGATGGTCAGAAACAGACTGTTGGCGGCATGGGTATCAAGATGGAATACCAGGGCAATGACTCTGGTCACGCCTGCCCACATCAGGGTCAGGGCTGTCAGGTCACCGCGCCGGCGGCCGGGCCGGTAGGGTCTGAGAATATAGTTCAGCACCGCAAATCCGATCAGATCCAGGCCGTTCAGAATCAGGACTGTCGGCTGTTCAAAGGCACGTCCGGTACGAGTAATGATGCCGAACAGAAGCACTGCCGGCAGAACAATATCCAGCGTCCTCAGAATCGACATATGCCGCACCTGGGTATAAAAGAACATGAAGATGCCCGCTCCGGTCATGACCCCGAGTATGTCAAAGCCGCCGTCGCCGATGGCAAACAGATAGGGAATATACTTCATGTATTCACTGAGATTTTCCAGCAGCCAGAAGCCTCTTCCGAAGATCGCCCCGCCGATCATGCAGAGAATCATGATCTCATCGGTTGTATCGATGCCGTAGGCGTGTTCCTTCATCAGATCGGCAATCAGAAAATAGGCCGCTATAATACCGGCAATCAGCGTAATGGCATACCATTTGACTGCCAGTCCGCCGACCGTCAGAAAAGTCGATGGGTCAGGAAAAAAAGTCATTCTCCACCTCCTTCCGATGAGAATCTGCGGAACCGTCCGCGGATCTCATTGGCACTGTTGAATCCTGCTTCCTGCAGGCGGAAGTTTGTCACCGCCGATTCGATCAGGACACCGACGTTGCGGCCGGCACTGATCGGCAGAATGATGGTCGGTACCAGAACATCCATGATTCTGGTAAAGCGCTGGGCTTCATCGCCGATCCGGTTGTATTCGGCTGAGGCATTGTACTGCACCAGCTGAATGACCAGATCGATCTGGGTTCTTTCGCCCAGAGCCGAGGCACCGAACATTTTCTCGACATCGATGATGCCGATACCGCGGATCTCCAGCATGCCCTTGATGATATCCGGCGCATGCCCGAAGATCTTGTTGTGTATATGCTGGACATCGACCCTGTCGTCGGCAATCAGAATGTGGCCGCGGCGGATCAGTTCCAGCGCTGTTTCAGATTTGCCCATGCCGCTTTCACCGACCAGCAGCACACCTTTGCCGTAGACATCCAGCAGGACGCCGGACATCGTATCTTCCTTGGCAAGCTTCTCATCAAGGAAGGTGATGATATCCGTCACAAGCCGGTATGTTTCAAAGGAAGTGCGCAGAATCGGGAAGTTGTTCTTGTTGGCAATCTCAGCCAGAATCGGCGGCAGGGGATTGTTCTTGGTGATGATCAGAGCCGGCGTCAGGCCGTCTGTCAGCATCGGAAACCGCTCCCGCTGCTGGGCTTCCGTCATAGTCGCAATAAAATCAATTTCCTTGTTGCCGATGACGACAATACGTCTCGGCTCAGTAATTCTGTTAAAACCGCACAGTTCAAATCCCGGGCGGTTGATATCAGGCACGACCGTCCATCGGTCCAGGGCAGCGTCGTTTCCGGTCAGCTGTTCAAATTTAAAAAACTGGACGATTTCACGGATCGTTACTTTTTTGTCATATATCATCTCGGACATTAAAGATCCTCCGTATCTAGATGATTATAACATGGGTTTATGTGACTGATATGGGTTAGAAAGAGAAAACAATGCCGCAGACAGCCGCAATTGAAATGATGACGATCGGGTGCAGCTTGTCCTTCCACTTATACAGTGCCAGCAGGGCCGCAAACAGCAGAATCGCCTTCCAGCGGAAGAGATCCAGAATCGCGCCGCTGGCCTGATAGGCATCCGTCTGCAGCAGGGCTGAGGTATAGATGCTCAGCACGGCAGCGATGATAAAGCCGACAACCGCCGGACGCAGACCGGCAAAGATTCCCTGCACAGCTTCCGAGTCACGGAATTTCTCCAGCATTCTGGCAATGATGCAGATAACGATGACAGCCGGTGCCACCAGCGACAGTGTTGCGGCAACACCGCCGAAGAAGCCGAACATATGGTTGCCGACATAGGTGGCCATATTGACGCCGATCGGACCCGGCGTGCTTTCGCTGACAGCGATCATGGTCGAAAGATCATCAATGGAGAACCAGCCGTAGTTCAGACTCATCTGCTTCAGGAACGGCAGTGAGGCAAGGCCGCCGCCGACCGCGAACAGACCGGTCTTGAAGAACTCCCAGCACATCAGAAGAAATGTCTTCATGCCTGCTCACCGTCCTTTCTTTTTCCCAGAACAAAGATCACATAGCCTGCCAGTCCGGCCAGAATGACGAGAATGACCGTCGAAAGATCGGTAAACAGCGACAGTGCCAGAGCGGCAATGAAGATCAGTATTCCCGGCAGATCCTGAACACCCTTCTTCAGCAGCTTTTCAATCGCCACAAACATCAGGACGCATACGGCGACCTGAATGCCTTTCAGCGCATGCTGGACGATTTCCAGTTCAGAAAAGTTCGTAATCAGCGAAGAGATCAGGGAAATAATGATGATTGAAGGGGCAACCACGCCGATGGTCGCAACAATGCCGCCCATGACGCCTTTGATCTTGTAGCCGATAAAGGTAGCGGTATTGACGGCAATGATGCCGGGGGTGCACTGGCCGAGGGCATAGTAATCCATGACCTCATCTTCCGTTGCCCATTTGTGCTTTTCTATGACTTCCTTTTGAATCATCGGCAGCATCGCATAGCCGCCTCCGAAGGTGAACAGTCCCATCTTGAACCAGGACACAAACAGATCCCAATAAACTTTCATATTTCACCTGCCTATCTGTTATATCTTATCATCGCTCTCTCCGGCCGCATTGAATATGCACTGCCGGACAGCGCCGGTTTCTTCTTCTGAATACAGCGGAATGCCGGCTTTCTTCACGGCTTCCGCCAGGGTGCCGTCGGCCGCAATGAGTGTATGGCTGAAGCTGCCGTCATAGATCCAATCCTTTCCGCAGGCCGGCGATCTTGCCTTCAGGATCACCAGGCGGACATTCTCCTGCCGTATCTTTTCCAGGCACAGCTGCGTGCCGTGCATATACTCTGCCGTGACATCCCGGCCGCGGCAGGAAATGACCTTTCCGGCATTTCTTTCCGCCGGATCACGGGGCACGCCCAGGCCGCCCCAGGTCTCGGGGCAGACCGGAATTACTTCCTGTCCCTGCAGGATTTCCAGCAGTTCTTCATGGCGGTTGTTTCCGCCGTTGTATTTCACATCATGTCCCAGCAGACATGCCGATACAGCAATCTTCATTCCAACATTCTACCATGCCGGCACTTCAGACAAAAGGGAACACCAGTTCCCTTCTGTTTGTTTTTCTATTGTTCCTTCTGGTACTTCCTTGTCCAGTCGAGAGCCCGGACCAGATACTGGCCGGTAAAGCTTTCCTTTACCTTTGCCACATCTTCCGGTGTTCCCTGGGCAACGATCGTACCGCCGTTGTCACCGCCTTCGGGTCCGAGATCAATGACCCAGTCGGCGCTCTTGATGACATCGAGGTTATGCTCGATGACAACCACCGTATCGCCGTTGTCGACAATTCTCTGCAGCACTTCGATCAGGCGCTTGACATCATCCGTATGCAGGCCGGTTGTCGGCTCGTCGAGAATATAGACGGTCTTGCCGGTGGCTTTCTTCTGCAGTTCCGATGCCAGCTTGACACGCTGGGCCTCACCGCCCGACAGGGTGGTGGAAGACTGGCCGAGCTTGATGTAGCCGAGGCCGACATCGTTCAGCGTCTGCAGCTTGCTGCGGATCTTCGGATGATTGGCAAAGAACTGCAGGGCTTCCTCAGCCGGCATTTCCAGAACATCGTAGATATTCTTTCCCTTGTAGGTGCACTGCAGGGTTTCCTCGTTGTATCTGCGGCCGTGGCAGACTTCGCACGGCACATAGACATCCGGCAGGAAGTTCATCGAGATGACCTTGACGCCGTCACCCTGGCAGGCTTCGCATCTGCCGCCTTTGACATTGAAGGAGAACCTTCCCTTGTCATAGCCTCTGAGTCTGGCTTCCGGGGTCTTGGAGAAGACATCGCGGATGTCATCGAAGACACCGGTATAGGTTGCCGGATTGGAACGCGGCGTGCGGCCGATCGGATCCTGATCGATCTGCACCATCTTGTCGATGTTCTCCAGGCCCTTGACCGACTTATGCCTGCCGGGACGAATCTTCTGTCTTCCCAGATTCTGCAGCACCGCCTTCATGAATACTTCGTTGACCAGCGTGCTCTTGCCCGATCCTGACACACCGGTGACCAGCACCAGCTTGCCGAGCGGGAATTTCACGTTGATATTCTTCAGGTTGTGTTCCGAGGCACCTCTGATTTCAACACTCTTGCCGGTGCCCTTTCTTCTCTTTTCCGGCACCGGAATGATCTTCCGTCCGGAAAGGTACTGGCCGGTGATCGAGTTCTCACACTTCATGATATCTTCCGGTGTGCCGTTGGCGATGACTTCACCGCCGTGAATGCCGGCGCCCGGTCCGATATCAACGATCCAGTCAGCACTGAGCATGGTTTCTTCATCATGTTCGACGACGATCAGGGAGTTGCCGAGATCGCGCATGTTTTTCAGGGTTGCGATCAGCTTGCTGTTGTCACGCTGATGCAGGCCGATCGAAGGTTCGTCCAGGACATACAGGACGCCTGACAGACGCGATCCGATCTGGGTTGCCAGACGGATTCGCTGGGCTTCGCCGCCGGAAAGGGTTCCGGCCAGACGGTCCAAGGTCAGATATTCCAGGCCGACATCCTTGAGGAACTGCAGCCTGCTTTCAATTTCTTTCAGCACCAGATCGGCAATGCGGGCCTTTTCGGTATCCAGTTCCAGATTCTGCACCCAGTCCAGGGCCTTCACAACCGACAGGGAAGTGAATTCGGAAATGTTCCGGTCACCGACCTGCACGGACAAGGCCTGTTCATTCAGACGGCGGCCGCCGCACTGCGGACAGGGAGACTCGATCATGAAGGAATGATACCAGTCCTTGGACATTGACGATGTCGTCTCGACATAGCGGCGTTCAATCAGCTTCTTGACGCCTTCAATATAGTCATTGCGGGTATACTGATTGCCGCCGGAGGATGTGATCGAATACTTGATCGGCACATCGCTGCCGTAGAGAATGGCATTCATCTGCTTTTTGGTCAGATCCCTGATCGGTGTATCGAGTGAGATCTTGTAGTGCTTCAGCAGCACATGGAAGGTCTGCCATTCAATGTTGTCAGTATCGACAATGTTCTTGTAATAGCGGATGCCGCCCTGACGGATCGATTTCTCCGGATCGGGAATCAGGTTGGCAATATCGACTTCCTCGGTAATGCCGAGACCGTGGCAGGTGTCACAGGCACCGAGCGGGGCATTGAACGAGAACAGACGCGGTTCCAGCACCGGCACCGAGAAGCCGCAGATGCGGCAGGCAAAGTGCGAGGAGAAGAGAATCTCTTCTTCACCGCTTTTGATGACGGCTCTGCCGTCAGCCAGTTCCAGGGCTGTCTCCAGCGAATCATGAATGCGGGAGCGGCTGTCATCAGTCTTGACGATGCGGTCAACAATGACGGAAATGTCATGGCGCTTGTTTTTGTCGAGGGTGATCTCGTCTTCCAGCATCCGGACTTCACCGTCGACATCAACTCGGATATAGCCGTCCTTCAGCAGCTTGCTGAAGGTCTCCTTGAAGGTTCCCTTCTTGTTGGAAACGATCGGCGCCATCACTGTGATGCGGCTCCGGTCCGGCAGGGCCATGGCCGTATCGACCATTTCGGTAATTGTCTGGCCGGTGATCGGAATATGATGATTCGGACAGTACGGCGTACCGGTGCGGGCATACAGCAGACGCAGATAGTCATAGATCTCCGTGACCGTTCCGACCGTGGAACGGGGATTGTTTGACGTTGTCTTCTGGTCGATGGAAATCGCCGGCGAAAGACCTTCGATGGCTTCCACATTCGGTTTTTCCACCCCGCCGAGAAACATTCGGGCATAGGCACTCAGTGACTCGACATAGCGTCTCTGGCCTTCGGCATAGATCGTATCAAAGGCAAGCGATGTCTTGCCGGAGCCGGAAAGTCCGGTCATGACTACCATTTTATTGCGCGGAATCTCAAGGCTGATATTCTTCAGGTTGTTTTCCTTGGCACCGCGGATCACAAGTTTGTCCAGTTCCATTCCGCCTCCTTCTAATCTTTGGCCTTCTTGGCCTGTTCCTTCAGGTCATTTAACATGACCCACGCTTCCCGGGGTGAAAGATCATCCGGGGATATGCTGCAGAGAGCTTCGATGATTTCATCCGCTTCTCTGTTTTCCTTCTTCATTTCCACCAGCTGATAGCTCTGCTGGACGACCCGCTTCTTGGATTCCAGTTCCTTCTGCAGATCATGGGCTCTGGTCAGCACCGAATCCGGCAGACCGGCAAGACGGGCAACATTGATACCGTAGGAATGTCCGGCCGGACCTTCCTTGATCTTGTACAGGAATGTTACCTCGCTGTTGTCTTCCCTGACTGCGACATGGACATTGCGGACACAGCCGATGCTGTCGGACAGCGATGTCAGTTCATGATAGTGGGTCGAAAACATGGTCTTGGCATGCACACATGCGGCAATGTATTCGATCATGGCCTGGGCCAGTGCCATGCCGTCATAGGTGCTGGTGCCGCGGCCGATCTCATCAAAGAGAACGAGCGAACGGTCGGTCGCATTCTGCAGGGCATGATTGGCTTCCGTCATTTCGACCATAAAGGTGGACTGTCCGGAAAGAATGTCATCGCTGGCGCCGATTCTGGTAAAGATCTGATCGAAGACCGGCATCCGGCATGATTTTGCCGGCACAAAGCAGCCCAGCTGAGCCATGATGACGATCAGTGCTGTCTGCCGCATATAGGTGGACTTACCGCCCATGTTCGGTCCGGTGATGAGCAGGATCCGCTCGTCTTCATCCATGTGAATGTCATTGGTGACATACCGCGGATCCTTCATGATCGCATCCAGGATCGGATGACGGCCGTTCTTCACCGTGAATTCATCATCACTGAATTCCGGGCGGATATAGTTGTGGGCAGAAGACACTTCCGCCAGGGCAGTCTGGCAGTCCAGCTCGGCCAGCACTCTTGCCAGCTTCTGCAGACGCACCAGATACTTTCTGATTTCATCGAGAATATTCTGGAACAGCTGCCGCTCAATGCGGATGGCATTCTCCTCGGCATGCAGGATGGCATCTTCCTTTTCCTTCAGTTCGGCGGAGATGAAGCGCTCATTGTTGGTCAGGGTCTGCTTGCGCACATAGCCCCATTCATCCTTTACCTGGGCCGCTGCCGCCTTGGAGATTTCAATATAGTAGCCGAAGACCTTGTTGTATCCGATCTTCAGCGTCTTGATTCCGGTTCTTTCCCGTTCCTTCGCTTCCAGCGAGGCGATAAAGGTCTTGCCGCTGCGCTGGATCTCACGGGCTTCATCCAGTTCGGCATTGTAGCCGTCCCGGAACATGCCGCCGTCACTGATCTGCAGCGGCGGATCATCAACGAAGGCATCCTTCAGCTTCTGATAGAGATCCTGAAGAGGATCAACACTGCGGTATGACGCAAAGACATCGTCATCGACGGCTGCCAGCACCGCCGGCACCTGAGCCAGGGTTTTGGTAAGACGCTGACAGTCAACAGCGTTGGCGGTATTCATGGCACAGCGGGCAATCAGCCGCTGCAGGTCATAGATCTCGCTCATGGCGTCGCGCAGTTTCCGGCGGTTCATGAAATGCTTCATCAGCCACTGCACCTGATCCAGCTGCTCTTCGATCTGAACCCGGTTCACCAGCGGCTTCTCAATGCGCCGGCGCAGTTCTCTTGAACCCATGGCCGAACGGCATTCATCGAGGAATGACCACAGGGTAATGGCCTTGCCGGTATCATGCAGCGGTGCCGTCAGTTCGAGATTCAGCCTGGTCGCATAATCCATGCGCAGCACATCCTCTTCCCGTTCGACACTGGCCGGCTGCAGATGCGAAAGCAGATGTTTCTGGGTCGCCTCCAGATAGTTCAGCATCCGTCCGTAGGCGGCCAGCTCATAATCTTTCAGCAGGCCTTCCGTCAGCGGCAGATATTCACTGCGGATGCGGGTGTCGTCACAGTAGGAAATGACCACCTGGTGCTCGCGCAGGCTTCTGATGATGCGGCCGCGGAAATCCTTCGGCAGAACCACTTCCCGGACATTGGCCCGCAGCAGTGTCTGCAGCAGGGCATTGTCTTTGTGTTCGACATCCTCGACGAAGTTTTCACCGGTGCTGACTTCGGTGACGGCAAGCGAATAGCCATAGCCGTAGTCCTGCACTGCCGCCAGATAGACAGAGGCCTTTTCATCACTGATTTCTTCCATGACCGTTCCCGGGGTAATGACCCGGATGACGTCACGCTCCACCAGTCCCTGGGCTTCCTTCGGATCCTGCAGCTGTTCGCAGATGGCAATCTTGTAGCCTCTCTGCACCAGTCTCTGTACATAGGATGAAACCGCATGATGCGGTACGCCGCACATCGGAATGCGGTCCTTGACGCCGGCATTCTTTCCGGTCAGGATCAGATCCAGTTCCCTTGATGCAATTTTGGCATCTTCCATGAACATCTCATAGAAGTCGCCGACACGGTAAAAAAGAAGAACATCGGGATACTGTTCCTTGACTTTCAGATACTGCTGGATCATCGGTGAATATTTTTCTGTCATATCTGCCTTCCTGATAAGCCTATGTATTATAGCATATCCCCGCCCGCTCTTAAGCCCCGAGCACTGCATCCGCAGACAAAAAACATGGGAACTTTCCGTTCTCATGTTTTAAAAGTGATTCAGGACGCTCTCGGCCAGAGAATCAGCGGCACCATCCGCTCTTCCCTGATGAAACCGGCATGATTGCCGATATGGGCATGGGCCGGCATGTAATCCAGTTCAAGATCGGATATGCCGGCAGCGAGCCAGTCGCCAAGGAATGCCCGGGTTCTTTCATGGGCCCTGCCGGGGCCGAACAGCGGCACTGCCTCATCACCGTCCAGAAGCACAAAATCGTTTCCGAATTTCTCTTCAAACCGTTCCCGGAACTGCTGCTTCATGCCTGCCTTTACATAGAAGGCAACGGTTCTCTGTTCCAGGGCCGGCCGGTGTTCCAGCATGGCACAGAGGTCTTCGTCTTCACAGAGATCATGTCTTCGGACATCAATCTGGCTGTGGTCGGCCGTGATCAGAACGGCAGTATCTTCCGGCAGCCTTTCACAGAAGGCAGCGATCTTCCGGTCATATTCCTGCAGTGTTTCCCGGATGATTTCAGCGCCGGTGCCGTATCTGTGCAGCAGGGTGTCAAGCCAGTCCCAGTAGACATACAGGAAGCTGTTTTCCGCTGCCAGCCGCACCGTCTGATCGAGCAGTGCATCAAAGGTTTCACAGGGATTGTCATCGCCCCAGCCCGGCCAGACACTGTCCGCCCGGATGCCTTTCTTCGGCAGCGCTTCATAGATTCTCTCTGCCGGCAGGGTACGGCGGCTGAAGCCGGCTTCATATGCCGTATGACTGTACTGGCCTTCATTCAGAAAGAGAATGATTTCATCGTTCTTTTCGGAAAAATACTGATTCCATCCCAGCCAGCCGGTTTCCTTCGGACTCAGGCCGCTCATGAAGGCAGTTGTTGCGGCAGCCGTAGTCGGCGGGAAGACGGTGGATGTCTCTTTCCGTATGTGCCGGCGCAGAAAACTGTCCTCCGGCAGGTGCTTTTCCAGAATACTGACACCCATGGCATCGATCAGAAAGGCAATCAGATGCTTCGGCTGATATTTCTGCAGCCAGGCATCGATTTCCGGATCACTGCCGTGGCCCCGGTCAATGCCGAAATAGCTGTGCAGGGAGCCGCTTGCCTGCAGCAGGCTGTGTTCATAATCCCATTTCATGGTTCAAGTGTATCACATCACTGCCGGGGTGCGGGACCGTCATAGACAGCCTCGCGGATGCGGCGGCGGACTTTGGTCAGTCTGCTTTCATAGGTCTTGACGCTCATGTTCATCTTGCCGGCCGCATCGGCATAGCGTTCCCGGTTGATCCAGCACTCCACCAGTTCCGTTTCTTCCCGGTTCATTTTCCGGTAGACTTCCTGCAGCCGTTCCAGGGCACTGACATATTCCGTGTAATAGACCGGATCACAGAACGGATCGGTCTGGGGAATTGCCCCGTAGTACGGTTCATCCTCACTCATCATGCTGTCTAGCCGCAGGATCTGGGAGCCGTTGGCAGTAATGCGGCTGTAGATCCGCCGGCATTCCGCCCACATCTTCCGCTTGAGCACCACCGTCAGATAGGTCAGGAAGGATGCCTTCTGGTCATTGCGGTAGGTCTCGGCTGCCTGAAACAGCGTGATCCGCCCTTCCTGAATCAGATCATCCAGGTAATCCCGCAGCGGCAGATATTTGCCGGTGCAGCTGAAGGCAATGGTCCGGATCAGCGGACTGTACTGATGAAAAAGAGCCATCTGCGCATTCTCGTCAATATGGCTCATATAAAGAAGTTCATATGGATTGTACTGCATGGTCATTCCTCCTCTTCAGAGGGGAAAACGCCGCTCCTGAATGGCATACATCAGAATGCCGGCAGATACCGAAGCGTTCAGCGACTGGATCCTGCCCCGCATCGGCAGGGAAATGACATAATCGCATTTTTCCCTGAGCAGGCGGGAGATTCCCTTGCCTTCATTGCCGATGATCAGCACCGTATTGAAATCGTAATCCAGCGAACGGTAATCCTGGCCGTCCATATCGGTTCCGACAGCCCACCAGCCGGCTTTCTTCAGATCTTCCAGGGTCCGGCTCAGATTGGTCACGGCGGCACACTTTACGGTATCGACGGCGCCGGCACTGACCTTGGCAACGGTCGGTGTCAGGCCCACGGCATGGGTTTTCTTGAAGATCACACCGGTCGCTCCGGCCGCATCGGCCGTACGCAGGATGGCGCCGAGATTATGCGGATCCTCCAGCTCATCCAGCATGATGATCAGTCCTCTTTCCCCTTCCTTTACAGAAGAAGTCAGCTCTTCAACACTGTATGTCCGGTACGGTTCGGTTTCAGCCGCAATGCCCTGATGCCTGTCCGTTCCGGTCATTCTGGTCAGTGTCTTGCGGTCTGTCCTGCGGACCGTTACATGTTTCTTCGCTGCCAGCTTTTCAATTTCCGGATCATTGACAGCCAGCCAGATCACTCTTGCCCGGTCGGTATCCGTCAGTATCTGTCTGATAACGTTTTTCCCGTATACGTATTGTGCCATGTTACTCTCCCTGCAGACTCCTGACTTTCTGCCAGATTTCTCTGATTCTGCTTTCATTGTTCTCCAGGTACAGGGCCCCCAGAATGGCCTCAAAGCCGGTGGACATCCGGTAGGTTCCCACATCGGTATTGTGGGGAACTGTGCCGGCATTGCCGTTGCGGCCGCGCCGGTAGGTTTCTTCCTCTTCTTCGCTGAAGAAGCCTTCCTCATGCAGCTGCTGATAGAAGGATGCCTGGGCTTTGGCACTGACATAGGAGATAGACAGCTTCTGCAGCTGATTTCCCCTGTTTTTGCCTTCTTCCACCAGATATGCCCGTACAGCCAGTGACCATACGGCATCTCCGAGGAAGGCAAGAGTACGGCCGGAACAGTCGTTCGGCTTCATTACAGCAGACCTTTCTCTGCCAGTCTGCCGCGCCAGATATCTGCTTCCGCAAAGTTCTTCTCCGCCTTGGCGGCATTCCACTTTGCGAACATTTCCCGGTCTTCATCGGTAATCACCGGTTTTTCCACAACAATGCCGAGAATTTCCAGCATTTTTTCCACAGCGTTGCGGCAGCTGCCGGTTACGGTCCAGTCGATTTCTCTCTGCCGCAGGCTCTGATTCAGCTTCTTGACCGTCTCAAAGATTACGGCATAGGCATTCGGCGTGTTCATGTCATCATCCATGGCATCGAGGAAGGCACGGTATTCGGCTTCATCATATGCCTCACCCATATCAGCTCCGGCAAGGGCTGCCTTGATATCGGCCTGACGGACCGGCTTCAGCACCTTGTCCAGTTCCTTGCGGGCGGTTTCGATCGTTTCTTCCGAGAAGTTCAGTTCCTTGCGGTAGTGAACGGAGGAGACCAGCCAGCGGGTCAGATTGGTGCCAAGACGCAGCACGACATCCTTTGCCCACATCGTATTGCCGAGCGACTTGGACATCTTTTCGCCGTCGATGTTGACCATGGCATTGTGAACCCAGAAATTGGCCAGGGCATTGCCGTTCATAGCTTCCTGCTGGGCTGCCTCATTTTCATGGTGCGGGAACTTCAGATCCATGCCGCCGCCGTGAATATCGATCAGCGGTCCCATGTTGTCATTGATCATGACGACGCATTCAGTATGCCAGCCCGGTCTTCCCAGTCCCCACGGAGATTCCCACTTGATGCCCATGTCGGTCTTCTTCCAGAGGGCAAAGTCATAGGGATTCTTCTTCTGGTCATTGGTTTCAATGCGGGCTCCGGCTTCCAGATGATCCAGCTTCTGATGGCTGATCTCACCATAATCGGGAACGCTGTCAACACTGAAGTAGACATCGCCGTCTGCCTCATAGGCATTGCCTTTCTTCACAAGGCCGTCAATAAAGGCAATGATCTGATCCATAGTCTCAGTTACCCGCGGCGTAATGTCCGGCAGTTCCGTATTCAGCAGCGAGCGTACTTCCTGATAGGCATCGATATAGCGCTGGGCAATGACGGCTTCGGTCGTGTTCTCCTCAGCTGCCTTCTTGATGATCTTGTCATCAACATCGGTAAAGTTGGATACATATTTGACTGTATAGCCTTCGGCTTCAAACAGGCGCTTCAGCACATCAAAGACGATCATCGGCCTGGCATTGCCGATATGGGCATAGTTATAGACAGTCGGTCCGCAGACATACATGTCCACATGACCTTCATGGATCGGTCTGAATTCTTCCACCTGCAGTGATTTTGAATTGTAAAGTCTGATCATTTTATTCTCCTCCAAAAGAAAAGCGCCTTCAAAAAGACGCCTTGCGCGCGGTTCCACTTTTCTTGGTTCTCAAATGTTTAACGCACATGCACGTCCCCTCCTACATTGTCGGAAGGACCCTCAGGAGTGCATTCCCTGTTTCCCGTCAGAATGTTGCACCAGGCCATTCCTCTCTGCAGGCGTTTCACAGGATCTTTTCTCCCTCATCGGTTTACGCAACTATATTAACATAATTTTCCCTGTCAAAAGCCCGTAAAGCATGATGTTGCTGGCAATTTTTCCTTAAACAGGAATATAATAATAGTACTTATACGGAGGTGAAATAATATGTCCGAAAACAAAGACCTGCTGGAAAAAGCTGAAGAAGTCGCAGAAAAAGCAGAAGACAGCGTCCAGGAAGCCAAGGATCTGGCTGCCGAAAACGTTAAAGAAGCTGCAGATCAGGTATCTGATACTCTTGACAGTCTCAAGGATCAGGCTGAAGAAGCTTTCGCAAAAGCTAAGGAAGCAGGCGACAACATCGTCAATTCCGTCAAGGAAAACGAAACAGTCAAGGAAGTTCTCGGTGAAGACGGAAAACTCGGTGCCGATGACCTCACCCGTCTTGGTGATGCCGCCAAGGAAACAGCAAACAAGACTGTTGAATCCGTCAAGAATACATTCCTCGGTGAAGACGGAAAGTTTGACAAGGATGATTTTGACCGTCTGACAGCATCTGCCAAGGAAACAGCCGGCAAGGCCGTTGAATCCTTCAAGAATTCCGCCGCCGGAAAAGCAGTCCTCGGTGAAGACGGAAAGTTTGACAAGGAAGACTTTGACCGCATCGCTGCTTCTGCCAAAGACGCAGCTGACAGCGTCGTCAACACAGTCAAAAATTTCTTCAATAAAGACGGTGAATAATCACTGACCGCAGAACGGCACTCCGGTGCCGTTTCTTTTTATTTTCGGCAATGATAAAATGAATCCATGACAATAGAAAACATTCTGCTGGCACTGGTGCTGATCAGCGGAATCACATTCATCGTATCCATGCTCAAGGACAGCAGACGGTTCCGCAACGCCGTTTATCTTCTGCTGTTTCTGATTCTGAGCGCAGTATATATACTGGTCTACTTTGGTCCCACCAAATACGGATCTCTGGTCGCCGTCATCTTTGCCCTGCTGGTCATCTTTACGGTGCTGATTGTGCCATTGCTGCTGATATTCAACGGCTTTGTCATGATGCGCAGGGAAGGCCGCAGACTTGCCAACCTGCTGTCACTGCTGTTCGGCATATTCATTCTGGTCGGGGAATTCTTTGTCATCCGCGGCTTCTATCATCTCGACATGATTGAAAGCCGGCAGTTCCCGGTGCAGGCATTCTATCTGATGGCAGGATTTGCCGTCTTCTATGTATCAATGATCTTTCTTTCGTTTCTGTTCTATACCTGGATCATCAAGCTGATCCCGCGCCGGGCCAATTACAATTATGTCATTGTCCTCGGGGCCGGTCTGATCAACGGTGAAAGAGTATCCAAGCTGCTCTCCGACCGTCTCGACAAGGCCATCAAGGTCTATGAAAAATCAAAGCCCGACTGCAAGATCATCTGTTCCGGCGGCAAGGGCAGCGACGAAAAGATTTCGGAAGCGAGAGCGATGAAGAATTACCTGATGGAAAAAGGCATTGACCGGAACGATATTCTGATGGAAGACCGTTCCACCGACACGATGGAAAACCTGACCTTCAGCAAGAAGCTGATCGAAGAAAGGGAAGGCGATCATTACACTGCTGTTGTCACTTCCGGCTACCATGTTCTCAGAGCCATGATCTACTGCCGCCGCGTCGGCCTGGAGGCAGACGGCATCGGTGCCCATACCGCCTTCTATTACTGGCCGAGCGCCATGATCCGCGAATACGTTGCCCTGGTCAGATACAACATCTTCCCCTATCTTCTCGGCCTGCTGGTACAGGAATTCATTCTGTTTGTTTACCTGCGGGCAGTCATATCATGAAAAAAGAGGATGTAACAGTTGAATAGCTTACAGGCTATGCATGAGGTTATATCCTCTTTTTCTTATGCATTTTCCAGTCTGACCATCTGATAGCCGATGCCGATATGGGTCTGGATCAGTTCCTCACCGCTGTCGGTTTTCAGTTTCTTGCGCAGCGATGCCATATAGACACGCAGCGATATGATATCCGATTCCATGCCGTTGCCCCAGATATGATCAATGAGGTAGGAATGGGTCAGCACCTTGCCGATATTGCGGGCAAGCAGACACAGCAGCTTGTATTCCATGGCCGTCAGATGAACTTCCTCGTCCCGGATCCGGACCAGATTGGAGGCATAGTCGATCGTCAAGTCACCATTGCGGAACAGGGCACTGTCATCGCTGCGGACGGCAATGTATTTCAGGCGCCGCTGGGCAGCCCGGATCCTGGCCAGCAGTTCGTCAACCGAGAACGGCTTGGTCAGATAGTCATCGGCACCGCTGTCAAGAGCACTGATCTTGTCGCTGTCCTCGCCTCTGGCACTGATGATAATGATCACGGCATCGGACCATGTCCGCACCGAACGGATCACCTCAATGCCGTCAATATCCGGCAGACCCAGATCCAGCAGGATCATTTCCGGCCGCTGCGATGCGCACTGGGCAATCGCATCATTTCCGCAGGATGCAGTCACAAAGGAATACTGATTGATCTTCAGTGTTGTTGTGATCAGGTTCATGACCGACCTGTCATCTTCCACAACCAGAATCTTGAATTCACTCACAGATATTTACCTCCTTTGCCGGCAGAGAGAACCGGAAAACAGTTCCCTGCGGCTGATTGTCATATACTTCAATACTGCCGCCGTGGGCCTGCATGATCATCCAGCACAGATTCAGGCCGATGCCCATGCTGCGGTAGCTGTCTGCCAGCTTATGGCTGCCGGTATAGAACAGCTCAAAGATATGTTCCTTGTCGGCATCGGAAATGCCGCCGCCGCTGTCTTCAACACTGACCCGGATCCATCCGTCCTCTACTACCCGGCGGATCACGATCTCTGTTCCCGGCGGTGTATATTTGATGGCATTGCTCAGCAGGTTGATCAGCACCTGCAGGATCATCCTCGTATCCATTCTGGCAAAGCAGTCGGCATCGTCATGTTCAACGCGGATGACATGGCCGCCGGTGCTGCGGACATGACGCAGGCCTTCAGCGATGACATCATCCATGTTTTCAACTGTCAGGTTCAGGTAATGGCTGTTCTCCAGCCGGGTCATGGCCAGAATGTTTTCCATCTGCTCACCCAGCCATTCCGAATCTTCCACCAGGTCGGCATAGATTTTTTCCCGGTCTTCATGACTGAGCATCTCATCATTTGCCGCAAGATTGGAGGCGTTGCCGAGAATGGAAGTCAGCGGCGTCCGCAGATCATGGGAGATCGACCTCAGCAGTCCCGCCCGCATCCGTTCATTCTCGGCCGCAATCTCGGCCGTTCTTCTTTCTTCCGCCATCCGGCTGTTTTCCAGCGTCATGGTAAATTCATGCAGAATCGAAAGCAGGATCGTATTTTCAAAGTCGGTGAACGGTCCCTTTTCCATATCAATGCCGATTACGCCATAGCTGTTTTCACCGGAATGAATGCTCAGATAGCGATAGCGGAATTTGCCGTAGCGGGAAGTAAAGGCACCGGAATAATGCTGGTTTTCCATTGTCCACCGCACAGCTTCCTGTTCCTGCCTGAGAAGGTTCTGATCGATTCCCTTGTCATCAGCGGCATAGATATCATCTGCTTTTTCCGTATTTGTGCCGCGGTAGAAGAGAACCGTGCGGCTGAGCAGATGCACCAGCTGCATGCAGGTGATGCGGATGATCTCATCGGTTCCGGACGCCTGTTCGAGCTGATTGGAAGTATCCAGAAGAACCTTGGCCTGATAGGCATTTTCCGCCGATGTGCGGGCAATATCCTTCATCCGGCTGGTCAGTGAGCCGGTAATCAGGGCGGCAATGACGGAGACCAGATATGTCACCAGATATTCCGAGTCATAGACCAGCAGGGTAAAGCGGGGATCGATGAACAGATAGTTGAACAGCAGAATATACAGAACCGCCGCAAAGATGCCGTACAGCTGATGCGATGTCAGCAGCGAGGCAATCAGTACGCCGAGAATATAGACGGTAATGATATTGGCATTGCTGAAGCGTGAGGTATAGAACCAGTAGGAAACCAGCGTTGCCAGCGCCATGATGACAATGACATAGACAAAGTCCCGGATCGTCCAGCGCAGAGATGCGCTTTTCTTTTCCAGCTGCGGCCAGGCAGAAGCCCGGGCATCGGGAATGATATGAATGTCCACATCCGGCAGATAATTCATCAGCTGCTCGGAGATCGTTTTCCGCTGCTGCAGAATATGAGAAGGTGCCGAATAGCCGATAAACAGATCGGTGATCTTTGACTGCCGGGCATATTCCGAGATGGTCATGGCAATGTCAGTGCTCTGGGCTGTATGAATCTCAAAGCCGAGAGATCGGGCATACTGCATGTTCTCATACAGCTTTGAATCCGCCGGAATGGCACCGATGGTTTCATTGACATAGAGAGCAATGGCCTCGGCGCCCTTCACCGCCATTTTGGCGGCTGCCCGGATGACCCGCTGGCTGCTCGGAGACGCAGAAAGGCAGACCAGCACCCCGGTCCGCATTTCCTTTCTGTTTTTTTCCTCGTTCTTCTGCATGGTCATCTCATCTTCAGGTTCTGACAATCACACCTTTGTCCATCATCTGCTGGAGGACCGGTGCGATCCTGTCTTTATAATACACCTCTATCGTTCTTGACTGATGCCGCAGAAGCTGAATGTCTATGCCGTTTTCCTGCAGGACAAGAGATGAGGCATAATACTGCACCTGCATATGATGCAGCTGCCTCCCGCTTTCTTCGTCCTTTTCGTTCAGAACCGCCATGTCGATCCTGCCGCTGCTGTTTTCGGAAAGAATCTCTTCCCGGCTGCCGGTAAAGAAACGGCATCTGGCCGGATCCAGGAAGCGGCTCAGTTCATGGGCAAAGACCAGATCCTCCAGAGCGATCTGATACTCTTCTTCTGCAGCTTCCTTTTCCTGCGGCCGGTGCGGATCAATGGTGTCAAACAGTCTGCCGACCGCATAGTACAGCAGCACTGCCGACAGAATCAGTCCGACAGTCATCACAATATTCTCCGCCATGAAATATACACTTTCTACAGATAGAAAATCTTCTGAATATCATCATGCTTGCCCAGCACCAGCATGCTCTGGCCATAGTGCAGGACAGTGTCAATGGTGATATTCATATCCATTCTCTGCCTCTTGATGCCGAGAATGTTGATATTGTATTTCTTCCGGACATTCAGTTCACCGATCTTCTTGCCGTCCCAGTGCATCGGCACAGCCACTTCGATGATCGAATATCCGTCCATCAGTTCAATGTAATTGGAAATGTTGTCGGAACTGTAGCGGATCGCCGTCCAGCTTCCCAGCTGCCGTTCCGGGAATACAACTGCCTGGGCGCCGTTGCGCAGCAGGAACTTTTCCTGTGATGCCGTTGTCGCTCTGGCAATGATCTTCTTGGCACCGAGCTCGTCCAGCAGGAATGTCGTTTCCAGTGAAGAAAGGAAGTCATCGCCGATGGCAACGATGCAGAGATCATAGTCACTGACACCGATCGAAGCCATGAATCCGGGATCCGTGCTGTCTCCGATCTGGGCATCGGACGCATAGGGCAGAATCTTGTTGATGCGTTCTTCGTCCTTGTCCACAACCATGGTCTGATGACCGAGATCATGCAGTTTGATGGTTGTATAGCGGCCGAATCTTCCGGCTCCGATCACAAGTACATTTTTCATCTTTTTTACTCCTTTTTATCCTACTGTCAGTTTTTCTGCCGGCAGCCTGCTGTTTTCCTTTTTCGTCAGGGAAACAATGGAATAGGTCAGGGTCAGGCCGCCGACTCTTCCGAAATACATGAAGAAGATCAGTATGATCCGGGAAAAGGTGCTCAGTCCCGGTGTAATTCCGGTTGTCAGGCCGACCGTTCCCAGGGCTGATGCACATTCGAACATAGCCGGCATGATCGGCAGATCTTCTGCTTCCGACAGGGCAATCGTCCCCGCCACCAGCAGCATCAGATACAGCACAAACAGTGTATAGGCGTTATGAATCGCATCGGTTTCAATACGGCGCCGGAAGGCATTGGTATGTTCTCTTCCCTTCATATAGGTGCGGGCCGAGAGATAGATGACGGCAATCGTCGTGATCTTGATGCCGCCGGCCGTGGAACCCGGTGCTCCGCCGATCATCATCAGGATGACTGTCAGCAGCAGGCTGCCCTCTGTCATACTGCCGTAATCGGCCGTATTGAATCCGGCAGTACGCGGTGTCACGGTCTGGAAAAACGACAGCAGGATCCGCTCTTTCAAAGGAACCGAACTGTATTCCAGAAAGAAGAAATATACAAACGGAACTGCCAGCAGGAACGCCGTTGTTGTCAGAATCAGCTTGGTCTGCAGGCGAAGAGACCTGAAGCGGAACCGATTCTCAAGCAGATCGCTCCAGGTCAGAAAACCGGCACCGCCGATGATGATCAGCAGTGATATGACCGAAGTGATCCAGGCATCTGAAGCATATGCGGTCAGGGATGAAAACGGTGCCCTGACTCCCATCAGATCAAAGCCGGCATTGCAGAACGCCGATATGGAATGAAACAGGGCATGGCCGATTCCCTTCACAAAGCCGAAATCACGGATGAACACCGGTGCCAGCAGCACTGTGCCGGCAGCTTCAATGACAGCTGTTCCCTTGAGAAAAAACGATGTAAAGCGGACAATGCCGCCAAGCTGCGGTGCCGATACGGCATCCTGCATGGCAATCCGCTGCATCAGTCCGATCCGTTTTCCCGTCAGCAGCATCGTGGCAATGAACGCCGTAACAACGCCGAGACCGCCGATCTGGATCAGTATGAGAATCACGGTCCGGCCGAACATGGACCATTGCGTGGCAGTATCATACACAACCAGCCCGGTCACACAGGCAGCCGAGGTGGATGTAAACAGAGCGTTCAGGAACGGCACGCTTTCACCGCTGTTTGTGGCAGCCGGCAGACACAGCAGGCAGGCTCCGCAAAGAATCAGGGCAAGAAAGCCCAGCAGGATGGTGCGGAATGAATTCATATAATCCTGCAGCAGGATACGCAGTTTCCTCATGTGCCCTCCGTTTCTTTCCCCTATCATGCCTGTTCTGCTGTTAAAAGGGGATTAAATAAAAGGGCTGATGCATTAAAAAAGCATTAAAAAGGACAGACACCGGAATGTCTGTCCGCAGATTATTTGGGCTGATTGGCAGGAAGATATACAGAATAGATGGAGTTTCCGACATTCAGCCAGGCATCCAGATAGGTCATCCAGATGTAGTCCTGCTCTTCCAGAATCCCCTGCCGGATCAGGGCAATGATTTCCCCGTCGGTATAGGGTCCGTACTTCAGCCGGTCGCTTTTCATGTAATACCAGACTTTATCCATTCTGATCACCGCCTTCTTCGCCGCCGGTTCTTGTCAGCGATACATCCACGCTGTAGTCACTGTATACATCCACTGTCCGCTCCGGATTTGTCAAAGTATATTCGCCGGAAGGATACAGATCAGGCGTTACGATTTCCGCCAGCGTATGGGCGCCGGCCTTGACGACGATCACCTTGTATTCCACAGCTGTTCCGTCGTCGGTAGTGAAGTTCAGGGTTACGCTGAAGCTTGGCAGCTGATAGGTCAGCTCGACCTGTGCCGGCACACTTTCGGAATAGCTTGAAGAATCCGAATGAGCTGTGATCTTTACAGTATGCAGGCTCTGATCGATAAAGCCGCCGTGCTCATAGAAGAACGCATTCTGTTCGGTGCGGATCGCTTCCCTGTCATCCAGTGAAATCATGTAGTAGGTCGCATTCTCAACCGGATTCCAGTGCACGATCCAGTTGTCCGCCGTGCTTTCGGCATAGACATTGGACGGTGTATCCAGAGTCACGGTCTTGGACTGGTATGTATAGCTGACCGTTGCCGGTTCACTGTTCTTGTATTTGTCGGGATTGTTCGAGCAGGCAGTGACCGTTACCTGATACACGGCACCGTCTGTCAGTTCCGAAGCCGGAATCGACACGCTTGTCGAAGATGTCTGGGGAATCTCAGCCGAGAGCGCCGGCTCAAATTTCACTTCATAGTAGTCGGCATTGGTGACTGACTTCCACTTAATCTGAATATTGGCTGTCGATTCGCTGAAGCTGATCTCCTTGACGATATCCAGCTGCTTTGTTTCCGCTTCCTTCTTTTCTTCGGGAGTGTTGTCCACATACTGTCCGTGACTGTTGTCGCCGGCTCCGTACATCGTGCCGGAACGGTCGACTGCGATCAGGGTTCCGCCGCTGGCAGCGATATATCTGATGTCGCTCCAGCTTTCCACCCGCTTCTTCATCTCTTCATCGGCGGTCACGATAACAACCTTGCCCTTGCTGGTCATGCCGGCCGCAAAACTGGATCCGACTGCCGCCGCATCGATATCGCTCCAGGAAGAGACATCGGAAGCTGCCGCATCGGTCAGGCTGTAGGACTTCACCGTGCCGCTGGTGCTGACCAGCAGGATCTGGGAATCACCGACAGCAGCACTCTTGATGCCGCTGATTCCGTCAACGGCATTCACACCGGAAGCGTGAACGGTGCCGTCGGAACTGATGCCGAGGGTTACGGCATTGCCGGCATACAGAGAACTGATATTTGCCCAGCCGCTGACTTCACAACCGGCATCACTGCCGGTGCAGAGCACTTCTCCGTCATCGGTAAGGGCAACGGTATGGGTGCGTCCGGCTGCGATCTGGGTGACATTCTTCCATTCGGAAATCACACTGTCATCACCGTTGGTGATAACCTTTCCGTCACTCTTCAGGCCGGCCGCATGACTGTCATAGGCACTGACCTGAACCGAACCCTTAAACAGATCCTGATCGGCAAACTGGCCGTAGGTCTGCAGTTCGCCGCTCTTCTTGATATACATGCTGTAGGTATCGCCGAGAGCCAGACGGTTGACACCGCTCAGGGCGACCGAACTGCCGCCGAAGCCGCGCAGGATCATGATCAGTCCCGCCACCAGCAGCAGCGCTGCCGCTGCCACACCGGCAATGATCATGGCCGTCTTTTTCTTCTGGGCCCGGGTCGGCTTTTCCGGCCTAATGATCGGCCGGGTCTGCGTTCTTTCCATCGGTTCATCGTCATCGATGATCGGGCTCGATACCGTCGGCTGGAATTCCACCGTACTGATTGTCGATACCGGCTTTGTGGCACCGAGGCTGCTCACTTCATTTAGATTTACCGTCTTTGTTTCTTCCGCAGACGGAGCAATAAAAGGAATCTCTACGCTCTCAGTGGAAATCTGAGGCATCTGTACTTCTTTTGTATTATCTACAAGCATCTCGACCTTGATGCCGAAAATATCTGCCAGTTTCTTCAGAGAGTGAATGCTGGGAATGGATGTGCCGTTTTCCCAGTGCATGAACTCAGCCACAGGAATATTCATTTTTTCGGCAATGTCGCCCTGGGAATAACCCAGATGCTTGCGCATTGATGTCAGTTTTTCAGGGAGTCTGTTTGCCATGCTGTATCCTCCTGTGTTTAATATTGTACGTTGTTAATTTCACAGTTTCAACACAATCAGCGCGCTTCTCTGGTATAGAACTCTGCCAGTTCCGCCTGCATTTTTTCATCAATTCCGAACTGTGCCTTGAAGAATGTTTCATAGTCACCGAACCGCTCTCTGATCCGGCGCAGCGAGATTTCGGCATTTTCCCGGTTGACGCCTTCCACCCCGCGCAGGGAATGCCGCAGGTCTTCATTGTCGCCGATGACTTCCGCCAGCCGTTCCAGGAACCGCTCGATGGCCGATACCCGGTATTCATTTGTTAGCTCATAGTCATACAGGGCGGTTTCTTCATCCACGCCCAGCAGGATCATGATCAGCACCGCGGCAATGCCGGTGCGGTCCTTGCCTGCCGTGCAGTGGAACAGGATCGGCGTTTCCTTCTTCTTGATGACCTCAAACATTTCCTTGTAGGCCTTTGTAAACGGCAGATTGCCGTACATGATTTCCAGGAAATTGCTGCCAAGCTGTTCGCTGAAATCCGTCTGTTCAATGACCTTGGGAGAAAAATTGACAGGCTTGCCTTCGGCATCTGTCAGGGCATTGATCGGATGGTAGACAGCAGCCGGCAGCTGCGGATCCGGAAGCTCGCTGATTTCCGTATCGGAGCGGAAATCAAAGACATGCCGGATATTCAGGCTTTTTACAAACTCCAGTTCATCTTCATTCAGCATTCCCAGGGGACCGCTGCGGTAAAACTGTCCTTCCCGGATCACTCTTCCGTTTTCGGTAGCATATCCGCCCAGTTCACGGAAATTGACTTCTTTTCTGATATCACTGATATTCATATTCCAACCTCATATATGCGCATTATAACAGATGACAAAAGAAGCGGCACCACGTTGTGATGCCGCTTTGCAAAGCCTTATCTGACTGCTTCGGTCTTAAAAATGAACTTCACGGTATTCGCGTCGCTGTCCAGGGCTCCGCCGTAGCTGGAATATGCCCCGCCGGCAGCTGCCAGAGCTCTGAGATGAGAGAGGACTTCCGGCAGTTCACTGCCGAAGATCTCAGACAGTCTGGCAATGCCTTCGCTGTTGAACTGCTCCAGTCCGCTCAGCAGGGCGGCTGCACCGTCATCCAGCTGTCCGGCACCATCCTGAACCTGGGCAATGCCGCTCTTCAAATCAGCAGCACCGCTGTCCAGAGCAGCACTTCCGTCTTTCAGGGCACCGGCACCGGTATTGATTTCTTTTGCTCCGCCGCTGATCTTCTTCAGGGCCTCTGCCAGCTGCGAAGCACCGCCGCTGACCTGCTTTGCGCCTTCGCGCAGAGCCTTTGTCTTTTCCGAGAATTCCCGGCCGCCGGCATCAGCCTGACCAAGGCCTTTGTTCAGCGAATCGGCACCGGCCTGCAGGGCGGGCACACCGGTCTTCTCGTCATTGATCTTCCGGGTGCCGGCATACAGGGCAGCTGCACCGTCACTGACCTGGGCAGCACCGCTGCTGACAGCCTGCGCACCTTCATCCAGACGGGCAGTTCCTGCTGCCACGGCGGATGATCCTTCACTTAATTTCTTCGTTCCGGCACTCAGCTGTTCGGCCCCGGCATTCAGCTGATCACTGCCGCTGACCAGAGCATCTGTCCCGTTTTTCAGGTCACTGACACCGCTGCTCAGCTGCTCAAGACCGCTGTCTGCCGCACTCAGCAGTTCACCTGCACCATTCTCCAGGGAAGCTGCGCCGCCGTCGGTCTGAGCTGCCGCATCGGCCAGTTCTCTCAGCGATCCGGAAAGTCCCCGGGCACTGTCGGAAATGCCTCTGACACCGGCCGCTGCCTCGGTGATGCCGCCGGAAAGCTGACCAAGTCCGGCAGCTGCGCCGCCATTATATTCCCTGGCACCGGCCAGAGCCTGCAGGGCTCCGTTCAGCGCATCTTTTTCTTCCGGGCTGAGATTATCCTGGGAAATATTGTTCAGCAGAGCAACTGCCGCATCAATATTCTCAGAAGATACTTTGACGGCACCGGCAAGGGAATCCGCCGAAGCACTGAGTCCGCCGACTGAATCGGCCGCACCGGCAATGCCGTCTGCGAGGGCACCGGCACCATCTGCTGCTGCCGGGAGGTTTTCTGCCAGCGGCCGGGTACCTTCCCGCAGACTGCTGATTCCATCTGCCAGCTGAGCAATGCCTTCGGTCAGCTGGGTCTTGGCTTTGCTGATACCGTTCTGCAGTTCTGCTGCTCCCTGACTGGCGTTCTTCAGTCCGCCGGACAGATCATTCAGTCCGCTCTGCAAGCCGAATGCACCCTGACTGATTTCCTTAACGCCATTGTCAAGATCTGCTGCTCCGGCTTTCAGAGTACCGGTATTTTCCGACAGCTCTCTGGTTCCGGCGGCAAGATTCTTTGTACCGTCAGCCAGTGTTCCGGCTCCGGCATCCAGCTGCGTGACACCTTCTGCCAGGGCATCAGTTCCGGCCTTTAGCTGATCGCTTCCGCTCTTCAGCTGCGAGATGCCGCCGATCAGGGATCCGGCTCCGTCCAGGGCAGTATTCACACCGGCCGCAAGTTCTTCCGAACCGCCGGCCAGATCAGAAGCACCGGCAGATGCCTGTTCTGCTCCGGCTGCCAGTGTTCCGGTTCCGTCCGCCAGGTCACTGGCGCCGCTCTTCAGCCGGCCGCTTCCGTCCTTCAGTGCCGATGCACCGGCAGCAAGCTTTCCGGTTCCGTCCTTCAGCTGAGAAGTTCCGTCTTTCAGCTGTGATGCACCGCTGATCAGCTGGTTTGCGGCATTCTGCAGGCGGCTGATATCACCGCTGAAATTCATTCCGCTATCATCCAGATCGAGTTCCTTCAGCAGGTTGTCGGAAGCCAGGGTCATGGTCATGTCCAGAGTGAAGTCTTTTGCGTCAGCCTCCACCTGTACATATTCCGGAATCGCAAAGCGGTTCAGATCCACATCCTTTACGGCGGCAGAATCGAGAGCCTCTTTCAGACCCGGGAACGCCATGCCCATGACAATGATATTTTTGCCTTCATTCAGTGTCCGGCCGTTTTCTGCCCTGACATTGGCAAAATGATCGGAAGGCAGCACCATGCCGGATACCATCGCAAACGGCACGGTCACGTTTTCCGTGCGGCCGTCCACATTCACTTCTGTCTCGGCATGATTTTCATAGTCAAAGCGGATCGTTACATGACCGCTTTTGCCGGCAATTTCTTCAGCACTGACCGGCTGTCCGTCCAGGGTATAGGAGAGCTTTACACTGACCGGAAGCTCTTCATCACTTGTACCCTGATAGCAGATATCTTTGCCTTCGGTTTTCCAGGCAATCCTGCCGTTTTCATCCTGGGTAAAGGTTTCATCACCGCTGACATTGACAATATCCTTCAGCTTAGAGAAATCTTCCAGCATTGTCTTTTCATCACTGTGCAGCGTATCGGAAACAATGACCTGTTCACGGTTGCCGGCACCGTCGGTAATGACATAGACCGTTTCTTCCTTGTCGGCTGCACGTTCTGTCTTATCTGCAGCTTCTTCCGCCTGGACACTGGTTGTCATCATTGACAGAGCCATGCCCAGAGCCGCTGCTGTTCTGATTGTTTTCAGCATACTGTATTCCTCCTTCAGGCTTTCTGCGGCCTGCTTGTTTTTGTGATCCACGGATCTGCCAGAAGCAGGATGCTCGGCAGAACAAAGATGACGCATATCATTGAAATCAGTGCTCCTCTTGCCATCAGGGTGCAGAGTGAACTGATCATGTCAATTGTTGAATAGGCACCGACTCCGAAGGTTGCGGCGAAGAATGCCAGAGCTGATACCAGCACCGACTTGGCACTGTTTGCCAGGGCATCCCGGACGGCTTCCTTCTTTTCGATGCCGGCTGTCCGGCTGCGCCGGTATCTGGTTGTCAGCAGAATTGCATAGTCGACTGTTGATCCCAGCTGAATCGTACCGACAACGATCGAGGCGATGAACGGCAGTTCTGTATTGGTGAAGGCCGGAATGCCGAGGTTGATGAAGATTCCGAACTCAATGACTGCCACCAGAATAAACGGCAGTGACCAGGAACCAAACACAACGGCGATGATCAGGAAGATGATGCCGATCGATACCGACGATACGACCGTGAAGTCATGGTCGGTAATCTGGATCAGATCCTTGGTTGCCGGCGATTCACCGATCAGCATCGCCTTTTCGTCATAGCTCTTGGCAATTTCCTGCAGCCGGTCGATCTGGGCATTGACTTCCGGTGAAGCTACCGGATACTCACTGCCGATCAGCAGCAGCTGCCAGTTTTTGGAAATCAGTGCATTCTTTGCCTTGTCGGGAATGAATGCGTCCGGGATCTCTGCCCCCTTAACCGTATTCAGGCCGAGCACAAACTTGACGCCGTCAGTTTCCTTCATTTCATCTGCCATCTTCTGAATATCCTTGGCCTTTACATTGGCCGGGATCAGCAGGGCGTGGCTGGCCTGCTGGTTGAATTCTTCCGCCTGCATGGCATTGGCAATGATGGACGGGAAGTCACGCGGCAGCGTTCTGTCCAGGTTGTAATACACTCTGGTATGGGTATAGCCATAGAGTGCCGGTCCGAGAATAATCAGTGCCGCAGCCAGCAGTGCCTTGTTGTGGGCTATGACCCAGCCGGCTGCCCTGCCAAGGTCCGGCATGATGACCCTGTGTCTTGTCTTCTGGATGGCTTTGTCAAAAGTCAGGATCATTGCCGGCAGAATGGTGACGCAGGCAATGACACCGAGCAGTACGCCCTTGGCCATGACCAGACCCAGATCCAGACCGAGCGTGAAGCTCATGAAGCACAGGGCAATAAAGCCGGCGATCGTTGTAATGCTGGAGCCGACGATGGAAGTCATCGTTTCCATGATGGCATCACGCATTGCTTCATCCTTCTGCTGTCCGCTGTTCAGATGATCGGAATAGGAATGCCACAGGAAGATGGAATAATCCATCGTAACACCCAGCTGCAGCACGGCAGCGATCGCTTTCGTCAGGTAGGAAATCTGACCGAGAATCAGATTGTTGGTTCCAAGATTATAGACAACGGCCATGCCGATGGATACCAGGAACAAAAACGGAACCAGCCAGGAATCCATTGCCAGCATCAGGACAATCACCGACAGCAGCACGGCAATGCCGACATACACCGGCGCTTCCTGATCGGAAAGATTCTTGGTATCGATCAGGACTGCCGTCATGCCTGACAGGAAGCACTGACTGCCGGCGATCCTGCGGATCTCTTCACAGGCAGACATCGTGCCTTCTTCCGAGGTTGTCTCATCAAAGATGACAAACATCATCGTCGCGTCATCATGATTGAAGGCCTTGTAGACTTCATCCGGCAGCATCTCCATCGGGATCGAAAGATCGAGGAACGAGTCATACCAGAGCACATCCTTGACGTGTTCGACCTGCTCGACCTTTTCCTTCAGGGCTGCCGTATCCTTTTCGCTCATGCCCCGGCATATCAGCATTGAGAAGGCACCGGTTCCGAATTCTTCCTTCAGAATTTCCTGTCCCTTCATCGTATCGATATCCCGCGGCAGGTATGTCAGCATATCGTAATTGACTTTGGTGTTTACATATCCGATTCCTGTCGGAATCAGAAGCAGCACCGCCAGGATCAGAACCATGATCCTGTTTTTTACTATCTTTTCACTGAATGATTTCAGCATTCATAACACCTCCCGATTCTTACCGACATCTGTTATAGTCCCGCTCCCGGAAGGGCTCAATATACACATTCCTTGATAATGTCTACAGTCGTAGACACATCTTCCGAAATGTATATCAAAAAACATATCCCGCTGAGGGATATGCAATTCTCACAACAATAGAAGCAGTGTACGCACATATGCATTCACAGAACAGTTGTAATACGTATTACAACCAAACTGTGTCAGAAAGGTTCGTTATGCCGATGACACCAAAGCAGATGATACGGCTGCTGAAAAGAAATGGTTTCAAAATGATTCCCGGCGGTTCCGGTACACACAGAAAACTGCTGAATCCCGAAACAGGAGTTCACCATCATTGTGCCGTATCATGCAAAAGATCTGAAATAACAAGGAGGTACAGATGACAAAAAACGCCCGCCCTCGGATGAGAGCGGGTATTTCATATCAGTCAAGGTCAGCGCCGTTGCTTCCGCAGACTTTCTTGTACCAGTAGAAGGAATCCTTGCGGATGCGCTTCATATCCTTAAGATCGAATTCATCTCTGTTGATATAGATGAAGCCGTATCTCTTGGTAATGCCCTGGTGGGTGGAAATCAGGTCGAAGGCAGACCACGGCGAGTAGCCGAACAGCTGTACGCCGTCGGTAATTGCCTGCTGGCAGGCGATGATATGTCTTCGCAGATAATCAATGCGGTAGTCATCATGGATCGTGCCGTCTTCTTCCAGCTTGTCGGGAACACCGCAGCCGTTTTCGGTGATGATCAGCGGCAGATGGTATCTTTCCCACAGCTGACGCAGGGTGACTCTGAGGCCGATCGGGTCAATGCCCATGCCATAGCTGGTATGTTCCTGCAGCGGATTCTGGACCGCGGAGCTCATGCCCGGATAGGTCATCAGTCCGCTCATGAAGTTGGCTGTATCGGACTTGATGCTTCTGCCTTCTTCTTCGCTGACATATTTTACCGTGCCGGCACCGTAGTAATTGAAGGCAATGAAGTCCGGATGACCGTTCTTCATGTCTTCCAGATCCTGTTCGGTGATGTCCGGCGCAATGCCTCTGTCCTGCCACCAGTTCAGCAGTGCTTCCGGATAGGTTCCGAATACTGCCGTATCCAGGAACAGTCTGTTTCTGAGCTGATCCCAGTCCATGGCCGCAAGGTTGTCCTGCGGGGAAGAGGATGCCGGATAGATGGCGGTGATGTTCGGAGCCGGTCCGACCTTGGCATCACACATTTCGTGGCAGAGGATCATGGCCTTTGACTGGGCCACCAGCATATGATGGTTGGCCTGCCACTGGCCCTTTTCCGAACCGTACTGGGCACCCTGGAAGAGAGCCATCATGTTCTGTTCATTGATGGTCAGGAAGTATTTTACCTTTTTGCCGTATTCCTTAAAGCATACCCGGCAGTATTCGACAAAGTCATCGATGCACTGTCTGCTTGCCCAGCCGCCGTATTTGTCCTGCAGTACCTGCGGCAGGTCGAAATGATACAGGGTGACGACCGGTTCGATATTGTACTTATGGCATTCATCAATGACATCATGGTAATGCTTTACGGCAACTTCATTGACTTCGCCTGCTCCCTGGGGAATGATGCGCGGCCAGGCAATGGAGAAACGGAATTCCCTGAATCCCATCTCAGCCATCAGGGCAATGTCTTCACGGAAACGGTGATAATGATCAACACCGTCATTGAAATTGGTTGTGCCTTCCGGTACCGGGGCGGTATCGGAAACACTCAGGGTGCGGCCGTCTTCAAGATATGCGCCTTCGCACTGATAGGCAGAAGAAGATCCTCCCCATAAGAACCCTTCCGGGAACGGTTTTAAATTCTTATAATCCATATCTTATCTCTCCTTTAATCCAGATCTTCGCCGTTGGAAGCGATGACCTTCTTGTACCAGAAGAACGAATCTTTTCTGGAGCGGGCCATGGAGCCCTTGCCTTCATCATCCATGTCAACATAGATGAAGCCGTATCTCTTTCTCATTTCACCGGTACCGGCCGAGACAACGTCGATGCATCCCCAGGTCGTATAGCCGATCAGATCGACACCGTTTTCGATGGCTCTGCCCATGGCCTGAATGTGCGGACGGTAGTAGTCAATGCGGTACTGGTCATGAATCGATCCGTCTTCCTCAACCGTATCATAGGCACCGAGTCCGTTTTCAACGATCATCAGCGGGATGCGGTAGCGGTCATAGATCTTTTCAAGGAAATACTGCATGCCGGTCGGATCGAGAGACCAGCCCCAGTCACTGTACTGCAGGTACGGATTCTTGGCTCCGGTGGACATGTTTCCGCCGGCTTTTTCGGTAACATCATGGGTCGTTACAACACTTGAGGAATAATAGGAGAACGTATACATGTCAACCGTTCCGGCTGCCAGTTCTGCCAGGTCTTCCTCGGTAATGTCGAGGCTGTCGCAGCCGTGTTCGCGCCAGAGTCTCTGGACAAACGGGGAATAGCCGCCGAAGACATGGACGTCGCCGCAGTAGTAGATGGCATTTTCCCAGGAGTGCTCGGTCTTGAGAATGTCAGCCGGATCGCAGGTCATCGGATAGGCGCAGGCTGTTGACAGCATGCAGCCGATCATGTTTTCGGAATCGATGGCATGGCCGATCTGCACCGCCTTGGCACTGGCAACCAGCTGATAGTGCAGCAGCTGATAGGCTTCGCGGTAACGGGCATCCTCTTCTTCCCTGGTCATGTGCAGCATTTCATTGACCATGTCGATGAAGGCACATTCGTTGTTGATCTCATTGAAAGTCAGCCAGTACTTTACCAGTCCCTTGTATTCGGTAAAGCAGGTCGTCGCAAAGCGGACATAATGATCGATCAGTTCACGGTTCTGCCAGCCGCCCAGTTCCTGTTCCAGATACAGCGGTGTGTCAAAGTGCCAGATCGTGACCAGCGGCTCGATATCGTATTTCCGCAGTTCCTGGAAAACCTTGCGGTAATGCTCAACGCCTTCTTCGTTCGGGGTCTTTTCAATTCCCTTCGGGAACAGTCTCGACCAGGAAATGGACATGCGGTATACCTTGTATCCCATTTCCGCAAACAGTGCGATATCTTCCTTGTAATGATGATACTGGTCTACGGCCTTATGGTTCGGATAATAATAGTCCGGATTGACATAGTATCTTGCCCCTTCCGGCAGACGGCCGAACTGATTGATCTTGCCCGGCTTGCCGTCCTTGTCCAGATAGGTAACATAACGCGGCTCGGAAACAGTTCCGCCGGTCGTAACATCGGTCTTGGCAGGTCCTCTTCCGCCTTCATTCCAGGCACCTTCTACCTGGTTGGCAGCAGTCGCACCGCCCCATAAAAATCCCTGTGGAAAACTCATAGATATTTTGTCCTTTCTGTTCCTGTAAAAGAGACAGGGAATTCCCTGCCTCCCCTTTTGCTATAAAAATAATAGATGTCAGTCGAGGTCTTCGCCGTTGCTTTCGATGACCTTCTTGTACCAGTAGAAACTGTCTTTTCTTTCACGGTGGAAGTCGCCGTTGCCGTCATTGTCCCTGTCGACATAGACGAAGCCGTATCTCTTCTTCATTTCGCCGGTGGAAGCGGATACGAGGTCGGTGCATCCCCACATCGTATAGCCCATCAGATCAACTCCGTCATCAACAGCTTCCTGCATGGCCTTGATATGGTCTCTGAGGTAGTTGATGCGGTAGTCATCATGGAACTTGCCGTCTTCGCCTCTTTCGTCATTGGCACCGAGTCCGTTCTCAACGATGAACAGCGGAATTTCATATCTGCCGTATACTTCGTTCAGATAGATTCTCAGGCCTTCCGGATCGATCTGCCAGCCCCAGTCGGAAGCCTTCAGATACGGATTGACGATACCGGTGAACATGTTGCCGGCGCCCTTGAGAGCTTCCGGATCAACGCTGACGCAGCTGCTCATATAATAGGAGAAGCTGTAGAAGTCAACCGTGCCCATCTTCAGGATCTCAGAATCACCCGGCTCCATGCGTACGTTAATGTTGTGGTCGCGGAAATATCTCTTGGCATAATACGGATAATGGCCTCTGACCTGGACATCGCCGCAGAACCAGTTGGACATGTTCATTCTGTCCTGGGTTTCCTTTACATCAAGCGGATTCGGTGTATACGGATAGCTTAAGGATCCGGCGATCATCAGACCGATCTTGTTTTCCGGATTGATCGAATGACCCAGACGCACGGCCTTGGCACTGGCCACAAACTGGTTGTGCAGAGCCGTGAAGCGGTCAGATGCCTCTTCCGGTGTTTCCGGTTCTAACTTGAACATCGGCTTGTGGTCTTCACCCTGCATGCCGAGCGACATGATTCTTCCGAACGGCTGCACGCCGATATTGATTTCATTGAATGTCAGCCAGTATTTAACTTCATTCTTGTATTCTTCGAACAATGTTCTGGCATAGCGGACATAACAGTCAATGACCGGTCTGCCGACCCAGCCGTTGTACTTTTCACTCAGTCCTCACGGCAGTTCATAATGGGAAATCGTAACCAGCGGTTCAATGCTGTACTTTTTGCATTCGGCAAATACATTGTGGTAGAACTCAAGACCTTCCTTGTTCGGTTTCGGATCGTCTCCGTTCGGATAGATACGTGACCAGTTGACAGAAAGACGGAAGCACCTGAATCCCATCTCGCCGTAGAGGGCGATGTCTTCTTTGTAGAAATGATAGAAGTCTACAGCCTGATGCGACGGATAATATACTTCAGGATCGATTTCCTTGTCCCAGAGACGCGGAGTATCTACTGTGCCGCCGCGGATATGATCCGGTACGCCCGGACCCTTGCCGCCTTCATTCCAGCCGCCTTCAAACTGATTGGCTGCGGTCGCGCCGCCCCATAAAAAGTCTTTTCTGAATGTCATCAATTATCTCCTTTTCTACAGATGAAAAAGACATCCGAAAAACGGATGTCTTATTTCTGATCAGCCTACTTTACCGCCTGTGAATGCCTGGCCCTCGATCAGAGCGCGAACCATCAGAACGCCGCCCCACGGCTGAGCTTTGATGAGCTTCTTGGCATAGGAGCACGGATCTCCGTCTGTACCGTCTGCATAGGTAACTTCAAACTGCATTTCGATCGGTGTCTTGTTCTTGACATACACGAACTTCGGATTTTCGCTTGCTTCCAGCAGAGCCTTGATCTCATCTCTCTTTAATGGTGAACTAATGTTTACTAACATCTTAAGATTATCTCCTTTTCGTAAAATCATTATAGCATGTAAGCGCTTTTACGATAACTATTTACTTGCACAGTTGTGTAACATCAGACGCCGATGTGTTGCCGATCCGGATGCTTCCGCGCATCAGGACGGCAGAAAAAAACGATGCCCTCCGCAGGCATCGTCTCTTCATTCATCCCGGAGGAAATCCGTAACCGAATGATGGGTCAGATCCAGTACCATCCGGCGGATATCTTCCACACTTTTTTCACCGCTTCTGTCAAAGACAAAGATACGGATGCAGTAGGTCAGAGTCTCGGCATAGTATCCGGCAAGCAGATCATTGTCATACTGTTCCAGATAGTCTGTCTTCCGGTATTTCTCCAGATAGTTCCGCACATACTGCTTGAGATTGTCCCGCAGCATGTCCTCAAAGCTGTTCTGGCCGACAACATTGAATGCCGTGCGGTAGAATTCCCGGTTCTCCTCGATCCGGCTCAGTGCCCTTTTCAAGGCTGCGCCGTAGTTGTCATGTTCCTCCTGCAGCGTATTGTCTTCCACCAGATCATGGCGGATAATCCAGTTCAGACAGTCATATTTATCTTCAAAATGGTTGTAGAAAGTCGCTCTGATGACGCCGGTGTTGTCACAGATCTGCTTAATCGTAATCTTTTCAAACAGCATTCTCTGCATCAGTTCCCGAAGACTTTCTGCCAGAGCCTTCTCCATCATTTCCCTGCGTTTTTCCATGCCTTACCTCAGCACATACGTCAGCATGAAATACAGGCTGAAGATGATCATCAGTGCTCCGCCGGTCATGCCGGCCGTGCGTTCAAAACCGGAGCCGTTGCTGTAGCCGACTGCCAGGGAAACAAACACGGTAAAGAAGAAGATCAGAAACGCCAGCATGGCCGCATTGCCCAGGCTCACTCCCAGAAGCAGGAAGCCGGCACCGACAAAGAAGGTGTCAATATTGGTAACCATGGCCAGCCGGCAGAGCTTCTGACAGTTGAAGTCACGGTCCAGCTTTTCAACAAAGTCACAGTGCCGGGTAGACTTGATAAAGACAAAAAGCCCGACTGCCAGCAGAATCAGCGAAGCCGCCCCGATCTGTACTCTGCCGTCCGGCAGAACCCCGGCAAAGAATGTTGAAACACCGTAGCCGGCAAGAAAAATGATCAGACCGATCAGGGCATAGATCAGTGAGTACAGCAGCATATCCTTCAGCGCCAGATTGCGCAGGGTCGCTCCCTTGTGCATCATTACCACAAAGCTGTCCAGCGACAGTCCCAGAAATATCAGACTTGCATGAAGCATGTTTTTATTACCTCGATTCCCCTGCAGTATACTCACATTGCCTCTGAAATGCGATATACATTCTGCCGTTTTTGTTCTGTCTGCCGGGAAAAGAAAAAGACCGGCATAAAGCCGATCTTTTTCTCCCCCCATGTATATCTGATATGATCTGTCAGTTTTTCTGACTGAACACCCGGAATTTGCCCAGACGCTCTGCCAGCACCGGTACGATGACCAGGCACATCAGCAAGGTCGGAATCATGTACCAGGCATTGTAGGAAAAGCTTGCCCAGAACGGTGTGGACCAGAACCAGCAGCCGGCTGCCACGTGGATGACAAGGCGTACCAGATTGGTAACCGCCACGCCGCTGTAGAATGATCCGTAATTCGGAAACAGGCTGGCCAGTCCGTAAATGCCGAAGGCAATCGGATATTCCATCATAAACTGAAGGACGATCTGCCACATGGCAAAGCCGTCGGAATTCTGAATGATGTAGACGCGGCCGGTCATGAACATCAGCAGCACCGACAGAAGGGCTACCATCAGTCCCCGCTTCCAGCCCAGATGATAGGAACAGAGAAGCAGCGGAATAATGGAAATGCCGAGTGATCCGCCTTCCGGCATCTGCAGGATGTGAAGTGTGTTTGTCAGCCAGTCGAGCACCATAAACAGTGCCAGATACGCGGCCATGAAGGTGATGTCTGATATTCTGTTGTTTTTCATTAAAAAAACCTCCGTATTTTTCCAGGAGGCAAAGGAATACAGTTTTGTCTGAACTCCCTACGCCAGCATTGCCTGGATCAGGTGATAAGGGTCTGTCTCAGCACGTTTCGTGCACCCCTGTTCACGGCAACCATTATAACACCAATTACTCAGGCCGGCACAGCTATGTTATGATTTTGCCATGAAACACAGAAAACTGAAACCACTGACAAAAGTGCTGGTGCTGATACTCGCTGCCTCGCTGGCTGCCGGCGTCATGTTTTTTGGCTTCCGGCACTTTCACAAAGAACCTGTCAAAGTTTCCGCAGTTCCTTCCCTGCCCTACAGCGGCGAAGAATTCCTGCAGGAAAAGCCGGAAGAAGTCATCGATGTCTTTGATCCGCAGTGGAGCCATGAGGACTTCGCCCGCTATCATGCCGTCAACAATGACTATATCTGCCAGATCCGCTTTGAATCCGGGCTGATGGATCTGCCGGTCGTACAGGCCTACAACAACGCCGTCTATCTGACAACCGATTTTGAAACCGGCGCCTATGACATCAAGGGCACTGTCTTCATGGATGCCAAGGCCGATCCGAATTCCATGAACATCACCCTGTACGGTCATTACTGCTATCCGGAAATCGATCCTGATCAGGTCCTGATGTTCACCCCTCTGCATGCCCTCAAAGAACAGGCAAACTACGAAGCAAACAGATACATCGATCTGCTGTTTGAGAATGAAGCACGCCGCTATGAAGTAGCCGCTGTCTGGTACTGTCCGCTGAATTTCAGCAGTGACACCCAGGCCTATGACTATACCGACAGCGACAAGTGCTACTACCTGACTGAGTTTGACCACGATTATTTTGAGACATACAAACAGAATGTGCAGGCGCTGCAGTTCTATGACACCGGGGTCGAGTACAGTGAAAACGATCATCTGCTTACTCTGCAGACATGTGTGAATTCACATGATGAGCTGCGGCTGATCGTCATCGCCAGAGAAACCGAAAGAAAGCCTGTCCAGTAATTCCGGGATGCCCAGAGCATCCTTTTTTTCAGCAAAAAAGACTGTATTCAATACAGTCCTTTGTTCTGTTATCTTGCCTTTTTCCAGGTGCTCTTGGAAATCAGGATCAGGATCGGATAGATTTCCAGACGTCCCGCCAGCATGTCGGCGATCATGACGATCTTGGAAAGATTGCTGTAGGCGCCGAAGTTGCAGGTCGGTCCGACGGCGTGGAAGCCAGGTCCGATATTGTTGAAGGTTGCCATGACAGCCGAGAAGTTGGTCTCAAAGTCAAAGCCGTCCAGCGAAAGCACCAGCACACTGCCGATAATGATGATCACATAGGCGATCAGATAGGCATTGGTGTTGTTCAGAACATCTTCGTCCATAGGTCTGCCGTTGACCATGACCGACCGTACTTCGGTCGGATGCAGGGACTTGTGCAGATTGCGGCGCAGATTCTTCCACAGCAGCAGGAGTCTGACCTGCTTCATGCCGCCGCCCGTGCTGCCGGCACAGGCACCGACCATCATCAGAAACAGCAGGATGGCCTTGGAGAATGACGGCCAGAGATCAAAGTCGGTTGTTGCATATCCGGTCGTGGACATGACCGTTCCGACCGTAAAGGCACTGTGCCTTATCGTTTCTCCCAGATCCTTGTACAGAGGTGAAACATTCCATGCTATCAGGCCGATGCTGACAAATATCATGACCAGGAACAGCTTCAGCTCTTCGTCGCCGAAGGCGGTCTTAAACTGTTTCAGCAGCAGCATATAATAGATCGAGAAGTTGACGCTGAACAGAAACATGAATATCGTCGTGACATTCTGCAGATAGGGAGAATAGGACGCCATCGAGTCATTCTTGACGCCGAAGCCGCCGGTTCCCGCCGTTCCCAGGGCGGTGCATACCGCTTCAAAGAAAGGCATGCCGCCGATGGCCAGGAAAAAGATATTCAGCAGAGTCAGTCCCAGATAGATCAGATACAGGATCTTTGCTGTATCCTTCATGCGCGGCACCATCTTGCCGACGGCAGGACCGGGAGATTCTGCCTTCAGCAGATGCAGGGTAAAGCCTTCGCCCTTGCCGCCGAGAGAAACGATGGCAAGCAGGAAGACGAGCACGCCCATACCGCCGATCCAGTGGGAAAAGGATCGCCAGAACAGAAGTCCGTGCGCCATCGACTCCACTTCCGGCAGGATCGATGATCCGGTGGTCGTAAAGCCTGACACCATTTCGAACATGGCATCGACATAATTGGGGATGGCTTTCGACAGATAGAACGGAAGACAGCCCAGGGCACTCATCATGATCCATGACAGGCCTGTGGTCAGAAGACCTTCACGTGAATAGAATCTGCCCTTCCGGTAATGTCTTGTGATCAGTATCAATATTCCCGACACTGCCAGGATAATTGCAATAGATTTGAGGAACGCCGCCGATGCTGCTGTCTCATGCCGGGCCAGACTGATTCCCAGTCCCGGTGTCATCAGACCGGCTTCGATCAGAAGAATGTAGGCGATGATCCTCCATACCAGTTTGAAATTCATAGGCCTACTCTTCGAAGATGTCATTGAGCTGCAGGATCATATTATCCTTGCTGGTCACAACAACAACGGTATCTCCTTTCTGGAATGATGAGTTTCCGTGCGGAATCTCAGGTGTCGATCCGTGAATGATGGATACAATCAGAACATCTTTCTTGGTTTTGATCGTACGCAGTTCTTCACCGATATGACGGGTATCTTCATCCACCTCGAATTCAATTGCCTCAGCATAGCCGTCGGCAATTCTGTGAATGGTCTTGGCCGCGCCCTTCTTGGCCTGCATGGCTCTGACATAGCGGACAATGTGCATCGTGCACAGATCCTTCGGGCAGACGACCGATCCGATCGGCATGCTGTCAAGAAGATCGGATTCATCACCGCGTCCCAGCTTGGTTACGATCTGCGGCACATTGTGGGCATGGGCATACATTGATGTGACAATATTCAGTTCATCCATGCCGGTCAGGGAAATCACGGCATCATAATCGCTGATGTCTTCGCTTTCCAGTACCGAACGGTCGGAAATATCAGCATTGATGATCGTTGCATACGGCAGCGAAGCAGAAAGCTGCTGACATTTGTCTTCATCCATTTCAATGATCGTTGAAGTGATGTGCGACTTATGCAGTTCTTCTGCCAGATAATAAGAAATACGGCCGCCGCCCATGATCACGGCATGACTTACCGGCATGTTGATGACGCCGATATGTGTCAGCATGTCATGGAGCTGATCCGGGGCACCGGTCACAAAGATCCTGTCCCCTTCCTTCAGCACAAAGTTGCCGTCCGGCATGATGCTGCGGCCGTCACGGATAACGGCACACACCAGAACCTGACAGCGCGTCTTCTGCGACAGCCGGCTCAGCTGCACATCCGCCAGCTGCGAATGATGGCCGATCCGCAGTTCCACAATTTCTACCTTTGCCTTGGCAAAAGCTTCTCTCTTCAGAAAGCCCGGATATTTCAGCAGGCGGGCAATTTCATTGGCAGCCGACCGTTCCGGATTGACTACCAGTGACATCTCAAAAACATTCTGCATCGTATAGGCCTGTTCCACATATTCCGGATCACGGATACGGGCAATCGTATGCAGCTGCGGATTCAGTGCCTTGGCTGTAATGCAGCTCAGCAGATTGACTTCATCCGCATTTGTTGCAGCAATAAAAACATCGATGTCTTCAATGCCTGCTTCCTTCAGGGTAAGCATTGAGGCACTGTTGCCATGCAGTGTGATTACATCATATTTTGACATGACGTCTTCCAGGACTTTCCTGTTCATGTCGATCAGTGTTATATCATGGCCTTCTTCCGTCAGCTCCCGCGTAACAGCTCTTCCGACTTTGCCGGCTCCGGCAACTAGTATCTTCATAAAAAACACCCCTGTATTTACGCGATATCATTTTATCACCGCAAAATGAAAAGACAACCTCGCGGGCTGTCTCAGTGCTGTTCGAGCTTTTTGAAAAACGGTTCCAGGACACGCATGTATCTGTCCCAGTATACCGGATAGGCATCCACACCGCTGTAGGTGTATTCTTCCTCCTCATTGACGATGATGCTGAATTCCCATTCATTGTTGCCGCGGATCTCACGGCCGTCATTTACCGGGATGAAGTATTTGTCCCAGTCATAGATGAACAGGTTTTCAAACAGCTTCTTCTTCAGTTCTCCCCATTCTTCCAGGCTCAGCATGTCTGCATACTTGTCGATGCCGCCTTCATTGGCATCATAGACTTCATACAGGCAGTCTTCATCTTCCTGGGCAAAGCGCAGATGAACCGAACCGGAAATATAGTCACCGAAACGGAAACGCAGACCGGTTACGGCCTCAGTCATCGGCACACCGTCATCCGAATACGGCACACGGCCGAAATCAGTATGGCAGTCTTCGCAGCGGTAGAATTCTTCTACATTTGTCACATTTCTGCTTCCGCAGTGCGGGCATACAGGAATCTTTGGCATATTATCTCCTTATTTCAATTACAGCTATTTATATCTTACACTATTTTCCCGGCAGAATTGCATCTGCTTTTCTGATTCCGGCCCTCTGCCCGGGGAAATCTCAGCCGTTTCCGGCATGGAGAATGATGTCGGCCCGTTCATAGATGCGGTATGCCTGAAAGTACATTTCCTCCAGCGGAATCCAGCGGTCAATGAACATCTGCAGTTTCTGCGGATTTCTTTTTGCCAGCCGTTCCAGCTGCAGCTGCGGATCAATATCAATGACCGCACTGATGTCATAGTATTTTCTCAGATCATCCCGCTGGCTGTAGCTGCCTTCGATGACGGCAACCGGATTGTCCTTCACAAAGACACTGTGTTCTGACAGTTTCATGACATCACAGTCAAACGGCACATAGGAGAAATCCCGTCTCTCAGAGAGCGGAATCAGCACTTCCTCCAGGAACCGTTCATGATCCACATTCTCTCCCGGCATCTGATATCTCTCCGGGGTTCTCTGCTCCGGTCTTAAAAAGAAATCATCCATATGAAACAGATTTCCGTTCCACTCGTCGCTCAGCCTTTTGCCCAGCGTTGATTTTCCCGAGGCACAGCGGCCGTCAATCGAGATGATGCATCTTCCTTTTTTGTTCAGGACCTCTCGGATCCTTCTGTTCAGTTCTTCCATAGTCAGCCTCGCTGCCATTCATCATATCATGCATAAAGAGAAAAGACCCCGTCGGGTCTTTTCTCTTCTTTTCTAATTTATAAGGGGATAGAAATCACTGATTGACTGCTAAGGGGGAGCATTCACTCAGGCAGATCTTTTTCTCTGCACCCATAATGTACATTTTGACTGTCAGTCAAATATGTAATAAATATGTAAAATTATGTGAAGAATCAGCCGTGTTTCACTTTATGAAGTTCCTGGGATACAACATCGTTGAACATCAGGAAAGAAAAGGTATCTGAAAGGGCTGTATTGGTGGTTCCTGCCAGCGGCAGCGTCGGCAGGCAGATTACTTCATCAAAGTTATGACGCAGCGGATGCTTGGAATTCACTGTAATCAGAACCAGATACGGCTTTATGACATTCTCGCACCGGAATTTTTTCAGGAATTCCTGATGGGATGTACCGCTGATGGCAGAGTAGATCATGATCATATCGTTTTCTGCATATTCAAACGGCATCAGATCGGTCTGCGGCATCATTGAACAGATACTGTCATCCAGCGAGAGCGTTATCAGCATTTCTTCTGCCGGCAGGCGGGAAAGATTGGTTCCCATCAGAATTACCTTCCGGCTGCTTCTCATCCGCTTGATCAGCTCTCTGATTTTTTCCCGGTCGGCAGACTTTTCTGTCTGCAGGATCAGGGTGGCATATTTGCTGCCGTTGGAATCCCCGGCCGGATTCTCTTTCATGCTTTTCAGATCCTGGGCCAGCTGATACTGCAGTTCCGCAAATCCGCTGAAGCCGAGTTTTTTGGCAAAGCGGGTCAGGGCCGGCTTGGTTGCCGAGGCATTGCGGGAAAGCTCGGTAATGCTGCGGGAAGCGAACTCATCCGGAAACTTTTTAATCATTTCATATATATGCCGGTCGGTCTTGGAAAAGGAACTTACCGACGCATCCATCAGTTCAAGTATGTTCATAAATATCTCCTAACTGTTTTCATTATAGCGCAAACAGAAATGAAATGCATTTCAGAAATAAAATATGTTTCATTTTCGTTATTTTGATATTGACACATGTTTTGCGCAGGGATATATTGTGGTTGTGAACAAAAGCGCTTTCACAAAGACGCCTGATCAGCGTCGTGAAAAAACAGAGGAGAAAGAGAGAAATGGAAAAGTTCCTAGACAAGCTGATTGCAATTTCCAGTAAATTTGCTCAGAACAGTGTACTCAATATCATTCAGGGCGCATTCATGATGCTGATGCCGATTACCATGATCGGCGGCTTCGTTGCCCTGTTCAACGGCATTGGCATTGATGCCTACCAGGCATTCATTGCTTCGGCCGGAATCAAAGGCATTCTCAATGTCATCTATCAGTGGACGATCGGCATGTTCGGTGTCTACGTATCCTTCCTTGTTGCTCTGCAGTTTGCCAGAGTCCACAAGTGCTCAAAGTCTGACATCGCTGTCGGTCTGGTATCCATGGTCTGCTTCCTGATTGTCACACCGTATGTCATTCCGGAAGAACCGTTCGCACCTGCATCCCTGCCGGTCAACTGGCTTGGTGCTTCCGGCATGTTCACCGGCATCATCATTGCCTTCATTGTCGGCTATATCTTCAAGTTCTGCCAGAAGTACAACATTGTCATCAAGCTGCCGGAACAGGTTCCGCCGATGGTATCTGCCCAGTTCACCAGCATCATTCCGGGTGCCATTGCCATGATTCTGTTTGGAATTCTCAACGCTGTATTTGCCGGAACTTCTCTCGGTTCCTTCCACCAGCTGATCTATACGATCGTATCCGCACCTCTGAATGCCATCGGCGCCAACGTCTTCGGCGGCTGGCTGCTGATGATTGTCCTCTATGGCCTCTGGTTCTGCGGTATCCACGGCGGCATGACAGTCGGTCCGATCATCATGATGCTGTTCATGCAGCTGCAGATGGAAAACATGAGCGCCTTCCAGGCTGGTCAGCCGCTGCCGCACATGTATATCGGCGATGCCCTGAGCTATGGCACAGGTTCCATTCCGATGATCATTGCTGCCCTGATCTTCTGCAAGTCCGAATCCGGAAAGTCCATTTCCAGACTTGGCTTCCTGCCGGCTCTGTTCGGTGTTGACGAACCTGTCTACTTCGGCATGCCGATGATCTTGAATCCGATCTTCTTCGTACCGTGGGTACTCATTGCTCCGACCGTATCCGTATTCGGAACCCATCTTCTGAAGATGATCGGCCTGCTCAGCTATTCCAACGGCACCGGCGGTCAGAATGCCGCAAACCTTCCGTTCTTTGTCGGCAACCTGATGAACTACGGAATCAGCGGCCTGATCTGGGGCTGTGTCCTGTTCGCAGTCATCGTTCTTGCCTATGTGCCTTTCGTCAAGGCCTATGACAGGCAGATGCTTGCCCAGGAAGCAAAAACAGAAGAAAACTGATATCATGCGGAGGAGGCATCAAACCTCCTCCGTTTCAAAAAAGAAAGAGAGAACGAGATATGAAATTATTAGTACAGAGCGATGACTACGGAATCACCAGAGCGGTTTCCCTCGGCTGCATTCACGGCATCCGCAATGGTGTTGTCAGAAACACCGGCATGTTTGCCAATATGCCGTGGATCGAAGAATGCACGGAATGGATCCGTCCGTATCTCGGTCAGATTGCCTTCGGCATCGATCTCAATGCATCTACCGGTCCTTCCATTCTCGGTCATGAAAAGCTTCCGGCTCTGACCCATGAAGACGGAACCTTCCTCGGTTCAAAAGAAAACAGAGCTCTGGATACAGATGAGAATGATCATGATCATCTGGCAGCTCACCGCGATGAACTCTACGCTGAATTCAAGGCGCAGATCGAACGCTATATCGAACTGGTCGGCCATAAGCCGGACTATATTCACAATCATGCCTACGGCACAAAGACAACTGATGAAGTCACAAGAACCCTGGCAAAGGAATACGGTGTACTGTGCTCCGTAGCCTTCATGGACCGGCCGGAAGTCAAGGAAGCCGGCATGGGCTGGTATGTATGGGGCGGTCCGGAAGCCCAGCTGAACGAAGATCCGGTATCCTATATTACCTCTGACAAGGGAGAAATCCTGAATCAGGAATACGGCTACATCGTATCCCACTGCGGCTATGCCGATGCTGATCTCTTCAAGCTGACAAGCTTCACGCTCTGCCGGCCAAAGGATCTTGAGGCAATGACAAGTGATGCCGTAAAGAACTGGATCAAAGAAAACAACATTGAACTTGCATCATTCAAGGATCTGCCGAAAGAGTGGATCTGAAACCGCATATAACCCCTTTCAGAAGCTTCTTCGGAAGCTTTTTCTTTATCCTGATTGCCGGTCCCGCCGGCATCCTGTTGCCGAGATTTCACATCTATATGCTATAATGCATAATTGTATTATTGGAGACAGTCATATGAGAAAACTTTTCGCTCCCATATTGAGTATATGCATGGCCCTGAGCATTTTTCCGTTTCAGCCGGTTCTGGCGGAAGAACCGCCCTATTCCGACAAAGAATACTGGAAAAACAAATGCACATCCGGTGATCTGAGTGATGAAGACTATGAAGCCTGCGAAGGCTACAATGAGTATCTGAAATCTTCCTCCAGTTCTCTGAACGAACAGCTGGAAGCCCTGAAGTCACAGGAAGAAGACATCAAGAAAAACATTGCCGACTATGGTCTGAAGATTCAGAACTATCAGGAAGAAATCGATGCCAAGCAGGTTGAAATCAACCAGACCATCAATGACATCACTGCCAAGCAGATCGAAATCGACAACAAGCAGATTGAAATTGACAACAAGCAGGCAGAAATTGATGCCACCCAGGCAGAGATCGACGCTGCCAATGAAAAGATCAAGACCCGTATGGAGATTTCCCAGTCTTCCATGCGTCTCAACAAGTTCACTGACATCCTGATGGGTGCCGACAGCTTTGAGGAATTCCTGCGCATCTCTAACGGACTGAGCGCCATTTCCCAGTATGATCAGAAGATCCTTGATGACATGAAGGTTCTCCGCGAAAAGCTGAATACCCAGCGTCAGGAAATGGAAACAGCCAAGGCGGAAATGGAAGCCCAGAAAGCAGAGCTGGAAGAAATCAAGCGCTGGCTGGAAGATCAGCAGAATGAAATCATTCTGAAGCAGACTGAAGTGGAAATGGTCCGCAAGGCAGCCATGGAAGAAGAAGCCAAGATCAGAAGCCAGTCCGATCAGGTTGCCAGCAACATTGCCGAACTGAATTCGATGATGATCGAGCTGGTCAGAGCCGGCAAGCTGGACAACGTGACAATCACGACCAACGGCTGGACCTATCCGGTTCCGGGTGCCTACCGCAGTGCCGGTACCTGGTCCTATGACGGCTATGGTGCCTACCCGCACCTCGGCATGGACTTTGCGGCCGGTGTCGGAACGACGGTCGTAGCCATCGGCAACGGTGTCGTTCTTCACTCCGTCAACGGCTGTCCGACCTACGGCTACCTCGGCAACTGGTGCGGTTCTGCCCAGGGCGGCGCGGCCGGCGGCGGCAACCAGGTCTTTGAACTGACGGTTATCAACGGTTCCCTCTATGCCATCTCCTATTACCACATGATGCTGAATTCTCCGGTCGCACCCGGCACCATCCTCTCCGCCGGCGACTATGTCGGAAGAGTCGGATCGGCCGGCAACTCCACCGGACCTCACTGCCATGTGGAAATCATGTACCTGGGAGACGGCTCCAACTTCTCCTATTATGCCCAGCACTGGAACGGCGACTTCGCCTTCGGCTGCGGCTGGCAGGGATATGACAGAAAATGTGATGCCGGCTACGGTGCACCGTGCCGCATCCGTCCGGAATCTGTCTTCGGATACTGAGAAACAGCAAAGGCTGCAGTGATACTGCAGCCTCTTTTTTCTCGCTATTTTTCTTCCGGCATCAGCCTCATAAACTGCTGATCCAGTTTTTCCTTCGCTTCTTTTGCCTTGGCTTCCGCCCGGGCATCGGCCATTTCATCTTCCGGCAGGATCTCCATGATTACCCGCATCGTATCCCTAAATTCCGGCAGGATCTTTGCCAGCTGGGTTCTGACCTTCTCAAGTTCGGTAAAATTCCAGCTTCCTTCCAGTTTCAGATAATTCTCCAGGATCGTATTCAGATACGGCATGTAGCGGTCATACAGACGGTCCAGTTCCCTTTCGCCGCTGTCAAACCAGTACTGCAGGTCCCGCAGATCCCGCAGCTGCCGGATCAGCAGGGACACTTCTTCCTGAATATTCTTGTCATAGATTTTTTCTTTTGCGTCTTCCAGGTAGGAGATATAGCCACCAGCCTGTTTCATATGCAGTTCTTTCTTTTCTTCTGTGCTCATTCCTGCAAACCATTCTTTCTCTGCAGCTTCATTATAGCAAAAGAAAAACAGGCATTACGCCTGTCCGGAAGATTCCATGAAAAGGGAAATGATCCAGTCGCTGTTGATCAGCGGGAAGTCCTCTTCATTGATTTCAAAGCGGTCGCTCTCAGCCCGGATCTCCTCATCCAGAAGATTGACGGGAATCAGAAATGACAGTCCCTTGTCATCGGTGCGGACATTGATCTTCATGACCCCGTCACTGACATTCTGGTATTCCACCGAAGTCACATCCTGGGGGTTGCCGTTGCGGCTGTCAATGAACTCAATGAAGCTGTCATACTTGGCCAGCTCCACGGCAATGTCGGAAACGCCGTCTTCGAAGATCTGGATCTTTTCGGTAAATTCCTTAATTTCCGCACACCGGCGCAGCCGGTATCCCTGCTTCAGCAGCGGTCTTGCGGAAGCCCGCATGGCCGCCTCTTCGCCGGTTCCCTGCGACAGCCACAGAACAAACTTATGTGTCGGATCGGCATAGACCAGCGGATACTGGACCATGAAGTCAGTATGGCAGTGCGGGCAGGAATGGCGGAAGATGTCGCCGCTCAGGCAGGCATCCCTGAGATCGGGATCCGTTTCCGTATTCACGCTTTCATAGACGGTGATATCAAATTCTCTGCCGCAGTACGGGCAGGTGTATTTCAGTTCTCTGGATTTGCTCATAATACCTCATTTAGCTGCGGATGGAAAAGCCGCTGAAGGATATGCCTGCCTTGCCCATCTCATGGATGATGCGGTCTCTGGCCGCTTTCTGGTCTTCGGAAAGATTCTCGCCGGCAAACAGGGCGAACAGCCGGCATTCGCCGTTGTTCAGATAGGGAAGTGCCCAGACCGGATCATCAAAGTGGATGCCGATATCTTCTTCCGGTTCTTCTTCGATTGTGCCGGTCAGAAACGGTCCCTTGACGCCGGTGATGCGCATGTCATATTCATGCACGACATGATCGGCGACAATGCCGGTCAGAACAATATCGGGATAGTACACATCGCGCAGTCCGTCCAGGCGCGGATCCAGCCTGGTCTTAAGAAGATCTTCATCGATGCCGTAATCACGCCGTTCCAGCCACGGTTCATTCTTCTGCCGCATCTCCAGCGAGCTTTCGGCAATGCGGGCTTCCCGGCCGATCACCTGATCGATCGAGAAAATGCCCAGCATCTTTTCATCGTCCAGGCCGCGGGTGCAGTTCTCCCAGGAAGAACCGACGGAAAGAACATTGAATTCCAGCAGACCGTCTCTGGCGCAGTAGGATGAACAGAGCGCAAAGCAGTCATCGTCATGGATTTCGATCTGATCTTTCAGAAGATCAGTCAGATCATCTGCCTCGATGGTCATGTACTGGTGATAATAATCTGTAAACCTGTATTCTTCGACTTTCATAGCTGTCCCTGTGTGCATATTTTATAACATACATAAATTTCCGGCACAACCTATGCACCGAAAAGAAAAAGGCTCCCTGCGGAGCCCTGGTGTTTCTCAGTTTCTGGATCTGCTGTTGCCGAGAATTCGCAGAATGTACATCAGGATGTTGATGAAGTCCAGATACAGCTGGAATGCACTGTAGACAGCCAGGTTGCCCTGGATCCGGTCATCCTGAATATAGTAGTACTGCTTGATTTTCTGCATATCGAAGGCTGTCAGTCCCAGGAAGATGATCAGTCCGGCATAGCCGAAGATCAGGCTTCCGCGCAGAGACGGGATAAAGATACTGACGGCGGATACAAGTACCAGCGAAATCAGGGCACCGAACAGCAGGCCGCTGAACTTTGTCAGATCAACGGATGTTGTATTGCCGATAATGGCACAGCTGATGAACAGCACGGCCGCAAACAGGAATGCTGTGCCGAATGTGCCGAGACCGTAGGCGAACGGCAGAACCGAGAAAGTTACGCCGGTCAGAGCCGAGTAGACAAAGAACATGACATACAGTGTTGTTGTATTGAACCTTGTCAGGCCGGCACCCATGGCCATGGCAATGCCAAGTTCAGCCAGCAGAATGACCAGGGAAATCCATGGTGTACCCATGATCAGGTTTGCCAGGAAACCTCCGTTCAGCATGGAACTATATCCGATAAAGGCAATGGCTGCCGTCAGGGCAACACCGATTCCCATGATCGTAAATACCTTTGCAATATAGGCGTTCAGAGAAACACCGCTTTGTGTATAAGCATTTTCAGGACGATTGAATTCACTCATATCAATTCACCTGCCTTTCTTTCAGAATATTATAATAGCGCGGTTTGACCAAAAGTCAAATATTATACCGTGAGACTGTCATTCAGCCAGGCATTCAGGATCCTGCGCACTTTTTCAGCCGATGTGACCGGCAGCTGTTCGACGACCCGGTAGCCTTTGACATGTACTTCCAGCATGCCTTTGTCGGAACTCTGCTTCTGCTGTCTGACTTCAATGCGGGAGATGATCTCCTTGGTCCAGAACCGGTAGTCATAGTCATGATGGCAGACCAGCCAGTCCCCGCCCAGCAGCACCTCATCGGAAACCTTGCGGAATGTTGTTTCCTCAAACGGCACCGATACCGTCTTTTCCAGCGAGGCAATGCGGCGTCTGACACCGCGGCTGCGGCTGGAGGCAATGAACAGACTGATCAGGATGGATGTGACCATGACCGATCCCCAGATGACCAGGGAAAGGGTCAGGAAGGAAGTATTGTCCCCCATCCAGAGCACAGCTGCCATCAGCACAATGCCGACAACACAGCCGATAATGATTCCGGTCAGAATTCCGTTCAGCCGGTTCACGCTTTCTATTTTCTTCAGATAGGATTCCTTTTTCATCGCAGCCACCTTTCTGTATCCGCAAGGATGCGGTCTGTAATATGTTCTTCCCGCATGTCATACCAGTGCACCGGCATCTGATGGTTGAACCAGGTATACTGGCGCTTGGCAAACTGCCGGGAGTGTTTCTGGATTTCAGCCATGACTTCCGCTTCAGAGGCCTCGCCTTCAAAGTATGCCTGCCATTCCCGGTAGCCGATGCCTTTCATTGCAGGATGCACAAAGGTTACGCCTTCTTTCAGCAGGTTTTCAACTTCCTGTTTCAGGCCGGCCGCAAACATCAGTTCCACTCTCCGGTCGATGCGCCGGTACAGTTCTTCCCGGGGCATGGTGCAGCCGATGATATATGCATCGTAGATCATCTCATGTTTCTGGCTGCTTTCCAGTTCACTCTGGCTTCTGCCGCTGCGGCGGGCAATTGTCAGACTCCGCAGCAGCCGCCGGCGGTTGTTGACATGAATCTTTTCCGCCTGCACCGGATCCGTCTGCTTCAGCATCGCATACAGTTCTTCGTTGCTGCAGGCTTCCAGTTCCGGATCAGCTGACGGTCCTTCTTCTTCGGCAAATGCATAATCATACAGGCAGGCCTTGAGATACAGGCCGGTGCCGCCGCAGATGATCTTCAGTTCATCATCCCTGTCAATGATCTGTCTTGCCATCTTCTGAAAGTCGGCAGCGCTGTATTCCTGCAGGGGTGAAAGAATATCGATCAGATGATGACGGATTCCCTGTTTTTCTTCCTCCGTCACCTTGCCGGAACCGATATCCATGCCTTTATAGACCTGAATTGAATCACCGCTGATGATTTCACAGCCGTAGTTCTGCGCCAGTCTTACCGACAGGGCCGTCTTGCCGGAGGCTGTCGGACCAGCAATGACCAGCACTTTCTTCATCGCAGGAACTCCTTTGTCAGTTCCTTTTCATCAAGGGTAATGAATGTCGGCCGGCCGTGCGGACAGTGATAGGGATTTTCGCACAGCGAAAGCTGGCGGACAACCTCTTTCATTTCATCCATGGTCAGGCTGCGGTTGAAGCGGATCGAATGATGGCAGGCCATCGTTGCGATTTTCTTCTTTTCCATTCTTGTATATCTGCTTTCCCGGTCATTGCGGAACTGGTCAATGATATCTTCCAGGAACGGCTGTTCTTCAATTTCCTGCATCCAGGAGGGAACACTTCTGACGATCAGTGTATCGCGGCCGAATGGTTCAAACGTTACATGCAGATCAGAAGCGGCTTCGTTCAGTTCGTCAACGCGGCTGACAATGTCACTGCCGGCATGAACGGTCAGCGGCACCAGGCAGTCGGTCATGACCGGGTTCCGGTTCAGCTTCTGACAGAATTCTTCATAATGGACACGTTCCTGGGCCGCATGCTGGTCGATGATGATCAGGCCTTCAGTGCAGGCACAGAGGATAAATTTTTCATGCAGCTGGCCGATGACATCCATATGCGGAAAGCTTCTTGTTTCCGGCACATACGGCGCTTCCGGCTCTCTGATTTCGGAAATGCTTTCCAGGACTTTCCGGTCTTCTTCCGCTTCCCGGACAATTTCACTTCGCTTTTCTTCGCTCAGAACTGTCACCGCTGCCGGCTTTTCTTCTTCAGCATCAAACAGGGCACTCTGCACCGGCTTCGGCTGGGCCTGTTTCCTCTCCGTCTCACGGATCAGGGCATCGGTGTCAAAAGACAGCGGCTCATAATAGTCGGTGCGGGCAGCACGGATCTCAGCCGCCGGTGCCAGCAGCGAAGACTTCAGAGCCTTCCGTACTTCATCGCGGATCAGGTATTCCAGCTGGTTTTCCTTGGACAGGCGCACCTCCCACTTGGAAGGATGAACATTTACATCCAGCAGGTGCGGGTCCATTTCAATATTCAGCACACACATCGGATAGCGACCCTTGACGATAAAGTCTTCATAGCCGTCCTGAATTGCCTTGTACAGGCGGTAGGTGCGGACCATGCGGCCGTTGAGGAATACATGCATCATACTGCGGGATGCGCGGGTCAGGGACGGCTTGATCAGATATCCCGATACCTGATAGTCATAGTCGCCGAACTGCACCGGAATCGCATTCTCGGATGCGGTTCTTCCGTATACCTGAAAAATGACTTCCAGGAGATTTCCCTGGCCGCTTGTCATGAATGTTTCCCGGCCGTCGCTGTACAGATGGAAGGAAATCTCAGGATGCGACAGGGCAAAGCTGCCGATCACATTCTGGATCAGGGAAGCTTCATAGGCGCCGCTGCGCATATGCTTGAGACGGGCCGGCGTCTGATAGAACAGTCCTTCCACGGTGATTTCTGTTCCCTGGTTGCAGGGATAAGGTCCGGCCGAAACAATTTTTCCGTATTCAATGACCATGCGGGTGGATTCATTTCCGTCCGAAGTTGTCAGTGTCAGTTTCGAAACGCTGGCAATCGAAGGCAGAGCTTCACCGCGGAAGCCGAGAGTATGAATCGACCAGAGATCATTCTGGGAGCGGATCTTTGAAGTCGCATGGCGCTGAAATGCCATCTGGGCATCGCTGCTGTCCATGCCGGTGCCGTTGTCGGCAACACTCAGTTTCTGGATACCGCCTTCTTCCATACTGATATCGATTCTTGTGGCTTCGGCATCAATGGCATTTTCCACAAGTTCCTTGACGACGCCCATCGGTCTTTCGACGACCTCTCCGGCGGCGATCATATTCGCTGTCTGTGCATCAAGCTGTCTGATTTTTCCCATATCGTTATACCTTGTCCCATTATACAACAGAAAACCGGCGATTGATTCCGCCGGCTTGCCGGTATTAATCAGGTTCAAGAAACGCACGATAGGCCTTTTCTTCCAGATACAGCTGACGCCACTCTTCTTTTTCCTTTACTTCCTGTACGGCCTTCTCCAGACGTTCGCACAGTTCTCCTTCACATCTGCCTTCCCGCAGGTAATGAATGACCTTCCGGATTTCCGGATCCTCTGCCTCTGTTTCTTCGTGCAGGGAAACCAGCACCCCTTCAATGACCCAGTGTTCATCTTCGTCCGGACAGAGATCTTCTCCCCGCAGCACCAGCCGCATTACCGGCTGATCGCAGTGAAACGGATCGCTGCAGCATATGGTCAGGTTCAGGGTTCTGCCGTTCTTCCTGTCTTCAGCTGTCTGGCAGCCGGCCTGATAGCCGTCCTTTTTTTCTTCCTTCAGTTCGCGGATATAGTCCAGCCACAGCGTCACTTCGCCGTTTTCGGTTTCGGCCGATGCCCGGAAGGAAGGATCGGTGCGGGCACCGTGCAGAACATCCGCCAGGCTGACCTTCATTTTCCGGATGCGGCAGATGCCGGCACCCGGAAAGAATACCTTCATCAGTTCTGACAGAAGCCAGGGATGTTCATAGAACACCAGCGAAAAGATCATCGGGTCGCGGATATCTGCCATTTCCCATGACAGATCTGACTGCATTTTGTTCATTCCAGTCTCTCCTTTCATTTTTTATATAGAGAGACAGATGGAAAAAGCCTCCCGTCCGGGAGGCTCACAGAACATTATTTACTGCGGGCAAGTACTTCGCACAGTACCGCAAAGGCTCTGTCGAAGGATGCCAGATCCAGTTTTTCTTCCGGTGTATGGGCACCTTCGGCAACCGGTCCGTAGGTAATGATGTCGAGATCTTCATCCAGGCCCTTGAAGATGCCGCATTCCAGGCCGCCGTGAGCTGCTTCTTCCTTCAGCTCAATGCCGCGCTCCTGCAGCACTTCCCGCAGCAGCTTTCTCAGCTCGGATGTCTCGGTGAATCCCCAGCCGGCATAGCGGTCGGAGATTTCACATCTGACACCGGTCAGAGCAGCCAGTGCCTGCAGATGATTGATCATGTCATCGGTATGGGATGCCAGCGCACTGCGGATCAGATCTTCGATCAGGATCTCATCTTCCTTTGTCGTTACAACACCGGCATTCAGAGATGCGACGGTCAGGCCGTCAATGACGACGGAACGATGCTGGAAGCCGTCGATCATCAGATACAGATAGTTCAGGAACCGGTCGCCGTCCTGCTGAGCGATGACCTTCGGGGCATCGGCGGTTTCAAAGACAGCCCGGAAGTCCGGATCGCTGAATTCATATTCTCCCTGAATCTTCGCTTCGCTTTCGCGCATGGCCTTTTCAATTGTTTCCGGTGCAGTCTCACTGGCAAATACAGCATCTGCCTCTCTGGCAATGGCATTGAATTTCAGGCCGCCGTTAAAGCATGCCAGCTGCACATCGATACCCTGCATCTGCAGTTCCTTCAGGATTCTCGCCAGCAGGGTATTGGCATTGCCCAGTTCCTTATGGATCAGAGCGCCGGAATGGCCGCCTTTCAGTCCGCGGACACGGACGGCATAGGCCGGCTTTGTGTTGTCTTCAAAATGAATCGGGCAGTGAATGAATCCGGTTGCGCCGCCGGAAGAACTGACCGTCGTTCTGATTTCGCCGCCGCCGTCAAGATTGATCAGCTTTTTGCCGTGCAGATCTTCCTTTTTCAGATTGGCAGCACCGAGCAGGCCGATTTCTTCCATGGAAGTAAACAGGCAGGAAATGGCCGGATGCCTGAGCTCGTCATTCTCCAGAATTGCCAGCATATAGGCAACGCCGTAGCCGTCATCGGCACCGAGCGTTGTTCCTCTGGCCTTCAGCCAGCCGTCTTCAACATACAGATCGAGGGGATCCTTTTCAAAGTCATGTTCAACATCGTTGTTCTTCTCGCAGACCATATCGATGTGGGCCTGCATGATGACCGGCACACTGTCTTCATAGCTTTCACTGGCCGGCTTGTCGATAATGACATTCCAGACTTCGTCCTGCTTGTACGGCAGGCCGTGTTCCTTTGCGAAGGAAACCAGATAGTCACTGATTGCCTTTTCATTGCGGGAACCGCGCGGGATTTTTGAAATCTCATTGAAGTAGTAGCAGTGTCTCTTGTTCAGATCAAACTCCATTTGAAAGCCTCCTGATTTCTATAGTTTTGTCAGCCAGCCGATCAGCCGGTCCAGCCAGGTATTTCCGTTCTGTCTTTTCGCTGCGGCATACTCCATCCGCTGTGCCGTTATCCCGTCTTCACTGATATGCACCAGCATATAGCTGGGCGGGGTGCCGTCACGGTTATGCCGCAGGGATCCGGGATTCAGAAGCCTGACCCCGTCCACGACAAGATCATCATAGGTATGGACATGGCCGAAGAAAACCGTATCACAGCCTTTTGCCCTGGCCCGCTGTACCATCGGTTCATAGTGGAAGTAGGACAGAAAGTCCATGTGGCCGTGGCAGATATAGATCCTGTGGCCGCCGGCTTCGAGAATCTGCTGATCCGGGGCATTGTTTCCCAGGACAAAATCATTGTTGCCGCGGACACACAGAAATCCTTCCAGTTCATCGATTGCCATTTCCGAATCACCGCAGTGCACGAAATAATCATAATCGGCATACATTTCCCGAAGAGTTTTCAGCGCTTCGCGGTCGCCGTGATTGTCCGATACCAGCAGAATCCTTACCGTGTTCATGCCTGAATTATAATCTCTTCTTGGGCCGGAAGAAATCTCACTGCCCGGAAATCAGAATCTTTTTGCAAAAAGAGGTGATTCTTTCACCTCTTCTGCATCTTTGTATCTGTGATGATGTCCTGTGTATTTACTTTGCCTGGGCAATGCCTTCCCTGACGGCAACATCAGCTACTGCCTTTGCGACAGTCCTGGCGGCTTCGGGATGGAAGACGCTGACGATGATGTTTTCATCACTGAGTTCTTCTTCCTTTACCAGTGACGCAATGGCTTCGGCCGCTGCCAGCTTCATGTCTTCGTTGATTTCCTTCGCTCTGACATCCAGGGCACCGCGGAAGATTCCCGGGAAGACGAGCAGGTTGTTGATCTGGTTCGGGAAGTCGCTGCGGCCGGTGCCGACAATTCTGGCACCTGCTTCCTTGGCAAGCTCAGGCATGATTTCCGGTGTCGGATTGGCCATCGGGAATACGCATGCGTCCTTGTTCATCGACTTCACCATTTCCGGTGTGACAACATTGCCGACCGATACACCGATGAAGACATCGGCTCCGTTCATGGCATCTTTCAGTGTGCCTGTCAGATGTTCCGGATTGGTAATTCCGGCCAGATCCTTCTGGGCATCATTCAGGGCTGTTTCTTCGGTGAGAATGCCGTTTCTGTCACAGAATACGACATTCTTTGCGCCGTATTCCATCAGCAGCCGGCCGATGGCAGTTCCGGCTGAACCGGCACCGTTGATGACAATGCGGATATCGGCAATGTCCTTCTTTACGATCTTCAGGGCATTGATCAGAGCGGCCAGAAGAACGATGGCTGTACCGTGCTGGTCGTCATGGAAGACCGGAATGTTCAGGCGTTCCTTCAGCTTTCTTTCAATTTCAAAGCATCTCGGTGCGGCAATATCTTCCAGATTGATGCCGCCGAAGGTCGGGGCAATGCGGCATACCGTTTCAACGATTTCATCGGTATCCTTGGTATCCAGGCAGATCGGGAAGGCATCGACATTGGCAAACTGCTTGAACAGGATCGCCTTGCCTTCCATGACCGGCAGACCAGCCTCCGGTCCGATATCACCGAGGCCCAGCACTGCCGTACCGTCGGTTACGACTGCCACCAGGTTTCCCTTGGCAGTATATTTATAGACATCTTCCTTGTTCTCGGCAATCTTCCGGCACGGAGCGGCAACGCCCGGTGTGTACTCGATGCTGAGGTCGTCTCTTGTCTTCAGTTCGGTTTTGGATGCTACTTCGATCTTTCCTTTATGTTCTTCATGAAACTTCAGGGACAGTTCATCATAGTTCATTTTGTCTTCCTCGCTTTCCGCTGTAATTCCCCATAACAAATAACGCATATTATAACTGCCGTCAAGAAAAGCTATACCAAAAAACTGCAGATTTCTCTGCAGTTCCGGTTATCAGTTGCTGTTGTTTTCTGCGGCAGGTGCTTCGCCTTCGGCCGGTGTTTCACCTTCCGCCGGGGCAGCTTCTTCACCGATCTTGAACGATACGGTATAGATATCGCCTTCCACGGCTTCGGTGCTGTCGCCTTCAGTATAGTAGTCCTGTGTCTTCAGTCCGAATTCTGTCATTTCCGGCGGTACGGCAAAAATCAGTTCGCCTGATTTCGATGAAGCTTCGCCAAGGTCATACTGGGCCGGAAGCTGTCTGTCGCTCAGCTGCGTTGTCGTATACATCGAGATCGGATAGTCATAATCCTTCTCGCCTTCACCCCAGGAAATATAGAAATCAGAATCAGACATCGTGATTGCATTCTTGCTGTTGTTTGTGACTGTCACATCGACAACAAGAAGCTTGTAGCCGTCATGGCCAAGCATGCCGTTCATCTCATCTTCGAGTCTGGCGGTTGTTACAGTGTAATCAAAGAACATTGTGGAAATGGTGTCTCCGATTCCGCCGTTCAAAGTTTTTGCACCATCTTTGCCGCTGCATCCGGCAATTGAAATTGCCAGCAGTCCTGCCGCAGCAGCAGTCACTAATTTTTTCATATGATTTTCCCTCACCAATAACTGTATGATATCAAATTTCATTCATAAACTGAATGCCTGTTTTCCGGCCTTCCGTTCAGCGGCTGACCGTAAACAGATAGAGCCATCCGCTCTCCGGCACAAAGATGCCGGTGCCGATCTTTCTGTCACTGCGGTCAAAGACTTCTGCTGAAACTGCCTCGCCGTATTCATTGCGTACAAATACAACCCTGGAATATCCGGCAAACGCTGCGGTGTCCTTTCCGTCATGTTCAACGATCATGGCAGTGACCCTGCCGCTTTCATCATATTCATAGACGGCATCATCCCTGGCATCGGTATAGGATACGGTCTGCACTGCCGGCAGATCGCCGCCCGGGATCCACCGCACATCATAGACGGTATGATCGCCATAGGAGAAGTCCGCATACTGCGATGTGCGGAGCGTGCCGCTCTTGCCGGCGGTCATCTTCTGCCATTGCGATGCCTCATCATAAACCATTTCCACGGTATAGAGCACCGTGCCTTTTTCATTCAGGCAGGCAGCCTTGACCAGGTGTCCGTACATGTCCCATACCTGGCCGTCTTCACTCTGCCAGGTGCCGCCTTCAGAAATGGCCTTCAGCCGGTATTCTGTAAAGATGCTCGGCTGCAGGGCATTGGCCCGGGTCAGTGCCTCTTCGGCTTTGCCGGTACTGCCGTTCTGCAGGTGACGGTCAGCCTGCTTTTTCAGACAGATGACCATCTGTTCGGCCGAGTATGCATCATCACGGTATTTTTCGTGATAGTCTTCATAGAAGGTATAGGCATTGACATCATCTCCGGAAAGAAGATATGCATCTGCCATGCGCAGAACTGCCTGATCGCCTTCACCCCAGGCTGCGGCTGTCCGGAATGCCTTCACAGCGCCTTCATAATCACCGCTTTCAATCAGTGCCTCACCTTTGGCAAACTGTGAATTGGAATAGGTGCGCACGGAAATGAACACACCGATGATCAGCACCACGGCGGCGGCAATGCCGATGATGGCCCTGAGCGAAAGCCGGAAGCCTTCTTTTTTCTGCGGCTGCGGCTGCGGCGGCAGGTCAATGGCTTCGGCAATGACGCCCTCTTCCTGTTTCTTTACCAGGGTATTTGCCTTCTGCAGCAGAGCCTTGACATGGTCTTCGCTGATGCCGAGCTCTTCGGCTATGGCAGCGTTGTTCAGGTGTTCGAACGTTTTCATCAGACTGACAATACGCTCTTCATGATCCAGTTCAGCCAGATCCTTCTGCAGATCGCGGATTTCCGGCAGTTCCTGGACATTTTCCTGCGGTTCCGGCACATCTTCAAAAAGCTCGCGGTCACGCTGCTGAATATACATGACACTCAGCCGTCTTGCCGTTTTCACAGGATCGCTGTCAGCGGCTGCCTCCCGGGCAATTTCCCGGGCCTTGGCGGCATTGCCGGTATAGCCTTCTGCCAGATCCTTCAGAAACTGTTCACTGTTTTTATTGAATTCCGTCATTCCGTTCACCTTAAAAAAAGATGCTTTTCAGCATCTTCATTTTAGCATTATTCTTCGCCGTACAGTACCTTAGTAACATCGATCGTTGCTCGGCCGAGGGTAATGCGGTCGCCGGCATGGAGAACAGCTCTGCCAAGCGGCGGCAGCTTCGTCGTGTTCAGGAAGGTTCCGTTATGTTCGGAAACATCCTCGATATACAGCTGGCTTCCGGAAGCAGTGATCTTGGCATGTCTTCTGGATACGGCCGGTTCGGCAATGACCAGGTCACAGGTTCCGGCATCTCTGCCCAGCATGCACGGCAGCTGGTTCAGGGAATATTCACGGACATTATTGCCGATGACAACGGCAACTTCCAGACCGGTCGGAATCGGACCGTCAGCAACAACCGGCTCCTCTGCCGGTGCTTCGGCAAAGACATCATCATCTGCCGGCATATCATCCGGACGTTCAATGACTCTTGTGACAGCCGGTTCAGGCTCCTGTTCTTCGCTGATTGAAATCGGAATGCCGGCCAGTACATCTTCGTCGGCCGCATCGATATCTTCTTCCTCAGTCTCCGGTGCTGGCGCCGGTGCCGGTACATCTTCGGCCTCCGGGAGTTCTACCGGTGTTTCTTCGGCAGCTTCTTCAGGTCCTTCCGGGAAAACCGGCAGGGAGAATTCATCACCGAAGGAATCTTCACTGACCGGAACATCAGCAGCTGTGGCAGATGTTGCCGTCACGATTGGCTCAGCAGCCGGAACTTCGGCCGGTGCTTCGGTTTCTTCTTTCTTGTTTTTGCTGAAGCTGAACAGCTTCTTCTTCGGCGGCGGCGGTACTTCAACACCGCTGTCGTCTACATAATAAACATTTCTTTTGACGGCCAGAAATATAACTGCAAGCAGCAGTACGGCACAGATGCCGACCAGTGCATAGATAATCAGCTTATCGATTTCCGGATCATTCAGCATATTAAGCATAGTGTTCACCTCAAATCATATCCATTCTACACTGAAAAGCCTGTTTGTGCCATATCAGTATATTCTGCGGTCATATTTTGATGCCCGGCGGATCGTAAAGATGACCATGATGTCCATCACTGCGACAAATCCATAGAAGAATGCCAGGGAAGCCGGTGTTCCGACCATGATTGATCCGTCGTAAATGGCATGCAGGGCAGATGCCAGCACAAAGCCGGCCGTCTGCAGCAGATTCACTTTCGATTCATCACCGCGGTTTTCACAGCCTTTTGCCATACCGTACATCAGTCCCATATAGACGGCAAAGCTCATATGGGCAGGAATTGCCAGCAGGGCCCGCGGCACTGCCACTTCCAGACCGCCGTAATAAAAGACATACAGAATGTTCTCAAAGGCGGCAAAGCCCAGTGATACAAAGACGGCATATACGATTCCGTCAAAGCGGTAGTTGAAGGCTGGATGATTCCAGCTGAAGCGGCGCAGGAAGAAGAACTTCGTGATTTCCTCGATGACTGCCACCGATGCTGCTGTCAGCACCCCGAAGCCGGCAACCGAAAGGGTCGTATGCTCGGCATAGATGGTCAGCAGATAGTCGGAGCCGTATTCCAGAGCCATCGATGCCAGCGCCGCCAGCACACCGCCGAACAGCAGCTTTGCCAGCAGGCGTCCCGGTTCTCTTTCCACTTTGTCCTTGCGGTAGATATAGAACATCAGCACTGCGGCCGGCAGTACTGCCGCAGCCGTGTACAGAAGCAGATTGTTCGGGACAGGATAGCGCAGTATGTTCATATTCAGCAGGCTCCCTTCCAGGTTCCCTTTCCGTGAACCATATCATAGATCAGATTCTTGGCGACACCGGTACGGGCAGCAACTTCCTTGACAGCATCGCTCTTGGACATGCCGGCTTCCATGGCCTCATTGACCATCCGGAGAATATGCGACATATCGACATCCTTTTCATAGTCATCATGATTGCCGTCCATGACCACGACCATCTCGCCTTTCAGCTCTGACAGCACCGGCAGCAGCTCGCTGATCGTGCCGCGCAGGAATTCTTCGTGGCGCTTGGTCATTTCCCGGGCAATACAGCATTTGCGGTCACCCAGGACATCCAGACAGCTCTGCATCATCTTTTCGATGCGGTGCGGTGCTTCATAGAAGATCATCGTCATCGGATAGGCACGGTATTCCTGCAGCTTTTTGACGCGGTCATGATTTGACGGCGGCAGAAAGCCGATAAACAGGAACGGCTGGGCAATCAGACCCGATGCCACCAGGGCATTGAGCATGGCGTTGCAGCCGGAAATCGGCACGACATTAAAGCCGCATCCTACTGCCTCCATGACCACTCTCTGGCCGGGATCAGAAATCAGCGGATAGCCGGCATCCGAAATCAGGGCAACATTGCTGCCCTGCTGGAGCAGATTCACAATTCCCCTTGCACTGCTGTCTTCATTGAAATTCTGATAGGCAATCAGTCTTTTGGAAATGCCGAAATGCTTGAGCAGCTGGCCGCTGGTCCGGGTATCCTCACAGGCAATCACATCAACGCTGTTGAGAATCTCAATGGCCCGCGGTGTCATTTCCGAAAGATTGCCGATCGGCGTCGGCACCAGATACAGGGTCGGCTTTTCGTTTTCAAATGATTTCTGACGGTTCACCCTTGATTCTCCTGTGTCTTCTTTCTTCCGAAGGTACGGACAGTGACATTCCTTGTCTCTGTCTTCTTTTCCGGTGTTCTTTCACGTTCACGGCGGCTGTCATTGCGGCGGCGTGAACGATTGCTGTTGTCTTTGCCGGCAGCACTGCTGCTGTTGTTGGCACGGCTGCGGTTCTGATTCTGGTTCTGGTTCCGGCTGGCGCTGTTCTCACGGCGGTCCGGCTTGACATTGACGGAAGGCAGTTCCATCGATACATGCGGTGTCGGCTTTTCGGAAGTGCGTGACACATTGCGGTGAATGACTTCCTTCTTTTCACCGTCACTGCGCTTCTGCATGACCACGCCCTTGCGCGGGATTGCCTTCTCCCGCAGATCCTGCAGGGAAATGAATATAACCTGCTCGTGGTTCTCGAGCTTGGCTTCTTCGTTCATGACATTCATGTTGGTAATGCGGTAGATGTTTCCTTCGTATTCCACCTGGGATCCCATCTTCGGCAGACCCGATGTCAGTTCCTTATAGTCATCGTCTTCATATTTCAGGCAGCACATCAGCTTGCCGCACATGCCGGAAAGCTTTTCCGTATTCAGGGCCAGCAGCTGGTTCTTGGCCATATTGATGGAGATGATGTCAAAGCGGCTCTTGAATCTGCGGCAGCAGCATTCCATGCCGCACATGCCGATGCCTCCGACCATCTTGGCCTTGTCTCTTTCCCCGATCTGACGCAGCTCAATGCGGCAGTGCAGACGGGCACCCAGCTTTTTCAGCAGTTCACGGAAGTCAACGCGCTGATCTGCCAGATAGATGAACAGCACCTTGGAACGGTCCAGCGTATACTGGGCATTCAGCAGATTCATATCCAGGCCAAGGGCAGCGATTTCTTCGCTGCAGATGGCAAATGCCTCATCTTCATAGGCGCCGTTCTCGGCATAATTCTGCAGATCCCGGTGGGTTGCCAGACGGACGATCGGCTTCTGCGGCATCCGCAGGCTGTATTTCTTCAGGTCAACGGCATCCGCTTCCACTTCGCCCATTTCCAGCCCCTGGGCTGTTTCGACAACAACCCACTGTCCTTTCCTGATGTCACCGGTGAAGGAGCCGAACGAATACGGCTTTGCAGCATCCTTGAAGCGGACGGCAACAGAGTACGGATATTCAACCTGTTCTTCAGGTGTCTGTGTCTTATTTTCCAATGTTTCGCTCATGGTTAAAAACCTCCAGTCTGCGGAACGTTTCAGCCATCAGCAGATTCAGATCATTGAATCTGTTGATCTTGTCTTTCTGTTCCGAAACGATCATGATCAGCTGAGCGCTGTCATGTTCGCTCATTTTAGCATTTTTCACGGCATCATGATACCATTTCGGTCCGCGGGCGTCATGCCGTATGACGTCATGGCAGTAGAGAAGCAGCAGATCCATAAAGGCATTCAGCATTGCCATGTTTGAACGCTTTGCCTTGTCCTTTTCGCCGCCGCTGAACTTCCAGGAGATATCATAATCGACCAGCAGTTCATCCCTCGGCATGCCGTCCAGATTCAGATACTGCCGGAACATGCCCAGGGCATGTTCATATTCCTCCCCTTCACTGAAGGGAACGATTTCATCAGCTTTGCGGACCAGATGTGAGATCAGATAGGCATCCTCGTCACTGATTCCCGCTTCCCTTGCCATTTCTTCATAGGCTTCGGCCGGCTGCGGAACAAACGGCAGCATCGTGCAGCGGGAAATGATCGTCGGCAGAAGCCGGCTGACATTGTCGGCAGTCAGAATGGCAGTCACGCCTCTTCCCGGTTCTTCGAGAAATTTCAGCATGGAATTCTGGGCAGAGACACTGGCTGTTTCTGCATTTTCTATAATATAGACCCGTTTGCCTTCGCTGTTTTCCAGCGCCGTGCGGCTGAACTTCTCCTGAATGCTGTCGACATCTTCCTTGGAAATGGCCTTCTTTGATCCGTCAAGAATGACAAGATCACCGTACAGTCCTTCCCTGACACGGCGGCAGGTATTGCATTCTTCACAGGCCAGACCATCCTTTTTTTCACAGAAAATGCTCTCGGCCAGCAGTAATGCGGCTTCATTCTTGATCGTTCCGTAAGGCCCTGTAAACAGATAGGCATTGGATACCCTGTCATTCTTCAGGGCATTCTCAAGAGCCTGATAAACGACCGGCTGCTGTTTTTTCAGCAGGTCCTTAAGCATCCAGCAGACCTTTCACTGCCTGATAGGCATCTTCAATGACCTCTTCCACTGCCCGGTTGGCATCGATGATGATCATCCGGTCGGCATACTTCTCAATGACCTGACGGTAGCCGGCATAGACGCGCTCATGGAATTCCAGGCTTTCCTGATCGAGACGGTCCAGCACTGCCCGCTGGGAGCGGATCCGCTTCAGGCCGACTTCGGCATCGACATCAAGGAAGATTGTCTTATACGGCATATGATCCTCGATTGCAAACAGATTGATGTCATAGACTTCCTGTATGCCAAGCTGACGGCCGCATCCCTGATAGGCCAGGGAACTGTCCACAAAACGGTCGGACAGGATCGTGATGCCGGCATCCAGAGCCGGCAGAACCTTGTCGGTCAGATGCTGGCGGCGGCTGGCCGCATACAGCAGTGCCTCAGTTCTGGCATCCATATCGGTATTGGCCGGATCCAGGATAATGCTGCGGATCTCCTCGGCAATTTTGCTGCCGCCTGGCTCACGGGTATATCTGACTTTGTATCCTTCTTTTTCCAGACGTTCGCATACGGCAGTGCTGACAGTTGTCTTGCCGCTTCCGTCCGGACCTTCAAATGTAATAAATAATCCCTTTTTCATAATATGGATATTATAGCATTCCCCCTGTCGCCAAAAAAGCCGCACTATCAGCCCTTTTTACAGTTTTTCCTCCTTTTGAACAATATATTCATCCAAAGAAAGAAACGATAAATCTGCATCCCTCCGGCAGTTTCCGACAGCTTCATCTTTACAGAGTCATCATGAATGAAAGGAAGGAGCGTTTTCAGCAGATATTCCATTGTATACGGTACATTCCAATCTGCATGCAAAATCATTTATAATGAAAACAGAAATACAGGAGATAAAGATCATGACAGGAAAGAAAACATTCCCGGAGGGATTCCTCTGGGGCGGCGCTACAGCTGCCAATCAGTTTGAGGGCGGCTGGAACGAAGGCGGCAAGGGCTGGTCTGTTTCCGATGCCGCAAGATCCCACCTGGACGTTGATGTACAGGACTACAAAAAGCAGAACGAAGTGCTGATGAAGGATATCGAGGAAGCCATGGCGCATCCGGAAGATCTCGTTCATTATCCCAAGCGTCACGGTTCTGATTTCTACCATCGCTGGAAAGAGGATATTGCCCTGATTGCCGAAATGGGCTTCAGGGTTTTCCGCATGTCCATTGCCTGGAGCCGTATTTATCCGGAAGGTGATGAAGAGACACCGAACGAAGAAGGCCTGAAGTTCTATGACAATGTCTTCAATGAACTGAAAAAGTACAATATTGAACCGCTGGTTACCATTTCCCATTACGAACCGCCGCTGCAGCTGTGCCTGAAGTATGACTGCTGGTACAACCGCAAAACGATCAGTTTCTTCATGAACTTCACAAAGACAATCGTTGACCGCTATATTGACCGGGTCAAATACTGGCTGACATTCAACGAAGTCGATTCCATGATCCGTCATCCGTATACGACCGGCGGCCTGATCCGCGACCGCTTTGAAGGCAAAAACTGGGAAGAAGTCATCTTCCAGTCCATGCACCATCAGTTTGTCGCCTCTGCCCTGGCAACAAAATACATCCATGAGAAAGACCCGGCTGCCAAAGTCGGCTGCATGCTTACCAAGCTGACATACTATCCGTACAGCTGCCGTCCGGAAGATGTACTGGAAGCCCAGCAGAGAATGCGTGAAACCTACTGCTACAGTGATACCCAGGTCTTCGGCGAATACCCGGCCTACCTGCTGGCAAGATTCCGCAATCATGGCCTGAACATTGTCATGGAAGAAGAGGATCTGAAAGTCATGAAGGAATATCCGGTAGACTTCATTTCCTTCTCCTATTACAGTTCCAGCTGCGTCGCTGCCAACTCCGAAGGTCTGCAGACTACAGCCGGCAATACCATGACGGCCATCAAGAACCCGTACCTGAAGGCAAGCGAATGGGGCTGGCAGTCCGATCCGATCGGCCTGAGAGTCTCCCTTGTCGATCTGTATGACAGATACAGAAAGCCGCTGTTCATCGTTGAAAACGGTCTGGGTGAAAAGGAAGAACTGGTACCGGACGGAAACGGTTCCTTTACTGTCAATGACGACGGTCATATCGAATACTATGACGGCCACTTCCGCGAGATGTACAACGCCATTGTTGAAGACGGCGTCGAACTGCTCGGCTACACGACATGGGCATGCATCGACCTGGTATCCGAATCCACCAAGCAGATGTCAAAGCGCTACGGCTTTGTCTATGTTGACTGCGATGACTACGGAAACGGCACCTTTGACCGTTACCGCAAGAAGTCCTTCTGGTGGTACAAGAAAGTCATTGAAACAAACGGCGCCTGCCTGTTTGAAGAATAATCATGGTTAAGGCCGCAGAAAGCGGCCTTTTCTGAAAGGAGAGAATATGTTCCGGTTTCAGCAGATCCGCAATGCCTGCGTCAAATTGTATTTTGATGACTTCTGCTTTCTGATCGATCCCTGGCTGAAAGATCCCGCCGATGCGAAAGAAACAGAAGCCGCCGTCAGGGAAAAAAGATTTCTCACTACACCAACCGTACCGCTGCCATTTACACCCGAAACGATCCTGAAAGATGTCGGTGCCTGCCTTGTGACCCATATGCATGCCGATCATTTTTCATCCGATTATCTGCCGCCAGATCTGCCGCTGTATTTCCAGAATGAAACTGATGCGGAAGAAGCGCGGTCACTCGGCTTTACCGATGTATCATATTTTGCCGGCAGTCCGCTGCCGTTCGCTGACATTCAGGTTTACAAAGTTCCGGCCCGCCATGGTGACACCGATGAACTGGCGGAAAAGGCCGGCCCGGCCTGCGGCTTTGTTTTCATCAGGGAAAATGAACCGGCAGTTTATCTTGCCGGCGATACGGTATGGTCAAAAGAACCGGAAAATGTCATTTCTTCCTTCCGGCCGCAGATCATCATCGTCAATGCCTGCGATGCCCATACCCGTTCCGGCCGGCTGATCATGAATGCCGATGATGTCATGCAAACCTGTGAAAAGGCGGCAGATGCCATTGTCATTGCCAGCCATATGGGCGCTGTTTCCCATGCCCATCTGAGCCGGGAAGAACTGCAGAAACGTCTGGCCGAAACGCCCTTCTGTTCCCGGGTTCTGATTCCCGCTGACGGAGAAACACTGACATTCTGAAAAAAGAGGGGCTGTAACAGTTGAAAAACTGTAACAGCCCCTTTGTTATGTTTTCTGTATAAATGTAACATTTCTCAGGCAGAACAGGGAGGGGAATCCTTGCCTGCAGGTCTTTCTGACAAGTATAATTATTTTAATCAGCATATTTATGGAACTGTACAGGGAAACGGGAACATGGAACCTTATGAAATCGATGACCGCTATCCTGAATATGCCGAACCGTACGAACCGGTAAGGGGAAGAAAGAAGCGGAAAGCACTGAAACTGAACAGTCCGCTCCTGGCAGTTGCGGGAGCGGTTTTGTTGCTGGCAACCCTGTTTCAGCATCCTGTTTCTGTTCCTTTGATGCCGGTGATTCCGCCGCAGGCTTCCGTCACACCGAAGCCGCAGCCCAAACCGGAACCGCAGCCAGTGAAGGAGCCCGAACCTGCACCCGAGCCGGAACCGGTGATCGTGATACCGCCGGACGAGCCGTACATACCGCCTTTTATCCCGTATATTCCGCCGACCGAACCGGTCATCCCGCCGTTTGAACCTGATATACCGCCGGATACACCGGATCCGCCGGTACCGGTGCCGGATCCGCCGACAGTCGAAGTGGACCCGGTTGTTGAAGGACCTGACGAAGAAGGAAGAGATTATCCGACCCTGTATTTCGATATGACACTGGTCGATCTCAAAGGCGGCAAGGCAACTGCCAGAATGTTTGCCGATACCGGCAGCGGTTTTACCGAAATTCCGTATCCTGACGGATTTGACGCACCAGTCTATGATCCGGACATTGAAACAGGAGATGTCTGGAGCGATTATATGATCTGCTTCATCGATCCGCCGCCGGGCGGAGGTATTGCCGGAAAGGCGAAGATCGTCTTTGACATTACCTATCCCGACGGGACAACAGGTACTGTCGAAAGCGAAACACGGCCGGTACATAACGGTACTTATGCCAAAATCGATGAAACATATGACGACGACGGAAGGAAGGATGGCGTGAGCACCAACCCGGAAACCGGTGAAACGCAATACACGATGACATTCGACGTCATCATCGATGACACTTTGGTCAAGGCGGATGAAGTCACAGATGACGGTGACGAACTGTGGCATATGGATTCCTGGAATATATACCACGCTGACAGTATCGAACGGCATACGGATCCTGACGGGACATATCACATGACCTATACCTATGTGTCAGACACTCCGTTCCCGGACGGTGAATATGATTTCTCGCCAAGACCGCTTTTCCTGGAAGACGATTACAATTACTGGACACCGTTCAATCTCTATTACTATTTCATCAAGGATGGTTCCGGTACACTGCACAGTCCGCTATTTACGGATGTTTCCCAGGAACACAACTACAGTGACACAAATGATGATTTCGTCTATCATTTCTCGATCGATCTCAAGGATGCCGATACTTCCCAGCCGATAACCGTGACGCTGATGCGGGAAAGAACAAATGTCGGTCCATGGGATGAAGTAACCGGAACCACGCTGACATACAGCGGATCCGGAACGACATGGACAGGCGAGATCACATATGACATGGATGCCGTGGATCTGGAAGGCAGCCGCGGCCTGCTCAACCGGATGCGGTTCGAATGCGAGTATTACCTGACCAACGGCATGCACGGATGGATATTCTCCGATGGAACCGCAAATCTCTGGTCTTACAAAGGTGATTATGTGACAGCCCAGTCGGCAAAACTGGAAGACGGCATAGTGACGGCTGAATTCAAAGTCGATTCGGAGATTGTCAGAAACTACAGCGAAAGTGCCCTGAAGATCGAAGAACTCACACTCAACAGCGGCGGCAGCAGCTGGGATATCAGCGGCAAAGCCGAACTCTCAGAACTGGATTATTTCAACGATACGCTGACAGTCACCTACAAACTGAACGGCGAAACACTCGGCACTGACGCGGATGTGTCGCTGCGGATGCTTTACAGCGATGAAAACGGAAAGATCGAATGGCGCTCCGGCGACAGTGCCGCGTTCAGTACGGTACTGACGGAACCGGATGTCAGTCTCGATCATGTCTGGTACTGGGGCGAATTCAACGCGCCGATGGGACTGCAGAGAATTGAAGTGGCATATACCGTAACTGCCAATGATGCCCAGGATATCGTTTCCGATGTCAGCCTGACATCCGAGCTGGAACCGGAAAACGGTATTTCGAAGAACGGAATCAGCGGCAGTGGTGCCCTTGCCGCGAATATGGATACCGGCGGTGTCATCTTCTTCAACAGCGCCGATACCTGGGTGCCGAAGATCGTGCTGCACTACAGTCTCGGCGGCGTCGCTCAGGAAAAGACATTCACTTTCACCGGGCAGAAACCCGACAAGGCATTCACGCCGCAGATCGATATTACAGTTGAAAACCAGACCGCCACACTGCGGATCGGCAAGGATTCCGATGACCGTTATGAATACGACGTCACGCTCCTGAAAGCCGGCATCGAGTGGGCGAAGAAAGAAGGAAGCAATTACACCGTTCTTTCTGAAAGCGAATTATGGAACAGCTCAGAAACGGACAATCCGGCGCAATTGAGCGGACCGTATTCAGACGCCGGCGGAATCTACTACATACTGAACTATGAAAGCATCGATATCGGAGAACTCAGACCGGCGGAAGCTGACTGCATGATGATCGCTGTCAGCGCCGAAGGTACGGGTACGGATCCGGATAACGGCACATCGTACGAACTGCTTGGCGGTGTGATGTCATGGAGTGAATTCTTCGATCTTGACTGATGATGACTGGAGGGAATAATCATGAGTGAAAACAAAAAAACAGCCGGCACCGGCACTTACATCGGACTGGCACTTGCACTGATCCTGATCATCCTGCTGGCGAATCCGGCAATTCTGCCGCTTCCCGCTGAGATGAAGGAAAAACTGGCGGAACTGGAAAAGACCCATTTCCTGATCGAAAGAAGCGGCCGTATCACCATTGCCCACATCATCACCCTGGTGCTGGCCATGTGTGTGCTCTGGGTCTGCTATAACGTGATCAAACTGATCCTGAATGCCATCAGCAGAAACAGCGAGCGGCTGCAGACCGTCATGTTCCTGATTCTCGGGGTATTGAAATACCTGTCGTTCATCATCGCCATCATCTGGGGCCTGAGCATTCTCGGTGTCAATTCCACCGCCGTACTGGCCGGAGCGGGTATCATCGGCCTGATTGTAGGCTTTGGTGCCCAGAGTCTGATCGAGGATGTCCTGACCGGTTTCTTCATCATCTTCGAAGGCAAATACAAGATCGGCGACATTATCATTCTCGATGACTTCCGCGGCACGGTCAGGGATATCGGTGTCCGCACCACCACGATCGAGGATGCCGGCCACAACCTGAAGGTCGTCAACAATTCCGATATCCGCAACTTCCAGAACCGTTCGGCAAATTCCTCGATCGCGGCCTGCGAAGTCAGCGTGTCATACGATACGGATCTGGCGGCACTGGAGAAGATGCTGGCGGAGAACCTGCCGAAGATGTACGCGGTCCATAAGGATCTCTACCTGTCACAGCCGAAGTATCTGGGTGTGACGGCACTCGCTGACAGCGGCGTCAATCTGAAATTCATCGTCGAAGCGACTGAGCAGAATGTCTTCAGTGCCCAGCGGACGCTGACAAGGGATATCCGTATCCTGTTCGCCGACAAGAATGTCGAGATCCCGTTCCCCCAGGTCGTTGTCCATAACGCCGACTGAGCACAAAACACGGATAAAAAAAAAGAGGACCTAACCTCATTGAATAGCTGTAAAACTACTCAACTGTTAGATCCTCTCTTATTTCATTTCAGTTGTAGTCGCCGCCTTCAACCCCGAAGTATTCTTCAAAGGTATAGAATTCGTCAATGCTCCAGATGGCTGTCGCATAGTCTCTGCCGACATAGCGGAAATGCCATGGCTCATATGAATAGCCGGTGATTTCATCCTTGCCCTTGGGATAGCGCATGATGAATCCGTATTCATGGGCATGATCTTTCAGCCATACCCCTTCCGGTGTAAATTCCATTTCCTGCGTCAGGTAGGTGGCGCTGTCATGATCAGAAATATCTGCCGCCAGACCGGTCTGATGATCGGAATAGCCGGGTCGGGAACTGATCGTATCTGCCACTTCCCAGCCGTATTCTGCCGCATAGCCGCTGTACAGCTGGTCCTGATATTCCTGTGAACGGTAGCCGGAGCCAAGGATCAGCGTGATCCCGTCATTTGCGGCAGCCGCAAACATTTCTTCCAGCGCTGCTGCTGCTTCATTTCGCAGCGGGGCACTTCCGAATACCATCGCAACATTCGGTTCCCGCAGATCATACGGTTCATATCCTTCCGGCAGCGGATGCTTCTTGTTGGCAAGCAGCAGCAGACTGTCGGTATTGCTGAAGATTTCCCAGCCTTCCCGGCTTTCGCCATTGCTGGCGGAAAGGAATTCTTCACCGCTTTCTTCCGGTTCACTGACAGTTTCTTCAGGGGTTTCTGTCATCTCTTCACCTGCTGTCTCTTCCTGCGGCACAGCCGCTGCTTCCGGCTCCTGCTTTTCGGCAGGACGGATCAGAGAAGTGGCGGCCAGCCCGAGCAGGGCCAGGCCGGAAAAGATCAGAGTCAGCAGTACCCAGGGTCTCAGTTTTCTTTTTTTCTTAGTGGACATATGTGCCGCCTTCGACGTCACAGTATTCTTCCATTGCGTACCAGCTGCCGCCGTTGTAAATGTCTGCGGCTGCTTCCTGACCGACATAGCGGTAATGCCACGGCTCATAGGTGATGCCGGTGATTTCTTCCTTGCCTCTCGGATAGCGCATGATGAAGCCGTACTCATAGGCATGCTGGATCAGCCACTGTCCTTCCGGTGTGTTCTCGAATTCTTCGGTCAGATAGTTTCTGGCATCATGATCGGAAATATCAACGGCCAGACCGGTCTGATGATCGGAGAATCCGGGACGGGAACTGAACGAATCCGCTGCTTCCCGGCCATACTGCGTTACATATTTGTCATACAGCTGCCGCTGCAGAGTCTCGGCTCTGTAACCGGAGCCAAGGACAAGATGCACACCGTCGGCCTCAGCGGCGGCGAACATTTCTTCCAGTGCGCTTGCCGCCAGACTGCGGATGAAGCATTCATTCAGCATATCTACTTTCGGACGCACCAGGTCCGTCGGCTCATAGCCGGCCGGCAGGGCGTGCTTTTTGTTGGCAATGACAAGAATGCTGTCGGTGTCATAGAACTGTTCATCCGCTTCACCGCGGAAGGCAGATGCGTTTGTAATATTCCCGTTATCTGCAGTTCTTGTATTCTCATTGATCCGGTTGTGCTGATATACGGTAAAGCCGATACCAAGCAGAATCAGACATACTGCTGCTATTAACAGTTTTTTTGTTGTATTCATAAAGGCTTTATCTCCATTACGTTTACCTATGTTAACACAAAGATAACGGAAAGAAAAACTGCGAAACGTTATTTATGTGTTATTATTTTCGGCTTTTTGCCACTCTAGCATGCTTTCAGGCATACAAAAAGACGGCCGGGCCCATCTCATTTTCTGAGACAATGCCTGCCGTCTCTTGCTTAAAGTGTTTCGAAGCAGACGATCATTCCGCCCCGTTCAGCATAATAGCTGCACAGGCCGGTGCAGTTGTCGACAACGATATCTGCACCCGGGAATTTCGCCAGCAGTTCCTCTTTCATCTTATGCGCCTGATCAGGATTCAGACAGTGCGAGAGCCGCAGCTTGCCGCCGTTGTATCCCATCTTCAGGATCTCGTTATACAGGGCTGAGAATGCCTTTTTGGCACCTCTGGCAATCGATGCCTGCTGAATGGTTCCTTCTTCCGAAGCTTTGCCCAGGAAGCGGATTCCCAGCAGCGAAGCGACCTTAGCAACAGCCGGATTGACACGGCCGTTCTTGGACAGATTGCCGAGCGATTCCAGCAGGAACAGGATCTTTGTGTGGGCATAGTATTCATTTACCGCACTGACTGTTTCCTCAAAGCCCATGCCGGCTTCCTTGCATTCCTCGATCTTTTCAATGATCAGCTGCATGCTGCCGCCGGTAGCCCGGGAATCAAAGACATGTACCCTGGCATTCGGATACTCTGCTTCGTACTGTTCCCTGGCCATGACACAGGAAGCATAGCTGCCGGAAAGATTGGAACTGATCGTTACCGCATAGACTTCTTCAGAACCGGCAAATGCTTCCATCCATTCGCCGGCATTCGGACAGGATGTGCTGTCCTTGGTGCTGTGCTCGAAGGCATTGACCAGGGCACTGGTATCCAGTCCCTTTTCATCGACAAACTCAACACCGTCAACCATGATCTTTAACGGAACTGTTGTATAATGCTCATTTCCTTTGTATTCCAGCAGGTTCGAGGATGAATCTGCCACGATCCGATAACTCATATGCTTTACCTCACGCATTTATGATAGTTTTCTTTCAAATACCCTGTCAAGGGATACCTGAAAACCGTTAGCGGAGGCCGGTATGCTTTTCAAACCAGTCGGTCATCTCCTGCAGTCTTCTGATCCGGTGCAGAGGCTTGCCGCTGCGGCTCAGTTCATGGTTTTCACCCTTGAAGATCACCATTCTTGTTTCCACATTCTGAACGGCCAGAGCCTGCATCATCTGCATGCCTTCGGGCAGCGGACAGCGGTAGTCCTCTTCACTGTGAATGAACAGGGTCGGCGTCTTGCAGCCTTTGGCATAATGCAGCGGGGAATGATCCCACAGATGGTCAAAGCCGTCAAAGATATGCGGTGCTCCGTGCTGATCGGCATTGTGGTAATAGCCGATATCGGAAATCAGGGCCTTTGAGATCCAGTTCGAGATCGAGCGCTGCGATACGGCACAGCAGAATCTGTCGGTGTGGCCGATGATCCAGTTGGTCATGAAGCCGCCGTAGGATCCGCCGGTCACGCACAGTTTCTTTTCATCGATGTTCGGATACTGCTTCAGGACGGCATCGGTGAAATCCATCAGGTTGTCATAGTCGACATAGCCGTACTGATCACGGATGTCGGCGAACTCATCGCCTCTTCCGTCCGAGCCTCTGATATTGCAGAACATCACCGCAAAGCCGCGCGATGCCCACATCTGCATTTCATGGAAGAAATTGGTTCCGTAGACAACTCTCGGTCCGCCGTGGATATCCAGGATCGCCGGATATTTCTTTTTCTTGTCAAAGTCCTGCGGCAGCAGCACCCAGCCGTGCAGCTGGGTATCGCCGGAGGTGAAATCCACCCGCTCGGGTCTGGCAATATACCGGTCCTTCAGTGCTTCATCATTGAAGGATGTCAGTTTCTTCAGCTTTCCGTCTGCCAGTTCATATACTTCAAACAGGCTGGTTTCATCGGATGCGATGACTGCGATCCGGCCGTTCTTCACATCCAGGCACTTGACGGCCAGATTTTCATTCAGGACAGCGGTCTGTTCAAAGTTCGCATCAAACTTCCAGACAGCGGTATGATCATCATCCGTCACCAGGGAATACAGTGCATCCTGATCGACCGTGTTCTGTTTTCCGCCGCCCATGGTCACATCGGAGCCGACACTGCTGTGCAGAGCCAGCACCGGATCCTTGACAAAGACCAGTTCATTTTTCATGACCTTTACGATCATGCCGGTCTCATTGGAGCCGTAGGCCTTCTTGTCAGTTGCCTGACAGTACAGCTGATGGTTCATGACAAACATGTTTGAGATGGCCATGTTCTTTTTGCCCCAGAGCGTTTCCTTCTTTCCTGTCTTCAGGGAATAGGCATAGATGCAGTCACGCATCTTCTTCTTTCCGGTCCAGGTTTCAGCTGTGTAATAGACGGTATCGCCGTCAATGACAAACTCATCGACATTGGTATCCGGTCCGGTCAGCCGCTTCAGCTTTCCGTCATCGAGCAGGAACAGGGCGGTTCTCTTGCCGTTGATGAATCCGACATTGTTGATCCAGTAGGGAATTTCATCGACGACATGATAGTCATTGTCCTGCTTTTTCTTTTCCAGTTTTTCTTTTCTGACTTCGGCGCTGTCCTTATAGGCATCCGGATCATCACGTTCGATGGAAGCAGTCAGAACATAGCGCTTCTCTCCGACGGTCTTCAGTGCGGAAAGTGCCAGCGGCAGTGTCATGTACGGCAGTGCCTCACCGCCGTTGACATCAATGCGGAACACTTCCGAAGTACCGTCTTCATGATTGGTTCCGGTTCTTCTCAGAAGCAGATGGCTGTCATCTTCAAAGTCAAGGATGCCGGCATTCAGGGAGGCTGTCAGCTGGCTGACCTTTCCATCCTTTGCCATCCAGACATCACGGCTGTAGCCGCTCTTGTCTTTTTTGGTTCCGGCCACTTCAAAGACCAGGACATTCCCGTCCGGGCTGAAGCGCAGTCCGGACGGATACCTGTAAGTCAGAATATCTTCAATTTTGATCTGTTCTTTTTTCATAATTATTTTGCGTGCTTTTCAAACCAGCCGGTGATTTCTTCCAGACGTCTGATTCTGTGCAGAGGCTTGCCGCTGCGGCTCAGTTCATGGTTCTCACCCTTGAAGATGACGAGACGTGTTTCCACGTTTCTGACAGCCAGTGCCTGCATCATCTGCATGCCTTCCGGCAGCGGGCATCGGAAGTCTTCATCACTGTGAATGAACAGGGTCGGTGTCTTGCAGTTTTCGGCATACTTCAGCGGTGAATGATTCCACAGATATTCCGTGTTGGCTTCACCGAAGAGGCCCTTGGCACCGCACTGATCCGGTCCGAAATAGAGACCGATGTCACTGATGAAGGAGAAGCTGACCCAGTTGGCAATGGAACGCTGGGAAGCAGCACAGCAGAATCTGTCGGTATGGGTAATGATCCAGTTGGTCATGAAGCCGCCGTAGGATCCGCCGGTCTCGCAGATTCTCTTCTCATCGATGTTCGGATATTTCTTCAGTACGGCATCGGTGAAATCCATCAGGTTGTCGAAGTCGACAGAACCGTACTGATCTCTGATGTCGGCAAATTCATCGCCGCGTCCGTCGGAGCCTCTGATGTTGGTAAAGAAGACAACATAGCCCTTGGAAGCCCAGACCTGCATCTCATGGAAGAAGTTGGTGCCGTAGACTGTGCGCGGACCGCCGTGGATATCCAGGATTGCCGGATATTTCTTTTTCTTGTCAAAATCCTGCGGCAGCAGTACCCAGCCGTGCAGCTGATCTTCACCGGAGGTGTAGTTGATCAGGTTCGGCTTGGCAATGTACTTGCCCTTGAGGGCATCGCCGTTCAGGTTTGTCACCTTGACGACATTCTTGCCGTTCAGATCCATCTCATAGATTTCCATGAGGCTTGTTTCCGATGCTCTGGCAAAGGCAATCTTTTTGCCGGCAATGTCGAAGAAATAGGTATTGCCGGTTTCGGCAAGCAGGACAGTCTTGTTGAAGCTGCTGTCATACTTCCACAGTTCGGTATGATCTTCCTCGGTTGCCAGGGTATAGAAGGCATCCTTGAAGACCTTGCTCTGACGGCCGCCGCCGAGGCTGATGTCGCCGCCGACAGTGTCATGGAGCTGACGTTCCGGCTTGAGAATGGTCTCCAGCTTCTGATCAGCGATCTTTGTGAAGGCGCCGGTTTCATTGATGCCGAATGTCTTCATATCGGAAGCCTGGGCATACAGTTCACCCTTCAGGAACATCAGGCCGTGAATGGCATGGGTATTTTTTCCGTAAACCGTCTCGGTCTTGCCGCTTTCGGTATCATAGGCATATACCTTGTCAGTCATCTGCCGTCTTCTGTCCTTGGTGTTGCCGACATAGTAGACCTTATTGCCTTCAACCAGGATTTCATCAGTATCAAACTTCGGTGCTGTCACTCTTCTGCATTCAACGACGGCGCCGGTCTTTACGATAAACAGAGCCGTTCTGCGCTTGTTGATGTAGCCGACATTGTTGAACCAGTACGGAACTTCGTCGACAACATGGTAGTCTTCTTCGGCTTTCTTTTCTTCCAGCTTTTTCTTTCTGGTTTCTTCGTTGTCCTTATAGGCATCCGGATCATTGGCATCGATCAGGCCGAGTGCAGCATAGACACCATTGGATACCTTTTTGAATTCTCTGACCGGGAAAGGCAGAGTCAGCCACTTCTGGGCTTCGCCGCCGGTTACATCGAGCTTAAACAGATCTGTTGTGCCCGGAACATCATCTTCTGTGCTTCTGGTGACGATCAGGGTTGTATCATCTTCCCAGCCGACGATGGATGTATTCAGGGTTGCGGTCAGCTGCTTTGCCTTGCCGTCTTTTACAAGCCATACATCACGGTCGTAGCTGTTCTTCTTTTCGTTCGGACGGGCAACCTGGAAGGCCAGATATGTGCCCTTTGTGCTGTACTGCAGATTCTCAGGAAATCTGAAGCTGAATAAATCTCTGATTTCAACCGGTGCTTTAGTCATATTTTCCCTCCTTATATGCTCTGACTAAGAATGTCATGCCAATGGTCTTGGCATCGGTGATTTCTCCACTGATAATTTTGGCAGTGATTTCGTCCAATGTCATCTTTGATACATTCAGATCTTCATCCGCATCCAGGTGCTGGCCTTTGAACGCTCCCTGTTTTGCATAATACAGATAAATAATCTCGCTGTCGTAGGCCGGGGTCGGGGCCATCTGTCCAAGATAAAAGAAATCTTCTCCTTCATAGCCGGTTTCCTCAATGATCTCGCGCTTTGCCGTAAGCAGCGGCTCTTCGCCTGCTTCCCGCTTGCCGGCCGGATATTCGGTCATGACCTTTTCCTGGGCATAGCGGTACTGTGTCACCATGAAGAATCTGCCTTCTTCATCTTCCATGGCAATGCCGACTCCGCCGGGATGCTCAACAACTTCCCGCGGCACTCTCTGGCCGTCGGCTGTTTCCGCTTCATCTTTGCGGACATTGAGGATCAGTCCCTGATAGACATAGTCCTTTTTGATTGTTTTTTCTTTCAGATCCATACCGTGATCTCCTGTATTTTTTCAATATTATATAATAGGTTTGCGAGGTGAGCTTATGAAAATCTACTTTGCCGGATCCATCCGCGGCGGTCAGTCAGATACCGCTCTCTATCATGACATGATCGAACACATCAAGGAGACAGATACGGTTCTGACCGAACAGGTCGGTGATCTTTCCCACTCTGCCAGAGAAGGCAGCTTCCGTGATGATGCAAAGATCTATGATAAGGATACTGCCTGGCTGCGAGAATGCGATATGGTCATTGCCGAATGCACGGTGCCGTCTCTTGGTGTCGGGTATGAACTGGCCTATGCCGAAAAGCTGAACAAGCCGGTGCACATCTTCTACCGTCCTTCGAAGACAAATCTTTCCGCCATGTTAAAGGGCGATCCCTACTTTCACATTCATCCCTATGAAACAAAAGAAGAACTTCTTGCCACGATCGATGCGATCAGGCAGTGAAGTTCTTTTTTTACTCTCTGACAGGTTCTCTGATGACCTGTCCGTAATAGATGCGGGTCAGAATATCGACAGCCAGCAGCGGCAGCACTGCCCCGGCAGTCAGCAGCAGGATCTGGGAAAGACTTGCCTGGGCACTGCGGTATAAAGACAGGAAGGCGGTGCCGGCATAGACAATAACTGTCAGCAGAACCAGCAGATAGAATCCGGATACTTCCCGGTGCATGATCTTTTTCCGCTCCTCTTCCGAGACACCGACCTGGGAAAGGATATGATACTCCTGACCGCGGCCGGCAAGATCGGTCTCAAGACGGAACATGATCGTCAGTGACTGCAGAACGGCAATGCTGATATAGGAAACCATGACCAGCAGGTATTCCAGCGGTGAATTGTTTCTGGCAAACAGCATTGTCATGACAACCATCAGATCGCAGATCAGCAAGAATATCGTAATCTTTGCGAACTGAATGTCACGGCGCAGGAAGCCGGAGGATACCATGGCGGCCGTCTTTTTTGTGCCGCTTTTGCGGTTGATCCTGGTCAGCAGCGGCAGGAAGACATATTCCGCTGCCCGGTTCAGGCCGACACAGCCGATGACCATACTGACGGCAAGGGCACCGGAGCCGTTGAAGAAGTTATACAGCGGCAGGACGGCAGCGATGATGGCGATGATATTGAGAATCATCTGCACCGCCGGTTTCGAGGCAAGACCATAGGAACTCCTGTCTTTCATGGCTCCCATATTGCCGCCGGCAAGCAGCACTGCCCCGCTCTTGTAGGCAAAGCTGCAGTTCAGCAGCACCGTCCAGAATACAACAAACAGAATGACGGCAAAGAATTCAACCAGGGCATAGGATGATACGGTAACCGTCAGGGCTTCTCCCTGAGCTGCCAGCAGCGTATTCATCAGTCCGATCAGGCCGTATCCGGTCGCAATGCCGAGGGGAATCGAAATCACCATCAGCAGCACTGTCTGGATCAGCAGATACATGGCCAGCTGAATATAGGTGGCGCCGCAGATCATGCGGACTGCCAGTTCCTTGGCCTTGTTCTTGACAAAGAAATCATTGCAGAAAAGCAGATCAATGAAGCACATGATGACAATGAATACCATCATCAGATTGCCGGCATTGCCCTTCTCCATCATCTGGATCAGATCCGCAAGATTGCTGCCGGAGACATACACTTCAATTTCCCCGCCGGTTGCGGCATATGCCATATTGAAGTAGACAAACAGCAGGGCCGTTGTGATGTAGAAGGTCAGGGCAAAGAACAGTGCCTTGGAGCGGCTGTTCTTCAGTGAGCGGATCGCTTCCTTGAAGATCATGCCCGTTTTCTCCTGCTTCTGCCGGCGGAACTGATCGATACGATCTTCTGGAAGTATTCATCCTGATCCATACCTTCCCTGGAGATTTCAGTGCTGATGGCTCCGTCACGGATAAAGATCAGTCTGGATGTAAAGGATGCGACATAGGAATCGTGCGTAACCATGACAATGGTTGCGCCGCTTTCCCGGTTCATCTTTTCAAACAGTTCCATCAGTTCTTCCGAATTTTCAGAGTCCAGATTGCCGGTCGGCTCATCAGCGACAATGATGCCGGGATCATTGATCAGAGCTCTGGCAATGGCGGTTCTCTGTCTCTGACCGCCGGAACATTCCAGCGGCACCTTGTTCAGCAGCATCTCAATATTCAGCTTCTTTGCGATGGCTGTCACCTTGTCCTCGATCAGCTTCGGATCAGCCTTGGCAAGGGTCAGCGGCAGAGCGATGTTTTCAAAGATGGTATGTGTATCCAGAAGATTGAAATTCTGGAAAATGAAGCCGAGGTTCTCATAGCGGAAGCGTCCGATTTCATTGGCACTCATATTCATGACATTTTTGCCCTGGATATAGACCTGGCCGTCGGTCGGATAATCCATTGTTGAAATCATATTGATAAATGTGGATTTGCCCGATCCGGACGGTCCCATGACGCCGAGAAAATCTCCCCTGTGCACCTCGATGTTGATATCATGCAGTGCCGTAACGGCATTCAGGGAATCGGCATTGTAAACCTTCTTCAGTTTCTTTGTATAAAGTACGATATCGTCCATACATGCCTCCTGATTACCTGCTTATTTTAATTGAAAAAAAAGAAGCGGACAACGCTTCTCATTCTTCCCGGTTCAGCAGTCTGCTGCAGACAGCTGCACACTCCTGTCAGATGATTTGTTTTTTCAGGGCAGTCCGGCATCCGCGGCTCATCAGAAATGGTTCCTGAACCCCTTCCAGATACAGTTTTCCGCGGCTGACTGACTGTATTTTTGACAGATTGACAAAACAGAAGCGGCTGATATACACAAAACTGTTTTCCGGCATGAGCGCAAAAACTTCCTTCAGTGCTGCTCGCTTCAGACGATAGCTTTTGTCCCGGGTGTGGACAATGACATGCCGGCAGTAAAGATCGGCATAGATGATGTCGGAAACCCGCAGCCGGATGGTTCTTCTCTGGGATGTTTCCAGAACAACATGCTGTTTCCGGGCCAGTTCCGACCTCAGCTTTTTCACCAGTTCCCCGGCATGGGTATCAAGCTGCTTCTTGGTTATAAATGCCGCAACGTTGCTGCCGAATGCTTTCTGAATGATTTCCATATGATCGGTCACAAAAACAATCAGGCAGTTTTCGTCTGTTTCCCGCAGTTTCTCGGAAACGGCTAAACCGTCCTGATCAGGAATATCCTCATCCAGGAACACGAGGTCAAAATGACTGTATTTGAGTATCCGGAAAAACATTTCGGCAGTATAGAATGAACGGAAGTCAGCATGGAAGCAGTGCTGCCGCAGTTCTGACTGCAGATGCCTGTGAAAGGCAGGCTCTCCGGCAACGATTGCCACATTCATGATTTCATGATAATTCCGATTTTCTTTTTGCACGACCGTTTGTCACACTTCTGCACGAAAAAAGAACCCTGCATCAGCAGAGTTCTTTCCGTATTGCTTACTTGATGATTGATTCGAGCCAGTTCGGATCCGGTTCATAGCCGAGCAGCTTGACAACAGTTGCGGCAACGTTTGCCAGTCCGAAGTCGCCTTCTTCCTTGACTTCCGTTCCTTCCGGTCCGTTATAGACAGCAAACGGTACGACTGCCAGAGTATGGCTTGTCTTTGCCTTCGGTGTGCCGTCTTCGTTGAAGCCCTTGTCATACATCTGGTCGGAGTTGCCGTGGTCAGCAGTAACGATCAGTGTATAATCCATCTTCTTGCAGGCATCCATGATTCTCTTCAGCATCAGGTCTACCGACTCGACACCGATCAGAGTAGCTTCATAGTTTCCGGTATGGCCGACCATGTCGCCGTTCGGATAGTTGCATCTCAGGAACTGATATTCACCGGATTCAATGGCTTCTACCATCTTGTCAGTGATTTCCGTAGCCTTCATCCACGGCTTCAGTTCAAACGGAATGATATCGGACGGAATTTCCACCCATGTCTCCAGTTCATCGGAGAACTTTTCGGAACGGTTGCCGTTCCAGAAGTATGTAACATGACCGAACTTCTGTGTTTCCGAGCAGGCATAGCTCTTGACGCCCTTGTTTACCAGGAATTCAGACAGTGTATGTTCGATATGCGGCGGTTCTACCAGGAAGTTTGTCGGCAGATGCAGGTCGCCGTCATACTGCAGCATGCCGGCATAGAATACATCCGGCTTCTTGACCTGATCAAATGCATCAAATCCCTTGTTCATGTAGTCAAATGCCTTGGAAATTTCAACTGCACGGTCGCCTCTGAAGTTGTAGAGGATGACAGAGTCGCCGTCATCGATTGTTCCGACCGGTGTCTCACCGTCCGCAATGACGAAGCCCGGCAGGAACTGGTCTGTATATCCGCCTTCTTCACGCAGCGTTTCGATTGCTTCTTTGGCGGAAGCGAACTTTCTGCCGTCGCCCATGACATGGATATGCCAGCCCTTTTCAACCATCGACCAGTCAGCTTCATAACGGTCCATCGTAATGACCATACGGCCGCCGCCGGAAGCGATTCTGCCGTTGAATGTGCCGTCATTCAGTTCTGCCAGTGTTTCTTCAAGCTGATCAACATACTTGAGAGCAGATGTTTCCGGAACATCACGTCCGTCGAGCAGGATATGAACTCTGACTTCGTTGATGCCTTCCTTCTTGCATTCCTTGATCATTGCCAGCAGGTGGGAAATATTTGAATGTACGTTTCTGTCGGAAAGCAGGCCGAGGAAATGCATTTTGCCGTTGTGGGATTTTACAAATTCAGCCGCACCCTTCCAGGCACCGGATTCATAGATGCTGCCGCTGTCAATGGACTCATTGACAAGCTTTGCACCCTGGGAATAAATCTGTCCGCAGCCAAGTGCGTTATGACCGACTTCGGAGTTGCCCATGTCAGTATCATCGGGCAGACCTACTGCCGTGCCGTGAGCCTTGATTGTCGTATGCGGCCATTCTGTCATTAATTCTTCGATCTGTGGCTTGTAGGCGTGAAGAACAGCATTGCCCATGTCTTTTTCTGTCCATCCGACACCATCCATAACCACCAGTACTACTGGTTTTGCCATGATTTTTTTCTCCTTTATTCTCTCCTATAAATATATCATAGTTAAAAGAACTGTTATTTAATGAGTTTCGATTTCTCTTTCAAAAATATCTGCGGCTTTATTGAGCCGAAGATTCTTTCCTGCGTTCAGCTGTCGTATTCGCCGTATTCACAGCCGCAGTGGGTAACCGAGATCCCGTCAATCAGCACTTTTCCTTCTGCACTCCTGGCATAGATCCTGACGGTGCCGATGCCGGTGCCGCCGTTGTAAAGATTGTTGTGCCTCTTGCTTCCGTCCGGGGCTTCATAATTGATCTTCAGCATTTCCCTTTTCAGGCAGGAAATATCGGTTTCCATGATATAGCCGCTGTTTTCCTGGACGACATGCCAGTAAACCTTCTCATCATCTTCCCGGAAATCAAAGGATGTCTTCGGAAATGTCCAGAACTTTGAAAAGTTGAATTCAAATTCCCGTCCTTCATAATACAGGGCACCCAGAAGCTTTCTCTTCAGCGGTATGAAATATACCTTCGGGCATCCGCCGCCGATATCAAAGACACTGTTTTCCAGGAACCGGTTCTCCTTGGCCGAAAACAGGGCGTTGGAAGACAGCCATACCCAGGGGCTGGTAAAGCCTCTGCCCCAGTTCTTGTCGGCATAGCCGTATGACTTTTCGGGAATGACAATATACTTGCGGCCGTTGAAGCGCACTTCACCTCTGTACTGTGTCTTCATGCCTTCCGCATGCCAGTACATTTCAAATGCCTTGATCATACGGAAGAAGGAAGAAGCACCATAGCCGACATTGAAGGCAATCTGCTTGTCAAGCTGCAGCTCCCATTCCATCTCGCCGGCATCACTCATATATTCAGGATGTTCCTTTGCCTCCTCTTCACTGACGCATACATGTCCCTTCAGCAGATTGTCGGAAGCGTAGCAGTCTGCGGCCGAAATGCTGTAGGGAGCCTTCTCGTGCATGATGACATCATTCCAGCCGAAGAACCGATGCAGCTGGCAGGCATCCTCACCCCAGCAGCCGGCCTTGACCATCAGATAGGACGGCTTTATATGCTTTTCCTGATTCTCCGGCAGCTGTCCGAAGACAGGCCTGTCAGAGCCCAGTGCCGGGTTGCATGTATAGAATTCAATAAAGAATGATTTTTCTTCACCGTTTTCGGCATCGATGCCGGTAAAGGAATGCCACCACCAGTCATATCCCTTCCTGGCAAAGGATCCCTTCAGCATGAATTCATTTCTTCTCAGATCACTGATATCAAACACTGCAAATCACACTCCTCTGTTGAAAAAAAGCAGGTTTCCCTGCTCATTTGTCGGTATTTTCGGGCAGATAGAAGATCTGTTCCCCATCTTTTGTAAGCATGTAGTTGCCGCGGGCATAGCTCTGTACATAGTCGGGATCCTGCAGCTTTGTCTTTTCGTTTGTAAGATAGGTGTTTTCATCCTGCACTTCCTGCAGTTTTGCCTTAACTTCCGCCAGTTCCTGATGCAGGCGGAATGTCGTATATACTTCCATGCCTACGGAATAAAGCATGAAGCCGGACATCAGCACCAGAATCAGGCAGAGAAATTTGGTGATCGGTGCAAGCTTTCTTTTTTTCTTTCTGACTGTCATGCATTCTCCTTCTCTCTTTTCATATCATATATCACGGTTGTTCGTCTTCAGCAAGCGGCTTCGGTTCGATTCTGGTTTCGGAAATGATCTCATACATGTCTGCCGCATCCTGTTTTTTCTTTACTTCTGCGGTTGAGAGCACCCGGATTTCCAGTCTTCTTGTGCCGAAGGTAATGGCGACGATATCACCGGCATTTACCTCATGGGAGGGTTTGACAATACGGCCGTTGATTTCCACTCTTTCATTCTGCGCCAGTTCCTTGGAGACTGCCCGTCTCTTCAGAATTCTTGAAGCTTTCAGGTATTTGTCAATTCTCACTTTTCTTCGCCTTTCTTGCGGCATCGATTACTTTGATTGCCAGACTTATATTATCCTTCATTGCCGGCAGTTCGGCAATGATCGTTCCGTTTTTATAGCGGATCGTGATATCCCGGGACAGCTTGGTGAAGCTTTCAAACAGCCTGACGCCGTCCACATGCTGGGAGAACAGCGGCGAAAAAGTGATTTCAAATCCGCCTTTTACATCCCGGCAGCTCTGGACATTGGGATCGTTCAGCTTCAGATCAAGCTTCTTCTTCAAAAAGAGCGTATTGACTTCCGGCGGCAGTTTTCCGTACTGGTCAATGACATCATTCTGATACAGTTCCAGTTCATCTTCGGTTTCCGCCGCATCGATCTTCTGATACATTTCCAGCTTGTCATAGTCATTGCTGGTAAAGCCGGCCGGAATATAGCTGGTCTTCTGGACATTGACCTTCGGCTCCGGCAGATCCAGAACCAGCGGCTTGCCGGTCCGCTTTGATTCGATTGCCTCTTCCAGCATTTCGATATACATGTCAATGCCGACCGTATCAATAAAGCCGGACTGATCCGGACCGAGCAGATCACCGGCACCGCGGATGGTCAGATCGCGCATGGCAATCTTGTAGCCGCTGCCGAGTCTGGCGAATTCCTTGACTGCCTGCAGGCGTTTCTGGGCAATTTCACTCAGCTGCCGGCGCGGCGGCACCAGCAGATAGGCATAGGCAATGCGGTCACTGCGGCCGACTCTGCCCTTGATCTGATAGATCTGAGCCAGACCAAAATCCTGGGCATTGTCGATCAGGATCGTATTGACATTGGGAATATCAATGCCGTTTTCGACAATTGTCGTGCATACCAGCACATCCAGTTCGTGTGCCGTTACCTTCAGCATTGTATCTTCGATATCATTGCGGTCCATCTTGCCGTGAACTATACCGATTCTTGCGTCCGGCAGTGATGCCTGCAGGGTGCGGGCCACATTGTAGATCTGTTCAATATTGTTGTAGACATAGAATACCTGTCCGTCTCTGGCCAGCTCCTTCTGAATGGCATCGATGACCAGTCCCGGCTTCTTTTCCACAACATAGGTCTGTACGCTGTAGCGGTTCATCGGCGGTGTTTCCAGCTGTGACAAAGAACGGATGCCGACCAGACTCATCTGCAGGGTGCGGGGAATCGGGGTGGCACTCAGTGACAGAACGTCAATGCCGTTCTTCAGTTCCTTGATTCGTTCCTTATGCTCAACGCCGAACCGCTGTTCTTCATCGACGATCAGCAGACCGAGGTCTTTGAATTTCACATCTTTGGAAAGCAGACGGTGGGTTCCGATCAGGATATCCACCTTTCCTTCCTTTACCTGCTTCAGGATCTGTTTCTGTTCCGAAGGCGGCACAAAGCGGTTCATGACCCGGATATTGACGGCATAGCCTTTATATCGGTCACAGAATGTCTTGTAATGCTGGGAAGACAGGATCGTTGTCGGACAGAGAACAGCAACCTGCTTGCCGTCGGACACGGCCTTGAATGAGGCAATGACCGATACTTCTGTCTTTCCGAAACCGACATCACCGCAGACCAGACGGTCCATCGGCTTGTCGCTTTCCATATCCTTCTTGATGTCTTCAACTGCCTTTTTCTGATCTTCTGTCAGTTCATGCGGAAAGGCAGCTTCAAACCGGCGGGTCATTTCCGTATCCGGCGAATAGGCATGGCCGATGTGCTGTTCACGGCTGGCATACAGGGAAAGGAGTCTGTCAGCGATGTCGGCAACATTATCCTGCAGTTTCTTTCTGGTTTTTTCCCAGTCACCGGATCCGAGCTTGTTCAGTCTCGGAACAACCCCTTCCCGGGATACAAACTTGCGCACCAGGCGGAACTGTTCAAGCGGAACAAGCAGTTCGGCATTGCCGCGGTATACGATCTTCAGAAAATCACGCCGGATCTGATTGATGGTTCTGGTTTCAATGCCGACATACTGGCCGACGCCGTACTGGGCATGAACGATATAGTCACCGGGTTCCAGTTCATTGAAACTGTGAATGATCTCGGCATTACGGAATTTGTTTTCATAGCGGCCGCTGTGGCGTCTGATTTCAAACAGTTCAGCAGCAGTATAGACATGAAAGTTCCGGGCCGGAATATGAAAGCCCTGCATCAGTTCGCCGTAGTACAGGCTGATGCCTTCCTTCACTTCATCTTCTTCGGAAAGAATTGTATATTCAATTCTGTTTTCAATGCAGGCATCGATGGTTCTGAGCATTTCCTTTTCCGGCAGAACCAGGACATTGCGTTCACTTCTGTCGATCAGCTTCAGCCGCATGTCAAGGGTATCGGAGGGCAGATGGACTTCCTCAATGCCGGAGGTATTGTCGGCAAACGGATCTTCCTTCACCTGCTTAAATGGCTGCAGGACTCTTTCAAAATCATGCCAGAGCGTATATCTCGGCAGCATCTTTCCTTCCTGCACCATTTCCTGCACATAGGAAATCGTTTCTTCAGTAAAGGATCTGACTGCTTCCCTGATCAGCTGTTCATCGGAAAGGATGATCTGGGGATGATCCATGTAATCCCAGATGCCGGCACTGCTTTCCGTCAGTGCCATGTACGGATACATGCGCTTTTCAAAGATATGGCTTTCCATCAGTGTCAGATCGCTTTCCGTATTTTCGGAAAGGATGGAATTGTTTTCTTTCTCCAGGATCGCTTCTGCCTTTGTGCGGATCTCGGCGATCTGTTCATCGCTGAAGAGCACATCACTGGCCGGAACGATTTCTGCTTTTTCAATGGTTTCAATCGTCTTCTGGGTGGCAACATCAAAGAAACGGATCGATTCGATCTCGGTATCAAAGAATTCAATGCGGACCGGATGCGGATAATTGATGGAAAAGACATCAACAATGCCGCCGCGGCTGGCATAGCAGAGCGGCTGATCAATATGTGCCGTTTCCTGATATCCGCCTGCCTGCAGCATTTTCCGCAGTTCGTACATGTCCATTTCCGCACCTGTCTGCAGTGAGATGCAGCCCTTCTGGAAATCAGCCGGGAACGGCAGAAAGCGCAGCAGTGCCGAAGGACATGTCACAATGACCTGGTGCGGATTCCTGAGCAGAGACGAAAGTGTCTCTACCTTGACGGCTGTCATCTGCGGAGACGAGGCAATAGCCTCGACGCGCAGTGACTCATCCGCGCCGAAAAGCGCACATTCACTTTCCGGCAGGAGGGTCGACAGCCTGTCGTATAGGCGCTGTGCGTTATAAAGGTTCTGTTTGATGACCAGCATGGAACGCGGTTTCTGACGGTAGGATTCGGCAATGATCAGAGCTTCCGAAATCAGTGAAGACAGGCCGATATTCCGGTTTCCTGTCAGTGCTCTGACGGCCGGATTTTCCCGCACTTCATTCTGCAGCCATGCCGGTATGCCTGTGCTGCTCAGAGTGATGGTTTTTCCTCCTTGATCTTGATGTTGTATTTTGACATGACATTGCTCATATCATCATAGACCCATGCGTATGCGGCTTCAGCCGCATCGGCAATGGCTTCCTCAAAGATCTGTTTTTCTGCTTTCGGAATCGGGGAAAGGACCCAGTCCGGAACCAGATCATGTTCACCGTGCCGGGAATGACCGACACCGATGCGGATCCTGGCAATGTCATCTGTGCCGAGGCACTGCAGGATCGACTTCATTCCCTTCTGGCCGCCGCTGCTCCCCTTTTTGCGGATGCGCACCGAGCCGGTGGGAAGATCCATGTCATCATGCAGGATCAGAATGTCTTCCGGTTCAATCTTATAGAAGCTGACAGCCTGTGATACGGCACTGCCGGAATTGTTCATATAGGTCAGCGGCTTCATCAGCAGCACTGCCTGCCCTTCGATCCGGCATACCGCCGTCAGGGCATTCCATTTTTCGGTTGTGATGGAAACACCGGCTTTCCGGGCCAGACGATCAATGGCCATATAGCCGCTGTTGTGTCTGGTTTCGGCATATTCCCTGCCGGGATTTCCAAGTCCTGCAATCAGCTTCATTCCTTCTCTTCTTCCTTTGTCTCTTCAGCTGCAGTTTCTTCATCAGCTGTTTCTTCAGCCGGTGCCGCTTCATTCATGTCGATGACTTCAGCATCTTCATCTTCCGGTTCTTCTGTTTCTGTTTCGACCTTCAGATCAATGGCCTTGAGCCATCTCTGGCCAAGACCGGTATTGGCAAACTGCTGCAGCAGATCATTCAGTTCTTCATGTTCTGCCAGTGTGCCTTCTTCTTCATAGTATTTTGCCAGCATGGCATTGGAAATCATCTTGTACAGGCCGATCAGACTCTTGGAGTATCTGAATTCACCGTAGTCTCCGTCCAGAAGCTTCTGGAAGAATCCGATTCCCCTGTCATTCTTTCTTTCGCAGAAATCCGTGCAGGCGGCACCAAGCCGGCAGACGATCTGATCTGCCAGTTTTTCATTATACGGGGCAGCTTTTTCCTGCAGGACCTTTACGCAGTCCAGGGCATCATTGCCGTAAAGCAGATTCGGAATGCCCATATAAATATAGAAGAAGGAATCTTCGTTTTCACTGATGCTTACGCTGCCGTCACGATTGGGTCTGGTCAGATTGTCAATGTTCAGTTCGGCTGCAGTCTGGGCAAAGTCATCATATTCATGATGATAGGCTTTTCCCCACAGCTTGATGACTCTGGCCTTGTTTTCATAGACCGGATCACCGCAGGTTCTGATCATTTCATCGATCTGTTCAAAGAATTCATCACGGTGATTGACATTGCTTACAATATTCACCAGCTGCTTGCCCTTGCCGTTCTGACGGGAAGCGCTGAACAGTCTGAAAAAGCTGTAGAACATAATCATAAAAAGTACAATATTCAGAATATTACTCATAGGATTCTCCTTTTCATGGCAATGGTATTATACATTACTTCCGATGTGATCATTGTTCATAATTTACATGTTTGTGATAGAATGTTTGAAGTATCAGGTATTGAATATGGCGAACGATAAGACGAGAAATACAACAACAGATTATGATCCGATGCTCGATCTGACCGCAACCGGTGAAAGAATCGATGTCAATCTGCTTAATACGGCAGCCCAGAGAAAGCTGCAGCCTTCAGGAAAGTTTTCCCTGAACAGCATCCTTCTTGCCCTGCTGGCTTTCAACTGTGTGCTTCTGGCCTTTGCCCTGCTTGTTCATGCCAATCCGCAGTGGGCAGCAGCCGCAGCTCCGACACCGGAGGTTACGGAAACGGTGACTACCGATCCGCTTCCGGCTGAACTGACGGATATCAACAGCATTACCTTCTTTGTTGATCCGACCCATTCGGTACCGGCTGACTATGTGCCGGCTGACCTTGAATCACCGTATGTCAGCAGCACCGGTGAAGTCATTCAGGTCCGCTCTGTTGTGGCAGCTGATCTCAAGGAAATGATCAATGCCGCAAATAATGCCGGTGCGCCGCTGATTCTGACTGCCGGCTATATCTCCTTTGATACCCAGGGTGACTATTATTCCGACCGTGTTGCCATGGTTGGTGAAACCGAAGCTCTGAAGACAACGCCGAAGCCGGGATACAGTGAACATCAGACCGGTCTGGCAGTGGACTTCAGTGAATGGGATGACGGCACTTCGACAACAACTGCATTTGCCGAATCACCGGCCGGTCAGTGGCTGAAGCAGCATGCCCATGAATACGGCTTCATCATGAGATATCCGGAAGGAAAGGAAGAAATCACTTCCTACAGCTACCAGCCCTGGCATTACCGCTATGTCGGCAGAGATACGGCCAATGCCATGTATGCCATTGATCCGAATCTCACCTTTGAAGAGTATTTCAATACCAACAGACAGTAATTAAAAATCAGGAATGGTGATTCCTGATTTTTTTTACTTTGCAAGCCGGGAAAGACGAATAGTGCTCAATACGGCAATGACCTGCATGGTGATGCACATCAGCAGCACTGTTGCATAGGTGCCGGTCAGGTCATACATGAATCCGAGCAGACCGACACTGAAGGCATTGGCACTGGAGCCGGCAAAGGACATCAGCGGATAGATGCGGGTATACTGTTCCATTCCGAAGACCTTGCGGACAATGATCGATATTGCCGTTGAACTGTTGGCAAAGGTAAATCCGAAGACAAAGGATGAAACAGCCATGACCAGCGGCTGATGCACCGTCAGCATGACAATCATGGCAGCGGCACTGATCAGGGCGTAGGCACTGGTTGTTTTGAACGGCCCTGCCTTTTCACTGACAGCACCGTAGATCAGCTTGGAAACAATATTGGCAGCACTGGCAAAGGATACCATCAGGGCTCCGGATGCGGCTGACAGTCCGGCATCAGCTGCCAGCAGCGGCAGATGCTGCATCAGGCCGGCAATGATATAGACCATAACCGTTACCAGCAGGGTCAGCACGACTTCTTCGCTGTGATGATCTATGTGCTCATTGCTCTGAACGATGACTGCCTTGTCCGGATGTTCTTCCTTATATTTAATATAGGAATCATAGCCGTACGGCTTCATCTGAACCATGGCCGGCTTCAGCTTGATCGGATACAGCAGTGACGGCAGACAGAACACCAGCATGACAGCGGCAACGGCCAGATAGCCGAAGCGCCATCCTCTGGCATCAATGATATCTGTAAACATGCCGGAAAGCAGAACACCGGGCAGGCCGCTGAAGGACATGGCAATACTGACCATGACGCCGTTTTTTTCCAGGAACCACTGGTTGATGACGGCAGTTGCCAGTACGAAGCTGAGCAGTCCTGCCCCTGCCCCTCTGATGATGCTGCAGATATACAGCATGATCAGGTGACTGGCCGATGCCATCAGAACAGTGCCGCCGATACAGAGGGAAACACCGGCAATAATCAGCAGTTTCAGATTCTTTTCATTGCGCAGGATCCGGCTGATGAACAGTCCGGAAATGGCCGAAGCCATGGCCGCGATTGTATAGGTTGAAGATACCGACCCTTTTGATATTCCCAGATCGGAACTGATTGCATTGTAGAACAGTCCGGAAGTTCCCAGACAGATGCCTATGGAACATCCCACCAGACCGCAGACGGCAATCATTGTCATGACATAACGGAAATTCTTTTTCATACGCTGTCCTTCCGTAAACAACAAACTATGTTATCACAAAAGTATTTCATTATCCCTTTTTTGCTTTATTTATTGACTTTTTCAGTGATTCCCTTTACTATTAACACGCGTTGTTTTCTTAATGTATAAATGTGGAGGTGGTAGTAATGAAGAGAACATACCAGCCAAGCAAGAAAAAGACCAAGTCTACTCATGGCTTCAGAGCCCGTATGGCTACTGTGGGCGGACGCAAGGTCCTGGCCAGACGCCGTGCCAAGGGCAGAAAGGTATTATCTGCTTAAGAGCCACCGACAGGTGGTTTTTTTAAATCCTATGAAAAAGAAGAACCGTATAAAAAAGAAACAGGAATTCCAGAAACTGATCAATACCGGAAAAAAAGCAGCAAATCATTCCTTTGTGATGTATTTTCTGCCCAAGGCAGAAGCTGAGCCGAGAGTCGGTATTACCCTTTCCAGGAAGATCGGCAATGCCGTTGAAAGAAATCTGATCAAGCGTCAGGTCCGGATGATGTGTCAGGATCTGATTGATTTTGATCATTTTGCTTATGACTGCATTTTGATTGTCCGTTTCGGCTTTAAGGAACATGACTTTGAATCCAATAAAAATAACTTGGAAAAACTGCTCCGTAAAGCTACAATGTAATAGTTATTATTAAAATAAGGAGACTTTATGAAGCTTACCCCGCGCACAAAGAAACTGCTGACGTTATCGGCACTGGTTCTCGTTGTGGTATTTCTGACAGGCTGCCGTGTCCCGATGGATGAAAACAACCATGTCATCTATATCGCAAATGAGGCAGTTCCCGGTTCTGGATATACCTTCCGCACCAGTTTCAGTGAAGTATTCGCAAATGAAAACTGGTTCATGGCTCTGTTTGTCTATCCGCTGTCATGGCTGATCAACCACCTGGCTCCGACAATCTCTGTCGGCGGCGCAATTGCTGTTGTTACCATCACTGTCAACGGTCTTCTGGCTGCTCTGACACTGAAGTCTTCCATTGCCACCCAACAGATGCAGCTGATCCAGCCGGAAATGGAACGGATTCAGAGAAAATATGAAGGCCGTGAAGATGAAGCATCCAAGATGCGCATGGCACAGGAAACACAGGCTCTGTACAAGAAGTATGACATCAATCCGCTCAGTACCATCCTGGTAACATTCCTGCAGTTCCCGATCATCATGGCAATGTACATGTCCGTACATCGTTCCTGGGCTGTTCAGTCCGGTACATTCCTGGGCATGAACCTGCAGACAACACCGCTGGACGGCATGAAAGTGCTTCTCAACGGCGATATGAGCGGTATTTCATATCTGCTGCTGTTCATCTTCATGGGCGCATGCCAGTTCCTGTCGATGAAGCTGCCGCAGATGATCCAGAAGAAGAAAGCTGAAGAGGAAGCCGCAAAGCATCACCGCAAGCCGGCTGAACCAAGCAACCAGAACCAGATGATGCAGTTCTATATGGTCGGCATGATTCTTATCTTCGGTCTGATGTGGCCGGCTGCCATGTCCCTTTACTGGGCAATCAACTCTCTCGTCACCATTGCCAAAACTCTGATTGTTCAGAATATTATTGACAAAAAACAGGCCGCAAGCGGTAAAGGAAGAAGGTAATCACAGATGAAAAACTATACAGCTAAAACACTGGAAGAACTGCTGGCCAATGCCGCTGCTGACAAGGGCGTTGCCGTAGAAGATCTGCAGTATACCGTTACAGAAGAAAAAGAAGGACTGCTGGGTATCGGCAAGTCTGTCAGCGCTGATGTCTTCTGCATGGATGATGTCAAAGAATTCCTGTTTGATTATCTCGGAAATTTCTTTACCAGCATTGATCAGGATATCGAAGTTGCCATTGAAGAAAAGAGAGACAGCTTCATCGTCAATCTCAATGCCGACAACAATGCCGTGCTGATCGGCAAGATGGGCAAGACTCTGGCTGCCTTCAATACTGTTGTCAGAGCTGCTGTCAATTCTGAATTCAAGAAGAGAATTGATGTTCTTATCGACATCAACCACTATAAGGAAGACCGCTATGCCAAGCTGCGTTCCATGGCAAAGAGAATTGCCAAGCAGGTCCAGAGATCAAAGATCGATGTTGAACTCGATCCGATGCCGAATGATGAAAGAAAGATCATTCACAAGACGCTGAATGAATGGCATAACATCCGCACTGAATCGGAAGGCGAAGCAGCAAACCGTCATGTATGCATCCGCTATGTCAATGACAGCCCGGCGGAAGCTGCTGAATAATCTGCATATTCTTAACTGCATATGAAACAATATGCAGTTTTTTTATCTGTGCAGACTGCCGGATGAGACATCTGAAAACACGGAAGAAAGAATCAGATACATCTATTCAGATCATATGTATGTGGAAAATCATCTGTTCATTTTTTTTGTTGAAAAAGTGACCTGTTTCACATGCTAATTTTTCACATGCATGATTCTTTTTTCCACTTATTATTCACAATAAAAAAATATATGTTTTCCACAATTGTTGAAAACTGTTGAAAATTAAAAATATCCTTTAAATTAAAGGATTTTCGGATGTTTATAAGATGTTTGTTACATCTTTTCATTTTCTTGTTTTCAACATTTTCCAGACTTTTCAACAGTGGATTACTATTTCCACATTTTATCCACTTCCGAAAGTTGTTGATAATTGTGGAAAACTGATATAAGCCTTTATTTTTCGGCATTTTAGAAAGATATATAGTATGTGGATAAAAAAGTTATCAACATTTTACCTATAGATTTTCCACTGTTACCTCTTTAAAATTAGATTTGCATCAATGTGTATTAGTTAGGAGTTTTGCGTAACATGTCTCAGGGAAGAGAACAATACCTGGTTGAAGTGTGGAACAAAGTTCTGCAGTATCTTTACAGCAACCGAAATATAGAACCCGAGATCCTGGATAACTTCTATTCCCCGTGTTCACTGTATGAACTGACGGATGAGAAGGCGATCCTGCTGGTCCCGAATATTGTATCAAAGCAGATCATCCAGAGTCAGTCTGATATTATCAGCACTGCCTTTATTGATGTTCTGCATACCGATGTGCCGATGATCGTGGAAATCTATCAGGAAAACAACATTCCGAAAGTGATTGATCCGGTGCCTCAGTTTGATGAAAAAGAATTTCAGTCAATGCCGATCCAGAAGGAGAGGACCTTTGATAATTTTGTCGTGGGTGACTGCAACCGTGAAAGTCAGGCGGCAGCTCTGGCATGTGCCATCAACCCCGGCAAGTTTTTCAATCCTCTCTTTATTTACGGCAATTCCGGCCTTGGCAAAACCCATCTTCTGATGGCAATTGCCAATTATGTCCAGAAAGCTGACCCGACAAAGAAAATCTACTATACAGAATCTCTGAAATTTGTCGAAAACGTAGTCAATGCCATTCATGAAGGCAAGATCGATGCCTTCAAGCAGTATCTGTATACGATTGATCTGTTCCTGGTTGATGATATTCAGTTCCTTGCCGGCAAGGAGAAATCACATGAGATCTTCTTTACCATCTACAATGAACTGGTCAACAACCGCAAGCAGATCTGTATTGCCTCAGACCGTCAGCCAAAGGAAATCAAGGGTCTGGAAGACAGACTGATCAGCCGTTTCTCCAGCGGTCTGTCAGTCGGCATTGATTCACCGGAGTTTGAAACATCGATGGCAATTCTGAAAATGAAGATCAAGCAGAACAGCTATGGCATGGATGATGTTGAACAGGAAGCTCTGGCATATATCGCCAGCAACTTCTCAGGCAATGTCAGAGATCTGGAAGGGGCATGGAACCGGGTACTTTTCTATGCCATTCAGTTCCAGCAGGACGGCGGTGTCATCAAGTTTGAAACGGTCATGAATGCATTAAAGAATCAGGCTGTCGTATCTGACAAGACCGGACTGTCTCCGAAGAAGATCATCAAGACGGTTGCCGATTATTACGGACTGACCCGCCAGCAGATCACTTCCAAGACCAGGACAAAGAATATTGCCAATGCCCGGCATATTTCCATCTATCTGTGCCGCAAGCTTCTTGATTTGCCTTACATCAAGATTGGTGATGAATTCGGCGGCAGGGATCATTCCACAATCATCAGTGCCTGTACCAAAGTCGAGACCCAGATCCATAAGGACAAGGTCTTTGCGGCTGCTGTCCAGGACATTGAAAAACAGATCGGCGTATCTTAATCCACAGTTTTATCCACTTCAGATTCACAGTCTGAAATGCTAAAATAGGCAGGGAAATAAAGGAAATCAGAAGGTTTTCCACATTATCCACAGTCTTAATAAGAATAATACTTAGAAATACTTAATATATATTTGGGAGGCTCACAGCTATGAAATTCACGGTATCCAAAAACGAACTGAATACAGCACTGCAGAACGTCAGTCATGCGATTTCTCCGAATTCGCCGCAGCCGGCACTTCGCGGAATTCGTCTGGAAGCTGTCAATGACAGTCTGATGCTTACAGGCAGTGATGCGGATGTATCGATTTTCTATACAATGAAAAAAGATGAAAACAACAATCTCAACATTATGGAAGAGGGAGCGATCCTGGTTGAATCCAGATATCTCAATGAAATCGTCAAGAAGATCGATTCTGATGAAATCACGGTAGAAATCATTGACGGTGCACTGACACGTTTCTCCGGCAGTTCTGCCCAGTTCAAGATCAACGGCATGAGACCGGATGATTATCCTTCCATTGATTTCTCAAAGCCGGCTTCTTCGGTCACAATGAACGCTTCTGATCTGAATCTGATCATTGAACAGACAGCCTTTGCGGCATCTGCCAAGGAAACACGTCCGGTTCTGACCGGTGTCAACTTCAAGACAGCAGATCATATGCTGTATGTGACAGCGACCGATTCCTATCGTCTGGCCAAGAAGAACATTCCTCTGGATACCGATGCTGAATTCAATGTCACAATTCCGGCCAAGAGCCTGAATGAAGTCAAGACAACGATGCTGAACAGAGACGAGACAATCGAGATTGCCGTCAGTGACAAGAAGGCTCAGTTCATTTCCGAACGTATGATCCTGCAGACCAGACTGCTGGACGGCGGCTATCCGGAAACAGACCGTCTGATTCCGAAGGAATTTGCCTATACAATGGATATCAACCGCTATGATCTGATCCGTGCCATTGACCGTACAACCTTCATCAAGAATGAAAACATGACGATCAACCGTCTGCAGATGTCCAGGGAAGAAGTCATCCTGACCAACAAGAGCCAGGAAATCGGCGAGTCTCATGAAAACCTGGCAGCTGTCTTTGAAGGTGAACCGCTGGATATCAGTTTTGCCGGCAATTATGTCATGGATGCGGCCAAGGCTCTGAAGGGTGAAAACGTCAGAATCAGCTTCACCGGAGACATGAAACCGTTCATTCTGACATCACCGGATGATGACAGCGTCATGCAGCTGGTACTGCCGGTAAGAACCTATAACTGAGAAAAAAATACGGCTTTTGGGAGCCTGGAAAACAGGCTTCGAAAAAAATAAAAAAAAGTGCGAAAAATGGCTTATTTAAGCCATTTTTTGATTGTCTGAAAAGTTGAGAAAAAGGCTCTTTTATAATATAATAAGGAAGGTATTTCACCGTTATGAAAAAGGGAGTTTTTTTTAATGAGCAATGAACAGAAAAAATACATTACTCTGCAGCAGTTTCTGAAACTGAATGATATTGTGTCTTCCGGCGGGGAGGCAAAATATTTTATTGCTGAAAATGAAATTCTTGTCAACGGCGAGACCGAAAAGAGACGGGGAAGAAAACTGTATTCCGGCGATATCGTGACAGTCTGCGGCAGAAAGTATGAGATATCCGAATGAGGATCGAAACACTGAAGCTGCGCAATTTCCGGAACTATGAAAATCTTGAAATTGCCTTTGATCCGAAACTGAATGTGATCAGCGGCAGAAATGCCCAGGGAAAGACCAATCTTCTGGAAAGCATTGTCTATCTCTCCCTGACCCGGTCGCACCGCATTCTCAATGAAAAGAAGCTGATCCGGGAAGAAATGCCGTTTGCGGAAATCAGATGCACATTTCAGAGCGGCGAAGAAAACAAAGAACTCGGGGCAGTGATTCATCCCCACGGCAAGACACTGCTTGTGAACCGCTATCCGGTAAAGAAGTCATCTGACTTTATCGGTCTTCTCAATGTAGTCATCTTTTCACCCGATGATCTGTATCTGTTCAATGACATGCCGAAGGAGAGAAGAAAGGTGATGAATCAGGAAATCACCAAGATTTCTTCCAGATATCTTCTGTCCCTGAACAGATATCAGAATTTTCTGCGGGAAAGAAACAGTCTGCTGAAGAATCATTCTGTTGATGAAACCTATCTGGATATTCTTGATGAACAGATGGCAGCGGAACAGATGATGATCATCGAGATGAGAAGAGCTTTCATTCAGAAAATCAATCATCAGATCGGTGATCTGTACCGGCAGCTGGCGGAAGATGACATCAATGTCAGTATCCACTACAAATGCTGCATCGATGAAGAAGAATGCACGATGGAAACGCTGCAGAACATGTACCGGATGTGCCGCAGCCGTGATCTTGAAAATCATGTGTCAACATCAGGAATTCACCGTGAAGACATGATCTTCCGCATTGATGACAAGGATCTGACCCAGACTGCCAGCCAGGGTCAGAAGCGCATGGTCATGCTGGCATTTAAAATGGCTTTGCTGAAATATATCCGTTCGGAAACAGGAAAGAGTCCGGTGCTTCTGCTGGACGATGTCCTTTCGGAACTGGATCTGAGCCGTCAGAAGAAACTTCTGGAAATGGTCAATGATACCTATCAGTGCATCATTACGGCAACAGAAATCCCGGAACATATGAAAAATGTGACGTATAAAGAGTTTTATATCCATCAAGGCAGACTGGAAACTGCCCGGAGGTAATGAATGAGCGAAGAAAGAACAAACATGGAAGAAATGGAATCATCTGCAGTTCTGGGAGAAGAACTGGATACAAAGGTGACTCATAAGTATGATGACTCGGATATTCAGGTTCTGGACGGTCTTGAAGCGGTCAGAAAGCGTCCGGGTATGTATATTGCCTCAACTTCATCCAAAGGTCTGCATCATCTTGTATGGGAAATCGTGGACAACGGCATTGATGAAGCCATGGCCGGATATGCGACAACGGTTACGGTCAATGTCGACAAGAACAATATTGTAACGGTTACTGACGACGGCCGCGGCATGCCGACAGGTACAAATGAAAAGACCGGCAAATCGACAATCGAAACGATCTTTACCGTTCTTCACGCCGGCGGCAAGTTCGGCGGCGGTGCCTATAAGGTCTCCGGCGGTCTGCACGGTGTCGGTGCATCGGTTGTCAATGCTCTGTCAGAATGGATGGAAGTTACCGTATACAACAACGGTGAAGAATGCTTTATCCGCTTTGAAAACGGCGGCCATCCGGTTGAACCGCTGAAGGTTCTGGGCAAATGTCCGGCTGACAGGCACGGAACCACCGTACGGTTCAAGGCCGATCCGACGATCTTTACGGAAACGACTGTATATGATCATGAAACCCTGCGTGACCGTCTGCGCCAGCTGGCATTCCTGAACAAGGGCATCCGTCTGATCTTTGATGACGAACGGATGGAAGAAGAAAACAAGAAACATTATGAATTCATGTTTGAAGGCGGCCTGAGGGAATATGTCAAGTTCCTGAACAAGAACAAGACATCCATTCTTGACACGGTCATCTACAGCGAAGGACATGAAAGCGGCATTCAGGTGGAAATTGCCTGTCAGTACAATGACGGATACAATCCGAATGTCTATACTTTCTGCAATAACATCAACACTGTTGAAGGCGGAACCCATGAAGAAGGATTCCGCATGGCGCTGAACAGAATTATCAACCGCTATGCCAGAAAGAACGGCTTCCTGAAGGAGAAGGATGACAATCTGACCAGTGATGACTGCAAGGAAGGCATTACTGCTGTCATCAGCGTCAAGCATCCCGATCCGCAGTATGAAGGACAGACCAAAACAAAGCTGGGAAACAGTGAAGTCAGAAAGATCGTATCCGATATTTTCGGCGCTCAGCTGGAAAGATTCCTGATGGAAAATCCGGATCAGGCCAAAATCGTCATGGAGAAGGTCGTTCTGGCCTCTCAGGCGCGTATGGCTGCGAAAAAGGCAAGAGAGTCCACCCGCCGCAAAAACTCGCTGGAAATCAGCTCTCTGCCGGGCAAGCTGTCCGACTGTTCTTCCAAGGATGCAAGCATCTGTGAAATCTATATCGTCGAGGGTGACTCCGCCGGCGGTTCTGCCAAGAACGGACGTGATTCTCACTATCAGGCCATCCTGCCGCTGCGAGGCAAGATCCTGAATGTTGAAAAGGCCAGACAGCACCGGGTATTTGAAAATGCCGAGATCAGATCAATGATCACTGCCTTCGGCTGCGGTGTCCTGGATGAAGTGGATACATCGAAGCTGAGATATAACAAGATCGTCATCATGACCGATGCCGATGTTGACGGATCGCATATCAGAATTCTGCTGCTGACATTCTTCTACAGATATCTGAGACCGATCATTGAACAGGGTCATGTATATATTGCCCAGCCGCCGCTCTACAAGCTGCAGAAGGGCAATACCGTAAGATATGCATATACCGAGCAGATGATGGTCAGAATCAGGGAAGAACTGGGTGACCGCATCTCTCTGCAGAGATACAAAGGTCTGGGTGAAATGGATGCTGAACAGCTGTGGGAAACAACCATGGATCCGAAGAACAGAACTCTGATCAGAGTAACGATCGATGATGCCGAAAAGGCAGATGAATATTTCAATATCATGATGGGCGAGGAAGTAGAGCCGAGAAAGAATTTCATTGTTGAAAATGCTGGCTATGCCAACCTTGATATCTGAGAAAGGAGGAGCGAACAATGGGTCTTGATGATTTTATGGAATTTGACGAGACAAAATTTGATCCGGGTCATATTTCCGAAACAAATCTGACAGAGGAAATGAAGAGAGACTTCATTGACTATTCCATGTCAGTAATTGTAGCCAGAGCTCTTCCTGATGTAAGAGACGGCCTGAAACCGGTACAGAGAAGAATTCTCTTTGCCATGCATGAGATGAACAACGGTCCTGACAAGCCGCACCGCAAGTGTGCACGTATTGTCGGTGACACGATGGGTAAATATCACCCGCATGGTGACAGTTCCATCTATGGTGCCCTGGTATACATGGCCCAGAACTGGAATATGAGAGAAACACTTGTCGACGGCCACGGCAACTTCGGTTCCATGGACGGTGACGGTGCTGCTGCCATGCGTTATACGGAAGCCAGAATGTCCAAGATCGCAGTGGAAATGCTGAGGGATCTGGATAAGGAAACCGTGGATATGGAGCCAAACTATGACAACGAGGAAATGGAACCGACTGTACTGCCGGCCCGTTTCCCGAATCTGATTGTCAATGGTTCCACCGGCATCGCTGTCGGTATGGCAACCAATGTTGCTCCGCACAATCTCGGCGAGACGATCGACGGTGTCATTGCCGTCATGAACAATCCGGAAATTACCACTACCGAACTGATGGAATACATCAAGGGTCCGGATTTCCCGACCGGAGGCTATATTCTTGGCAGAAGCGGCATCCGTCAGGCCTTTGAAACCGGCCGCGGAACCGTCATCATGAGGGCCAAGACAAATATTGAAGAAATGCCCAACGGCAAGAAGAGAATCGTTGTCTATGAGATTCCATATATGGTCAACAAGGCCAGCATGGTGGAACGCATTGCCTCTCTTGCCAGAGACAAGGTTATTGAAGGCATTACCGACCTGCGTGATGAATCCAGCAATATGAACGGTGTCCGCGTGGTCATGGAACTGCGCAAGGATGTCCAGCCGGAAGTGCTGCTCAACCAGCTGTACAAGCTGACCCCGCTGCAGTCCAACTTCGGCGTCAACAACGTTGTTCTGTTCAACGGCATTCCCCGTCAGGCAAGCATGATCGACATGATCAAGGGATATCTTGCCCACCAGGAAGATGTCATTGTCAGAAGAACCAGATATGACCTGAAAAAGGCTGAAGACAGAGCTCACATCCTGGAAGGTCTGCGCATTGCCGTTGACAATCTGGATGCGATCATTCATACGATCCGTGATTCCCGTGATGCCAATGAAGCCATGCCGCGTCTGATGGAAGGCTTCGGACTTGATGAAATTCAGGCCAAGGCAATTCTCGACATGCAGTTCCGCCGTCTGACCGGTCTGGAACGGCAGAAGATTGAAAATGAATATCAGGATCTGCTGGTAAAGATTGCCGATTACAAGGATATCCTGGCAAATCATTACCGAGTTCTTGAAATCATCAAGGAAGAACTGCTTGCCATCAAGGACAGATACAGCAATCCGCGCCGCTCTGAAATCATCGATGCTCCGGCAGATATGGAAGATGAAGATCTGATTCCGGTTGAGAAGATCATGATCAGCCTGTCCGCAAACGGCTATATCAAGCGTATTACAACTGATTCCTACCGTGTGCAGAACCGCGGCGGCAAGGGAATCAAGGGCATGGAACTGAACAAGGACGATGTGACTGATCAGGTCATCTCCATGTCTACCCATGATTTCCTGCTGGTATTCACTGACACCGGCAGAGTATTCCGCATGAAGGGATACAATGTGCCGGAATTCAGCCGCACTAGCAAGGGCATCCCGGTCATCAACCTGCTGCAGATGAACAGAAACGAAAAGATCCGCGCTCTGGTTCCGTATACCGAGGATGAGAATGTCAAATATCTCTTCTTTGCGACCAGGAACGGTATTGTAAAGAGAACGGAAATCGCCGAATTCTACAACATCAACCGCAACGGCAAGATTGCCATCAAGCTGTCAGACGATGATGAGCTGGCATTTGTCAAAGGCACGACCGGAAACAACGAAATCATTATTGCCGGATCCAACGGCAAGGCCGTCCGCTTTAAGGAAGACGATATCCGTCCGCTTGGCCGTACAGCCAGAGGTGTCAAGGGATTCAATACCGACGGCGGCAGTGTCATCGGCATGGCAACCGATTCCGAAGGCAAATATATCCTTACAATTACTGAAAAGGGATACGGCAAGAAGTCACCGCTGGATGATTACCGCATGACTTCCAGAGGTGCCAAGGGTGTAAAGACTGTCAATGTCACAGACAAGACCGGTCCGCTTGTATGCATGAAAGCTGTCAGCGGTGATGAAGACTGCATGATCATGACCGATTCCGGCATTGTCATCCGAATTACCCTGACACAGGTATCCGTCTACAGCCGTTCCGCCCAGGGCGTCAAGGTCATCAATGTCAAAGATGATCAGAAAGTATCAGCAGTTGCCATTCTTGAACCGGAAGAACCCGAAGAAGAAACTTCAGAAGAAGCTGCAGAAGAATAAATGAAAAAACAGATATGAAACATTCGGAAGAATGAAATTCATATCTGTTTTATTTATGACCGATTCAGTACAGATCAGTCTGATACAGACAGTTTGATTTGAAAATTATAAAAAAATACTATTGTGAAACAGTATTTCAGAAAGTCAGTTATTTTTCAGAATCGCTGCTGTTTTCAGATTTTTCCATATCAGCTTTGATCAGTCCGGTCAGATAGGCTTTGACAAATTCCTTCTTTTCCAGCCATTCAATGATGTCTGCTTCAGATTTATTGTTGAAGCGTACAGAAAAAGATCTGTAATTATTTCTGTTATAGGTGTTGTTGTACTCAAGTTTGCGTTTATACTGTGATTTTTTTGGCATGGTGTTTGTCCGTTTCTAAAAATAATTGTATTATTCCACTAAAAATACTAACACTTTTATCACGGCTTGACAATTCATTTTTACAATGTTTTAATTTTTGTAATGCTATGAAGAGGAAAAGTATATCGGAGCTGTAGCAACAAGAAAGCTGGTGGACGATGAAAACCGGCACAGTGAAGATTGAATCCGCCTCGGAGTGAAACCAATCATTTCCGGCTGCGGCCGTTATCCGCAATGATGAGAGGTATAAATTGTTTCACGGGAAACAATTTATACAAAAAGGGTGGCACCGCGGCTGACTATCGTCCCTTTATCCAGGGGCGTTTTTTATTTGGAGGTTAAAAATGATTGATATTAAACTGATTCGTGAAAATCCTGAACTTGTTAAAGAAAACATCAGAAAGAAATTCCAGGATGAAAAGCTCGTTCTTGTCGATGAAGTTGCTGAAATGGATACACAGTACCGTGCAGCCAAGACAAAGGGCGACAGTCTGAGAGCAGACCGCAACCGTCTTTCCAAGCAGATCGGCGGTCTCATGAAAGAAGGAAAGAGAGACGAAGCTGAAAAGGTTAAGCAGCAGGTCAAGGATATGGGCCAGGAACTGGAAGACCTGGAAGTTCTTGAACAGAAGCTGGAAGCTGATATCCGTGAAAGAATGATGGTCATTCCGAATATCATTGATCCGTCTGTACCGATCGGCAAGGATGATTCTGAAAATGTTGAAATTCAGAAATATGGTGAACCGGTTGTTCCGGATTATGAAATTCCGTATCACACAGATATTATTGAAAATGTTGCCGGAATTGATCTGGACAGTGCCGGCAGAACTTCCGGAAACGGATTCTATTATCTGAAAGGCGATATTGCCAGACTGCATTCTTCGATTCTGTCCTATGCCCGTGATTTCATGATTAACCGCGGCTTTGAATATTTCATTCCGCCGTTCATGATTCATGGCAGTGTCGTCAATGGTGTCATGAGTTTTGCGGAAATGCAGAATATGATGTATAAGATCGAAGGTGAAGACCTGTATCTGATCGGTACATCGGAACACTCCATGATCGGACGTTTCATGGGACAGATTCTGAAGAAAGAAGATCTTCCGTATACACTGACAAGCTACAGCCCGTGTTTCCGTAAGGAAGTCGGTGCTCACGGCATTGAAGAACGCGGTCTGTACCGTGTACATCAGTTTGAAAAGCAGGAAATGGTTGTTGTCTGCGAACCGGAAGATTCTCCGTACTGGTATGACCAGCTGTGGAAGAACAGCGTCGACTTCTTCCGTTCTCTGGATATTCCGGTCAGAACCCTGGAATGCTGCTCAGGTGACCTGGCAGATCTGAAAGTAAAGAGCTGTGACGTTGAAGCATGGTCTCCGCGTCAGAAGAAGTATTTTGAAGTAGGAAGCTGCAGTAACCTGGGTGATGCACAGGCAAGAAGACTTGGCATCCGCATCAAGGGAGAAAACGGCAATTATTTCGCACATACACTGAATAATACAGTTGTAGCTCCGCCGCGTATGCTGATTGCATTCCTTGAAAACAATCTGAACGAAGACGGATCCATCCGTATTCCGGAGCCGCTGCGTCCGTATATGGGCGGTCAGGAACTGATTACTGCTCCGGAAACAAAAAAATCTTTCTGAGAAACACAGAAAACATGATTTGTTTCACGTGAAACATTATCTGTTGCATATCTAGTTGTTTCACAAAAAAGTTTCAGTTATAATACCAGTGGCACAGCACTCATGGATAGAACCTGGTCAGGACCGGAAGGTAGCAGCCATACAACCCTCTGTCTGCGTGTGCCACTTTTATTTTATGGAAAAGAATGCGGAATATTTCATGAGAAAAGCCTTGAAAGAGGCAGAAAAAGCAAGAGACATGGATGAAGTGCCGGTCGGATGTGTCATTGTGAAAGATGGTGTCATTATCGCCAGAGCTCATAATCTGCGCGAAAAGAACCAGGCAGCTACTGCCCATGCTGAACTTCTGGCAATTCAGAAAGCAAATAAAAAACTGAATACATGGTGTCTGCAGGACTGTGATCTGTATGTGACACTTGAACCCTGCATGATGTGCACCGGTGCGATTGAAAATGCCCGTCTGCATGCGCTTTACTACGGAACTGCCGATGAAAAGGCCGGAACTGTAGATTCCTTGATTCAGATCAGGACACTTCCGCATCTCAGAGCATATCCGAAAGAAATCCACAGCGGCATTCTGAAAGAGGAATGTGCCGCAATCCTTTCAGAATTTTTCAGAAACAAAAGAAAGATTAAGAAGGTACGTCTGAAAAGTCTTTAAAGACGCCAAATACCTGCTATAGTATGCAGGTATTTTTGTTATAATGTTTAAATCAGGAGAAAACGGATGTCAAAGATAGCTTTATATCAAAAATACAGATCTGCCACATTTGAAGAAGTTGTCGGTCAGGAATATATCGTAAAATCCATCAAAAATGCCATCCGCAGCCATAAAGTCGGACATGCATATCTGTTTTGCGGGCCGCGCGGCACTGGCAAGACAACTATGGCGAGACTTCTGGCCAAGGCAGTCAATTGTGATCATCCTGAAAAGGCACCATGCGGTGAATGTGAAAACTGCATTGCCGCAAATAACGGCACACATCCGGATATTATTGAGATCAATGCCGCAAATGAGACCCACGTGGAAGATATCAGAGACCTGATTGAACGTTCACGCCTGGCTCCGATGCAGGGAAAACATAAAATTTATATTATTGACGAAGTTCATCAGCTTTCCAGTGCTGCTTCATCGGCATTGCTGAAAACACTGGAAGAACCGCCGGAAAACGTCATTTTTATCCTGGCAACGACAGATCCGCAGAAACTTCTGCCGACAATCATCTCCCGCTGCCAGAGATATGACTTCACCAAGGTCAGAAAAGACCAGATTCGAGATCATCTGCTGGGAATTGCTGAAAAAGAAAACATTACGCTGGAACCGGAAGCGGCAGAACTGATTGCCGTGCTGGCAGAAGGCGGAATGCGCGATGCCCTGAGCATTATGGATCAGTGTGCATCCTATACTGGTGATGAAATTACCGTCGAGGCAATTGACAGAATTTATGGTCTGACAACGACTTCCGAGAAGGTTGAGCTGATAAAAGATGTTCTGAACTGCAATCTGGAGGGAATTCTTGAAAGAATCCGCCAGTATGAACAGAGAGGAATTGACCTGCAGAGATTTACAGACGGTCTTCTGGATGTCATGAAAGATACGGCTGTGTATGCAAATACGCATAAAACGGCATTATTGAAGGTACTGACCGGAGAAGAAGCGGAAGAAATCGGAAACATGGCTTCCCCGTCAGCATGCATGCATATTGCAGAGGAACTGATTTCTGCCCGTGACAGGTTCCGTTTTGCCCAGTCGGCAGTGACCGTATTTGAGGTTGTATGCCTGAAACTGGCTACCGAAGACAGAAATCCGCCGGCAGTTTCATTCCAGCCGGCAAAACCGGTGGTAAAAGAAGAAAAACCGGCTGTCAGGATTCAGCCGCCGGAAGTACCTGTGTCTGCTGTAAAGGAAGAACCGGCACCGGCCGAAGAAATTCCGTCTGCGGACATTGAAAATGAGGCAGAAACAATGCCGAGCAGTCCTGTTTCTGATATGATTCCGGCGTCTGCATTTGAAGAAGGCGGAAAAATAGCCTTTGACCTGCTGGAACTGCTTGTGCAGTGCCGCAAGGATGAGAAAAAAACAGACGAAGAACTGTATGATCATGTCTATGCAATGATGGACCTGATCAGCCGCAAATACACGGCACTTCTGCATGACACTAAGATCGGTGCTTCCGGAAAGGACTGTCTGATTCTTGTCTGCAGCAATACAGCGGCAGCTGACAGAATCAATGACAGGAAAATGAACGAAGAACTGTACCGCTTTGTCAAAAAGCGTATCGGTATCGACAAGATGATCTTTGCCGTAACCGAAAGCCAGTTCAAGGAAGCTTCCCGCACATTCCGTACGCTGATGCACAGCAATCAGCTGCCGGAAGCCTGCCATATTGAAAGGTATCCGGAAGAGGAAAAACGGGAAGAAACCGCAGAAGAAAAGATCAAGGCTCTGTTTGGAGCCGAGAATGTTGAAATTATATAGGAGAGAAAACGATGGATCTTCAGAAACTGATGGAACAGGCTCAGAAAATGCAGCAGAATCTGAGCAATATTGAAGAAGAACTGAATGAAACGATCTATGAAGGCACATCCCAGGGTGTAACGGTCAAGGTGAACGGCCGCTGTGAAATGCAGGAAATTGTGATTCCTGATGATCTGATGAATGCGGATGACAGGGAAATGCTGCAGGATCTGATTCTGATTGCCCAGAATGAAGCAGTTGGAAAAGCCGCAAAGGACAGAGAAGAAAAACTCGGAGCTGCGACTTCCGGTCTGAAGCTTCCAGGGATGTAATGCATGTATCCGAAAAGCTTGCAGGAACTGATCGAACGATTCCGCCGCCTGCCGGGCGTGGGTGAAAAGACAGCTGAAAGATATGCCCTGTCGGTAACCGATATGGATGATCTGGATGTCAGGGAATTTGCCCAGGCTCTGGTCAATGTCAAGGAAAGGCTGACACGCTGCCGGATCTGCGGCAACCTGTCAGAAGAACCGGAATGCCCGATCTGTTCTGATAACAGTAGAAATAAGAAACTGATTTTTGTTGTACAGTCCGCCAAGGACGTCCTGGCAATGGAAAAGACCAACGAATACCGAGGTGTTTACCATGTGCTGAACGGTCTGATTTCCTCTTCAAAGGGAATGATGCCGGAAGATCTGAACATCGATGAATTGCTGAAGCGTGCAGGCGATGCCGAAGAAGTGATTCTGGCCACAAGCACCACCATGGACGGTGAAACAACCGCCATGTACTTAAGCAAACTGCTGAAGGAACAGTGCCCGGATGTACTTGTTACCCGGATTGCCCACGGCCTTCCTTCCGGCGGTATGCTCGATTACGCTGATGAGATTACTTTGGCACATGCTCTGGCTGACCGCCGGCGCATGGGATGAATAGCAGGAGGAGGCTACATGAACAACGATTTGAGAATTGCCCAGGCAGCAACTTTGGAAGACATCAAGGTCATTGCCAAAAAAGCAGGAATTGATGAGAAATTCCTGGAACCCTATGGAAACGACAAAGCAAAACTATCTGACGGCCTGAAGGAAACCGTAAAGGACAATCCGGACGGAAAACTGATTCTTGTTACAGCAATCAATCCTACCAAGGCAGGTGAAGGAAAATCCACAACGACGATTGGTCTGGCTGATGGTCTTGCCAAGGCCGGCAAGAACGTCATGGCCTGTCTGCGTGAACCGTCTCTCGGACCGGTGTTCGGCTTAAAGGGCGGCGCAACCGGCGGCGGCTATGCCCAGGTTGTTCCGATGGAAGCCATCAACCTGCATTTCACCGGTGATATGCATGCCATTACCACTGCCAACAACCTGATTGCGGCAGTTCTGGACAACTCCATTTTCCAGGGCAATCCGCTTAATATCGATCCTGCAAAGGTTGCCTGGAAGAGATGCCTGGACATGAATGACCGTACACTGCGTGATATCACGATCGGTCAGAAGAAAAAGTCCAACGGTGTGGAAAGAGAAGATCATTTCGTCATCACTGTCGCAACCGAAGTCATGGCGATTCTCTGCCTTTCCAAGGATCTGAAGGACTTTGAAGAAAGAATTTCAAGATGCGTTGTTGCCTATACATATGATGATCAGCCGGTTACCGTCAAGGATATCGGTGCTGCCGGTGCCGCTACGGTTGTCATGAAGGAGGCTCTGAAGCCGAACCTCGTTCAGACTCTGGAACATACACCGGTTCTGGTTCACGGCGGACCATTCGCCAATATCGCCCACGGCTGCAACTCTGTTGCGGCAACGACACTGGCTCTGAAGCTGGCTGACTATGTTGTAACGGAAGCCGGATTCGGTGCTGACCTCGGTGCCGAAAAGTTCCTCGACATCAAGTGCCGCAGTGCAAATCTGAAGCCGAGTGCAGTTGTACTTGTTGCAACAGTCAGAGCGCTGAAGATGCACGGCGGTGTTGAACAGGAAAATCTCGATGAAGAGAATATTGAAGCTCTGCTGAGCGGTACGGAAAACCTTGCCAAGCATATCGAAAGCATCAAGGCATTCAATCTGCCGTATGTAGTCGCTGTCAACAAGTTCTCCAAGGATACACCGGCTGAAGTCAAGGCTCTGCTTGACTGGTGCCATGAGAACGGTCATCCGGTAGCGGAAGCTGACGGCTGGGCAAGAGGCGGCGACGGCATGCAGGAACTTGCGGCTGAAGTTGTACGCCTGACCGATGAAGACAACAATTTCTCCTTCATCTATGACACCGATGAAAGCATCGAAAGCAAGATTGAAAAGATTTCGAAGACAGTATACGGCGCCGACGGTGTCGAATATACCGATCTTGCCAAAGAAAAGATTGAAACATTTATTAAGAACGGCTGGGACAAGCTGCCGGTATGCATGGCCAAGACACCGCTGTCCCTGACTGACAACGACAAGCTGAAGGGCAGACCGAGAAACTTCATGATCCATGTCAAGGATCTGAGCATTTCTGCCGGTGCCGGATTCGTTGTTGCCTATACCGGAAATATCCTGACCATGCCGGGTCTGCCGAAGGTTCCGGCTGCCGTCAATATGGGTGTTGACGAAGACGGCAATACCTACGGACTGTTCTGATTCACTGAAAGGAAAGACCGATGAGTTCCATTGCCTATGTGACAGATGAAAAGATGCTGGAATATCACCGCCTGTGCAGAAACAAGGATATTCTGTTCTGGCGGCTTTCCAGCCGCAAAAAGTTCACTGATTTCCGCAAGGGAGATCTGCTGTTCTTTTTCGCGCGCCCTGCCCATACCCGCCGCAAAGGACTCATCGGTTATGCTCATTTTGATTCGGTCAGAAGACTGTCGCTGCGGCAGATGTGGAATCAGTACGGGACTGCAACCGGATATGATTCCCAGCTTCTGCTCAGTGAAGCCATTTCCAAAGCTGCCAAGGGAAAGATTCCGCCGCAGATGAGCTGTCTCATTCTGACGGATGTCGTATTCTTTGTCAGTCCCATCTATCCGGAGGAAGCTGGAATTGAAATTCCGAAGAATCTGGAAAGCTACTGTTATCTGGACCGCAACAATCCCCGCATTACGGTTGATATCCTGAATATCGCCGAACAGCGCGGCATTGATCTGTGGAGTGCGGCTGAGAATGCCGAACCGGAAGCGATATTCGCCAGAGATGAGATCCGTCATAAATTTGCCGTCATGCATAAGGAAATCGGAAAGTGCAGCAGCAGTGAAAAGGAACGGAATACCAGCAGCCGTCTGGCCCGGCAGAAAATCGAGGAAAACGGCTGGGAGATGATCCGCGGGTCCCGCACCGACTGTCTGAAGGTAGATGAAGAATCGGTAAAGATTGCCCTGCCGTATGCTGTGCAGGCCAATGACCGGGATCTGCGTATCCGCGAACTGTTCGGCCGCATGACCATGTACCGGCTGCTGGCGGAAACATACCAGGTCGGCAGAAAAGTTCAGTTCGAACTTCTGGGAGATCACATTCCCGTGCATATAACAGAAATGGTGGAACAGCTGAATCATGAGTGATTTTGATATTATCGTCATCGGCGGCGGCCATGCAGGAATTGAAGCTGCACTGGCTGCTGCCCGTTTGCATAAAAAAACATGTCTGATGACTCTGCGCATTGAAAATATCGGAAAGATGCCCTGCAATCCGTCGGTAGGCGGTCCTGCCAAGGGCATTGTTGTCCGTGAAATCGATGCCCTGGGCGGGCAGATGCCCATCACTGCCGACCGTACAGCACTGCAGTTCAAGATGCTGAACAGTGCCAAGGGTCCGGGCGTCAGGGCTCTGCGTGTTCAGTCAGACAAGATTGCCTATGCCAGGGATATGCAGTATGTCTGTCTGCATCAGGAAAATCTGACTGTCATGGAAGCCATGGCAGTTGAACTGGTCTGTGAAAATCAGAAGGTCAGAGGCGTCAGGCTGAAGGACGGATCCTTTATTTCCTCGGAAATAATCATTCTTACCACCGGTACCTATATGGCTGGCGTCAATATGATTTCCGATGAGGTGAAAAAAGGCGGACCGGATCTTGAGGAAACAACGGAAGACCTGTCAGCTTCCCTGCGCCGGAATGGTCTGCGGACATTCCGGCTGAAGACCGGAACCCCGCCCCGGGTACTGACCCGTTCCATTGACTTTTCAAAGACAAAGCTGGAACTGGGCACCGATGCCTTTCTGCGCTTTTCAGCTGAAACAGAATCGATCCGGCCGTTTGATCAGCAGGTTCCCTGCTATATGACCTACACAACACCGGAAACGCATGAAATCATTCTGTCCAATCTGACAAAATCATCCATGTATTCGGGTGTGGTCAAAGGTGTAGGTCCGCGCTACTGCCCGTCGATTGAGGACAAGCTGGTGCGTTTTAAGGACAAGCCGCGCCATCTGCTGTTCCTGGAACCGGAATCACTTTCCATGGATACAACCTATGTGCAGGGATTCTCCACTTCCCTGCCGCGGGATGTGCAGGAAAGGATGACCCACAGTCTGCCCGGCTTTGAAAACTGCATCATCAAAAAATATGCATATGCAATTGAATATGATGCCATTGATCCGATCCAGATGAAGCCGACCTTTGAATCAAAGATCATTGAGAATCTGTTTACGGCCGGTCAGGTCAACGGCACTTCCGGCTATGAGGAAGCAGCCGGTCAGGGAATCATGGCCGGCATCAATGCCTGTCTGAAACTGGACGGAAAAGCACCGGTTGTATTCGGCCGTGATGAAGCCTACATCGGAGTTCTGGTGGATGATCTGACAACCAAAGGAACACTGGAGCCATACCGTCTTCTGACATCAAGGGCTGAATTCCGTCTGCTTCTGCGGCATGACAATGCCGAAGAACGTCTGCTGGAAACCGGATACCGGGTGGGTCTGATCTCGGAAGAAAGAAGAGAAAAATATCTGCAGAGAATGACAGAACTGCAGGAGATGAAAGATCTGCTGCGCAGCACGGTATATGAACTGGATGATCCGTCTGTGACAGAATATCTGGATCCGCTGGGCTACAGCACCGGTGAACATAAGGGCGTCAATGGCCTTGAACTGGTCAGAAGACCGAAAATCAATACCTCGGAACTGCTTCGGATCAGCGGCATCGAAGCCGATCCGGAACTGGCGGAAAAGTGTGATATTGACCTCAAATACGAAGGCTATATCGACAAGGCCCGGCGGGAGGCACAGCGCCTGAAGGGAATGGAGAATATTCCCCTCGGCACCGAATTCAATTATGATGAAGTTGACAATCTTTCCCTGGAGGGCAGACAGAAGCTGATGCAGTATCAGCCGGCAACAATCGGCCAGGCATCCCGGATCTCCGGCGTCAATCCTGCCGACATCGCTGTACTGGCCATTGCCATCAAACAGGGAAAGGGCAGAAAAGCCGCAGAATAAAGCATATTTCACTGATTTGTGGAAAAATAAATATTCCACAAATTGCAATATCTCAGTATAAAAAGAGGAAAAAGAAGTTTTCCACAATCACGGTATTTTTAAAAGAAATTGTGGAAAACTCTGCTTTCCACAAAAATGATATATCCACATCCCGGACAGGATGTTAAAATGATACACACGGAGGCCTCATGAATCTTGCCGAACTGCAGCAGTACGGAAATGATAACGGAATAAAGATCAGCGATCATATGTGTGATCAGCTGAACAGATATATGGAACTGCTGATCGAATGGAATCAGAAATTCAATCTGACAGCCGTTACCGAACCGGAAGAAATCATTGACCGGCATTTCTGTGACAGTATCATTCCCCTCTGTACCTTTGCGGTGGAGGGAAGTGCTGCCGATGTCGGAAGCGGTGCCGGTTTTCCCGGTATGGTATGGAAGATTGTCAGACCGGATCTGAAGATCACGCTGATTGAACCGACCGGCAAGCGCTGCACCTTTCTGAAGGAAGTGATCCGGCAGCTGGAACTGCAGGACATTCAGGTCGTCAGTGAACGCAGCGAAGACCATGCCAAGGAGCACCGCGAGAGTTACGATACGGTAACAGCCAGAGCGGTTGCCAATCTGCGGGTTCTGAGTGAGCTTTGTCTGCCGCTGGTGAAAAAGGGCGGCAGCTTCATTGCCATGAAAGGATCCCGGGGAAACGAAGAACTGCAGGAAGCATCGCATGCCCTGAAGGTTCTGGGCGGCGAAGCAGTAGATATCAGAGAAGGTGACAGCGGCATCAATCTTCTGATCCGCAAGACCGGGCATACACCGCCGCAGTATCCGCGCAGCTACGGCCAGATCAAGAAAAAGCCTCTGTAGAAATAAGGTGAATCATGAATCTCAATATTCTTGATATATTTGACAGAAATGACAGTGCGAGAATTGTAAAGCTGCCGGCGAAGGATATTCATCCTTCCCGTTATCAGCCGCGTCTCCGCTTTGATGAAGTGGCACTTGCCGAACTGACGGAATCCATCCGTGAAAACGGACTGATTCAGCCGATCACGGTCAGGAAGACGGCCGACGGGTATGAAATTATTGCCGGAGAACGCCGCTATCGGGCCTGCGTCAAGGCCGGCTACAGTGAAATTCCGTGCTATATCATGTCACCGACGGAGGAACAGGCCGCAAGAATGGCGCTGGTAGAAAATGTGCAGAGGGAAAACCTCAGTGCCATTGAAGAAGCCAAGAGCTGTCTGCAGATCATGCGCCAGGCCAACATGACCCAGGAACAGGTCGCGAAGGCCATCGGCAAGTCGCAGTCGGCGGTCGCCAACAAGATCCGCCTGCTGAACCTTCCCGATGAAGTGCAGGAAGGTGTCATTGCCGGCAAGATCAGCGAGCGCCATGCCCGGGCACTGCTGGCAGTGCCGCAGGGACAGATTCGTCCGGCTTACCGGCATATTGTAAAGACCGGCATGAATGTCAGGGAAACGGAAGAGTATATAGCCGCCCTGAACCGCGGTGAAATCAAGCCGAAGCCAAAGAAGAGAAAACAGAAAACAAAAGGATTTACCCGCAATATGCAGATTGCCGTAAACTCCGTCAATCAGTGTGTACAGATGATTGAGAAAATGGGAGTCAGGGCATCTGTCGAGATGGATGATCAGGAAGACGAACTGCGCATGATCATTCATCTGCCGAAATAAGAGGACAGAATTATGGGAAAGATTATCGCAATCGCCAATCAGAAGGGCGGTGTCGGAAAGACAACTACATCAATGAATCTTGCGGCCGGACTGTCGTATGTCAATAAACGGGTGCTGCTGGTGGACTTTGATCCCCAGGGCAATGCCACCCATGGCATCGGTGCCAACAAGGTCGGCTATCACAAGACGGTCTATGATGTGCTGATGGGCACGGATTCCGTTGATGACTGCAAGGTTACCCTGCAGATGCCGCCGCTGGATGTTCTGCCTTCGACGATTGATCTCTCCGGTGCCGATGTTGACATGGCATCCTATGAGATGGGCAGGGAAAAGCTTCTGAAAAACAAGCTGGATGCTGTGCGTGACCAGTATGACTACATCATCATCGACTGTCCGCCGGCCCTTGGTCTGCTGAATACCAATGCCCTGACAGCCGCCGATACGGTCATGATTCCGGTCCAGTGTGAATATTTTGCCCTGGAAGGTCTGACCCAGCTGCTGAGCACGATCCGCCTCGTTCAGAAACTGTGGAATCCGGGACTGTCCATTGAAGGCGTCCTGCTGACCATGTTTGATGTCCGCACCAAGCTGAGCGTTGAAGTCCAGCAGGAAGTGCGCAAATACTTTAAGGAAAAGGTATACCGCTGCTACATTCCCCGCAACGTCAGGCTTTCCGAAGCCCCGTCCCGGGAAGAATCCATCTTTGAGTACGATACCCGCTCGGAAGGTGCCAAAGCCTATGCCCAGCTGGTAAAGGAAGTCATCATGCAGAATGAAAGACGGAGGAAATAATGGCTGAAAAGAAAAACCGTTCCGGTCTTGGCGGCAGAGGACTCGATGCCATTTTCGGAACCAATGTAGAGCAGTTCCTGGATGAGATCCAGAACAATAAGGCAGACGGCACCGGCCGCCGGGAAGTAGAGATTCCGATCCGGGAAATCCGTCCCAATCCCTATCAGCCGCGTAAGGAATTTGATCAGGCCGGACTGAATGAACTGGCTGATTCGATCCGCACCCACGGCATCTTCACACCGCTGCTGGTACGCAAGAGCGTCCAGGGCTATGTCCTGATCACCGGTGAAAGACGTCTGAGAGCAGCAGAAATTGCCGGTCTCACCACAGTGCCGGCGATCGAAGTCGACTTCACCGATGAAGAGATGATGGAAATTGCCATCCTCGAAAATGTGCAGCGTGAAGACCTGAACCCGATCGAAGAAGCATCGGCCTATGAATCCCTGGTCAAGAAGCTTGGCTATACCCAGGAGAAACTGGCAGAGCGGGTCGGCAAGAGCCGTGAATACTGTGCCAATATCATGCGTCTTCTGAAGCTGCCTTCGGAAGTGCAGAAGCTGGTTGTTGAAAAGAAGCTGACAATGAGCCATGTCCGGCCGCTGCTGAGTCTTGGCGATGATGATCAGATTTATGAAGCAGCCCGCCACGTCATGAAGAACAAAATGTCAGTCAGAGAAGTGGAAGACTATGTCCATGAACTGGCCGGCACATCCGTCAGGCCGAAGCCGAAGAAAAAGGACAGTGCCAAGGATCCCTGGATCAGGGATCTGGAAGTGCGGATGCAGGAGAAGCTCGGAACCCAGGTTACCATCAACAGGAAACAGCTGCAGATCTCCTTCTCCGATACTGATGATCTGAACCGTATTCTTGAGATCATCGGCTGCATCAGCGAGGACTGACACACAGGAAACCAGAACGGCCGTCAAATCGCGGACCGTTCTTTCTTTTTTGTGCAATAATTTAGTTAAAGGTATTACACTGGAGGAATCATTTCATATGAATGCGAAAGAACGCTATCAGGAATGGCTGCAGAATATGAGCAGCCGCAGTCCGCTTTATAAAGATCTGACCAGCATTGACGAGGAAGATCAGAATGAAATTGAAGAGCGGTTCTATCAGTATCTGACATTCGGCACAGCCGGACTGCGCGGCAAGGTCGGCGCGGGCACCAACCGCATGAATTTCTATATGGTAGGCAAGGCAACCCAGGGCATTGCCAATTTCATCAAAAGCTTTGGTCAGGAGGCAATGGACAGAGGTGTTGTCATTGCCCATGATCCGCGTCACTTCTCCAAGGAATTTTCGCAGTTTGCGGCCGGTATCTTTGCGGCCGCCGGCATCAAGGCATATATCTTCCCGGATCTGCGTCCGACACCGGAACTTGCCTATATGATCCTGAAGCTGCATACCATTGCCGGCATCAATATCACGGCATCCCATAATCCGAAAGAATACAACGGCTACAAGGCATACTGGGAAGACGGCTGCCAGGTTTCCAGTAAGATTGCTGAAGGCATGCTGGAAGAAATGGACAAGGTCGATCTCTGGAATGACATCCACTACATGCCGCTGCAGCTGGCGCTGGAAGAAGGCATGGCTGAAGTGCTCGGGGAAGAGTATGACCGCGATTATCTGGATCATATTGAAAGTCTGGCCATTCATGAAGGCGATGAGCTGGATCTTGATATTCCGCTTGTCTATACACCGCTGAACGGCTGCGGCAATCTGCCGTTTGCCCAGATGATGCAGGACCGGGGCTTTACCAACTGGCATATGGTTGAAGAACAGAGAGAACCTGATCCGGACTTTACAACCGTAGGCTATCCGAATCCGGAAGATCCGAAAGCCTTCCGCCTCAGTGAGGAACTGGGAAGAAAGGTCGGAGCCGAACTGCTGATGGCAACCGATCCGGATGCTGACAGATTTGCGATCGAACTGAAGGACGATGAAGGAAACTATATTCCGCTGAACGGCAATCAGACCGGATATCTGCTGGTCAACTATATTCTGGAAGGACACAAGGATGCCGGAACCCTGCCGGAAAAAGGTGCCATGATCAAGTCCATCGTGACCAGTACGATGAGCACGGAGATCGCCAAAGCCTACGGCGTGGAAATGTTTGAGACCCTGACCGGCTTCAAGAATATCTGCGGCCGGATCCCGTCTCTGCAGAAAGAAGGCTATACCTGCCTGTTCGGATATGAAGAATCGGTCGGCTATGCGGCCAGCCCGATGATCCGTGACAAGGACGGCATCAGTGCCGGCATGCTGGTGGCAGAAGCAGCCGCCTATTACCGGAAACAGGGCAAGACCCTCTGGCAGGTGCTGCAGGAGCTGTATCAGAAATACGGCTGGTATGCTGAAGACGAACCGAACCTGATTCTGGAAGGCATTGCCGGTTCCCAGCGCATCCGCCGCATGATGACCTATGTCAGAGAACATCTGCCGCAGGAAGTTGCCGGCGCAGAGGTTGTGAAAATCATCGACTACAAAGACGGTTATGATGATATTCCGCCGTCCAATGTACTGCGTTTCTTCCTCGACAATGACAGCTGGTTTGCCATCCGTCCGTCCGGCACCGAACCGAAGATCAAGTTCTACTTCTACACAAAGCAGAACAGCCGTGAAGAAGCCCTCGCCGTCAACAAAGCAATCAGGGAAGATATCATGGCAATGATCAATGCTGTGGAATAAGAAGCCGAAAGGCTTCTTTTTTTGATACTTGCATGCATGCAGCATGTATAATGAATACATAAATATACAGGGGAGAGGAATCATATCTTCCTGAGAGAAAGGATCATATGTATTGTTCTAATTGCGGGCAGCCGCTGAAGGACGGAGTCAATTTCTGTTCCAACTGCGGCATGAAAATTACCTGGCCGGCAGTATCGGAAGAAGCGGTACCGCCTGTCAGCATTCAGGCTGAAGAACCAGCGGCAGTTACAGAAGAAACTGCGGCAGAAGTTCCTGCGGAAGAAACACCTGCTGTGCCGGAAAGCAAACTGGTAACACCGGAAAAACCGGCAGAGGAAACTGAGACTGTGCCGGAGGAATCTGCTGAAGCAAAGGATGCAGCTGCCGAATCCGAACCGGAAACAGAATCCGCACCGGAAGAGAATGTTCCGGAGACGGCAGAGCCTGAAACGGAAACTGTATCCGAAGAACCGGCCGTGCCGGCAGAAGATGCCGAAGCTGCAGATGCTGTTCCGGAAAAGAGTGCAGAGGAAGTTCCGGCCGAAAAAGAAGTGACGAAAACAGCGAAACCGGAAAAGAAGCCAAAGAAGAAAACACTGCTTTATATCGGTATCGCGGCTGCTCTGATCATTGCCGGCATTTTTGGCTATAACATGCTGCCGGGGGCAAAATTCAAGCGGGCAGTCACAGCCGCAGAAACCGCACTGGCAGCAGGTGACTATACCGTGGCTGCGGAAGAATATGAAAAGGCGCTGACCATTCGTCCCCAGGATGCTGAAATCAGCCTGGATGCAATGGGAGCCTTTGCCATGCATGCTGATGAAATGATTTCTGACGGACAGCTGAAAGAGGCCCTTGCATACGTTGAAAAAGTGCTGCCTCTGGTGACCGAAGAAGATCAGCCGCCGCTCCTGGATATATGCAAAAACATCTATGGAGAACTCGCAGAAGAATTAATTTATGAACAGGATTATACCGGCGCAAAAGCCCTTCTTCAGGAGGGTCTCGACAAAGGCTATGATCTTGAGTATGAAATGCAATCGGCAAAGACTGCTGAAGAATACTCTGTTGTGCTGGAAGATATGAGAGGTTTCCTGAAAGATGCTGCCGCAAAGCTGGATACCGATGATTATGACGGAGCCCTGAATCTGTTCCAGGAGAAATACGGAGAAATTCTCACCAATGATACAAAATATGGATTTTATGGTCCGGTTATTGCCGAGATTTCCGGCGGTAAATATAAAAAAGCCGGCTTTTATTCATCTGACGGATATTATGGCATCTATTATGGTGACTATGACGGAACGATGCGTGAAGGCAGCGGCATGTATATTGTGTATTACGAAAATGCCTCTGCAGGAAGAGTCATTCGATATCATGCGGCCTGTGACTGGCAGGATGATGTTCCGGAAGGGCCTGTTACAGAATATATCAAAATCTACACCGGTTCCAATCTCGATGCAGATAATGTCGTTAATGCAACTGTCAAAGGCGGACTGTATCATGGAAATGTTGAATGCAATACGGGTGAAGACGTTTTTAATGGAAGCTTCACAGACGGCATAGCCAATGTCATTGATACTGTCGATCCAAACGGTGAATCCACAAAAGTTATCATGTATAACAGTGATAAATCTTCCTGGCGGTTCTTTAACAATGAAGAAGCATATTCCCGGACTTTCGGAATGCCTGGTTTTGCAGCTATATTTAATTGAAACAGGCAGTGCAGATCATAAGATTCAGATTAAAACCTGATGATTCATGAATAACGGTGCAGTGCACCGTTTTTCTGTATTATCCTTTCAAAACATGGTATAACCAAGACGAAGAAAACAGCGAAAGGAACCAGCTATGATCAAACGATATTATCAGGGATTACTGTCTTTATATTTCAGCGGACCGATGACAATGCTTGCCGTATTTGTCTTTGCGGCAGCCTTTGCGGATACCCGGAAGCCGGAATGGAATCTGAAGTGGCTGATCGGTGTTCTTGCGGCAATTCTGGCAGTTGTCATGTTCTTCTACTATAAGAACAAGCTTTCCGTCAGCAAAACCCTGCGGAATGTAAAGAATCTGGATGAATATGAAAAGGGCGGAATGCTCGACCGTTCGTTTATTCTTGAAGACCGGATGCTGGCCGGCATCGGCCTGAAGGTCAGTGAGCACAGCACACTGAATATCAAATCGCTGACAGCCGAAACAAAGGGTCGCAAAGTCATCCTTCATATGGAAGGAGAGAACGACAGCTTTGACGCTCAGGCCATTGACCGCGGTGAAGCCGAACGTTTTGCGGCATATCTGCAGCAGCGGAATCCCGGCATTGTACTGAACAATATCGAACCAAAGGGAAACGGAACCCTGAAGGAACTCGGCGCAAATGAATAATCAGGAAGCGTTACAGCTTCCTGATTTTTCTTTTCTTTCCCTTGATTTTCAGTTCTTTGATTTCACATGGTTCAAAGAGAATGACCGTGCTGTCACGCTCATTGACGGTGATCCGGCCGATCTTTTCAAACGGCATCAGAGAAGACAATGCCCCGGCGATGTCGCCCGGCCTGATTTTTTCATCCCGGCCGGCCATGATCCGGAGTGTAAAGACTTCTGCCTGCGGCGCTGCTTCCTTTAATAAAGGCTTTGAAAGATCATTGGGATTGCCATTTCCCTGCAGCAGGGTCAGAGTCCGGGCAAGGATGGTCTGAACCAGGGGCAGGGAGGTTTCTTCGCTATTGATCAGAAGGATGCTGGTGCCTTCTTCGTTCTGGTGGCCGCTGCGGCCGGAGCGGTGGATCCAGGTGCTTTCATCTTCCGGCAGGTCATAGTGAATGATATGGGACAAAGCGGTGATATCGAGACCGCGGGAAGCGGCATCGGTTGCCGCAAGCAGCCGTATCTTTCCTTCCTTGAAGCGGCGCATGACCTGCAGTCTTGTCTTCTCGTCGTCATAGGCCGAAAAGGCCTCGGCCAGATAACCCTGCTTTTTCAGCTTTTCAGCCAGGGTGACGGTATCGCTGCGGTGTCTGACAAAAATGATGGCAGAGAGAACCGGCTGTTCCTGCAGAACGGAAAGCAGTGCCTGCATCCGGTCTTCACAGATCAGATGGAAGGATGCAACACGTTCACTGACGGCGGTTTCATCGAGGCGGATGGTTTCATAGTCATCTTTCATAAAGGATGAGACCTGTTCATTCAGCGTAGCTGAAAAGCAGACCGTCTGGACCGGATGATCGATACAGGAAAGAACCGAACGGAATTCTTCGGCCTGACCGGTGGAAAGGATCATGTCAGCTTCATCGGCCGCAAGTACCTGAAGAGCAGAAAGATCCAGCAGCTTCTGTTCCAGCATATAGACGATCCGTCCCGGAGTGCCGATGATGATCTGCGGCTTCTGTTTCAGTTCCGCTGTCTGCCGGGCCGGATCAATTCCCCCGATCAGCAGTGCCGTATGCACCGAAAGCCGGGAAGAAAGCAGATCGGCAGTTTCCCTGATCTGCAGAGCCAGCTCCCGGGTCGGGGCAATGATCAGGGCATAGCCGGCATCTTCAAAAGGCCGGATCTTTTCCAGAATTGGCAGAAGATAAGCGCCGGTCTTGCCGGAACCGGTGGCTGCCTGTACCAGCAGGTTTCTGCCGGCCAGAAACAGGGGAATGACTTTTTCCTGCACCGGCCTGAGCGGCAGCCAGTGCAGTTCCTGCAGAACCTGCATCAGTTCTTTTTTCAGCTGAATTTCCATGAGGATATCTTAGCATGAATCGTTTGTGATACACTTACAGAGATGAAACAGGAAACCATTGCGGCAATCTCCACGGCTCCGGCCATGGGTGCGATCTCAGTGATCCGCATCAGCGGCGAAGATACCTTTGCGGTTCTGAAAAAACTGACCGGAAAGGACTTTTCTGATGCCGCCGGCTATACCGTTCATTATGCGACTGTCTTTGATCAGAAAGAACCGGTCGATGAAGTGCTCATCAGTATCTTCCGGGCACCCCGCTCCTATCCCGGCGAGGATGTTGCCGAGATCAGCTGTCATGGCGGCGTGTATCTGACCCGGAGAGTGCTGAGCCTGGTGCTCGGTGCCGGTGCCCGCATGGCCAGACGCGGAGAATTTACGGAAAGAGCCTTCCTCAACAACAAGATGGATCTTTCCCAGGCCGAAGCGGTCAATGATCTGATCAATGCCCGCGATGCCGTCAATGCCCGCAGTGCCGTGCATTCCCTGAAAGGCTCGGTCACCAGACTGATCGCACCGCTGGAAGAGGAACTGACCCAGATCATTGCCAATATTGAAGTCAACATTGACTATCCGGAATATGACGATGTGCAGCAGCTGACAGAAGAGGAAATTCTGCCGGCCGCAAGAAAATGGCAGAAGGACATCCGCCGGATCATTGAAGCAGCCGAGCAGGCTGTTCAGGTCCGGGACGGCATCGATACCGTCATTCTCGGCCGGCCGAATGTCGGCAAGTCTTCTCTGCTCAATGCCCTGCTGGAAGAAGACAAGGCGATTGTCACCGATATCGCCGGAACAACCAGAGACCTGGTGGAAGGCAGCGTGCGGCTGGAAGGCATGACCCTGAATCTGATCGACACCGCCGGCATCCGGGAAAGCAGTGATGCGGTGGAGAAGATCGGCATTGAACGTTCGCTGGCAGCGGTGGACAGAGCCGAACTGGTCATTCTTGTCCTTGATGCCTCCCAGGAACTGAATGAAGAAGATGCGAAGCTGCTGGAACTGACAAAGGACAAGGAACGGATCATTGTCTACAACAAGAATGATCTGAATGATAACGTCGACGGGCTGTCGGTATCGGCCATTCATCATCAGATTGATGATCTGATTGCCGAGATCCGCCGCCGCTATGAAAACGGCCTGCAGCTTGCCAATACCGATACGCTGAACAATGAGCGCCAGATTGGCCTGGCCAGACAGGCAGAACAGTCGATGAACGATGCCGTGGCAGCACTGGAAGCAGGGATGGAGCTGGACATTGTGACCATTGATCTGCAGAACAGCTGGACGGCACTGAAGGAAATCACCGGAAAGGCAGGCAGGGAAGATCTGCTGGATGAAATATTCTCCAGATTCTGCCTGGGAAAATAAGATGAGTGAAATACACTATTTTGACAGCCATGCCCATATCATGGCTGAAGAATACAAAGATGACTTTGAAGAGATGCTGAAGCGGGCAGAAGATGCCCATGTTGACCGGATCATGATCATCACGCTTTCGCATGAAGAAACAATGCGGGCCATTGACTTTGCCCGCCGAGATCCCAACCGCTATCAGGTGGCAGCCGGCATCTTTCCCGAAGATGTGAAGGATGTGACGGAAGAAGACTGGCAGATCTTCAAAAAGACAGCCGCCGATCCGGCCGTGTCATGCATCGGTGAGATCGGTCTCGATTATTACTGGGAAAAGGATCCCGATGTCAGAGCCCTGCAGAGGGATTTCTTCATCCGCCAGATCGAACTGGCAAACCAGCTGCACAAGCCGTTCCTGGTTCATTCCCGCGATGCCATCCAGGATACATTTGATATCATGAAGGCGCACCGCGGCCACGGCCTGCTGCACTGCTACAGCGGAACCAGGGAAATGGCCCGGGAATTTGTAAAGCTCGGATACTATATTGCCCTGGGCGGGGCACTGACCTTCAAGAATGCCCGCCATGCGGTAGAGGTATGTGAAGATATCGATGAGAATTACCTGCTGTCGGAAACTGACTGTCCGTATATGGCACCGGTGCCGCTGCGGGGAAAACGGAATGAGCCGTCCTATATACCATATATAGTAAGGAAGATGGCTGAGGTCAGAAACGTCAGCGAAGAATATATGGCTGCCGTCATCGACCGGAACTGGACACGGTTCCTGGAGGAACGGCAGTGAAGCCGAAGATCCGGGAACTGATCGTTGTCGAGGGAAAGCACGACAGCGAGAATCTGAAGAAATACTATGACTGCGATACAATTGAAACCGGCGGAACCGGCTTCAGTGAAGAAACGATCCGCCTGATTGCCCGGGCCCGGGAAAAGCGCGGGGTGATTATTTTCACCGATCCGGATTCTCCCGGCAACAGGATCCGCAGTGCCCTCAATCAGGCTGTGCCCGGCTGTCAGAATGCCTATGTCGACAAGCACGATGCCCGGACTGAGAAAAAGGTGGGCGTTGAACATGCCGGAAAGGAAGTGCTGCAGGAAGCACTCGGACATCTTGTCACTTTCCGTCCCGACAGTGAAGAGCGGATCAGTGTCCGCGACATGTATGAACTTGGTCTTTCCGGAAGAGAAGACAGCGGAAAGAAGCGGGAACAGCTGGGAAGAGCCCTGCACATCGGCTTCGGCAATGCCCGGGCCATGCGGCAGCGGCTGAACTGCCTGGGCATCACCCTTGAAGAAGTGCGAAAGGAACTGGAAGAATGAGCCGATATATATCGACACCGTCACGGACAAAGGAAATCCTGGAAACCTATGGCCTGCGTGCCCGCAAGGGATACGGCCAGAATTTTCTCGTTGATCCGGTCATTGTCGAGCGCTGTGCGATGGCTTCCCACTGTGAGGATGCGGTCATTGAGATCGGTCCCGGCATCGGCGGCCTGACCGAACAGCTGGCCCGTCATTCCCGGCATGTGACTGCCTATGAAGTGGATGCCGATCTGATTCCGGTGCTGAAGGATACGCTGGCGGAATATGACAACGTGGAGATCATCCTGCAGGATTTTCTGGAGTGTGATCTGGACGGCAAGATCAGCGAACTGAAAGAAAAATACGGCCAGGTATCGGTCTGTGCCAACCTGCCGTACTATATTACGACGCCGGTGCTGTTCCGTCTGTTCGAACATGCCGAGATTCCCTATATCACGGTCATGGTGCAGAAGGAAGTCGGCGACCGCTTTGCGGCCAGGCCGAAGGACAGTGAGTACAGTGCCCTGTCGGTGGAGGCCCAGTATCTGTATGATGTCAGGAAACTGTTTACGGTGCCGGGAAGATCGTTCAATCCTTCCCCGAACGTCGACAGTGTCATCATTCAGTTTTCCCGGAAGGAAACGGACCGGAGTCCGGAAGAGATCAGGGCCTTCTATGAAATGGTCAGAGCCTGTTTCAAACAGCGGCGCAAGACGCTGTGCAACAATCTGAAAGAATATCTGCAGGACCGGGAAAAGGCGGAAGCAGTGCTGACTGCCTGTGACATCCCTCTGAGCCTGAGAGCCCAGGAAGCGGATGCGGAAATGCTGCAGAGAGTATTTGAGGAAATCAGCCGATGAAAGAAAGAGCCTACGCAAAAATCAATCTTTGCCTTGATGTGGTCGGAAAGCGGGATGACGGCTATCATGAACTGAACATGATCATGGTGCCGATCGATTTCTATGATGTTCTGGAAATGAATATTTCCCGGGAAACGACCCTGAGCCTGAACCGCAGCTATCTGCCGGTGGATGACAAGAACACGATTATCAAGGCCATTCATCTGATGCAGAAACATTTCGGTTTTGAAGAGGAATTTGCCTGCAGTCTGCAGAAACATATTCCGACCCGGGCGGGTCTCGCCGGGGGAAGTGCGGATGCAGCGGCCGCGATGCGTCTGATCTGCCGACTGCTGCAGCTCCGGACAAGTGAAGAAGAACTGATCGACATTGCCCGGCAGGTCGGTGCCGATGTGCCGTTCTGTCTGATGAACCGTCCTTCGCTGGTGCAGGGCATCGGTGAGGTGCTGACCCCGTTCAGCTGCCGGACCGATTTTGAGATCCTGCTGGTCAAGCCGCGCCGGGGTGTTTCCACCAAGGATGCCTTTGAGATCGTTGATGCAAAGGAGCCGGAACATCCGGACTGCCGGAAGATGATGCGGGCACTGATTGAAAATGACTATGAGGGCGTCGTATCATCGCTGGGCAACAGCCTCGAAGATGCGGCCGTCTCACTGGTGAAAGAGATCCGCACTGTCAAGGGCCGGCTGAAGGAAGAAGGCTTTGACGGCGTGCTGATGTCGGGCAGCGGCTCTACTGTCTTCGGCATTACCCGTGACAGGGAACTGCTGGAAAGAGCGATGCAGAAACTGAAGGAAGAACATTATTTTGTCCGCAGGACAAGAATACTGGGAGGATATGAATGAGAAACGCAGTCATTATGGCGGCCGGAAAAGGCACGCGCATGAAATCGGACCTGCCGAAGGTCCTTCACAAGGTCCTTGGCAAAACCATGATCGAACGTGATCTTGAAAATCTGCAGAAGGCAGGAGCGGAACGGATCGTTGCCATTGTCGGCTACCGCCATGAAATGGTTGAGGAAGTTCTGGCCGGCCGCTGCGAAACAGCAGTGCAGGAGCCGCAGCTTGGCACCGGCCATGCCGTCATGCAGGCCAGACAGCTGGAAAATGAAACCGGACTGACCCTGGTCGCAAACGGTGACTGTCCGTGTGTGCATCCGGAAACCTATCGGGCCCTGTATGAAGCCTGTGAGAATGCCGATATGGTCGTGCTGACGGCAGAGCCGGAAGATACGGCATCCTATGGCCGGGTTATCCGCAATGCCGACGGCACCGTTGAAAAGATCGTTGAATTCAAGGACTGCACGGATGCTGAAAAGGCCGTGCGGGAAATCAATACCGGCATCTACTGCTTCAACAATGAAGCGCTGTTTGCCGGCCTGAAGCTGCTGAAGAACAACAATGCCCAGAAGGAATATTACATTACCGATCTGGTTGAAATTCTGAAGAATCAGGGAAAAACAGTCACGGCTGTCAAGGCCGGTGACTGGCGGGAAGTTCAGGGAATCAATGATGTTCAGGAACTTGCCCGGGCGGAAGCCTATCTGCAGAAAGTGGAATAAGTCTAAGAACAGGTTGACGAACTGAAAGAAAAAGTGTTTTACTATAGGCGGTTAAAGCAGAAAAGAGGAAAACATGGTCAAAGAGACGGTAGTATTTGCACTCACTTCAAGCACTGACCTTGCGGCCGAAGTATGCCGTAAGCTGAACATCCCGTTAGGCAAGATCAAGGTTGAGCATTTCGCGGATGGGGAAATTCTTGTGGAACCGCAGGAGTCGGTCAGAGGCAGAAATGTCTTCATTATACAGTCTACCTGCAACCCGGTTACAGAACGTCTGATGGAAGTTCTGGTATGTATTGATGCGTGCAAGCGTGCAAGTGCCGGTTCAATCAACATCATCATGCCCTATTACGGATATGCCCGTCAGGACAGGAAAGCAAAACCGCGCCAGCCAATTACATCCAAACTTGTTGCCAATCTGCTGCAGGTTGCCGGAGCAAGCCGCATCCTGACATTCGATCTTCACGCTGCCCAGATCCAGGGCTACTTTGACATTCCGATCGATGATCTGACAGCAGTTCCGATGATCGGTCAGTACTTCAAGAGCAAGAACTTCAACAAGGATGAACTTGTTGTTGTATCTCCGGATCACGGCGGAGTTACCAGAGCCAGAAGACTGGCAGACATTCTGGATACGCCGATTGCCATCATTGACAAGCGCCGTCCGAAGCCGAACATGGTTGAGGCTCAGAACGTCATCGGTGAAGTTGAAGGCAAGGACTGCATCGTTATCGATGATATCTGCGATACTGCCGGATCACTCGTTGCCGGCTGCCAGATCCTGAAGGATCATGGTGCCAGAGATATCTATACCGGCATTACCCATGGTGTATTCTCCCGTGATGCACTGGAAAAGATCGAAAACTCGACGATCAAGGAAATGGTCATTACTGACACAATCGCACTGACGCCGGAAAAAGCCGCAAGAACAACAAAGATTACAGTTCTGTCGGTATCTGACATGATTGCCAAGACAATCGATTCGATTGAAAATCATGCGCCGGTTTCCCGTGTGTATGACGATTTCAACTACGACAGCTATAAGTAAGCAAAACAGCATCATTAATGCATGGTGCCTGCAAACTCATTCCTGAATCAGGGATGAGTTTTTTTTGTTTCATGAAGCAGTGATGCGGGATTGCCGGGAAAGGAAATCATTTGTATGCTGTAATTAAGGAGGGTTTCAGCAATGGAGAAGACAAAGGATCTGACAGCAGTACCTGAAGAAATTCTGGAAAATGTTTCCGGCGGCGATGCCTTTCGTGCCCAAGGCTTTAAAAACCGCTATCTGAATGAATCGAAGACGCCGACAGAAAAAGCATTGAATGCGGCAGAGTACCTGCGTGCCTGCGGCTGCGAAATTGATTATGAGGATCCGAAGTTTCCGTGTCCAGTCTGCGGCTCATGGAATGTCGGCAACGCTGATCCGGGTCTTTTCCGGTATATGAGAGTTGTCTGCTTTGACTGCGGTGCATTCCGGGACAGAGACGGCGATGACCCATGGGGAATCGGCGAATAGGATTTTCTGTTTACAGAATCCGGTTTGCTGTTCCGGCTGGTTTTTGATCGTGTCATCCTGTTTATGTTGACTGGATGGAGACAGTTGTCATCCGTGCAGGTGCAAGCAAGTGTGAAAAAATTGTGTAAAAATGTGTGAAAATAACGGCAAAAATCTTGTAATTGAATGTAAATAAGTATAAACTTAATCCTGTATAAGTGGGATCTATTCCACTGGGTACATAGAATAGGAGAATCAAAACCAGGATGGCAACAGGCAAAGTAAAATGGTTCAATGCTGAGAAAGGCTATGGATTCATCACGACAGATGAAGGAAAAGATGTATTCGTACACTATTCTGCAATTCAGGGCGAAGGTTTCAGAACACTGGAGGAAAACCAGGCTGTTACTTTCGATGTAACTGAGAGTGACCGTGGTCCTCAGGCAGCTAACGTCGTTAAGCTCTAATCATTAGAAAACTGATGCACGCACGAGAGCGGTGAACCCCGCTCTTTTTTTCTTCTGTTTGTGCTTTTAAAAACACATATCCTTGATTATAATGTTTTCATAAGCGACGAAAAGAAGAGTAGTCTGCAGGATGAATGCAGAAAGCAGGCGGGTGATGCGAGCCTGTTTCAGAAGGCAGATGAACATGGTCTTGGAGCTGGTGCGGCAATATGAGCCGTGCCCGGAGACGTCCGTTATCACGAGAGAGGCCTGAAATCATTTGGGCAAGATAAAGGTGGTACCGCGTGCAAGACGTCCTTTCATTTGGGATGTCTTTTATTTTCAGGAGGTGAATGAAAATGCAGAACAAGGGACCGTATTATATTACGACAGCGATTGCATACGCTGCCGGCAAGCCGCATATCGGCAATGTTTATGAAATCGTGCTGGCTGATGCCATTGCCAGACACAAGCGGGAAACAGGCTATGATGTCCGTTTCCAGACCGGAACCGATGAACATGGTCAGAAGGTAGAGGAAAGAGCGAAGAAAGCCGGCAAGACACCGAAGGAATTCGTTGATGAAGTGTCCGGCGTGATCAAGGAGCAGTTTGACTGCATGAATATTTCCTATGATCACTTCATCCGCACAACCGATGACTATCATGAGCATCAGGTGCAGAAGATCTTCAAGAAACTGTATCAGAAGGGTGACATCTACAAGGGCAAGTACGAAGGCATGTACTGTCATGAGTGCGAGGCTTTCTATACCAAGAGCCAGCTGACAGAAGACGGAAAGTGCCCGATCTGCGGTGAGGAAGTCAAGCCGATGGATGAAGAGGCATACTTCTTCAGAATGTCCAAGTATGCGCCGGAACTGATTAAATATATTGAAGAGCACCCGCACTTCATTCAGCCGGAGAGCCGCAAGAATGAGATGATCAACAACTTCCTGAAGCCGGGTCTGCAGGATCTGTGTGTATCCCGTACCTCCTTCAAGTGGGGAATTCCGGTAGACTTTGATCCGGATCATGTTGTCTATGTATGGATCGATGCCCTGTCCAACTATATTACCGGCCTCGGCTATGACACTGACGGCAATTCCGGCGACCTGTACAAGAAATACTGGCCGGCTGATCTGCATCTGATCGGCAAGGATATCGTCCGTTTCCATACCATTTACTGGCCGATCATGTTAATGGCACTGGGTGAGCCGCTGCCGAAGCAGGTCTTCGGTCATCCGTGGCTGCTGACCGGTGACTCCAAGATGTCCAAGTCCAAGGGCAATGTCATCTATGCCGATGATCTGGTAAACCTGTTCGGTGTCGATGCCGTCAGATACATCATGCTGCATGAAATGCCGTTTGCTCAGGACGGTCATGTCACATATGATCTGATGATCGAACGCATCAACAGCGATCTTGCCAACAACCTGGGCAACCTGGTCAACCGCACCCTGTCGATGCAGAACAAGTATTTCAACGGCATCGTTGCCAATCCGCATGAGGATGAGCCGGTTGATGATGAACTGAGAGATACTGTCAAGGAAACGATCCGTAAGGTTGATGCCCACATGGATGATCTGCGTGTTGCCGATGCCATCCAGGACATTCTTGATCTGTTCTCCAGATGCAACAAATATATCGATGAGACAATGCCGTGGGCACTGGCCAAGGATCCGGAAAAGATCGGCCGTCTGGCTACGGTGCTGTATAACCTGCTGGAATCCGTACGTGTCGCAGCAGTTCTGCTGAAGCCGTATCTGCCGGAAACAGCGGAAAAGATCCTGCGTTCCCTGAACACCGAATATACTGACCGTGATTCGCTCGGTATCTTCGGCTGTCTGGAAAGCGGCATTCAGGTTGTTGAAAAGCCGGAAATTCTTTTCCAGAGACTGAACGAAAAGGAAATCATGGCCAAGGTTGAAGAAACCGAAAAGGCATATGCGGCCATTGCCAAGAAGATCAGCGAAAAGAAAGAAAACATCACCTATGATGATTTCGAAAAGGTTGAACTGAGAGTTGCCAAGGTTCTCTCCTGTGAGAGACATCCGAATGCCGACAAGCTGTTCGTCCTCAAGATCGATCTCGGCGGCGGTGAGAGAAGAACGATTGTTTCCGGACTGGCCCAGAGCTATACACCGGGTCAGGTCATCGGCAAGAACATCGTTGTCATCACCAACCTGGAACCGGCCGTCATCCGCGGTGTCGAATCCCAGGGCATGCTGCTGGCAGGCAAGGACGGAACCCAGATCGCCGTTGTTGAAGTCAACGGTCTGGAACCAGGCACAAGAATTCAGTAATCAAATGTATGAAAAAAGCTGCATGCGTCCTGTGATCACATGATCACGGCAGGAAGCCGCAGCTTTTTTATATCTTACGCGGGACGTCTGCTTACTTTTCTTCGGTATGACAGTCAAGCCAGGGCAGAACCATCTGAATATAGGTGTCCCAGAAGTTCCAGTCATGCATGCCCAGTCCTTCTTCATAGGTGACATCTGCGCCGGCCTGCTTCCGTGCTTCAGCGATGGAGCGGTTGGCATTGATCAAGGAATCCTGCAGGCCGCAGGCAATATAGAAGGCAGGAAATTCTTTCCGGGGATCGTTCCTGATATGTTCGATCAGCCAGCGGGGATTGCGGTCACTGTTTCTGGTTTCTTCCAGATTGCCGAAGTTTCTGACTTCGCAGAGGATATTTCCTTCGCTTTCAACCCAGTCTTTGGGATATTCATATACATGCAGGGCACCGGACAGAATGGCAGCCTTGCCGAAGGGCATGATGATGGCCAGGCTGGTGTTTTCTGCCCAGAAGCGGATCCGGGAATAGCTGAGCCAGCCATTGCTGTTGTCCGTCAGTCCATGCAGCTGACAGAGCGTCGGATACGGCGGCTGGAATTTCTCGATGGGAAAAACTGCATTGAATGATACAGAGCGTTTGAGTGTCTCTGATTTGAAATCGGTTTGAATCAAAGCCATGACATTCACCTTTCGGTGTGTCAGTTCATACAGCTTTTTTGATGATATTCATGCACTGCAGGGTGATCCGGTTCAGGTATTTTCCCTGCATGCTGGAAAGATAGAAGGTTCGCTGGAACGGTTCACCGCCGACTGCCACGGTATGGACGGCTCTGTTTCTGGTCTTCTGCAGGTAGGAATGCGGCAGGGCGGCAATGCCCAGTCCGGCTTCAGCCATGGCCAGCAGGGTTTCATCCGATGTGCTTTCCCAGATGTGAGAGCGCGGAAAGGAGATTCTGCTGAGCCAGGGATCAATGCAGGCCCGGTTGCCGGAACCTGGTTCCCGCAGCAGAAGCCGCTGCTTCATCAGGTCTTCTTTCAGAATATGGCTCTGGCGGATCAGGCTGTCGGATACTGCAAAGACAATGGTTTCCCTGTACAGCTGCACAGCATGAAAAGCGGGATCATCATTGCGGTCAATGATGGCAATATCACAGTCGTTGCTGCGGAGCTGGTTTTCGATGGCAGCTGTATTATGAACGCTGATCCGAAGATCAATTCCCGGCAGTTTGTCATAAATGGTCCGGCAGAGATCCGGCAGGATCGTCTCACCGACGGTCACATTGACGCTCAGCCGGCAGCTCTGAAAGGAAGAGCCGTCGCGCAGAAAGGTGACGGATTCTTCATACTGGGAAAGAATTGTGTCGGCGTAGCTTTTCAGGGCCTTGCCGGCATCACTCAGATACAGGCGTCTGCCGATTCTGTCAAACAGGGAAACATGATAAAAGCTTTCCAGCTCGCTGATCGCTTTTGAGACAGCTGGCTGGGTCATATTCAGGGCTGCGGCTGCCTTTGTCATCGACAGATAACGGCATACCGCAAGAAAGATTTCGAGATGGCGCAGCGTCATAATCCATTACCAATCAGTTATATAAAATATATTAACATAATGATTGGAATATGAATAAACAAACGGCATAATGAGTATGCGGGAGGCAATCAATATGAAAAAGAACAAACCTGATCTGATAAAACTGTTCTTCTCAATGATGATGATCTCCGCCTTTACCTTCGGCGGCGGCTTTGTCATCATCGGCATGATGAGAAAGAAATTCTGTGATGAACTGCACTGGGTCACAGATGATGAAGTGCTGGATATGACGGCAATTGCCCAGTCGGCACCGGGTGCCCTGGCGGTCAACAGTGCCGTTATCTTCGGATACCGGATCGCCGGTATTGCCGGAGCCCTGATATCGGTGCTGGCTACGGTCATTCCGCCGATTGTCATCATCAGTGTGGTATGCATGATCTATGATGCGTTTTCTTCCAATCAGATTGTCCAGACTGCCCTGCAGGTAATGCGGGCAGGTGTTGCCGCAATCATTGTCGATGTTGTCATTGATCTGGCACACAATGTGATCAGCACCAGAAATGTGCTGAATATCGTACTGATGATTGCTGCCTTCATTGCCACATGGTATTTCAAGGTTTCTTCGATCGTCATCATTCTGCTGTTTATAGCCCTGGGCATTGCCCTTTCACTGCTGAACAGAAACAAGGAGGTGAACGCATGATTTTCCTGGAACTGTTTCTTGTCTATTTCCAGATCGGCCTGTTTGCCTTCGGCGGCGGCTATGCGGCAATGCCGCTGATTCAGAATCTGGTTGTGGAAGGCAAAGGCTGGCTGACGATGGCCGAGTATGCCGATCTGACCACGATTGCCGAAATGACTCCCGGTCCGATCGCGGTCAACAGTGCGACCTTTGTCGGCCAGAAGATGGCCGGACTTCCGGGCGCAATTGTATGCACCTTCGGATGCATTCTCCCGTCACTGATCATTGTTCTGACCCTGGCATACTTCTATACAAAATACCGCAACCTGAAACTGGTCAAGGATGTCCTTGGTGAACTGCGTCCTGCGGTTGTGGCAATGATTGCCGGTGCCGGCCTGACCATTCTTCTGCTGGCGTTCTTCGGAACATCGGCGCTGAATGAAATCGGAAAGGAAATCCGCTGGATCGAGATCGGCCTGTTTGCCGTCAGTCTCTTCCTGCTGCGGAAATACAAGGCCAATCCGATCATGATCATTTTCGGAACAGCTGTTGCCGGAACCCTTCTTTATTTAATATAAGACATGCCGCTCCTTCCGGGAGCGGTTTACATTGCTCGCATATAACATGCAAGCATATTTCGTTAAAAAAAGAAATCAGCGGTTGTGTCAAACGCTGCCGGGGTATTAAGTTCACATAAAATTCACATGCATAACTATTTGATTTTTTTGAATGCATGCATATAATAGAATAGATTTTATGTAATGATCTTATAGATTATTCATAATAATCAGAGGATTATAGAATCGTTTTTCTGATTCACGGAGGATCGTTCCATGCCTATTTGCACGATGTTAAATGACAAACTCGACAGCCGAAAAAACGGAGATGACTGCCAATTCAACGGTTATCTTGAGGATTATCTGAATCTTGAGGAGACGGAACTTGATCCTGTATTAAAAGAAGCATTCACTGCCATTCAGCAGAACGAGCCGGAGACAAAGATCTGCGTCGGTCTGCGCAGTGTCATCAACCGTGATGCCATCAGCAATCAGATCATCCGCTATAAGGATATCTTCAAGCTGGAAGGCAAGGCTCTGACATTCCCGTATATCCTTTATGCAAAGAAGGAAGAAGAGGAAAGAGCTCTGCTGGTTGTTCCGTATACAGATTACGGATTCATGATTGCCAAGGGACTTTATTACTGCATGACAGAACCGGGCAGCGAATATATTGACTGCAAGAATGAGATCGTAGCCGTATGTTCCAACAGCGCCGAACTGATTGCAAAGACATTCAGCGACATGTTTGTCCAGAGAGCCGGATCTCTGCAGAGATCTCTGGATTCTGCCCATTATAATAACTATGAGGAACTGAAGACAGCTGCCCTGAAAGCAGCAGAAGATCTGAAACAGGATGCTTTCGATGTTCTCGGAACACTGACAGAAAGAACGGAGCGGATCCGTCAGTATGTCATTGACTGGTTCCTGCTGAAAAAGGTTCTCTATGTGCAGTACATGGTAAACAAGAACATTCTCAACAGTGTCCATGAAGGAAATGTCAAGAAGCAGCGCAATCAGGCAAAACTGAATGCCGATGAAGTTGCTTTCCTGAGCTTCAGTGAAATGTGGAGAATCACCGCTCCTCAGGCGCAGGAAGAAGAAGCAGAATAATCGTGTAATCGACCCTTGAATAAGGGTCTTTTTTTTGGCGATATGCTATAATCTTTTTTGTATAGCGAGGAAAAAATGAGAAATCAGAATAACTTTAACTGGGGCTGGATCTTCTTCCTGTTTATCATACTCGGCGGCGGCTTCGGCGGACTGATTCCGCTGATGCTGATATTTGGTGCTGTCCTGGCCGTAACGTTTGCGGCTGTGAACACATCCAACCGCCGCGAGCAGAATTACAGTCAGGGATACCGCCGTACGCAGAACTACTATAGCAACAGTGCCAGACAGCAGAAATATACTGCTGCCCAGATGGCCAAGATCAATGTTTACCTGCGCAGCTGGTTCCGCAGCCGCAGATCCCTGCCGATCGCATCGAATATAGATCTGCGCATCCACGGTCAGAGATATGCCTCCCTGGCATCTCTTGATGTCTACCGCGACAACAGCTACGTATGTTCGCTGAATGACTTCGGCCGCCGCTATCCGGATTCCTACAATGAGATCCTGTCGGAACTGGTGCGCATGTCGCAGCAGGGAAGAGCCGAGGAAGTCATTGATGTCGAGGCTCATGAAGCAAAAGAAGAAGTGAAGCCGCAGCCGACAGAAGCTCCGAAGCAGGAGCCGAAGAAGGAAGTCAAGGCTGCCCAGGAATATATTGAACAGATCAGCCGTCTGAATGATGACATTCCCGATGAAGGCATTTCAAACGGTCTGTTTGAGACCTGTGCTCTGCTGAAGCAGATCCAGACACTGGAGGAAAAGTTCCCGGCTTCAAAGGACAAGCTCAAGAAGCTGTATGATTATTATCTGCCGATCCTCGTCCGCATTCTGAAGCAGTATGACAATCTGCAGGCTGCCCAGACCGATCCGTCCTATGAGGAAACCAAGGAAAAGCTCAACCGCACGATCCGTCTGATCAATGATGCGATGAAGACGATTATTTCCAGTCTGACTGACCAGGACTTCATCAATCTGGCTGCCGACATTTCGACTCTGGAAGCTGTTCTGCAGAAGGACGGCCTGACCAGTGACGGACAGATCACCGGCATGAGAAACGGAGGACAGTGATATGTCAAAGGATGACCGCAGAAGAGAAGAAAAAGAACGGCTCTGGAATGAGGTGCTGAACCGGCCACGTACATATGAGTCCACCGATGCTTCCCAGGAGATCGAACTGACGATCAATGCCAATGAGAAGGAAAAGGAAAGCCATAAGGAAACGCTGAAGAGAGCGGATCTGGCAATGGATGAACTCAACAAGATCCTGAAGAAACAGCAGAAGGATCTGGAAGAGCTCAGCAATGAAATGAAAAAGCACGAGAATGATTCGATCGATCCGTCGCTGATGGATCTCGATCAGCTCGAAAAGGATATCCGCCGTGACTACGGTGTCGAGGAAATGAAATCCTACAAGCAGGAAATGAAACCGGTGGATAATTCTGTCTTTGAAGATATCTACAACGTTGTCATTTCCAAGATCATGGGTCAGAAGGATGCCATAAAGCTGCTGGTCAATGCCTTCCGCCGTCCGTATGTGATGGGTGAAGAGAGCGGCCGGCCGAAGAATGTCATTCTGATCAGCGGACCGGAAGGATCCGGACGTCATGAAGCTGTGACCCAGATGGCCAGATCACTGTATGAGAAGCAGGTCTTCATTTCCGATGAAGTCTGCACGATCGACATGAGCCGCTATACTTCCGGTGCCCAGGAAACCATTTTCCTGCAGGACCTGTATCAGGCACTTCAGAGCAAAGGCTCTGTCATCTGCTTTGAGCATTTTGAAAACGGCTTCCCGTCTTTCCTGCGGATGATCGATTCGCTGGTCACAAAGGGCAGTGTCGTTCTCAGCAAGAGATATGTGCTTTCCAAGGGCGTGCTGGTGGAAAATCAGACCGGACTGGTCACCAGTTCCGTTGATTCCCTCAGTGCCGAAGGAAAGTATCTGATCTTCATTACTTCCCAGAAGCCGAGCAAGGTACAGGATGCCTTCGGTGCTGACTTCATGTATCACGTGCTGGATACGATCGTTCTCAAGCCGCTCGATGAAGAAAGCGTCAAGGCCATCATTGCCCGGCAGTCGGAAGCACTGCAGAAAAAGGCCCAGGAGAATCTGAAGACACAGATCACGGTGCCGCAGGAAGTGCAGGACTGGGTGGCTGTCCATTATGACAAGACCCAGGGTGCCGATTCCATTTCTGCCATCTTCTATGATTTCTATGTTTCCCTTTCGGAACTTGTGCTGAGTTCTGATCACAAGGAAACAGATACGATCACCATTGCCGTGCGTGATGATATTCCGTATGCACTGTGCCATAGCCAGGAAGTGCGTCTCTCCCGTTCGAAGAATTCCCAGGAAGAGATCGATGCCGTCAATGCCGAACTGGATGAAATTGTCGGTCTGAACATGGTCAAGGATTATATCCGCTCCCTGCAGGCGCATATTGCCATGCAGCAGAGACGCCGTGAACAGGGCATGAAGACTGCCGAAGTTTCCAAGCATATGATCTTTACCGGCAACCCCGGCACCGGCAAGACGACGATTGCCCGTCTGATTTCCCGGTATATGAAAGCCATCGGTGCCCTTTCCCAGGGCCAGCTGGTGGAAGTAACCAGAGCCGATCTGGTTGCCCAGTATGTCGGCCAGACTGCCCCGCTGACCATGTCGGTCATCAAGTCAGCCATCGGCGGCGTGCTGTTTATCGATGAAGCCTATTCCCTCTACCGCGGCAAGGATGATTCCTTCGGCCTCGAGTGCATTGACACCCTGGTCAAGGCAATGGAAGATCACCGTGATGATCTGATTGTCATTCTCGCCGGATACAAGAAGGAAATGGCAGTGTTCCTGGAGTCCAACTCCGGTCTGAAGTCCCGCTTCCCTAACCTGATCGACTTCCCGGACTACACCGGCGAAGAACTGCGCAAGATCGCAGCTCTGCAGGCAAAAGGCAAGGGCTATGTTATTGATGAAGCTGTCTATGGCAAACTGGAAAGCTACTTCAATGAAGTACAGTCCATCAATGCGGCAGAAGCAGGCAACGGCCGTCTGGCAAGAAACGTTGTCGAAGATGCAATTCTCAGACAGTCGGAAAGAATCGTCAAGGATCCGCAGGCAGACATGTCGCTGCTGAAGGAAGAAGACTTCGACTTCACCGTCAAGGTCAAGCCGCCGGTCAAGAAGGACGAGACGACCATTGAAGACCTGATGAAACTGATGAATCAGTAACAGAAACAGATGTATTGAAAGAATCCTGCAGCGGATCAGATTCTGATTGCTGCAGGGTTTTTTATTATTCTAATCATGCTTTTTGCTACTAAAGGACTGCCCCGGATTATATAATCTGTATCAGCGGGGGAGTTTTTCATGACGAGGGAGAAAACAAAAAGAATACGGATTCTGACAGTGATTCTGACAGTGATTGCGGCAATGCTCTTCAACATGCCGTTCATTCAGATCATTGCCCAGGACAATGCACATTATCTTGTGTTTGCATCAGACTATCACGGAGTGGAAGGCAGTATTGAGTCAGCCATGTCAGGCATGCCGGCGGAAGTGGAATATGTCAGTCTGATCGGTGATATGGCAGGCCATGGCCGGGATCGGACACCGGTATATGCATCGGCAGATATTCTGGCCCATATACAGAATGTATTTCCCCACCTGAATGCCGAAACAGTATCCCTGATCTGGGCTGATCATGACAAGAATGTGGTTGATGACCCCGGCATTGTCAAATGCCTGAACGGGGAAGGCTCCGGCCTCATTTATGAAAAGACGGATGAAGCAGGAAACCCGCTGTACTACATCTATGGGGTTGGCTTCTATGATATGAAAAACGGCGGCGAGCAGAGCATAAATGCGGCGGCAGCCTTCAAGGCATGGGCCGACAGCACTGACAAGACAGTTCCGGTTCTCGTACTGTGCCATATGCCTCTGGTCGCAAAGCGGGCCGACAACAAAGGCGCATACTACTGGAATGAAGCGCTGAACTATGCCGCTACCGGCACGGAAGGAATTGTTTCAGCCGAAACCACGGGAACGGTCATGCGCAATGTCATCTTCCTGAGCGGACATAATCATACCGTGGATGAGAATGAATATTTCTTTGAAGCCGGGGACACAATGAATGTGCAGATCGATGCCGATCCGCCGAAGCTGGAAGAAACAGCAGAGCTGGAAGCCGGAAAAAGACCGCACCGGGAACCGCAGGGACAGGTATCAAATATCTATTACAGTGCCCTGACGGCCGGCTATCTGCGGACCAGCGGGAATGCCTCGCTGATCGAAATCGGCGATCAGGAAATCGTTCTGCGCAAGTACAGCAATGGTGCTCAGGTCAGTCTGGGCATGGATCCGGACCTGCTGCAGGAACTGCCGGCGGCCGTATCAATTCCCCAGTTTCAGAAAGCATATACGGAATCTTACGGAACCGTAACGGTCAGGAGTGCCGATGAAAACGGAGCTGAACTGGCAGGCAGTGAATTTACCCTGTACGACGGTGCCGGAACACCGCTGGCGGTCTATCAGGGCGGCAGCTTTCAGATCAGCAGCGAAGATGAGGTACTGAAATCGTGGCTGTCTTCTGCCGATACTGCATCCTTCATCCTTAAGGAGACAAAAGCACCGGAAGGCTATGAAGCATCCGGTGAAGAATATGAGATCGTTGTCAGCCGTACGGAAAGTTCAGCCCTGAACGATCATACCTATGAATATCAGACAGTATATGGAATCACGGTTGCCGGCGGTGATCATGCCGAAGTGCCGCATGTCCTGATTCCGAAGCAGACCTTCCGGCTGACGGTGAATACGGACGGACACGGCCGGTTTGTCATCAACGGCACAGACTATACCGAAGGCAGCGTGGAATTCACCGAAGGTGAAACGGTGACAGTAAGTGTACAGGCAGAAGACGGATATGCCGTCAGTCATATCGAACTGGACGGCAGTGATATTACCGGGGAAATAAAGAACGGCAGTTATGAAATCACGATGTCAAAGGATACCGTTCTCAGTGCCGCTTTTGCAAAAGAGGCTGTTCCTGTTCCGGAAGAAAAGGACGCTGCGGTTCCTGATACGAGTGACCACAACCGTACCGGACTGTATCTGGGCCAGCTGGCTGTTTCACTGACAACGGCCATGGCAGGCGGCATTCTGCGTCTGCATTACGGAAAATAACGGCAGTGAATGATCCCTGCTGCGGACAGAATTCAATTCCTTCCGGCGGCAGGGTTTTCTTCTGGCAGCAGGAATGAAGGCAAAAGAAAAAACTGCCGGTATATACGCGGCAGTTTTGGGGAATATTGAATTACAGGCCGAGGCGTTCGAATTCTTCCCGCGGTGCTTCAATGCGGGTGAAGATATCATGGATTGCCTGGCGGAATTCTGTTTCTCTTTCAGAGGGAAGCAGATTCTTTTCTTCTTTGGGATCGTTGTCCAGATCAAACAGCAGGTCACCGAACATGCGGGCATTGAGATATGTTTTGGCCGGAACCTTGAGGTAGGGGATGCCATGTGAGAAACGGTCTCCCGGCACCAGTTCTGCTTTCTTCAGAAATTCAGGCTTGAAGAAGCCGCGCATGTTGGTCGGCATCAGGGTGCATTCGACAAACGGTGAATTGTCTTCATTGACATTGGCCCGGAAATATTTGAAATGGCCGTCGGTAATGCCGATACTGCCGCCGTGAACACCGAAGATGGCATAGTCATGAACGGGACCGTCCGTGCAGAGACTGATGCCGTCAAAGTCTTCATGGCATTCAATGCCGAAGAGATCAAGCAGGGTCGGAGCGAAATCGACGGTCTGGATCAGCTGATCTGATACAGCTTTTTCCTTTCCCGGCACATACATGAAGAATGGCAGGTGAATCAGTTCCTGATACATCGGCGGGAAGTTCTTGCCAAGGAATTCATGTTCTCCCAGCAGGAAGCCGTGATCGGTATTGACAATCAGAGCGGTATCTTTCCACAGATCATATTCATCAAAGAGGTCCAGCACTTCGCCGAGGTAATGGTCGCACATCGTTACCAGAGCTGCATATTCCCGGCGCATTTCATCCAGATCATCTTGATGCAGGGCGGTATCCACCGGACCATAGGCCGGCCAGTCAAGTTTCTGCATTCCTTCCAGATCATACATCCTGCGGTATCTGTCCGGAACCGTAAAGGGTTCATGGGGATCAAAGCTTTCGATCTGCAGGAACCAGCTGTCCTGGTCCTGATGTCTGCGGATAAATTCTTCCCCGGCCCGGAAGGTCTGAACACAGGACATGTCTTCTTCCCCGTTCCAGGCGGAAATGTTGGCATAGTGCTGCTTTACGGATACATTTTTTGCCGGCTTGTTCAGTTCGCTTCTGCCTTCCGGAACGATGCCGTAATCCTGCGGCATCCAGCGGTCACCTTCCTGGCCGCGGAAGCCTTCCCAGGTCGTATAGCGGTTGTGATATGTGCCGCCGCCGTCTTCCCAGTAGTGGGAATGGTCGGTAACGATATGGGTATAGATGCCGTTTCTGTTCAGTTCATCCTGAACACTGAAATCAAAGGGTTCCAACGGTCCCCAGCTGCGGTGGACAAAGTTGTATCTGCCGGTGTGGAGCTCGCGGCGGGCCGGCATGCAGGGCATGGATCCGCCATAGCACTGATCGTAGCGGCATGCTTTTTCCGCAAGCCTGTCAAAGTTCGGGGTTTTGATCCAGTTGTTGCCGTAGGGACTCAGAAAATCCCGGCAAAGCGTGTCAAACATTACATTTACAGCCTTCATGCATTACATCCTTTCCAATATGCGAATCATGTGTTCAGCGATATCCAGAGCTGTTTCGGCGGAGGAAATCTGATCCTGGGCATGGACCATCAGCAGGGTTACATTGACGGCAATGCGGGAATCCGGATCCATCTGGGCGGCAATGACCGAGGCCTGGATCTGATGGGCATTGATCAGTTCCTTTTTGCCGGCCTTTACCGACTGTGCTGCCTTGTAGTACTGCTTTTTTTCCAGGTATGTCAGAGCTTCGAAGGCATAGCGCCTGGCGGCTCCGGCAATGGAAATCATCTGCAGCATTTCATCTTCAAAGGAATATGCCCCGTTGACGAATTTCTCTTCATACAGCTTCAGGGCAAATTCCACCAGATTCCTGCCGTTGGCAAGACCGTAGTCTTTCATCGGAATCAGGCCGAAGATCTTTCCGGTTCCGGCATAGGCAGAAGTGAGGCGGTCATAATGATGAGACAGCTGCGGGGCAACCAGCACAATGTCAAAATCAGGAATACGGTACGACAGATTATCTTCGTTGTCGGCAGTAATCTGAAGATCGATTCCGTTGGTTCGGGCGTATTGTTCCATGCGGCTTTTGACAAGGCTGGAAGAAATGCCGCTGGCGCAGATAAGCAGCAGATTCATAGGTTTTCTCCGTTTACTGATATGTTATCAAGTTTAAATATTCCTGAAGGTGCTTAGATTTTCCGCATCCCCCGGAAATTCCCGGTTTGTATATGCGTGTATATATATTTTATTATAGTATCGGAAAGCATATGCCAGGGAAGCGTCAGAAGGAAATTATACAGCTGCTGATCAGCCGCAGAAGATCGGTGACAAACCGGGAACTGGCGGATCTTTTTCAGGTGACAGACCGTACGATCCGCAATGACATCAATCATATCAACAGGGAATATCTGAAGCAGGGCCGGCAGATCCTTTCGGGGACGGACGGATATCATATTTCCCGGCAGGATATTTCTTTTTTTTCCCGGGAAATTGAATCGGAAGAAGTTCTGTATCCGGAGGTCTTCGAAAGCCCCCGTCTTCGTTCTGTACGCATGCTGTTCCGGCTGCTGTGGATGAGTGAGCCGGTTATCATTGATGACCTGGCGGAAAGCATGTATTCTTCCCGGACGACTACCATCAAGGATCTCAGGGCGATGCAGAGAGACTGGCTGGACGGCAGCGGTGTAACCCTGGAAAACGGCCGCTACGGACTGAAGATTGCCGGTGAAGAGAGCAAGATCAGGGATCTGATCGGCAGGCTGCTGTTTGAAGCCTATGAAAAAAATGAAATCGGTACGATCCGCTATATACTCAGCGAGCAGGGAATTGCCAAGGAAGATGACTTTATCTGGCTGTATGATCATCTGATCGATTTTCTGAATCGTTCGGGCATTTTTCTGACCGACCGCGGCATGTATCTGTTTACGCTGGAAAACCTGATCATGATCAGCCGTATCAGGGAAGGTTTCCTGATGGAAGAAGAACCGGAAGATACGATGATCAGTCTGCCGGATCTTGGCTTTGAAATACTGGAAGAACACTTTGATGTTTTTATTGATGAACTGGAGAAAAACTATATTGCCGTGCGGATTGCAGGCAGAAACCAGCTGAATATTGACTTTGACCAGCAGCGTGAAAGCTATGACCATATCGTGGATGAATACATGACGGTTCTGCATGAGCAGTACCGGATCGGCAGTGACATCCTGGATCAGTACCGGGAGGGTCTTTCTTCCCATCTGTTTGCCCTGATTGAAAGAATCCGGCAGAACATTCAGGTAGATGCCAATATGGCAAATGACATCCGCATCATGTATCCCTATGCCTTTGAATGTTCATCCGCTGTCATTCCCATCATTCAGAAACATACCGGTCTGAATGTCACGGAAGGGGAAATCGGATATATTGCCGTGCATCTGGCCGTGATCCTGGAAAGTCTGAAGCGCAAGGTCAAGGTGCTGGTGCTGTGTGCTTCCGGTGTCGGAACGGGAATGCTGATAAAAAAGAGACTGAATGAGAACTTCGGCAGCCGCATCATGATTGCCGGTCCGTATCCTCTGTATCAGATGAAGAGATGTCTGAATGAAGATCCCGAAATTGAACTGATCGTCAGCACGGTTCCGGTTATGAGCAGAACCGCTGTTCCGGTACTGCAGATTTCGCCGCTGCTGGATGAAAATGACATACAGAACCTGAAGCATTATCTTATCCGCCTTGAAGCAGCGGAAACGGAAGAAGATACTGTGGACACGATCATGGACAATGCGTCCTTTCATATTTTCGAAAACGGCGAAGATCAGACGGCCATGCTGGAAATCATGGCTGCCGATCTGGAAAAAGCAGGCAAGATTCCTGATGCCGGGGTTTTCCTGAAATCCGTCAGGGAGAGGGAACAGATGTACAGTACTGTGTACGGCCGTATCTGGCTGCCGCATCCGATGCGGATTCTGGCCCTGGACAGCGGCATCAGCTGTGCTGTAGTCCGTCATCATCCCCGGATCGATCTGATTTTCATGCTGGCGGTGAGGAGAGAAGATACGGCCGCCTTCAACAGCTTCTACAATCATGTGCTGACGCTTCTGGACAATCCGGAACTGATGAAAAAGCTGCTTTCGGCAAAGGATTTTGACGCCTTTCTGGAAACATACCACAGTCTGTAGGTTACCCGATTTCCGGGGAGGCAGGAAATACGCTCTATGGTATGTGTCCGGCTCTGAAGATACGATGAGGTTGCCTGAAACAGACGAAAGGAGATAGACATATGTCTGAATCAAAGTTCTCGAATTTTATTACAGAGAAAATGATGCCTGCTGTCGTAAAATTCACCAACCTTAAATTCGTGCGTGCAATGATGGGTGGTATTGCCGCACCTACCGCCGCAACGATTGTCGGTTCCATTATTGCCATTCTGCAGACCCCGCCGTTTCCGCCGGGATCGGGAGGAGCCTTTGTTGAAGCCTGGCGTGCCTGGGCAGCCGCAAACGCTGACTGGCTGACGCTGATTTATACTCTGACGCTGAACTCGGTAGCGATCTATACCCTGATCGGTGTCGGCATCGCAACAGCTGATATTGAAAAGCGCAGACCGATCACTTCCTTATGCACCTCGATCATGGCGTTCCTGATCCTGTGCTGCAACTATAATGCCGAGCTGGGCGGAATTACAACGAACTTCTTTGGTTCTGCCGGTCTGTTCACGGCCATTATCGTTGCCTTCTGTGTCAGTGAGCTTGTTTACTTCTTTGAGGATCACGGCTTCAAGATCAAGCTTCCGGATTCTGTTCCTCCGAATATTGCCGATGCCATCGGTTCCATGATCTACGTTGTTATCATCGCTGCCATCATTACGGCTGTCAGACTGGTCTGCGGAATGAGCGGAATGCTGCTGCCGCAGCTGATCAACAAGCTGTTTGCGCCGCTGTTCTCTGCATCTGATACGATCTGGGCTGTCATTCTGTACTGCCTGTTCACCAGACTGCTGTGGTTCTTCGGTCTGCATGGCAATAACATTGCCGGTGCCGTTACTGCCGCCTTCCTGCTTGCCAATACAACCGCCAACACTGAAGCTTACGCTGCCGGCCAGGCTATGCCGCACATCTTCACCGGTCAGTTCCAGCAGGTCTGGACAACCATGGGCATGCTGCCGATCGCTGTTACACTGCTCCTGTTCTGCCGTTCCAAGCAGCTGAAGGCTGTCGGCAGACTGTCAGTTGTACCGGCTCTGTTCTCCATCGGCGAACCGCTGACCTTCGGTATGCCGCTGGTTCTGAACTTTGACATTCTGATTCCCTATCTGCTGAACTTCGTCATTAACGGTGCAGCTGCCTATATTGCAACTGCAGCCGGATGGATCGGACGCTCCTTTGTTACTGTGCCGTGGACCCTGCCGCATTTCCTGAAGGCATTCCTGGTTTCCATGGACTGGCGGGCAGTGGTTCTGTACTTCATCCTGTTTGTGGTCAATATCGTGATCATGCTGCCGTTTGTCAAAAAGTATGACAACAAGCTGGTCGCAGAAGAAGCGGCTTCTGAAGCAGAATAATTTAATCATTAAAGATTCCCCTTTCAAACCGGTCCTGAACAGGATCGGTTTTTCTCTTTGAAATATTCAGACAGACTTCACATTCTTTCTTTTGGAAGAGGATACAATCAGAGTGTGAAAGGAGTCAGCCCCATGTATTGTCCGAACTGCGGTGCCGAGATTCAGAGCGGAATCAATTTCTGTCCTTACTGCGGCACTTCCCTGAATGTAACTGCAGCCGTTTCAGTTTCCAATAACACACAGAATGAATATCAGCTTGTCCTGGTATCCCGGGGTACCTGTGACAGAGCGACTCTGAAGAATCTGCTGGAAGATGTCTTTGGCTATACTTCCGTGCAGAGTTCTTCCCTGATCAGCAGTATTCCGGTACAGATTGCCCGGAATCTGAGTGATGAGGAAGCAGCCGTCATTGCCCAGATGTTTGCCGAGTACGGAGCTGATGTCACGGTTCTCGATGAGACCCAGAGCTATGTGGATCTCAGCCGGAAGGCATCTTCTTCGATCTTCAATTCTGACGGCAGTCTGCTCGCAAAGGCAGCCGCTGTCATCGGTGCCCTGAGTGCAGTCAACCGGGTGACGCATTATACAACGATCCGCAGGCCGTCGCTTCTGGAAAGGATCTTCCGGCCGCTGTTCACTCCGAAGCCGCCGAAGCGCTATGTACCGGTACGGCATCAGACAAAGCCGGTGCATCGTCCCAAACCGATCTACCGGAACACCATGGAACGTCAGCAGAAGCCGGTTACCGGTCATCACGGCGGTCCGAACGGACGCATGAAAGGACCGGGCCGTCCCAACAAGTGGTAATCCCTGCAAGGCAGTCATGAATATGGCTGCTTTTTGTCTGCATCGCATAAAGACCGAAAACAGGATCAGGCGGCTGGATACCATAAAGATTGCTGGTGTATGATGAAGTCAGATATCACAAACAAGAGGAGGTATATTATGAAGTGCCCGTTTTGCGGTGAAGAGATGGAAGAAGGACTGATTATCAGTTCCGAACCGATCAATTTCATGAAAGAGTCCAGATTCATCAATCAGCCGGATCGCAATAAAGGTGAATTTAATCTGGCGACGCCTTCTTTCGGCGGCCGTGCTTCGGTTGAAGTCTGTCTTTGCCGGAAGTGCCGGAAGCTCGTAATCAATTACTGATGCCGGGCGCACAGGTCCTTTTCTGCAGTGCAGGAAGGAACTTTTTTTATATGCATCAGCTGTTTTTGAAGATGTCATCGGGGAATGCAGATTAAGAAGTATTATTGTGCAGGCAGGGAAGAGAACGTGATATACTTCTGCATCGTACGAGGTGGATGGTATGCGTAAACAGAGCGGAGATCTTCTGCATGGTGTGATATGGAAACAGCTGCTGATGTTCTTCCTGCCGATCATGGTCGGCTCGATTTTTCAGCAGCTTTACAATACAGTGGATGCGATGGTTGTCGGCAATTTTGTCGGTAAGGAAGCACTTGGTGCGGTCGGCGGTTCGACCGGTACGATCATCAATCTTCTGGTCGGCTTTACGGTCGGTCTTTCTTCCGGTGCGACGGTCATCATTGCCCAGTATTACGGCCGCCGGGAAGAAGAAGGTGTCCGCAAGGGTGTCTATTCCGGCATGTTTCTGGCTATTGCCCTGGGTGCACTTCTGATGGTGCTCGGGCTGGTGCTGGCGCCGTCGGTTCTGAGAATGCTGAATGTTCCGGAAGATGTCTATCCGCATTCGCTGATGTATCTGCGCATCTATCTCTGCGGCATGGTTCCGGTCATGATCTACAATACCGGTGCCGGCATTCTGCGTGCCATTGGTGATTCCCGCCGGCCGCTGTACTTTCTGATGGCTGCCTGCATCACCAATATCATTCTGGATATTGTCTTTGTGGCAGTCATGGGATGGGGTGTTGCCGGTGTCGGTGCCGCCACAGTCATCTCCCAGCTGATCAGCTGTCTGCTGACTCTGTTTGTGCTTGGCCGTACGGATGATATCTATCACTTTAATCTGCGGCAGCTGCACTTTGATCAGGAAATCCTGAAACAGATCGTCATTATCGGTCTGCCGACCGGCATTCAGGCTTCGCTGTACGGCTTTGCCAATCTGTTCATTCAGGCCGGTGTCAACAGCCACGGCACGGATGTGGTTGCGGCCTATACGGCCTTCGGCAAGATCGATGCCATCTTCTGGAATTCTTCCGGTGCCCTCGGCACGGCAGTACTGACCTTTACCGGCCAGAACTTCGGTGCCGGCAATATGGAGCGAGTCAGGAAGGGCATCCGTGAGGCACTGATGATATATATAATAGGAACAGCGGCGATCAGTTCCGTCTGCTATTTCTTCGGTGATGTCTTCTACCGGCTGTTTACACCCGATCAGGCTGTCATCGACAGCGGCGTTGCCATGTTAAGGTTCCTGTGTCCGTTCTGGGTCACCTTCTGCTTTACCGAGATCTTCTCCCAGAGCATGCGTGCCTGCGGTGATACCCTGGCACCGATGCTGATGACGGCATTCGGCATCGGCGCCCTGCGGATTCTCTGGATCCTGTTCTATCCCGGCAAAACGATCTTTGATACGCTGCTGTGCTATCCGGTATCCTGGGTTACGACTTCGCTGCTGTTCCTGGCCTATTATTTCCAGGGCGGCTGGCGCAAGCGGGCCATGAAGCAGAGAGAAAAGCTGATGGCCATCACAGCCGGCAAATGAAAATGAGAGCTTCTGCATCACAGCAGAGGCTTTTTTGTATCTTTGGCAGGGCAAATGAGTACAATGACAGTATGAGAACACAGATACTGATCCATCTCTTCAGCGGCTTCTGCGGAGTGCTGCTTCTGGGCTACGGGCTGCTTGCCCTGCAGGGGAAGACGCCGCTGCTGAGCGTGGTGCCATTAAAAACAGAAAAGGAACGGATGAAGGAATACCGGTTTCAGGCCATCGGCTACGGCGGCATGGGCCTGATTGCCCTGATGAAGTGCATGTATTTCTTTACCAGCTGGCCTTGGGCGGAACGGCTGATGAGTGCGGCAACGACGGTCATCACCCTGTACCTTCTGTATTCCCTGACATTCCGGGTCTACAGGAAGGGATATGTGCCGGGGGATACGGACGGACCGGAGGAAATGAACAGGTGATTTTGACATACTCTTTGTATTGAATGAGGAATACTTTGGTATAATCATGTGGTAGGAAAAAGCGTATGAAAAGATTACTTGTTTTTATTCTGACTCTGGCCGTGCTCGCCGGCCTCTGTGTAATACAGACTGCTCCGGTTCTTGCCGAAGGGGAAGAAGGGGAGCAGACAGAACAGACGGAAGAGACGGTCAATTATGATGACTCGATCCGGATTCTGTTTACCGAGAATCTGCAGGATACTGTTTCCCCGCGCCGCCGGCTTGTCAAAAGCACAGTGGAAAAGGAAGACGGGACGACCGAGGAAGTAACGAATATTGAATCCTGGGGCGGCTATGCCTATCTGATGAGTGCCATTAACAGCTATCGTCATGAGGATACAGTGCTTCTGGATGCCGGCGATTATTCGACCGGTTCCATCTATGACACGCTGCTGACCAGAAGTGCCCCGGATCTGAGCCTGCTCGGAAAGATGGGCTATGATGCGACAATGTTCGGCGAACGTGAATTTGCCAGCGGCCCGGCAGCTCTGACCCAGATGCTGAATGCGGCATCCGCATCACCCAGCATTGTCTGCTCAAACCTGCATTTCGGCGATGATGCCGAAACGGTTCTGCTGAAGGAAGCCTGGCAGGCTAGAGACGGCCGGGAATACAAGGTCCTGGAAAAGGGCGGCCACCGGATCGGTGTCTTTACCATCTTTGATCCGGCCTGTGTCACGACGGTTTCCCTGCTTGGCGGCGTCACGCTCGAGGAACCGGTGGAATGTGCTTCCCGCATGGTGAAGCTTCTGAAGGAAGAAGAGAGCTGTGACTATATCATCTGTCTCTATCATTCCAAGGGAGCACCGGGTGAGGACGGTTCCCATGACCGTCTGCTGGCCGAGAGTGTGGATGGAATCAATCTGCTGGTCAGCGGCCATACAGTTCTGCCGACCGAAGAGCCGATCATGGCCAATGATACGATGATCGTTTCCAGCGGCCAGTACGGGGACTATCTCGGTGTTGTTGATCTGAACAGGGAAACACTGGAGCCGATGCGGGTTGTCATGCAGCCGGTGAATCCGGCGGCCTATGAAGCCAATGGTGCGATCCAGGATGTCATCAACGGCTATCGCAATGAAATCGGCAGCAGTGTTCTTTCTGCCTATGGATACAACTATGACCGTGTGTTTGCGGTAACGGATTTCAATCTGACGGATATTGACCGCAATGCTGATATTCTTTCCAACAACAGCGTTGCCGATCTGATCACCGATTCCTATGCCCAGTATTATGAACCGGCAGAGCGTGATGAAGCGAAAGCCATTGCCATGGTTTCCCGCCGTGATCTGACCGGAAGTCTGTTTGCCGGAGAGATCCGGGCTGAAGATCTGTTCAACATCATCGGCCGCGGCATCGGCACTGACGGCACGCCGGCATCACCGCTGGCCCGTGTCTATATGTACGGCAGCGATCTGTTTGAACTCTGCGAACTGGACTGCACTGTCTTCCGTGATGAACCGGAGAATCAGTTCTACTTTGCCAACCTGCGCTATGAATATACCGATACCCGCATTCCCTATGACCGGGTTGTGGAAGTATACTTCGATGCTGCTGAAGGCTATTATGTGCCGGTCATCAAGGACAGACTGTATCCGGTTGTCATGGAGTATCAGCTGCTCAGACGTCTGCCGGGCCTGTTTGAAAAGGCAGGAGACAATCTGCAGTTCCATGTCCGTGATTCATTCGGCCGTGACATCAAGAATATCGACAACATGATCATGCGCAGCAGCAGCGGCAGTGAAATCAAGCCGGTGACGGCGGTGGTGGACTATCTTCTGCCGATGAGCCGCAACGGCAAAGGCTATCCGTCCCTGAAGCATCAGTATGCATCAGCGCGCAAGACCAAGACAGAACTCAAGAGCGTCAGTCTGATCAGCTATTTCAAGAATCCGTCCCGGACCGCCCTCCGTCATTATTTCCGGATCGCCGGCTGGGTCATCGGCATTCTGCTGGCACTGCGTATCGCCGTTATCCTGCTGAATCATGACTGGAAAAGAAAAAACAAGTAAATAAATCATGCTATAATGCAGGCAGAGAATATAAATCTTTATAAAGAGAAAGGGATAGTATCATGAGCGAAAATAATGCAGAGAAACAGGCACAGGTGCAGGAAGCTGCTGAACCTGAAATCCATCTGACCCTGACACCGCAGGAACTTGAAGAAGAAAACGCAAAACAGCTGGCAGCTCTGGAAGCCAAGGAAGCTGCTGCCCAGACAGCCAGTGTAAAAGACCCGATCAGTGAGGCAAAGCTGTCGGATGCGGAAAGAAAGACCGTTGAAGACTTCTCGAAGAAGATCGATATTACAGAATCCAATACGATTCTGCAGTATGGTGCTGCTGCCCAGAAGAAAGTCACAGACTTCTCCAACACAGCTCTTCAGAATGTCCGCACCAAGGACCTCGGCGAAATCGGAAACCTGCTGAGCAGCCTGGTTGTTGAACTGAAGACATCCGATGCGGAAGAAGAGAAGAAGGGTTTCTTCTCCGGCCTGTTTGACAAGGGCAAGGACAAGGTTACGGAATTCAAGGCCCGCTATGACAAGGCCGAAGCCAATGTTGAAAAGATCTCGGCTATCCTGGAAGATCATCAGATCACTCTGCTGAAGGACATTGCCCTGCTGGATGAACTGTATGAACGCAACAACCAGAACATCAAGGAACTGACCATGTACATTCTGGCCGGCCGCAAAAAGCTGGAAGAAGTACGTGCCAATGAACTGCCGGCTGCCATCCGCAAGGCCAAGGAAAGCGGCCTGCCGGAAGATGCCCAGGCTGCCAATGACCTGGAACAGGCATGTGTCCGTTTTGAAAAGAAGCTGTATGATCTGGAACTGACAAGACAGGTTGCCCTGCAGATGCTGCCGCAGATCCGTCTGGTTCAGAACAACGATACCCTGATGACGGAAAAGATTCAGAGCACACTGGTCAATACGATTCCGCTGTGGAAGAACCAGATCGTTCTTTCCCTCGGTATCCAGCATTCCAAGGAAGCTCTGGAAGCTGAGCGTGAAGTCACCAACATGACCAATGACCTGCTCAAGAAGAATGCTGAAACACTGCATCAGGCAACCGTTGAAACAGCCCGTGAAAGCGAGAGAGGCATCGTTGATATCGAAACTCTCCAGCACACCAACGAGCAGCTGATTGCCACCCTGGATGAAGTGCTTGCCATTCAGAAGGAAGGCCACGAGAAGCGCGAAGCTGCTGAGCTCGAACTGAGAAGAATCGAGAACCAGCTGACCGACAAGCTTCTGGAAATCAACAACGAAAGAGACATTACCAGAAAGAAGTAAGAGATATGAAATACCGCAGTCTGTACAGACCGCGGTATTTTTTCTTTTTCTTTTTTCTTCTTTAATGATCAGGAAGACCAGGGATTGGCCGGGTCGGGGTCGGTTGGATCCCAGCCGCGGTTTGGTGAGGACGGATCGATCCAGATCGAACCGGGCTTGCCGAGCGGGCCGGGGGAATTCCAGTCATCATACAGTTCGACGGTGGTGCCGACCGGGCAGTTGTTGAAGATCCACATGGCATCTCTGACACACAGACGGATGCATCCCATGGAGGCAGCAGTGCCGAGCTTGTTGTATTCTTCGTATTCCAGGTCACCTTTATCCTGGGTATAGTACGGCACGGAATGGAAGAGAATGTCACCGACGATGTCCGTGACATACTGTCCGTAACATGGTCCGTACAGCAGCCGCCAGTAGCTCTTGTTGAAGGTGCGGTAGGTTCCCAGCGGGGTGGCGGCACCGGTTGAGCAGACAAAGGCGGTATAGGGTTCGGAGTAATTGCCGTCAGCACCGACGGTATAGACGGTGACGGTATTCATGGCGCGGTTGATGCGGATATAGTACGGATAGCCGCCGTCAGCCGCAACAGCCGGGGCTTCCGCTATGGGCTGGGGCTTTTCAGCGACGGAAACGGTATAGGATTTTTCTGTTTCGTTGCCGTGATTGTCGCGGGCTCTGACGGTGACGGTATAGTCGCCGGGGACAGAGAGATCAAGGTTGCTGCTGACGGTATAGGTGCTGTCCCTCAGTTCTTCGCTCTGGCTGAGGCTTCCCTGCACCGGATCGCTGACACCGCTCAGGTTGGAAAGAATGTCATATTCATCGCCTTCGGTCAGTTCGATGACTTCTTCCGCGAAGGTGATTTCCGGCACTTTGGTGTCCTTGACATGAAACTGATAGGGGAAGTCCTTCCAGGCTCTTTGTCCGTATTCATCGACGGAAGAGACCCGGTAGGTAATATCATAGTCACCCGGTTCCTGGGTGTTGACACTGCCGTAATAGGATACCTTGCCGGTGCTTTCCTTTACCGGCAGAAGACGGTCCAGATTGGTTCCGTATTCAACATCAAAAAGGCTTTCGTCCACCTGCAGGCGGATCGAGGCAGTTTCTTTTTCCAGAGATTCGGCCATGGCATTGGCCAGCTGCACCCGCTGATAGATGACAATTCCCAGCGCTGCCATGACGACCAACAGGACAGCCAGCGGCCAGATCATCCAGGAGCGGCCTTTTTTCTTCACTTTTTTCTGCATGCATTCATTATACCTGCAAATGAGAAAAAACAGAAAGAAAGAGACAATGATGTATAATGTAAACCATGGCAGGACCGAAGAAAACTGCGAAAAAAAGAAAAAGAAGGAAAAGATACCGGCTGAACGTCGGCCGTGTCCTCATCGTTGTTTTTCTCGTGTTTGCGCTTCTGGCCCGCATCTACGGCGGAATCCGCCGGCGCCGGAAGATTGAGGAAGCTGAGACCCAGACGGTTTCCTCAGCGTTTATTGAACACAACTATGATTTTTCCAATCTGGTGTGGAACGGATCCTTTGTCAGCTATGAAGATGAAAACTATACATCAAAGCAGGGCATCGATGTATCCATGCATCAGGAAGATATCGACTGGGCGGCAGTAAAGGCCCAGGGCATTGACTTTGCCTTTATCCGCTGCGGCTACCGCGGATATATGTACGGGGATGTGTGGGAAGATCCGTATTTCCATCAGAATATGATGGGTGCCATTGAGAATGACATTGAAATCGGCGTCTATTTCTTTTCCCAGGCCATGACGGTCGAGGAGGCAAGGGAAGAGGCGGACTTTGTCATCCGCATGCTGAGGGGATATACCATTGATCTTCCGGTCGTCTTTGACATGGAAGATTCGGTGGACGGACATCCTGCCCGCATTCAGGAGGCATCGCGGTTTGACCGGACCGTTGCTGCGGTCACCTTCCTGCATCATCTGCAGAATGCCGGCTATGATGTCATGGTCTACAACAGCTCTCTGCTGTTTGATACGATCTTCATGGCGGAATACCTGCAGGAATTTGAAATCTGGGTCGCTGATTACAACTACATGCCGCAGTATCCCTATCAGTTCCGCGTCTGGCAGTATACCAGTGAGGGAATGGTGGACGGCATTGTCGGCGGCACTGACATGAACATCATGTTTGTGCCGAAAAACGAATAAATGTAAAAGGTCTGCGGATTGTGCAGACCTTTTGTAAACTCAGATTCTCTTTTCGATATAGACCGTTTCGACATGGACTGCTTCACAGGCACCTTTGGAAAGATTGCGGATACTCTCGGGAATATCCTTTTTTTCTGAGGCAAAGGTACAGGTTACCTGACTGTCATAGCTGATGTCCTGGATTTCGGTGCTGCGGCGCAGCCAGTTTTCCAGGGTTCCTGACATGTCATAGGGATAGGTGACGCGCCAGATGTCCATCGGCACCGATTCCGTCTTCGGGGCATTGGCCAGGGCATTTGCGACACTGCCGGAATAGGCGCGGATGAGGCCGCCGGCACCGAGCTTGACGCCGCCGAAATAGCGGACGACACAGGCGACAACATCATTGAGGCCGCTCTTGCGGATGCTTTCGAGCATCGGCACACCAGCGGTTCCGGATGGTTCCTTGTTGTCGGAAGACCGCTGGATCATGTTGTTTTCTCCCAGCATGTAGGCGGTGCAGACATGGCTGGCATCAGGAAATTCACGCCGGATCGTTTCGATATAGGCGCGGGCTTCCTCTTCACTCAGGGCTCTGTTTACACAGGCAATGAAGCGGGATTTATTGATGACGGTTTCTTCCCGGTATTCTTTTTCCAGTCTCATATACTAATTAAGGTAACGTATTTTCCTTTGACTGACAACTGAGAGGGAACTCTGTATAATGGAAAAACGGAGGCGAATGATTATGGAACTGATTCGCGGAAATACAATACACGGCTTCCGCATCACAAATGTCAGAGATATGACAGACTGTGACGGAGTGCTGTATGAAATGATACATGACAAAACCGGGGCGCAGCTGTGCTGGCTGAAGCGTGAGGATACCAACAAGACCTTTGCGATTGCCTTCAAGACGCTGCCGCAGGATGATACCGGTGTTTTTCATATTCTTGAACATTCCGTGCTGAACGGATCACGGAAATATCCGGTCAGAGAACCGTTTGTGGAACTGCTGAAAGGCAGCCTGCAGACCTTTCTGAATGCCTTTACCTATCCCGACAAGACGGTATATCCGGTGGCTTCAAGAAACGACAGGGACTTCATGAATCTGGTGTCTGTCTATATGGATGCGGTGTTCCATCCGGCCATCTATGACAATGCCAATATCTTCTATCAGGAGGGATGGCATTATGAGATCCGCGACAAGGAAGAAGAGCCGGTCTACAAGGGGGTCGTGCTGAATGAAATGAAGGGGGCATTCTCTTCGGTGGATGAAACCCTGATCGATGCCTTCAACCGGAAGCTGTTCCCGGACAACTGCTACCGCTTTGTCTCGGGCGGCGATCCGGAAGCGATCACCGATCTTTCCTATGAACAGGCTCTGGAAACACACCGGAAGTTCTATCATCCGTCCAATGCCAGGGTATTCCTGGACGGGGCAATGGATATTGATCAGGTGCTGGCATTCATCGATGATGAGTATTTCTCGCAGTATGAAAAGGAAGAGATGTCCTTCGTGATTCCGATGCAGAAGGAAGTCAGTGCCGGAAAGTATGTATATGAATACGAGATCGATGCCGGCGAAGATGAAAGTGACAAGACCCAGATTGCCATGGGACAGATCGTTTCCACCTTTGACAATTATGAAAAGAATATGGCCTGGAGCGTACTGTCTTCGGTGCTTGTGTCAAGCAATGAATCGGCTTTGAAGAAAGCAATCATTGAGAAAGGCCTTGGCCAGGATGTGGAGCTGGAACTGTTTGACGGCATCCAGCAGCCATGGGTGATCCTCAATGTCCGCAATGCCAATGCCGAAAACTATGAAGAGGTTGTCCGCACGATCAAGGAAACATCAGAACAGCTGGTCAGGGAAGGATTGCCGCATGAACAGATCACGGCAGCTTTGAACCAGATGGAATTCCGCTACCGGGAAAAGAGAGAACCGGCCGGTCTGATGTATGCCCAGCGCTCTCTGGACTCCTGGCTGTATGACGGTGATCCGGCTGCCTATATGAATCTGTCCGGTCTGTTTGAGATTCTGCGGCAGAAGGCAGAGGAAGGATACTTTGAAGAACTGCTGAAGGAGTTCCTGCTGGATGAAGAGCATCTGTATACGGTCATGGCGGTTCCTTCCGCCGGACTGGCAGAAAAACGTCTGGCCCGGGAACAGGAAAAGCTGCAGATGGCAAAGGCCGGCTGGGACGATGTACAGAAATATATCGACCTGAATCTGGTCCTGGATGAATGGCAGGAAGAAGGAGATACGCCGGAAGTTCTGGCCACTCTGCCGAAGCTGACCCTGGAAGATCTCAATGATGTGCCGGCAGCTGATCCGTTTTCAGAAAAGAAGATCCGCGGCGTGCCGGTTATTGGGCATCCGGCGGAGAAGTCCGGCATTGTCTATATGAATCTGTATTTCAATCTGGCCGGAATCCGGCGGGAATATCTGCCCTCCCTGGGTCTGTACGCCGGCCTGCTGATGAATCTGCCGACCAGAAACAAGACAGTCGAGCAGCTGCAGGAAGCTGTGCGCCGGGATCTCGGCGGTCTGAATATCTTCCTCGATGCCTTCTCCATGAAACAGGACAACAAGGCAGTTCTGCCTGTCCTTGGTGTCAGCTGTTCGGTGCTGGAGAAGAATCTGGAAAAGGCAGCTGATCTGATTCTGGAAATTGTTCAGGAAACGGTCTTTGACCGGGAGAGAATCCTGCCGCTGCTGAAGCAGGACAATGAAGACTTCCGTCAGGGACTGATCATGAACGGCCATGCCCTGGCAATGCGCAGAGCGTCTGCCCATTACAGTGCCGAAGGTGTGTTCCGGGAATTTGTCGGCGGCATTTCCTCCGGGATCTTTGACCGTGATCTGGAAGCGCATTATGACGAAAAGATTGACACATTCCTGAATGAATGTGAACTGTACAGCGATATTCTGTTCGCAGCTGACCGTCTGACCGTCGGCATTACCGGTGATCATGATGATGTGCTGGAACATCTGATCGAACGTCTGCACCGCTATGATGCCAACCGGGCCCTTGTCCATTATCCGCTGCTGCAGGAGAAGAAAGAGGCGGTTGTCATTCCGGCCGGCATTTCCTACAGTGCCGTGATCGGCAATCTGCTTGATCAGGGCGGAACGTTTGAACCGTATATGCATGTCATTTCCCAGGCTTTGACCTATGACTGGCTGTGGAGTGAAGTCAGAGTCAAGGGCGGTGCCTACGGTACCGGCTTCAGCATCAATCCGAACGGCAACTGCGGAGCCTATTCGTACCGTGATCCGGATCCGGTTCATACCCTTTCGGTTTATGAACAGATTCCGGAATATATCAGAAGCTTCGGGGAAAGTCAGGATATTACCCAGCTGATCATCGGCACCATTGCGGCAACCGATCCGCTGCTTTCACCGGCAGCCCGGGTGCGGCTGGGCGATGTCCGGTATTTCCGGCATGTGACCTATGAAGACCGTCTGGCTGTGCGGCGGGCAATTCAGAACATGGATGCGGAAACTTTCCGCAGCTGTGCCGATCTGTTTGAAAAAGTCATGGCCGACAGTGCCGTCTGTGTGATCGGCGCCCGCGACACTGTGGAAACACTGCCGGACGGATTTGCGGAGATCAGGCTCGATGACTCTGAAAGCCAGGCTGCGTGAAGGCAGTGATACACTGATCGTTCTGGTTGGTGAGGAAGAGGACATCAGCAAAGACTGCCGGGAAAGCATTCTGTATGTCCAGGCCGAAGACTGGAACCGGGATCTTTCGCCCTGGCCGGCGGAAAAGGTCTTTAAAAGAGGCGAAGACTTTGCCGGCATGGCCGATGATACGATCCGGGAACTGACGGAACTGGTTCGGCCGTACCGTGAGAAATACCGGAAGCTGATATTGGCCGGATATTCGCTGGCCGGGCTGTTTGCCCTGTATGCGTGCACAAAGACAGATCTGTTTGATGCCTGTCTTTCCGCTTCCGGATCCCTGTGGTATCCGGGCTGGACTGAATATCTGCAGGAACATCCAGTGCTGGCAGATACGGTGTATCTGTCTCTCGGCGATACGGAAAAGAATACCCGTAATCCGCGGATGGCCACAGTGGAAGACAATACCCGCAGGTGTGCGGATATCATCGCATCCTGGGCGGAAGTGATCCTGGAAATGAATCCGGGAAATCATTTCAATGATCCTTCGGGAAGAATCTTAAAGGGAATTCGCAGGCTGACTGCTTGAATTCCCTTTTTATCTCTGTCATAATGAGAATAGTTCTCAATAAGGAGTGTTATGCAGAGAAGACATACGCGCCAGAAACAAATCATTCAGAATATCATTGAAGGAGTCGGAAAACATATGACAGCCGAGGAAGTGATGGCGGTTCTTAATGAAACAGAACCGGGAATCGGCATGGCAACGGTTTACCGCAACCTGAATGTTCTGTGCGAAGAAGGCATCATCCAGAAGATCAGCGAAAAGGGTGTCAGCTTTTATGACGGCAACCCGGTTCCCCATGATCATCTGTACTGCCAGAGATGCCGAAAGGTCTTCGATATCGATGCGCCGTATGACAGCGAAGCCGACGGAAAGACGGCAGCCGTCATGGGCGCAAGGATCATCCGGCACAGCACGTCCTTTGAAGGAATCTGTAAAAACTGTCTGAAAGAAGAGGAGAAAAGACAATGGAATTAAAAGGCTCAAAGACTGAGAAAAATCTGCAGGAAGCATTTGCCGGTGAAAGCCAGGCCCGCAACAAGTACACATATTTTGCCGAAAAGGCACGTGAGGAAGGTTACGAACAGATTGCCAACATCTTCCTTGAAACAGCCCGCAACGAACAGGAACATGCCAAGCTGTGGTTCATGGCTCTGCATGAGGGCGGTGTTCCGACAACCGCTGAGAATCTGCAGGCCGGCATCGACGGTGAAAACGGCGAATGGACCGACATGTACAAGAGAATGGCTGCCGAAGCCCGTGAAGAAGGCTTCACCCGCATCGCTGCCCAGATGGACATGGTCGCAAAGGTAGAAAAGGAACACGAGGAAAGATACCAGAAGCTGCTGGACAACCTCAATGCCGGCAAGGTATTCTCAAAGGATGACAATGTCGTATGGCAGTGCGAGATCTGCGGCTTTACGCTGACCGGAAAGAACGCCCCGAAGGTATGCCCGCTGTGCGGATACAAGGAGTCCTTCTTCGAAGTCAAGAAAGAAAACTATTAAGAACAAGAGGACTGTTCCGCTCTGCGGAGCAGTTTTTTGGCATAGCCATTAAAACCCCCGGATAGTCCGGAGGGTCCAAGAAAGCTTTAGCGGAGAGATAATGAAAAAAAGCCTCCTGGCATATAATTTCGTATGTGGTCTGCGAAACTACAACGAAGTTATATGAGGAGGT
>JAZPXY010000071.1:0-3149 GCA_045543875.1 Bulleidia sp.
AGAAGTGCCAGAACGGTTGTAATTGCCGTGGCTGCGGTTGTATAGATGACGGAATTTCTGATTGCCTCCCAGAAATTGCTGTCGCCGGTAATAAATGCCCAGTCCTCACCGGTGACATGGAAGGCAAGGGTAAGCAGCGGCATGATGGCAAACAGAAGAATGCAGCCTATGGAAAACAGGCGCAGATATTCATGTTTAATAATTCTGCCGGTACGCAATATCTGGTTCTTCATCGGATGCTGTCCTCGATAGATTTCATCTTCAGGTTCAGGTGATTCACAATAAAGCGCTCAACGAAAGCATCGGCAGGATTGTGATAGAGGTTATACGGAGTATCCAGCTGGGCGATGCGCAGATCGTTCAGTACCATGATTCTGTCAGAAAGGGCAAAAGCCTCTTCCTGATCATGGGTGACATAGATCATTGTGATCTTCAGTTTCTTCTGAATATCTTTCAGCTGCTGGCGCAGAGTCACCTTGATCTCGGCGTCCAGAGCTGACATCGGTTCATCAAAAAGGATAATATCCGGATTCAGAACAAGAGTTCTGGCAATGGCAACACGCTGCTGCTGGCCGCCGGACAGCTGCTTCGGCTTTTTGTAGATATGCTCTTCCAGACCGACAGTTTCGATAATTTCCCGAACCTTTTTGTCGATTTCTTCTTTCGGCATCTTGCGGCTCTGCAGGGCATAGGCAATATTGTGATATACATCCATATTCGGGAACAGAGAATAATTCTGGAATACGATGCCGATATTTCTGTCCTTCGGGTCGGCATAGGTAATATCCTTGCCGTCCTTGTAAATATGACCGGAACTCGGCTTCTCAATGCCGATCAGAATGCGGAGAATCGTTGTTTTTCCGCACCCGGACGGACCGAGCAGGGAAAGGAACTCTCCTCTTTTAACATCAAACGAAACATCCTCCAGGACAGTCTTGGTCTTAAACTTCTTATTGATATTCTCAGCCCGAATGATTATGTCTTCCATTGCAATTTCCTCCGTTCTTTCAATCCACCTGATTGCAGAAGGCGGATAAACAACAAGAAAGAATAGCGGATGAATCTGCTATTCTTTCATAATCTTTTTTAATCAATGACTTAATACTTCCACTGATCCAGAAGATTCTGCTTATACTCGAAATCGAACAGTCCGTTCATGGTGATTTCTTTATAGCTTTCCGGATAGTTCGGAATCTCTGCTGCCGGCATATTCACATAGATCTTGTCCGGATTGAACTTGGCACACTGCGGCTTGTTCAGCTCGTTGTAGAGATAATCGAATACAGCCTTGACCGATCCCTTTGTTTCATGACCGGCGATCATGCCCATCGTAAAGAGGTCAAATGCCAGGCCCTGTTCCGGAACAACAACTGTCATGCCTTCGTTTTCATTGGCATAGTTGACACACTGCCAGAGCAGACCGTAGGCAATTGCAACATCACCGCGGATAGCAGATTTTGCCGGAGCGGAACCGGAAGTCGTATATTCCTTGATGTTCGGGTTGATCGTATCAAAGTAAGTCATACCGGCTTCATCACCGAGCAGTGTAACCATACCGTTATAGTAGCTGTAGCCTGTACCGGAAGATTTGGGGTTCGGCATTGCGATGAGTTCCTTGTATTCCGGCTTCAGCATGTCTTCATAGGTTGTCGGAACGGGAAGACCGAGTTCTTCCAGCATTTTGGTATTTACCAGGAAGGCACCTGCTGTCTTGCCGTTGACTGCATACTTGTGGTGACGGTCGGTATATCCGGTAACGGAAGAATCATAGATCGAGAAATCATAATCAGACAGATCGACAAACAGATCCGGATTGGAATTCAGAATGATTTCAGCATTGACAACTTCCAGATCATAGAAGATGTCGCAGTCACCGTTAGCGCCTTCGGCCTGCAGCTTGGAAAGCAGCTGGCCGGTGCCGAGAGACTGAATGACAATCTCGGTATCAGGGAACTGTTTGTTCAGTTCTTCCTGGATATATGCAATACGTTCATCTTCCGCAGCTGTATAGATGACTACACGGTCATCGCCTGAAGAGGACGATGCACCGGAATCAGAAGCGCCGCTGCCGCCGCTGCATCCGGCAAGTGCCATTGCTGCACAGCTCAAGACGGTAAACATACTCATAATTTTCTTTCCCATGTTGTTAATCTCCTATTTATATTTAACAGTTCATTTTTGCGTTCAAAAACGCTTGAACTGATTATGATTTTAGCCTATAAACGCAAGTCATTCAATGTAGTAGCGTTCAAAAATGATATTTATTGCAAAAATAATGAACGTTTTTTGCTGGAAAACGAATGTTTCATGCATGTTTTCTGCAGGAGTATCAATGCGGTTTTTCGAATTCCCTTTACCGTGAATGCTAAAGGACATAATGAAAAAACAGACTATCCAAAATTGGTGAGGGTGCAGTACCCTCTGTAAAGAAATGCGGGGAGGCAGTAGATGCCTTCCCGTTTCTTCCTTTAAACGATCATGGGGTCAGGAGGTTTGGAACCTCGCTTCCATTCGATGGACGATGGCACCTTCTGGTGCCTGAGGACATTGATCTTTTTCTTTCTGTATTACAATTCTTCTATATACAGAAAGGAAAAGGCACGTTCCTTAGCGTCGCAACTAACACGTGCCTCCGGTTTCTAACCATGGTCATCATATCACATTTTTCCATGATTCCACATCCTTCTCATCCTGAAGATTTTTAGTTGTGAGCAGTGAGTCTGTTCTCTGTCCTGTCACCGGCGAGCCTATGGTCCAGGTCGGCACCGTCAGAAGGATCGTCAAAGAAGCTGATCACTCCTTCTATATCTGGATCCCCGTATACAAAGGTGTTTCCTATCACAGGGCTCTTCCTTCTTTTCTGATCCCTTACAAGCAATATACTGCCGATGTCATCTATGCGGCTCTCTCTGATGATCAGGATCTTGATCTCTTCGATCTTCCTGCCGACTCTACCCGCAGCCGCTGGAAGAATGCTTTCCAGGATCCGGACTCACTGCTCTTTCAAACGACTTCTGTTTCTCTGTTCTCTTTTATTTCCGTACGATCGTCTCGAAGGAGGCGATCATGTCACTAGATAAAGATAAATATGCCATTCTTTCTCTTTTCAACCTTGAATCTGAGAATGTGCAGGACATTGACTTTTATAA